>NZ_JACJEX010000002.1:0-520217 GCF_014164245.1 Pseudoalteromonas sp. SG43-8 | reverse complement strand
CCTGCTTGTTGAAAACCTTGTTCAATGATTTCAGGGTCAAGAATTTCTGATAATTTTTCAAAGGTATGGTATCGGCTGCTTTCTTCAAGTGTTGCTTGCAGTGCTTGTTCTATATTCACAAAAAATCCGTAGTTAGTTTCCTAACTACGGATTTTGCATGATCGCTTGGATCGGTCAACCGGTCATTTTCTTAACTGATCGGCATTAGCCGATATAGGCGCCTTTCATGATTTACATTAACTGTTAAATCAGTTTTTTAATAAATGACTTTAATTCATCAGCAAATTCATCGCGACGAAGTGCAAATTCAATCGTTGCTTTTAAATAACCAATTTTACTTCCACAATCGTGGCTGCGGCCTTTTATAGCGTATGCATCTACTTTTTCGTGTTCCATTAACATCGCAATTGCATCAGTTAATTGAATTTCATTGCCTGCACCTTGCGGAGTTTTTGCAAGTAACGGCCATATGTTTTCGCTTAATACGTATCGACCCACTACAGCTAAGTTTGATGGAGCTTCATCTACTGGCGGCTTTTCTACCATATTAAGAATTGGCGAGCTTTCACCTTGCTTTAAGTCAACATCACCTAAATCAACCACACCAAACTGGTTTACTTGTGCCATTGGTACTGGCTCAACCATTATTTGGCTATGCTTGTTTTGCTCAAAATTAGCGATCATTTCTGCTAAGTTATCTTTTTTAAGATCGCTCTCTACATCGTCAATAATTACATCAGGTAGAATAACTACAAATGGTTCGTTACCAATAATAGGCGCAGCACAACTAATAGCATGGCCCAAGCCTTTTGCTTCACCTTGGCGTACGTGAATAATGGTTACGTCTTTAGGACAGATTGCTTGCACTTCGGCAAGAAGTTGCCGCTTTACACGCTTTTCTAAAGTAGCTTCTAGTTCAAAGCTCGTATCGAAGTGATTTTCGATTGAGTTTTTACTTGAGTGCGTTACAAGCACTATTTCTTTAATACCTGCAGCAACAGCTTCATTTACCACATATTGAATTAGAGGGCGGTCCACTATTGGCAACATTTCTTTTGGAATTGCTTTTGTGGCAGGTAACATACGAGTACCAAGGCCCGCGACTGGGATCACTGCTTTCATTATGTTTTCCTTAATTTTTTATTATACTGAAAATGGGTATTGAATCGCTTCGTGACATTGATAGCCTGTTACTTCAAAGTCGTCTCGTGTTACCCACGTTTCTATGTCTTCTAATGATTTAATTTTTGGATTAATTTTTAACTGAGGTGATGCAAATGGCTCACGCGTTAACTGCACATCACGCATCAGCTCAAGTTGGTTTTCGTAAATATGTGCATTAGCAATTTTATGATACGCCTTACCCGCTTTGTGGCCGGTAATTTGAGCCACTAGCGCAAGCAATACAAAACACTGAATTTGATTAAAATTAAGGCCAAGTGGCACATCACAGCTTCGCTGGTATGACGTTAAATATAGCGTATCGCCAAGTAACGAAAAAGTGTGCGTATGCATACACGGGCGCAGGCAACCAAGCTCAAACTCACCTGGATTATAAAACGTAATTATTTCACCACGGTCATCAATGCCATTTTTTAAGTTATTAATAACTTTGGAAAGCTGATCGAGTGTTGAGCCATCTGGTCGTTGCCAACCACGGCCTTGTACGCCATAAACACGCCCCATGTCGTCCTCACCTTTACGGTTAGGATTATTAAGCCATGCATTGTTATCGTTTGCGTTAGCATCCCACGTTTTACAGCCAATTTCACGAAATTGCGCAGCGCTGTCGTACCCGCGTAAATAGCCTAGCAATTCAGCAATCGCTGCTTTGTAGTAACTTTTTCGTGTAGTGATCATCGGAAACTGATTATTAGCCACATCGTATTCTAAATCAGCATTGATAACGGTTAAACAACGCGTACCTGTACGTTTATTTTCGACCCACTGCCCTTCGTCAACAATACGCTGACATAATTCTAAATATTGTTTCATGCGTTACTTCTTATTATGCTTTAGCTGTGGTTATTTGTTTAGGTTGTTTATATGCCCAAATTAATAAGCCTAAACCACCTACAATCATAGGTAACGAAAGTATTTGTCCCATTGATATAAAGTCGGCAAATAAACCTAATTGTGCATCGGGTTGGCGGAAATATTCAATACAGAATCTAAACACGCCATAACCTAATAAAAATACACCGGCTACGCTGCCTGCTGGACGTGGTTTTTTAATAAACCATTGCAGGATTAAAAACAGCACTAAGCCTTCAAAAAATGCTTCGTATAATTGCGATGGGTGACGCGCAAGCGGACCGCCCGTTGGAAATACCATTGCCCATGGCACGTCGGTAACACGCCCCCATAATTCACCGTTTATAAAGTTACCAATACGTCCAGCTAAAAGCCCTACAGGAACCAGTGGTGCAACAAAGTCGCCCACTTGAAGAAGCGACTTTTTACGCGTCCACGAAAAAATTGCGACGGCAGTTATAACGCCAAGTGTTCCACCATGAAACGACATACCGCCTTGGTCTATTCTAAATAAATACAGTGGGTTTTCTATAAAGTAACTAAACTGGTAAAACAATACGTAGCCAATACGCCCGCCTAGTATTACCCCTAACATGCCGTAAAACAGTAAATCGCTTACTTGCTCTTTAGTCCAACCCGAATTTGGCTTCGATGCTTGACGATTTGCAAACCACATCGCAAATGCAAAACCTATTAAATACATTAAGCCATACCAACGTACGCTTAGCGGTCCAACAGAAAAAATAATTGGATCAATTTGAGGAAACTCAAGTGCCATAAAAAATCAACCTTTAGCTAAAAACCATTTTAATTGCGATAACTACAAGCAGCACCGCGAAAACTTTTTTAATTGTATTAACAGGTAAATAGTGAGTTGCTTTAGCGCCAATAGGCGCAACAAACCACGAGGTAATAACAATTCCAAATAATGCAGGTAAATAAACAAACCCAGCAAAGCCATGCTCTAAATCGGTAACATGCCATCCTGCGCTGATGTAACCAATAGAGCCAAATAATGCTATAACAATTCCGCACGCGGCTGCGCAGCCAATTGCTTTTTTTATATCAACCGAAAAATAATTAAGCATAGGTACTATTAAAGCACCACCACCAATACCAATTAAACCTGATAATCCGCCCATTATCGCAGAAAATCCACATAAAATAGGACCTGCCGGTAACGGTTTATCTGACATCGGTTTATTACGCGCGGATAGCACCATTCTTGCTGCAATAAATACAACACTTATAGCAAACACTGTACGCAATATTTGTTCAGGGATTAAACTTGCTGCAAAGCCACTAATAAGTGCACCTAAAGCCACACCCGACATAACCCATGGGGCAATATCCCAAGGCACGTTATCATTTTTATGATGAGCCAGCGCTGAAGACGTTGAAGTAAATAAAATAGAAGCGAGTGAGGTTGCAATAGCAATTACTAATACATGATCAGCTGACGTTACATTAAATGAGAGTAGCAGAGTGCTTAGAACTGGAACGATAATTAAACCGCCACCAATGCCTAGTAACCCAGCTAAAAACCCAACAATACAGCCTAGTAGTGCGCAGCTTGCGACTAACAAACCTAAGTCATACATAGTAATCTCAAATACCCTTTTAAGGTTTATATATTAAAGGATTATAAAACTAATAGCATCTGTGTATTGCAATTAATTAGGCGTATAAGCTTATTTGGGAGTGTAAAACAAATCACCTAATTTATGCTCTAGCATAAAGCTTCGCGTTAAACGTAGTACTTGTTTGGCTGTGGATTGCGCTAAGCATTCACTTAATAGTTGTTCCATGTCACTAACATTTAAACGCCTAAGTACCCATTTAACTTTATTAAGCGATGATAAGTTCATACTAAGGCGTCTGTAACCCATGGCAATAAGCAAAATAGCCCCTTCAGGATCGCCGCCTAGTTCACCACACAAACTAAATGGCAGTTCATATTGCTCACATTCGTGCGCCACTTTATTTAGTACTCTTAGTACACCTGGATGATAAGGGTTAAAAAGCTCGGCTACACGTGCGTTAGCTCTGTCTACTGCTAATAAATACTGTGTTAAATCGTTACTACCTACTGAGCAAAAATCGACTTTTTTTGACCACTCTGGAAGCATAAATACACTTGAAGGTACCTCTAGCATTATACCTATGTCGGGTCTTTCTATGGTTTGCTCTGGGTATTTTTCACTTAACTCAAAATAAGCCTGTTCAAATAACGCAAGTGACTCATCAACTTCTTCAGTGCCACTGATCATAGGGAGCATTATTTTTAAATTACCCAAACCAATATTTGCTTTAAGCATCGCTTTTAGTTGATCTAAAAATAACTCTGGGTGATCAAGGCTGATACGAATACCACGCCAGCCTAAAAATGGGTTTTCTTCGGTAATATTAAAGTAATCAAGTACCTTATCGCCTCCAATATCCAATGTACGCATAACCACAGGATTAGGATGATAGCTAGTTAGTACTTCTCGGTACCAATTTTCTTGCTCTAATTGCGAAGGAAACTGACCTTTTTGCATAAACCACGCTTCGGTTCGATAAAGCCCCACTCCGTCACAAATATGCGCGCTACTTTGCTCGGTATTAAGCTCAAGGCCTGCGTTTAATAATAAGCTAACATGCTCACCGTCAAGCGTAATTGATTCAGAGTCTTGCTCTGCTAAAAAGCGGTTATTAAGTAGGTTATCTTGATGCTGTAACTCTGTGTATTCATCCATCAACATTTGCGAAGGCGATATATATAAACGCCCAGCAAATGCATCTAAAATCATCGGTTTGCCATTAAACTGCAGTAGAGGTAAATCTTCTATACCCCAAATGGCAGGGATCCCCATCGCACGCGTTAATATAGAAGCATGGCTATTTGCAGAGCCATTTACGCTTACAACGCCTGTTAAGTGACCTTTTGGCACCTCAGCTAGCATGGCGGGTGTTAAGATATTAGCAATTAAAATAGTGTTGGCCGGATAATTTTTAACAGCGTGCTCGGTATTTACAAGATGGTGTAATACGCGAAGACCAATGTCTTTAACGTCAACAGCTCGCTCTTTTATATAAGGGTCTTGCATGGCATTAAATTGAGATATTAAACGCTCTATTACAATTTTTAGGGCGCTTTTAGCACACCAGCCTTCTTGTAATTGCATTTCAACATTATGCCCTAAACTTTTAGCGTCAAGCAGTTGTTGATACACATCAAATACCGCAAGAGCTTCGTGCGGAATAGAATCGCTTAGCGTCATAGATAGGGTATTAAATTCTTTGCGCGTTGCAGCTACAGCTTGTGTAAACAAACGGCGCTGCTCAGTAACGTCACTGTCTTTTAAAAGCTCAATAGATTTAAAATCGAGTTTTGGTAATACAACAAATGCTTGCCCTATACCTATTCCAGGCGCGCTCGATACGCCTTTTAAAACAGACGTTTGATGAGATGACTCATCTTGGCGGAGTATTTCTTTAATTTCAGCATGCGCTAACTGTGAAGCAAGCTGGGCAGAAAGCGTTATTAAAAACGACTCTTCGTCTTGGCTAAATACACGTGCCATTTTTTGTTGGACAACAATAACGCCCAGTACTTTTTTTTGATGAACAACGGGTACAGATAAAAAAGCGTTGTAGCCTTCTTCGTTTACTTCGGGGGAGAGCTTAAAACGAGGATGCGATTTAGCAAATGCAATATTAATAGGTTCTTCGCGTTGCGCTACTAGGCCAACTAAACCTTCGGTAAAACCAATTCTAAACTTACCTACCGCATCGGGGTTTAGCCCTTCGGTTGCCATAAGTACAAAATTGTCTTGGCTGTAATCTGCAAAATAAATGGAGCAGCACTGGGTTTTCATGGCATCTTTAACCATTTGCACAAAGCACACTAATGCGCTGTCTAAATTCGCTTGTCGCGATACAGACTCCGCAATAGATCTCAGTGTAGCCAGCATGTCCTGCTCCTTTATTTTATTCTGAATTAACTACCTTTTACTTCGCCAATGATCTTTATGTTGTTCTCTCTTATTAAAAGGCATGGCGAAAGGAGCAAACTCTTTCATTACTCGTCGATAAACATCCCGTTTAAACGATACAACCTGTCTTACAGGATACCAATAACTTACCCAGCGCCAATCATCAAACTCTGGATGATGGGTTTTAAGTAAATTTACATCTTCGTCTTTACAGCGTAATTTTAGTAAAAACCATTTTTGTTTTTGCCCAATACACACCGGACTAGAGTCTCGGCGGATTAATCGTTTGGGTAATTTATAGCGTAACCAATGTTTTGAGCTTGCGACTATTTCTACATCTTCTGGTCGCAACCCTACTTCTTCGTGTAATTCACGGTACATGGTTTGTTCTGCAGTTTCGCCATCATCAACACCACCTTGGGGAAATTGCCAAGAGTGTTGACCATAACGTCTGGCCCAAAAAACCTGTCCCTGATTATTGCAAATCACAATTCCGACATTGGCACGAAAACCTTCGGCATCAATCACCTTAGTGCCTCATTTGTAAGTCGATTTTTAATGATTGTTCCACATTAGCCGCAATACGGCAAATACTATTATACCCAAGCCAATTAGTGAGCTAAGTTTGAGCTTTTAGTATGTTGATAAATTAATAGAGAATAGGTAAATATTTAGAAAATAACTCAGCAAAGCTATTGCGGTTCTTGTTTTCCTCTAGTTACTCACAGTTTGTGCATAACTTTTGTAAAACACGCTCATTTTGCAAACAAATCCACAATATTAGATCTTAAAACTTAGCTTCTCCACAGATTCTGTGGATAAACATGTTCATATAGTTGTATTTATCCTTACAACTTTTAAATGGCTTAATCAAAACTGAACGTGAACATTTAAAAAAACCTGCAGAGTCAGTAACTTAAAGTAAAGTAGCTTAATTTCAATATGTGCAAAATTAACACAAACAACAGGCGGGCAAAAAACGTACAACCCTAAAGATATCCACGGCTTAGCCTATTTGCTATCATGACTATGGTATTTATACAACCGAAATTAAGAATATGCGACCTACAAAACCACACTCAATAAACGACTTAATGCAGCGCGTTAACAGTATTGCCGGATTAACACTTGGGCAACTTGCAAACCAGTACCATTTTAAAACGCCAGATGATTTACTACGTGAAAAAGGTTGGACTGGGCAACTCATTGAATACGTACTAGGCGCTACTGCAGGCTCCAAACCCCTCCCCGATTTTGAAGATTTAGGAATTGAGCTAAAAACACTGCCTATTTCTTATAAAGGTAGGCCACTGGAAACTACGTTTGTATCGGTTACACCTTTAATGAACGTAACGGGAATGACGTGGCATACCAGCTCTGTGCGTAAAAAACTAAATCATGTTTTATGGCTGCCAATTTTAAGCGAACGTGATATTGCGCCGTTTGACAGAACTATCGGCAGCGGCTTTTTGTGGCAGCCTTCACCTGAACAAGACGCTTTGTTACAACGCGACTGGGAAGAGCAAATGGAGCTAATTGCGCTAGGTAGAGTCGACGAAATATCAGGCCATTTAGGCGATGCTATGCAAATACGCCCCAAAGCTGCTCATAGTAAAATAGTCACTGATGCTATTGGCCCAAATGGGCAAATAATTAAAACCCTACCCCGTGGTTTTTATTTAAAAACCAGTTTTACAGGTGATATTTTAAAGCAGCAGTTTCAGCTATGAGTGCGTAAGAAGTTAAAGCATGAATAAAGCGTTATACTTTTGTGTTCCACTCTTTAGTGCTGCGGACATCAACAAGCTTAAAGCCTACAATTTATTTTCATCTCTTTGGAAAAAGTATCAGGCATAAAAAATCCCCGCATAGGCGAGGATTTTATCATCTAAAGTTAAAAGTTAGATTCTATATAAAATAGAATTACTGACCTTTAACTTCTTTAAGACCGTTGTACGGTGCTTTATCACCTAATTGCTCTTCAATACGTAGCAATTGGTTGTATTTTGCAACACGGTCAGAACGGCTCAATGAACCTGTTTTGATTTGACCTGCAGCCGTACCCACTGCTAAATCAGCAATTGTTGAATCTTCAGTTTCACCAGAACGGTGAGAAATAACAACAGTAAAACCAGCATCTTTAGCCATTTTGATTGCAGCTAAAGTTTCAGTTAAAGAACCGATTTGGTTAAACTTAATTAAGATTGAGTTAGCAATACCGTTGTCGATACCACGTTTTAAAATCTTAGTATTTGTTACAAATAAATCATCACCTACTAATTGGATTTTATCACCCATTAGTTTAGTTTGATGTGCAAAGCCATCCCAATCAGACTCATCAAGACCATCTTCGATAGAAACGATTGGGTACTGATTAGTAAGATCTTGTAAGAAGAAGTTAAATTCTTCAGAAGTGAATTTTTTACCTTCACCTTTAAGATCGTAGATGTTTGCTTCTTTGTCGTAAAACTCAGATGCAGCACAATCCATCGCTAAAGTAATATCTTTACCTAGCTCGTAACCTGCGTTTGCAACAGCTACTTTGATTGCAGCAAGAGCCGCTTCATTAGATGCAAGGTTAGGTGCAAAACCACCTTCATCGCCAACCGCTGTTGAATGACCATCAGCTTTAAGCACTTTAGCAAGGCTGTGGAATACTTCAGCGCCCATACGTAGGCCTTCACGGAAGTTTTTAGCGCCAACAGGTTGGATCATGAATTCTTGAATATCTACAGAGTTATCTGCGTGCTCACCACCATTGATGATGTTCATCATTGGAAGTGGCATAGAGTAAACACCTGGTGTGCCATTTAAGTCAGCAATATGCTCATAAAGCTCAACTTTTTTAGACTGTGCAGCTGCTTTCGCAGTTGCTAGTGATACAGCTAAGATTGCGTTTGCACCTAATTTTTCTTTATTTTCGGTACCATCTAAATCTAGCATCACTTTATCAACAGCGTTTTGATCTAATGCATTTTGACCAGCTAAAGCATCAGCAATTTCTTTATTAATATAACCAACTGCTTTTAATACGCCTTTACCTAAGTAACGTGATTTATCACCGTCGCGTAACTCTAATGCTTCACGAGTACCAGTAGATGCGCCTGAAGGTGCTGCTGCACGACCCCAAGAACCATCTGCTAAATGTACGTCTGCTTCAACAGTTGGGTTACCACGCGAGTCCATAATTTCGCGACCGATTACTTTTACGATTTCTGACATCTTGATTCCTCTATATTCCCAAAATGGTGAGTTCAGCTAACTTTACTACGTTTTATATAGCTTAGTCAGCCCTTAAAACAAAAAAGCCGTGCAATAAGCACGGCTTTTAAAATTACGAATTCGCTTTTTGGTGGATGTGCGCAGCTGCTACAAACCCTTCAAATAACGGATGACCATCACGTGGCGTTGACGTGAATTCCGGATGGAACTGCGCGGCAATAAACCATGGGTGATCTTTATTTTCGATAATTTCTACCAGTTTTTTATCTTCTGATAAACCAGTAAAGCTTAAGCCTGCTTTTTCAAGTATTTCTACGAAGTTATTATTTACTTCGTAGCGATGACGATGACGTTCAACAATTTCGTCGCTGCCATATACTCCATGTACTTTAGAACCAGGCGTTAAATGACATTTTTGTGCGCCTAAACGCATAGTGCCACCTAAATCAGATTTTTCGCTACGTGTTTCAACATTACCTTCAGCATCTAGCCATTCAGTAATTAAGCCAACTACAGGCGCTTCTGAATTTGCATTAAATTCTGTAGAGTTTGCATCCGTTAAACCTGCAACATTACGTGCATATTCAATTAATGCTACTTGCATTCCTAAACAAATACCTAAGTATGGTACTTTATTTTCACGTGCATATTTAGCTGCTAAGATTTTACCTTCAACACCACGTCCGCCAAATCCACCAGGTACTAAAATAGCATCTAAGTGTGAAAGTAATTCAACACCTTTGCTTTCTAAGTCTTGTGAATCTACGTATTCAATGTTGATTGTTAGGCGGTTTTTAAGACCCGCATGCTTTAATGCTTCGTTAACCGATTTGTACGCATCTGGTAATTCAATATATTTACCAACCATACCAATGGTCACTTCACCCGTTGGGTTAGACTCTTGATAAAGTACTTGTTCCCACTCAGCTAAATCAGCTTCTGGTGGATCTAAGTGAAAACGACGACATACAAAGTTATCTAATTCTTGTGTTTTTAATAACGCAGGAATTTTATAAATACTGTCTACATCGGGTAGTGAAATAACCGCTTTTTCTTCTACGTTTGTGAATAATGAGATTTTTGCACGCTCATTATTAGGTAGTTTACGGTCTGAACGACAAATAAGAATATCTGGTTGAATACCTACTGAGCGTAACTCTTTAACAGAGTGCTGAGTTGGTTTCGTTTTAACTTCACCGGCAGGGCCTAAAAATGGCACTAGCGTTAAGTGAATAAATAGCGCGCGTTCGCGACCAATTTCAGTACCCATCTGACGAATTGCTTCAATAAACGGTTGTGATTCAATATCACCTACAGTGCCGCCAATTTCTACAATAGCAATATCATAACCTTCAGCACCGTCGTATACACGTTGCTTAATATCGTTAGTGATATGTGGAATAACCTGAATAGTAGCACCTAGGTATTCACCACGGCGCTCACGACGTAATACGTCTTCATATACACGGCCTTGTGTGAAGTTATTACGACTAGTCATTTTGGTACGGATAAAACGCTCGTAGTGACCTAAATCAAGGTCCGTTTCTGCGCCGTCTTCTGTAACGTAAACTTCACCGTGTTGAATTGGGCTCATTGTGCCTGGGTCAACGTTGATGTAAGGATCCAGCTTTAAAATGGTAACATTTAAACCACGGGCTTCTAAAATAGCGGCCAGTGAAGCTGCGGCAATACCTTTACCCAACGAAGAAACAACTCCGCCAGTAACGAAGATAAATTTTGTACTCATGCGAACCCTAGAATATCAGGAATTAAAAGGAATATAACACCCAAAGAAGAGCCTAAGGGTATATCATCAAGACGGGGCGAAATTGTACCAAAACACTGCTTATCAATCCAGCTAAAATTAGCTAATACGCGCACAAAAAATGTGCACTATTTAACATTAAGCCTATTTTACTTTTTTAATCGCATCCCACGCACTATCCATCTCTTCAAAGGTTGCTGTATCTAAGCTTTTACCTTGCGCATGCAAATAAGCGTTTACCTTTTCAAAACGCGCTGAAAACTTATCATTAGCGCTACGAAGCAGTTGTTCGGGATCTCGTTTAACATGGCGTACAACATTAACAGTGGCAAAAAGTAAGTCGCCGAGTTCTTCCGCTGTATGATCAGATAGCGGGTCTTGCTCAATCGCTTCTTTTACTTCAAGCACTTCTTCACTCACTTTATCTAGTGCACCATGATACGTTGGCCAATCAAAGCCAAGGGAAGCCACGCGTTGTTGAATTTTTTTGGCTTTGCTTAAGCTTGGCATATTGCCAGGGATATCTTGCCAAAAAGAAGGGGATTCGATTTGCGCTTTAGCACTTCGCTCCTGTGCTTTGATTGCTTGCCACTGCTGCGATAATTGATCGTCTGTTAACTCTTTTTTTTCACCAAACACATGCGGATGACGACGGGTAAGCTTATCGTTTAATTGCTCTACTAGATCATTAAAATCAAATAGATTTTGCTCTTGTGCAAGCTGCGCATAAAAAACTATTTGAAATAACAAATCACCCAATTCACCTTTAAGCTCATCTAAGTTGCCTGATTCAATACAGTCAGCAACTTCGTACGCTTCTTCAAGTGTATGCGGCACAATAGATTTAAAATCTTGCTTGAGATCCCACGGACAACCGCCCTTGGGATCTCGCAGTGTTTTCATTATGCTAAGAAGTTGTGTAAGCGCTGTATTATCATTCATGATTAATGACCACGCTTGGCATCGTGTACACCTTCAATTTGGTGTAATTTAGAAAGAACACGGTTAGTACCCGATAAATCATGCACTTCTATTTGCATTGTAAATATAGCTAACTGATTATCTTCAACCGTATTTACGTTCATGTTTAAAACATTTACTTTTTCATTAGCAAGTACTGAGCTTATATCGCGTATCAGCCCTGAACGGTCGGTGGCTTCTATTTTAATACTTAGTGCGTACGAGCCGTTAATATCATCTGACCAACTTACCGAAATAACACGCTCAGGATGCTGGTTTTTTAAGTTATTAAACGAATCACAGTCTTCTTTATGAACACCTATTCCTCGACCTTGGGTTATATAACCTATTATTTCATCGCCAGGTACAGGGCGACAGCACTTGGCTACATGGCTCATTAAGCTGCCAACGCCATCAACCACAATGCCGTTTTTATCACCAGTTACTTTACTTGGTGCTTTAATGCGAATAACCGGCTCGTCTTCTGTCCGATCACTTACAAAGTTAAGCATTTGATTGAGGCGAACATCGCCCGCACCAATCGCAACCATTAAGTCATCCAGCTCTTTAAAGTTAAAACGCTTAATGGCTGGCTCTAAATCTTTGTATGTTAAATTGAGCTTTTGTAGCTCACTGTCGAGAATTTCTTTCCCCGCACTTAAGTTCTTGTCGCGGTCAAGCTGTTTAAACCAGTGATGGATTTTAGCTCTAGCACGGGATGATTTAATGTATCCTAATGACGGGTTTAACCAATCACGACTTGGATTTGGTTGTTTTTGGGTCAGTATTTCTACCTGATCCCCTGTTGTAAGTTGATGCGTAAACGGCACTATTTTGCCGAATATTTTTGCACCAATACAACGATGCCCCACATTTGAGTGAATATAGTAAGCAAAATCAAGCGGTGTAGCGCCAAGTGGTAAATCGATAATATCGCCGCTTGGGGTAAATATATATACGCGATCTTCTACTACTTGGTTTTTAAGCTCTTCTGCTAAATCGCCGCCATCGACTACTTCTTCTTGCCATTGGAGTAGCTTACGCAACCAGCTAATTTTTTGCTCATAACCCGATCCGCGCCCTGGTAATGCACCTTCTTTGTACATCCAGTGTGCAGCCACCCCTAACTCAGCATCTTGATGCATGTCGCTGGTACGAATTTGTATCTCTACCGTTTTACCTTCAGGTCCAAATACCACGGTATGAATTGACTGATAGCCGTTTTGTTTTGGGGTTGCTACATAGTCGTCAAACTCTTTATTAAGATGACGCCAATTGGTGTGCACAATGCCCAGCGCACCGTAGCAGTCTTGCAATCGTTCAACGACGATACGCATTGCCCGAATATCAAAAAGCTGATCAAACTCGTAGTTTTTTTGCTGCATTTTTTTATAAATGCTGTAAATGTGCTTAGGACGACCATAAACTTGGGCTTCTATGCCCGCTTCACTTAAACGGTTTTTTACTTGCTCAACCATATCTTCCATGTAGGCTTCGCGTGTAAGGCGTTTGTCGTCAAGTTGTTTGGCTATGCTTTTATAGGTGCCTGGGTGCAAATATCTAAACGATAAATCTTCCAGTTCCCATTTTAATTGCCCTATTCCTAATCTGTTTGCCAATGGTGCAAAAATATCTGCTGTTTCTTTAGCGGCAATAACGCGGTCTTCTTCATCCGCATTTTTTACATTGCGTAAATGACATACCTGCTCGGCAAGCTTAATGACCACGGCGCGCACATCTTCAACCATGGTTAATAACATTTTTCGAATATTATCAACCTGCATAGTGCCTTTACCTTGATGCGATAAAGTACTAATAGTGGCCATTTGTGCAACCCCAGTTAACAGCATGGCAATGTTATTCCCAAGCTGCTCTTCGATGGTTTCAAGCGATATTAAGTCGTTTAAAAAATACGGGGTTAAATACGCAGTAGCTAACGATTCGGGGTCGAGATTTAGCTCAGCTAAAATTTCAACCATTTCGATTGCAGTAGTTTGCCTGCTTTCACTATCACATTTTACGCAGAGCGCTTGGGCTTTAGTAAGTAGCTCTGTTTTTTCTTCAGACAAGGCAAGAAATGAAAGCCGAGTGCTAAAATCTGTTGTCTCATCTTGTTGATGTGATTGTCGTGTAGCTACCATAATGCGTTCTACCTCCGTTGAAATAACGCCATAGTTTCAATATGCCCTGTATGAGGAAACATATTCATTAGCCCAATTTTATTAAGATCAAAGCCAGCTTGTGAAATAATTGCGCTGTCACGGGCTAAAGTAACAGGGTCACAAGAGACATATAAAATAGTTTTAAACTGCTTTAAAGGTAATTGCTCTAATACAGCCATAGCACCAGTCCTGGAAGGATCGAGTACAAGCACATCTAAGTTTTTGCTAAACCATGGGGCGCTCTGTATGCTTTGGGTTAAATCAAAGCAATGAAACTGCGCATTGGTAATAGAGTTAGTTTGCGCATTTTGAGCAGCCATTGCAACCGCTGAAGTCACACCTTCTACACCAATTACAGATTTTGCTTGTTTTGCTAACACTAATGAGAAATTACCAATCCCACAAAATAAATCCAATAAATTTTCATCACCTTTTAAATCAAGCCAATTTACAGCTTGCTTTAACATAGCTTCGTTAACTTGCGCATTTACCTGAATAAAATTACCTAAACCAAATTCAAATTTTAGATCAAATTCTTTAAGATAATAAAATGGCATGGCTAAGTGTGAATGTTCTATTGCATCGCTCTCGCTTTGCCATACAATTTTAAACTGCTGGCTTTTTGTTATGTGCTCAACCAAAGCCTTTGTATCATCATTAATTGCTTTAGTGTGACGAATAACAACAAAGTTTTGTTTATCACTTTGGCATAACTGTAAATGGCTTATACTGTGCAGTGCTTTGTGTTGATTAATTAAATCATCAAAAAGTGTAAAAACATCTGTAAATACTTCATCAAGTACTGCACATTTATTAATACTCACAATATTTTTTGAGCCACTTGCTCTGTAACCCACGCGCATTTTTTTAGCTGCTTTATCAAACATAACAGCTATACGAGCGCTGCGTCTGTAATGCACAGGTTTACTTAATAATGGGGTTTGCCAGTTTAAGCTGTTTAATTTAGCAAACTTACTAAATAACTGAGTAACTGCAGTTTGTTTTTCTACAACTTGTTGGCTTACTTCTAAATGCTGTAATTGGCAACCACCACACTGATTATAGTGCTCACAAAAAGCATCTACTCTTGATTCACTCGCTTGAATAACTTTAGTTACTTTTGCACTACTGTATTTAGCTTTATCTTCGACGAGTGTTGCTTTGACTGTTTCGTTTGGTAATGCACCGCTTACAAAACATACTTTATTGTTATGTTTAGCAATGCCACGCCCTTGATGATCCATTCCCGTTATAGTTAATTCTAGTGTTTGTTGCTTTAACGGTTTTTTTTTCGCTTTAAAAATTTGCGCCATTAGGCATTACCTTAACTTTATTTATGAAGCACCTATATTTAGATGCTTTAGAATGCGTGTTGAACCGTATATACTCAAGTCATACTAATAACGATAAAACGCTCTCATTATGACCAAATTAGGCTTACGCGATTCTGTTTTAACACTGACCCTGATCCCAACGGTGATCATAGGATTACTACTTGGTGGCTATTTTACAATAAATCGTTACATTGAGCTTGATGAAATTTTATATCAGCAAGGCACTACTATTTCTGAGCCCCTTGCTATTGCGCTTGAGCAACCCATGCTCGAAAAAAACAAACAGCTATTGAATCGCCTTATAAGCTACACACATAACAAGCACTCCCCTACAATTAAGTCGATTGCAATTTTTGATAAAAATAATGCGCTATTAATGACCAGTAATTATCACCGCTCATTTGAAAAGTTAATTAGTCAAAAAACGCTCATAAATTTAAAAACCACCCATGTGCAAAAGTCAGATGAGCTTGTTACATTTTTCACCCCCATTATTAATCATACAAGTCACGATTCTAAATGGGACCCGTCGGCTTTTCAGTCATCTCTGGGCACAGTTATTATACAGCTAAACAAAGACCAAGCTGTTATAGGACAACAACGTGCTTTATTAATTAGCGGTATTGTAATTATTTTATCATTGGTGTTTGCAGCTATTTTAGCTTTAAAGTTAAGCCGCATGTTTATGACGCCGCTTAATAAGTTAGTACTTGCAACCGACAAGTTAGTTGAAGGTAAAAGAAGTACTGGCCTTAACGACAACATGATTGGTGAGTTTGAGTTACTTCGAGAAGGCTTAAACACCATTGCTCACACTATGGTGATGCAAAAAGATGAAATGCAAAAAAATATCGATCAAGCAACAAGCGACTACCGCGAAACACTAGAGCAATACGAAACGTCAAATATAGAGCTCTCGTTTGCAAAAAAAGAAGCGCAAGATGCTAACCGTGTAAAATCAGACTTTTTAGCTAAAATGAGTCACGAGCTTCGTACTCCGTTAAACGGTGTTATTGGATTTACACGCCAGCTTTATAAAACACCGCTGAATAAACATCAAAAAGATTACCTCGACACTATTATGCTCTCAGCAAATAGTTTAATGACTATTATTAGCGACATTTTAGACTTCTCCAAACTAGAAGCGGGGGCAATGGAGCTTGAGTCGATTCAGTTTCAACTTCGTGATGCTGTAAATGAAGTAATGACATTACTCGCTCCTAGCGCACACGATAAGCAATTAGAGCTATCCATTTACATTAACCAACAAGTACCGGATGACTTAACAGGCGATCCCACTCGCTTTAAACAAGTCTTAATAAACCTGTTAAGTAATGCGATTAAATTTACCGAAAAAGGCTCTATTAAGGTCGACATAAGCCATCGGTTACTCGACGACGAACGCACTTCTTTACTTGTGTCAGTAACAGATACTGGCGTGGGTATACCTATGGATAAGCAAGACTCTTTATTCACTCCATTTGGGCAAGCAGACTCAAGCATTACACGTAAGTTTGGTGGTACAGGCCTTGGTCTTATTATTACCAAGCATATTGTTGAAGCAATGAGTGGTCGTATAACGTTAAATTCTGCGCCTGGTAACGGTACCTGCTTTACATTCAATAGTGTGTTTAGCTTGCCAAATCACGTATTTACAAATGACTTACCGACTAAATCGCTCATTGGTAAGCGTATCTTATATTTAGAGCCACATGAGCATACGCACCATGCCGTACTTTCGTTATTAACCCAGTGGGAATCAAACGTTACGGCATGCTTTAACGAAACTAGCTTTTTAGACGCTATAAAAAATCCTGAACATAAATATGACGTTTGCTTAATTGGCCATATGGCATCTGTTGATGATATGCAGCAACTAAAAAGCTATGTAAAAGCCGTGCGTGAATCTACTGATTACTTATATTTAATGCTTAATACTGTATCGCACAATATGCGAGAAGCCTTTATAGGCAGCGGAGCTGATGCATGCTTAAGTAAGCCACTTAATCACCGTAAGTTATGTGAAGTACTTGCAGCACCTTACAGACTTGACCACCCTACTCATAATATTGAACAAAACGATCAAGCTCTACTGCCGTTAAAAGTATTGGTTGTTGATGATAACGATGCCAATTTAAAACTTCTCCATACTTTGTTAAGTGAACAGATTGAAGTAATAGAAACGGCTCATAATGGTTCACAGGCATACAGTTTAAGTAAAAGTCATAAATACGACATAATTTTTATGGATATACAAATGCCAATTATGGACGGTATAACCGCATGTAAGCTTATACAAGAATCATCACTTAATGAAGACACACCCATTATCGCTGTAACGGCACACGCCCTTCAAAGTGAAAAAGAGCAACTGTTAAAAGATGGCTTTAAAGGCTATTTAACTAAGCCTATTGATGAAGATATGCTTAAACAAATTATTAGCGACCATAGTCCACAGACTCCTGTTAATCGTGACAAAGCTAAAACAGATACACCCCAAAGTCCTGCACCATTTCAAAGTAGTCGAATTGATTGGGCACAAGCCCTGCAGCGTGCTGGCGGAAAGAGCGAGTTAGCGCTAGAGATGCTTAACATGCTACTTTTAAGTGTCCCTGAGACCCTTACATTACTCGCTAAAGCAATAGAGAGTAACGATTGCCAGCAAGTGTTAAGTATTGTCCATAAGTTTCATGGTGCATGTTGTTACACTGGTGTACCTAAACTTAAATCACTCGCAGAAATAATCGAAACATCGCTTAAAAATAAATGCTTGTTAGAGAATATTGAACCTGAATTATTTGAGTTACAGGACGAGCTTGAAAACCTACTTGCAGATGCAAGTGTGACCGAACTACAAAGATAAGCTTTGAATTTTAGATACAAAAAAACGCGGTATTTACCGCGTTTTTTTATTAAGCTTTTTAAATGCTTATGTTTGCTTATCTTACATTCTTGCTTCAATCATTAATCGTTTCATGTCCCGTACGGCTTTTTCAAGCCCATCTATCGCTGCACGAGCAATAATAGCGTGACCAATATTTAGCTCATAAATCTCAGGCATTGCAGCGATTGGTTTCACGTTATGATAATGAAGACCATGGCCAGCGTTAACAATCAAACCTAAGCTTGCTGCGTATTTAACACCTTCACGAATGTGCTTTAACTCTTTGTGTAAATCAGTATCATTTGTTGCATCAGCGTACGCGCCTGTGTGTATTTCTACATAAGGAGCACCACATTCTTTGGCTGCATCTAACTGTGCTTTATCTGCATCAATAAATAGCGATACTTTAATACCCGCTTCGGTAAGCGTTTTTGTTGCTGCTTTAATTTTATCTATATTACCGGCTACGTCTAAGCCACCTTCGGTTGTTAATTCTTCGCGCTTTTCAGGTACTAAACACACGTACTCAGGTTTTACTTCAAGCGCTATTTTTATCATTTCATCGGTAACAGCGGTTTCAAGATTCATACGAGTTTGAATGGTTTTAGCCATTACGTAAACGTCGCGATCTTGAATATGGCGTCTGTCTTCACGTAAGTGAATCGTAATACCGTCTGCGCCTGCATGCTCTGCTACACTGGCTGCATGAGCGGGATCTGGATAGCTTGTTCCACGCGCTTGGCGAAGTGTTGCAATATGATCTACGTTTACACCCAAAAGAATATCTTTCATTTTCTTACCTGTAAAATTACGTTTATTGAGAGGCCATAAATAGCTCGCGGCTTTTTAATGGTTTACTACCTAATAAGGGTTTTAATAAATAGCGACTTAATTGCTTTGCCATATATAGCACATCATTTTGGCTAAAGTCATGATTTGCTATGGCGTTGAGTTGTTTGCCACCAAATCCAGAACGTGTATCTTCTTGTACTAAAAAACCAAGTTCGGGGAAATAACTATACGTCTGCTTTTCATCTATTGGTTCACCACTGGCGTCAAAACTAAAATCCACGCCATAACCGAGTAATTCCAATAGTTGAAACTCGTATGAGCGAAGCACCTCTTGTAAATTAGCCCCGCTGTTTAGGTTTGATAGATGAGTTTTATATAGCTCAAATATTTGTTCAATTGGCTCGTTAACAGGAACGATACGATTTGTAAGCTCATTTAAATAAAAACCACAATAAAGCTCATCACCTTTTAAAAAGTGCGAGTTCCCATGCAGTTCAAACTTATTGATATATTTTAAATCGTACTTGCCACTGTAATTAACAAGCAGTGCCTGAAACGGCTGAAGTTGTGCTTTATGTTTAGTGGCCTGGCGACCACTAATTCGGGCCAGCATTCTTAACTGACCAACGCCTTCTACAAGCATATCTAACATTACTTGGGAGTCACTATAAGGACGCCGATGTAATAAATACGCGGTGTAGAAGTCGCTATCCATTCACTAAGCTACTGCTTGGTTTAGTCTTCACTGTAACCTAAGCTTCTTAGTGCACGTTCATCGTCAGCCCAACCCGACTTAACTTTAACCCAAAGCTCTAAAAACACTTTGTTATCAAGCATTTCTTCTATGTCTTTACGGGCTTCACGGCCAATGGTTTTTAGCTTTTCGCCTTTATTACCAATAACCATGCGTTTTTGTGTTTCGCGCTCAACAAGAATCAACCCGTTGATATGCCAAATACCGTTGTCTTGCCATTTAAACTGCTCAATTTCAACAGTTACAGAATACGGCAATTCTTCGCCCATAAAACGCATTAGTTTTTCACGAATTACTTCAGCTGCCATAAAGCGCATTGAACGGTCAGTTACATAATCTTCCGGAAAGTAAAATTCGCAAGGAGGTAAGCGTTTAGTAACTTCTGCTTTGATTAAATCAACATTTTTACCTTGCGTTGCCGATACAGGCATAATTCCAACAAAATCAAACTTGTCACTTAACCACTTCATATGAGGCAACACAAGGTCACGGTCTTTAACTTGGTCTATTTTATTAATAACCAATAATACCGGCTTACCACTTTGCGATACTTTATTAAGTACCATGTCGTCATCGGCATTCCAATGAGTGCCCTCAACTACAAAAATAATAAGCTCAACATCACCAATAGAGCTAGACGCGGCACGGTTCATTAAACGGTTAATCGCACGTTTTTCTTCAACGTGTAGACCTGGTGTATCTATGTATACCGCTTGGTGTTTACCTTCGGTATGAATACCCATAATACGATGACGCGTGGTTTGTGGTTTACGTGAGGTAATACTCACTTTTTGCTCAATAATTTCATTAAGCAAAGTCGACTTACCTACGTTTGGGCGCCCTACAATAGCAACCATTCCACAAAACGTATCTACATCACCTTCATGAGGCTGTATTAGGGTATCAAGGTTCATTTTTAAGTATCTTCAATGCTTTTTCAGCAGCTTTTTGTTCGGCTTTACGGCGCGAGCTACCTACAGAAATTATGCTATCCATTCCATCAACAATACATTCGACCGTGAATGTTTGATTGTGTGCTTGGCCTTTGGTATCAACCACAGTGTAACCCGGTAAAGATAATTTACGGGCTTGCAAATACTCTTGCAGCAGGGTCTTCGGATCTTTTTGGTTAAGCCCTGGTGAAATAGCATCTAATCGTGATTCGTACCATGACAATATAAGATCGCCACAGCTATCAATACCTGAATCTAAAAATGCAGCGCCAATAATAGCTTCTACTGCATCAGCAAGCGTTGACTCACGACGGAATCCGCCACTTTTAAGCTCGCCCGGCCCTAAGCGCAAATAATCGCCTAGGCCAAATTCAAGACCAAACTCGGCGAGTGTTTGACCACGCACAAGGGTTGAGCGCATGCGGCTTAAATCGCCTTCACGGGCTTTAGGGAATTTGGCATAAAGTGCATTGGCAATCACAAAGCTTAAAATAGAGTCGCCTAAAAATTCTAGTCGCTCATTATGCTGACCTTTGTGGCTGCGGTGCGTCATTGCTTGCTCAAGTAAACCTTGATCGGCAAATTCATAGCCAATTTTTTTATATAATTCTGTTACATTTTTTTTCATCGTTACTGAATATTACCTAGGCGCTCAAAGCGAACACCAGTTGGAACCCATCCTGGTAAAATATCATCAGGGCCATTCTCAAATTCAAAACTCATCCATATAAAGACAGCTTTACCCACCAAGTTTTCTTTTGGTACAAAGCCCCAAAAGCGACCATCTTGGCTGTTGTCGCGGTTATCACCCATCATAAAATAATGATCAGCAGGAACAGTCCATTCATCAGAAGGCGTGCCCGGTTGCTGGTAGTAACGCCCTTTTCTCTCAGGCGCTTGTGGGTTGATTAATATATCATGCGTAACTGTTGTTAAATTTTCATTTACACGAGCTAGAGGCATTGGGCCTTGTTTGAATTCGTTATCATTAATTAGTTTAAAATCAATTTTATTGAATTCATTACATAAAAGCTCACCCTGCTGGGTTTCGCCTTCTTTACAATTTGGCTGAATATATAAACGTTTATCGCGATAAACAATTTTATCGCCAGGTAAACCAATTGTACGTTTAATATAGTCAACATTTTCATCTAAAGGGTATTTAAAAACAACAATATCACCACGCTCAGGCTGCCCAATATCAACTAATTGAGTACGCCAAACAGGGTCTTTTATTCCATATGAATACTTTTGTACTAAAATAAAATCACCTACTAATAATGTAGGCATCATTGAACCGGATGGAATTTGAAACGGTTCAAAGATAAATGATCTAAAAATAGTAATTGCTGCAATCATCGGGAAAATCGACTTTGCTGTTTCTGTTAGTACTGGTTCTGGTGCAATTAATGCCGCCGTTTCTTCATCTAACGGAGCTCCAGCAGACGTTTGCGCTATCGCTAAGCGCTCCTGTCTTTTAGGTGCATACATTAAGTGATCTATTAACCATATTAAGCCTGAGCCTAAAGTTAATAACACCAATAAAACTGAAAAATAACCAGCCATTTATAATCCTTTGTTTTTATTTGCCAACTTTTAAAATAGCTAAAAACGCTTCTTGAGGCACTTCAACATTACCTACTTGCTTCATACGTTTTTTACCATCTTTTTGCTTTTTAAGTAGCTTTTTCTTACGGCTCACATCACCACCGTAACACTTAGCAATTACGTTTTTACGTAATTGTTTTACCGTGGTACGGGCAATAACATGTTGTCCGATAGCAGCTTGAATCGCTATATCAAACATTTGACGTGGGATAAGCTCTTTTAACGCATCAGCTAACTGGCGACCACGAGACTGTGCACCATCTCTGTGAACAATTATCGCAAGTGCGTCAACGCGCTCACCATTGATTAAAATATCAACACGCACCATATCTGATGTTTGAAAGTGTTTAAAGTTATAATCAAGCGACGCAAAACCACGGCTAGTTGATTTTAATTTATCAAAGAAATCCATCACCACTTCAGCCATAGGTAGCTCGTACGTTACAGCTACTTGCTTTCCGTGATAAGTCATTTTTGTTTGGCTACCACGTTTTTCAATACACAAAGTAATAACGTTACCTAGGTATTCTTGTGGTACCAAAATATTAGCTTCAACAATCGGCTCTCGAATCTCTACAATATCGTTTACTGCAGGCAAATCAGATGGATTATCAATCTGAAATGTACCTTCTTTAGTAACTATCTCATAGATTACCGTAGGTGCTGTTGTAATTAAATCAATATCGTATTCACGCTCTAAACGCTCTTGAATGATTTCCATGTGTAGCATACCTAAAAAGCCACAGCGGAAACCAAAACCTAGTGCAGTTGAATTCTCTGGTTCAAAGAATAACGACGCATCGTTTAAGCTTAATTTATTGAGTGCATCACGGAACGATTCATACTCATCGGATGCAATTGGGAACATACCCGCATAAACCTGAGGCTTAATTTTTTGAAAGCCAGGTAAGCGAAGTGGAGCTGCATTTTTTTGATGAGTAATAGTGTCACCTACTGGCGCACCATGTATCTCTTTAATACCAGCAATAACAAACCCTACTTCACCTGTTCTTAAAATACCGGTGTTGGTTTGCTTAGGTGTAAACACACCTACTTGGTCAGCAGTATGTATATGCTCGTTCGACATTATTTTTATTTTGTCGCCAGTGCGTAATTCACCGTGCTTAATACGCACTAGTGATACAACGCCTTGGTATGGGTCAAACCAAGAATCGATAATAAGTGCTTGTAAAGGTGCATCTTTGTCGCCTACTGGCGGCGGTACATCTTTAACGATCATTTCAAGAACTTCGGCAATACCTACACCTGTTTTAGCGCTACACTGCACTGCATCAAGGGCATCAATACCAATAATCTCTTCAATTTCTTCTGCAACACGTA
Organism: Pseudoalteromonas sp. SG43-8; assembly: GCF_014164245.1. Classification (NCBI taxonomy): domain Bacteria; kingdom Pseudomonadati; phylum Pseudomonadota; class Gammaproteobacteria; order Alteromonadales; family Pseudoalteromonadaceae; genus Pseudoalteromonas; species Pseudoalteromonas sp. SG43-8. Next base: position 496,431 of record NZ_JACJEX010000002.1, on the reverse strand, counting down.
AAGGATCCGCTTGCGGTAAATCGATTTTATTAAGTACTGGAATTACTTCTAATTCCATTTCAATAGCGGTGTAACAGTTAGCTAGAGTTTGTGCTTCAACGCCTTGGCCTGCATCAACAACAAGCAACGCGCCTTCACAAGCAGCTAAAGATCGTGAAACTTCATACGTAAAATCAACGTGTCCTGGAGTATCAATGAAATTAAGTTGGTAGGTTTCGCCGTCGTTCGCTTTGTAATTCAACGTTACACTTTGCGCTTTAATGGTAATACCACGTTCGCGCTCAATATCCATTGAATCCAAAACTTGTTTTTGCATTTCACGGTCGGTTAAACCGCCACAAACTTGGATCAAACGATCTGAAAGGGTCGATTTACCATGGTCAATATGGGCGATGATCGAAAAATTACGGATATGCTTCATAAACTGGATTCTATACTTCTATTTTAATGGACTAAATATGAATACCTAAGTGACTTGAAAATACTTGCTTTAGGATGCCATAAGCTAAATTTGTATATAACAAACTGTACTTACGCTTTTTAAGATGGGTTACAACCATTTTATGTATTGAATAACAATAAGTTATATTTACTTAACTTAAATAATTCAGCCAGATAAAATAATTTAAAAAACCACGGTTCCCTGTATTTCCAAGTTACTTTGGTATAAAACGGCAATTTTACATTTAATTGGCGTCAATCACCATCTATTTGAGTTAAAGGGATACTAATTGGGTGAATTTTTATAACTTTTATATCGTGCTTTAGAGATTTCACGCGAGCTTTAGCTATAAAAAAGCCAGTAACGCCACCTAGAGCAGCAGCTAAAATCTGCCAGCCTTCGGAAGCTATAAACAATTGCGCCGCAACAAATGCAAAAACAAGACTCAAAAGGAGCGGTAGCATGTAAACCGCAAAAGCATGCTTAACAACATGACTATCATCTAGTGACAAAGTGACCTTTTGCCCTATTTCTACAGAAGATTCAAATTTATAAGGAAAGGTTTTTTTTGCAGTGCCAAATAATTTACTAAACACTTGTGAGCCGCAACGACCATTGCAGCCTTCACAAGCTTGTTTTTGCTGTGCTTCTAAATGAGCAATGTGGCCATCGAGGGCCACAACAGTGAGGGTTTGTTCAATCATAACAATCCTTACGGAATCGTCTATAGTGCGCGGGTAACTGACTCTGCAATCGCTTTTGCGGTCATACTCGGTACATTACCAACAACCGAAACATCAAAATTACCGCCATTATGCACATATACTGTCGTTGCACCAGAAGTGAGTGCTCCACTTAAACGCTTACCTGGTAATGGGCGCTGAATAAATACAGAAACCTCAACAAAACCATCAGAGAACAAATAATAATCAGTTAACTCGTTATTTAAATCGAGCTTATGTCTGTCTGATTTTAGCAACTCAAAGCCATCTGGTAACCAGCTAATTTTCCAATTAGTGGCAGTACTATCTTCATTTATAAGTGCATCGTTTGGCAAAGGCGTTGGAAAGTTTCGATTGAGCACTTCAACTAGCATACCGGCTGGCTGCTCTGTCACACTAATATGTGTAAGCTGTAACTGCTCTAAGGCTTCACCTTCATGGTTAACGTACGCGGCTTTTAGCAACAACGACGATTCCATATCCAGCCAAATCCAATAATTATATTTATACTCGTCTTTAGATTCAATGCGAACAAGTTGCGCTGCGCGCCCTGCAATACGCCCTTTACCGCCTAGTACAAAATCATAGTGCGCACTTAAGCGATCTATATCTTTAAAAAGTACTTCAGGGATTGGACCTGCTATTGAATCTGTTTTTAGAGAATATGGTTCAGACTGAGGTTCAAAATAAGTAACTTGATTATCGATACGGACCATTTCAAGTCCAGCACCGTTAAGTAAACTTAAATGCTCAAGTTCGGTGTCACCTTGTAAAGCATGCACCCATCGGTAAGGTTCCATTGTTTTACCTTTGACAACCACAAACGAAGCGTCAAAATTACGGGTGTGAACGGCATTAGCCATTTTGAGTAATAAATCTTTGGCAGGATTTGTGTCGTTGGCAAATGCATTAAAGCTTACTACCAACGACAGAACAAAAGTGATTACTTTCATTTAATTAGTTTTTTTCCTCAGACGCTTTGGTATTAGTTTGCGCTGTTTCTAAAGAATTCGCAACTCGTGCTTGGCGTTGATGCTCAAGAACTAACGCACCAATACGCTGTTGCTGTAGTTCACGTAAACCTTGCTCAGCATTTTCAAGCGCAGGCTCAGACGAATAACTTACTGGCGAGGCCATACCTGCTAGCGGTGTGGTTTGCAGTAATGGAATTTCACTTTGCTGCTCATTGTTACTTTGAGGAAGCGTATTAACGCCCACAATAGCAAACATCGCTACACTTGCTGCAATAGCTAATTGGGCAACTGGTTTGCGCCAATTAAAAGCGACTACTTTATTATCTTGTACTGTTTCAGTGATTGCTTGAGGCTGTGTTTTTGACTGACTAAAGTCAGCATAAACAGGCTCGCTTTCTAGTGCTAATGCAACGCGATCGCTAATATCAATATGTATGTCGTTATTATTTTTTTGAGCACGCATCGCATCACCAATTAACGCATAACGGCCAAACGTAGTTACATCTTGCTCAGCAATTTTTGCATCAGTTAGATGTTGCTCGCCATCAAGTAATGCCGATAACGCTTCGTTATCTAACTTGTTAAGGTGTGCTTTTGTCATACTAAGACTCGCCTATTAATGGGTTTAATTTGTTATCTATTGCTTCACGGGCACGAAATATACGCGAACGCACAGTCCCGACTGGGCAATCCATTACCACTGCTATTTCTTCATAGCTCATCCCTTCTATTTCTCTAAGGGTGATTGCGGTTTTAAGATCTTCAGGCAAACTATCAATCGTATTAAAAATAACAGCGCGTACTTCTTCGCTTAAAAGTAGGTTTTCAGGAGATGCATTCGATCGCATTGAATCAGCACAATCATAAAACTCGGCATCTTCAGCGTCTATATCATTTGCTGGCGGCTTACGCCCCTGGGCTACTAAGTAATTTTTAGCACAATTAACGGCAATACGGTATAACCACGTGTAAAAGGCGCTGTCACCTCTAAAGTTAGGAAGTGCACGGTAAGCTTTAATAAAAGCTTCTTGTGCTACATCAGCAATATCGCCTTGGTTAGATACATAACGTGAGATCAAACCTGCAATTTTGTTTTGATACTTCTTTACTAATAGGTTGAAGGCGTTTTTATCTCCTTGCTGGACCCTTTTTACTAGCACTAAATCTAATTCCTGCTCGCTCATTCGAGCCGGTACTCCTATGTCTGATTTTTGCTTGTTATTCATATTGTCGTCATTGTTCACAAATACTCTGACCTCTTTATGAATAAAAAGTTCTGCTTAATATTATTTTTTTATAAAATAGATGATAATAACGGCGCTAAGCCTTTAAAATCACTACGTAGTAGTATGACAAATATGATACAACTACAGATATTAAAAACAAATATTGCTCTATATGAGCATTGTAACCGCAAAGTACCTCTGACATGAACCAAAATAAACATCACATTGCAGATGTCGCTATTATAGGTAGCGGCGCAGCAGGCTTATCACTTGCATTATCTCTAGCTAATTATTGTAACGTTACCGTGATCAGTAAAGGAGCGCTTACCGAAGGTTCTACTTTGTATGCCCAAGGCGGTATAGCTGCTGTATTTGATAAACAAAACGACAGCATAGAATCTCATGTTGAAGATACACTCGATGCAGGCGGCGGTTTATGCGATAGAGACGCTGTTCATTATACCGCCAGCAATGCCCACGATTGCCTACAGTGGTTAATCGACCAAGGCGTACCCTTTGATATGGAGTTTGATAGCAAAGGAAAAGAGCGTTTTCATTTAACACGTGAAGGTGGTCACAGCCATCGCCGTATATTGCATGCAGCCGATGCAACAGGCAAAGCGGTGCAAACAACACTTATCAGCCAAGTTAAAATTCATAAAAATATAACGCTTTTAGAGCAATACAACGCCATTGATTTAATCACAGATAAAAGCGCCGGAAAAACAGGCTCACACATTGAAGGCATGTATGTGTGGAACAAAAAAGCTAAAAAGGTAGAAACCATTTCAGCTAAATTTGTTGCTCTTGCAACCGGTGGTGCAAGTAAAGTGTATTTATATACATCCAATCCAGACGTATCAAGTGGTGATGGTATTGCAATGGCTTGGCGTGCAGGTTGTAAAGTTGCCAACATGGAATTTAATCAATTTCATCCAACAAGTCTTTATCATCCAGAGCTACAAAACTTTTTAATTACCGAAGCCATGCGCGGTGAAGGGGCTTATTTAAAGCGCCCTGATGGAACTCGGTTTATGAAAGACTTTGATAGCCGTGAAGAGCTTGCTCCACGCGATATAGTGGCACGCGCAATCGATTTTGAAATGAAGCGCTTAGGCGCTAACTGTGTTTATTTAGATATTAGCCACAAAGATAAAGACTTTATTATTGAGCACTTTCCTACTATTTACGCAAAATGCTTAAGTGTAGGCCTCGATATAACGAAAGAAGCAATCCCAGTTGTGCCTGCTGCGCATTACACCTGTGGTGGTGTAATGACTGACTTTAACGGCAAAACAGATCTCGATAACTTATATGCTGTAGGTGAAGTTGCTTACACAGGCTTACATGGTGCAAACCGTATGGCAAGTAATTCACTATTAGAGTGCATTGTATTTGCCCACGCTGCAGCTAAAGATATTTTAAGTAAAATTGAACATGCACCAGAGCCGATGGCGCTTCCTCATTGGGATGAGAGCCGTGTTAGTAACTCAGATGAAGAAATTGTTATTACCCATAACTGGCATGAACTACGTTTATTTATGTGGGATTATGTAGGTATTGTACGCTCTACTAAACGCTTAGAACGAGCACTGCATAGAGTTGAGTTGCTACAGCAAGAAATACACGATTACTATGCAAACTTTAGAGTTAGTAACAACTTGCTTGAGCTTCGTAATTTAGTGCAAGTATCAGAGCTAATTATTAGAAGTGCTATGGAGCGAAAAGAAAGCAGAGGCTTGCATTACACTATTGATTACCCTGAACAAAGTGAGAATCCAACGCCGACTATTTTGACTCCAAAACGCAATTAATTGCGCCGACAGTGGCACGTTTTAGACGCGCATAACTTTGCTCATTAACGCCATTGGCTGAAATTATAAGCCAATGGTTGTTACTAAAACCTTTAATATGAAGCCATATATTATTACCATAAAATCGGCTTTTGTTACTTATTTCACCCTGAATTTTTAAGCTCTCGCCCTCAAATCTAAATAACTTTGGTTCTAATATTATAATTCCCTCATTTGGGTGAATTGCTAATACTTTGCGCCACATTATCAAGCCAGCTAGTGCATTTATTATTAAACAAAAAAGCATAGATAATAGTAAATCTAAAAATAAACATAATATAAAACTGAGCATACAAAAAAAGACCACAATTGGTTTGTGGTCAGCTTTATTATTTGTAACCGTAAACCTATACACGAACTCGGTCTAAGATCAGCGAAACCATACCGTTTAACTGCTCGTCTTTACATTCTTCATGACCCATAAACCATGCAAATAAGTCAGGGTCTTCTTCTGTTAGCAAACGCTGAAAGATAGCCTGTTGCTCTGCGCTCAAAGAGTCGTATGCTTCTTCTACAAACGGCATAAACAAAACATCTAGCTCTAACATGCCACGACGACAAGCCCAACGAATACGTGCTTTACTATGAATTTCAACCATTTTAAACCTCATACTTAATTGACTCGAGTTTAACAAACACAAGCCTATTTAGCAGCTATTAATCTCTCATTAAATAATAAACCCGCACCAATAAGCGCTTGTCTGTACCATACGTAACAACTGCGTTATTATGTCACTTCATTTATATTGCAAAGAAGGTTTTTATGTCGAGCGTTTATGCATGTCCGTTATCTCATCAACTTATTAGCCTCTGCGGTGCTGATAAATTATCTTATTTGCACGGACAAATCACTCAAGATCTAAATAAATTAACCAGCAGTAATTATTTGTGGGCTGGCCATTGCAGCGCCAAAGGTAAACTTTGGGGTGTATTTAAATTATTTTCTTACCAAGATAGCTACTACCTTGCGGGTAGCCAAGCTGAAGTTGAAAAATCATTAGCTGAACTTAAAAAATACGCTGTATTTGCAAAAGTTGATATTACTGAATGCTCAAAGCGTTTAATTGGTTTAATTGGTGATGATTTATCTGATGTACTGGCACAACTTGATATTAGCTTTGAAGGCGATGCAAGCGCGTGTGATTTTACGAATGGTAAAGCGCTAAAATTAGCTGATAACCGTGTTTTAATAATGGTTGATAACCAATTTAGCATGCCTGATAACGTATCCACACTTGATAACGAAGCCCCTTGGCAACAAGCAGCGATGCTTGCCGGTGAGCCTCAGCTAAGTGCAGATGCAATTGGCGAGTACGTTCCTCAAATGGTAAACCTACATGCTATTGGCGGTATAAGTTTCAAAAAAGGGTGTTATACAGGTCAAGAAACCGTAGCCCGTATGAAGTACCTTGGTAAAAATAAACGTGCAATGTATATCGTTTCAGGGCAAAGCGAAGGGATTCTTTCAGAGCCTGATTTAGAAACCCAATTAGGCGAAAATTGGCGCCGTGCAGGTAAACTTATTGCACAAAGCTTTGATGAGCAAACAAATAAATTAACAGGCCTCGTTGTGTTGCCAAACGATACTGATGTAACTCAGGTACTTCGTGCAAAACACACACCTCAGGTGGAGCTAAGCATTCTGCCTCTACCCTACTCTCTTGAAGATGAATAAATAGGAATGACTATGATCGTTGCGGCAAACAAAGTGGTAAAAATGCATTATTCAGTAATGGATAATGATGGCAATAGCATTGATAACTCGTTCGGTGGAGAGCCACTACACTTTATCATTGGCACAGGCTATTTAATTTCAGGCCTAGAAAATGCTTTGCTGGGCAAGCAACCAGGCGACACGCTTAGCGTAAAGGTTGAACCTGAAGAAGGTTACGGCGAGCGCCACGAAAACCTAATGCAAGCAGTACCTAAATCAATGTTTGAAGGTATGGAAATTGAAGTTGGCATGCAATTTCGTGCATCAACAGATGATGGTGACCAATCAGTAATGATCATCGATATCCAAGATGAAGAAGTGATTGTAGATGGTAATAACCCACTTGCAGGTATTACACTTAACTTTGATGTAGAAATACTAGAAGTACGTGATGCTACAGAAGATGAATTAACTCACGGCCACGTACATGGCGAAGGTGGGTGTGGCCACGACCACTAATGCACTGCTAAACAAATAAAAAAAGCGCCTAAGGCGCTTTTTTTATATCATATTGTTACGCTTAACCGTTTCAGCTTTTGGCTTACTAGGCAGCGCGATTGATACGTTTTTTTCTTTTAAAGCAGCTAGTAAACCTTTTTGATCGTTTGTACCAACTCTATACAAGGTGCCATCTTTGAGCGTTAACTGTATTGCACTAAAGCCAGATACTGTATACACCCAACCATCATGAGTAATTCGCATACCAATACCGTGCCTGTAAGAGTTTTGAACTGATTTTGCTTCTGCTACTTCGCTAAGCTCAATACTTTGCCCAGCAACGCCTGGACCAAACGCCCAGCTAATATTTTTATCATCTACTTTTACTGTTAAGCCATGAAACAAAAAGCCCACCAGCACTAAAATCCCAGTAAATATTATTAAAGGTCCATCAGCGCCTAACAAGTTCCACGCAAGCGCCACAAAACCGCCAATCCACGCTAATACAAAAAAGATAAACACCGCATACTGTTTATGCTGATACATAATATTCTCTAAATTAAATAAATACTTAAAAGCTGTATACCAATGTAGCACTCAGCTCTGAGTCAAACTTGAGTTTATCATCTTCGGGTTTTGAATTATAACGATACATGTAGGTAAATTTGAGTGATACCGCGCCAATCACTTGGCTTATCAGTGCGGTTTCCGATTTTAAGCGAGAATTAAGACCTGAAAGCGACTGCTCTATACTCACATCTTGATTAAAACGAGTACGCTTAGAAACTAAACGTTCCCACTGCATTGCAACACGTACTAAATAACCGGTTTTATCAATTTCATCTTCGCTCACATCCGAATCTTCATCGGCGACTGAACGGTATAAACCAGGTCCTATATCAATATCTACTTTGTTTTTAGAGCCTTGATATACACGCGCACCATAGCCTGTCGCCACCGTGCTTTTAAAATCAAGTCCACTAAACTCATCTTCTTCGTAATCACCGTAAATAAAAAATGAGGAGTTTTTAACACCTACTTTATAGTTACCTTGCGCTGATACAAAAATACGATTAGCTGTAACATCAGTGCCACCGCTTTCATCGTTTTCATCACGCTTATAAAGAGAGTCTATTTTAAATTGGTTACGCCACTTTTCAAAATCTTGGTATAAATTACCTTTGAGCTTAAAACTGGTCGAATTGGTGTTACCTTTACTTAGAATAAAACCAAATTCAGTATCACCGTAAAGCATATCACCTTTGTGTAACTCATGAATTTCTTCATCAGAGAGCTTGCCATATTCATGAAAATCTTCAAATGGATCAACAGCCCAACTTGGGCAGCTAATTATTAAAAAAATTAAAAATAAATACTTACGCACAACACTCTCTCTGCACACAATTATAAAAATAAGCGGTATTGCTTATTCACTCTCTTTCCATAAAATATGACAAAACGGAGCATCTTTATCACGACTAATCAAAATTTTAGCAAACAAAACATCATCATTTTCAAATTCTAAACCAACTAGCACCTGAATAAAGTGCTCTGGCTCAATCTCAAGGGCAACAAAATCTTGCCACTGATCGTCTGGCTCGTCTTCTTCGATAAAGCCTAGGTCTTCTCTAAACTCATTAAAGTCTTCAACATCTTTATCACTCAAGTTATTTGGCGCTAGCTCTAAAAAAATATCATAAGCTTGGTGAGTAGCTTCTTCTACCGTATATAAACGTGGACCCGACATATGTGCTTAACCTTAAGCTTTTAAGTTGCGCTATATTATCAAATCTCATCATCATTTTGATAAAAAAAAGCGTAAAACACAGACTTTTTTGTAACTGAGTCATGCTTTATTCAGCATACAACTCAAACAATAAATAATAATTTAACTAACCCATTGAATATCAAGATTAATTTTTTAATTTAAGCTTAAAATAACAACGTAAAAAATTTTATTATCTCAAGTTCTAATTGTTTAGCTTTTTCTCATCTAAATCTAACCCTTTAAGACTACAGCTTTAGCAATAAATTCCATTTATTTAAAAAATACCGTCACTTTACTTAATTCTTATAACAACATAAGCTCAACTAACAGGTCAGAGGAGTGTGTAATGATAAAACTAGAAAAACAAAATGGCATTGCAACCGTCACGCTTAGCAGAGCAAAAAAACAAAACGCATTAAGCTTTGAAATGTTTGTAGAGCTAAACAAAGCCATCAAAAACATAAAAAGAGATCGCAGTATTCGTGCTGTAGTAATAAAAGGCGATGGCGAGCATTTTTGTGCAGGCCTTGATATATCAGCCGTAATGGCGGCACCATTGAATATTATAAAATTATTGCTTAAATGGTTACCTGGCAATCAAAACTTAGCGCAAAAAGTAGTATTAGGCTGGCAGTCACTGAGCGTGCCTGTTATTGCACAAATTGATGGCAACTGTTTAGGGGGTGGTTTACAAATAGCGCTGGGTGCCGATTACAGGATTGTTCATATTGATGCCAAGCTTGCCATTATGGAAGCGCGTTGGGGGTTGTGCCCCGATATGGGCGCAAATGTAATGATGAGCGGTTTAGTTAAGCGTGACCAAGCCCTTTGGCTTGCAAGCCACGCAAACCCAATCACAGCACAACAAGCAAATGAGCTAGGTTTAGTTACTCAGCTTACCGATGATACTCAACAAGCCACGCAAAACATGCTCAATACATTACTTGAGCGCTCACCCGATACGCTTGCTGCTATTAAACGTGTTACACAACTTAGCTATAAACCAAACCAACGAAAAATACTCGCTAAAGAAACCTTCAGCCAAATTCGCTTATTGCTAAACCCAAACACTAAAAAAGCAATTGCTAAAGCAAAAGGAAAAGTGGATATAACCTACGCAAATACAAAGCACTGGTAGACTATTGCACAATGCATAAAAGAGTTTGATTTGTTAAAGTTAAGCTCTTATCTTTTCTGTGAGCCACTTTGATGAAATATCTGCTCAGTAGCGCTATTATTTTACTATGTTTAGCCTGCGCTAAACTCATTATGCACTTTATTGGTGGAAGCTTTCCTGCGCCGTTACTCGCTATGGTTATTTTATTAGTTTTACTCTTATCGGGTATTGTAAAAGAGCAACATGTAAAACCATGCGCCTCCCCTATTTTAAATATTATGCCTATCTTTTTCATTCCAGCGGGTGTGGGATTTATTGAGCATCTCGGTCTTATAAAATCGCACTGGGCATTTTTAGCATCAGTTGTGGTGCTTGTCCCTATAACTACCTTATTGCTTGTTAGCAGTGTAATTGCGTACTTTAAGGGAAGAGAAAATAATGACTAATTTTACTTTTTCCGCTATTTCAGAGCTACAGCCTAATTTATGGTGGCTAAGTATTCCTTTTATTATTGTATTATTTTTAGCACTAAGGGCCGTAAACCAAAGTATAAAAAACAGCGTATTTAAATCGCTCACCAACCCCGTATTTTTAAGTATTAGTATTATCGCTTTACTACTCGTTAATCTAAATTTGCCTTATACGCAATTTGCCACGCACAGCAAATTACTAAGCTGGTTATTAGAGCCCGCAATTGTGGCTCTAGCGCTTCCTTTATATCAGCAGTTTACACACGTACGAAAAAATCTATTACTCATAGTCGCAACATGTAGCTTAGGCATTGTTAACGCAACCGTTGTGGCATTTTTGCTAAGCATATTATTTAACGCACCTGCACAGCTAAGTGCATCTGTTGCCGCACTCAGTGTGACGACCCCAATATCTTTAATTGTTACTGACTCGTTAGGAGGGATTAGCTCACTTGCTGCGGCTTTAGTTATTTTTATTGGTTTACTAGGCGCTTTATTTGGTTTTATGCTTTTTAAACTCATTAATATTTTTAATCACGAATCTCAAGGCGTTGCCATGGGCACAGCTTGCCATGCAATTGGGACCGCTGCTGCTATTGCTGAGCATCCAAAAGTAGGCGCTTACTCATCAGTTGCAATGGCACTAAGTGCTTTATTAACAGCGATTATAGTGCCGCTGTTATATCCATTTTTAGTCAACATTTTGCTATAGTTGGAAAAATACAACATAGCCCTAACTTAGAGCGCTTTATGATCAGTTCTGAAATCGAACAGTTTGAAAAATATTACACCATGCTTACTGAGTATATGGTTACCTACAGTATGCAAATTGTTGGCGCTATTTTTATCGTCCTCATTGGTTTGTGGATAGCACAAAAGCTTGCCAAATTTGTAGCCGCGTTAATGACCCGTCATAACGTTGATATTACGCTCACAAACTTTGTCAGTAGCGTGGTAAAAGTACTGCTAATTGTAATGGTTATAATTATTGCACTTGGCAAAATAGGTATTAGCGTTACGCCATTTGTAGCAGCCATTGGTGCTGCATCTTTAGGTGCTGGTTTAGCGCTACAAGGAATGCTTTCTAATTATGGTGCAGGCCTTGCCATTATAGCCACTCGACCTTTTGTTGTTGGTGATACTATTGAAGTTAAAAATGTAAGCGGCCAAGTTAAAACAATTGAGCTTGGCTACACTATTTTAATCAATGAAGAAAAAGTAGAAATCACCATTCCAAATAAGCACATAGTGGGTGAAATACTTCATAACTCATTTAGTTACTCATTGGTCAAAGGTGAAATAGACATAGCCTATAGTGCTTGCTCTGATAACGCGATTAGCCTCATTGAAGACGTACTTAAAGCACATGAATTAGTCGCACAAAATCCGTTATCACAAGTGGGTATTGAACGCTTCGCCGATAGCGGTGTTACAATAAGCTACCGATACTGGGTGCCTACTACTAAAATTATCGAAACCAAACTGGCTATTAACGGTGGTGTTTATAAAGCAATTAATAACGCTGATATTGAAATTCCATTCCCTCAACGCGTCATTACAATTAACAAAGCCGACCTAGAAAGCTAATTTATTTTTATTTTGAGCTTGCATATCTGCAAGCTCATCCTTTACTCCCCCCTCTGCTCAGAATAAACTCAAATAGTTGTGTTATAGATTTATTTGCCATATAAATAGTGTTAATAAATATCAATACGCACTTAATTTTAATAATAAAAAAACAATAATGAGTAATGATGATGCGCAACCCCTTCTACCTAGGCGATTGGCAAGTAACACCTTCAACTAACTCAATTCAACTCACTGGTAAAGCTAAACAGTTAGAGCCCAAAGCGATGGAAGTTTTATTGCATTTGTGTCAACAAAATGGCGACATTGTAAGCAGCGACGAATTGCTCAATAAATGCTGGAAAAATACTGATATTGGCGATAATCCATTACATAAAACTATCACTCAGCTAAGAAAAGCGCTCGGTGATAAAGCCAATGAACCACATTATATTGAAACTATCCGTAAACGTGGCTACCGCATTATTGCAAAATTATCTTTTCCGTTAGCAGATCCTATCCCAAGCACTAAAAGTACATGGCAGGGAGGATCCCCTTTCTTAGGCCTGCGTGCATATAACCCAAATGATACCCACGTTTTTTTTGGCCGTACCCAACCTATAGCTACCCTGCTGGAAAGGATATCTAGCCAGGTAAATTACGGTCGTGCTTTTTGCTTAATACTTGGCCCTAGTGGTACAGGTAAATCCTCGCTTGTTAATGCTGGAATTTTACCAAGACTGCTAGATGAGCGAGGCTATAATGGCATCGGGGTTATTTCCTACACCCAGATCGACTTTGCAGATGTGCATAAAAATAGACTTTTTTTAGATTTAGCTTCTGCATTACTTGATTGGGATATAAACGCCCAGCCTGTGTTTGAAGGATTAAGCGCGCAAACACTTGCAGAGCAACTAGAATTGGCAATAGATGGCGTAATTAACGCCATACAAGCTGCACTTAGTAAAGCCTCTACACAACTTAAAACACCCCAGTTATTTTTATTTATTGACCGCTTAGAAGTACTGCTTTCTTCTCCTATATTTAGTAGCGAAACACGCAGCCATTTTTTATCGGTTATTGAACGCTTAGCAATCTCTAAAGCTGTGATTGTATTTAGTGCGTGTCGTAACGACTTTTACCCTTTAGTGGTTGAACAACCAAGTTTAATGGCAGGCAAAGCTCATGGCGCGCACTACGATTTAACACCGCCAAACCGCCAAGAACTCCAACAAATTATTCGCCTGCCAGCGTTAACCGCTAATTTAACGTTCTCCAATGACCCACAAACTCAAACACCACTGGATGAAATATTGTGCGCCGATACCGCCAATAACCCCGATGCATTGCCCATGCTGCAATACACATTGCAAGAGCTGTACTTACAGCGCAGTGATAATAACGAGCTACTGTACAGTGTTTACAAAAAACTCGGGGGTATTGAGGGCGCCATAGGCAAAAAAGCAGAAGATATATTTATTGACCTTAGTAATGAGCAACAGCAGCAACTAAAAAGCGTATTATCACAACTGATCACTTTAAACCCAGATGGTAAAACCATTACGAGCCGCGCTGCCCGCTGGCAAACATTAACAAACACAAGCCAAAAAGAGCTTGTGCAAGCCATGGTCGATAGCCGTTTATTTGTATCGCATTTACAAAACCAAGAAGCCTGTTTTAGCCTTGCTCACGAGGCATTATTGCGTCAATGGCCGCGCGCAAAACAATGGATTAATGACCATAAAGATGCCTTAGCAATAAAAAGTCGTTTACAACATCAAGCACAAAATTGGGTAGATGAAGGTAAAAGTAGTGCTTACCTCCTAGCGCCAGGTAAACCGCTACAAGAAGCGCACCTATTACTTAACGACAAACTGTTTAAATTAGATGATAACGAGCATGCTCTTATCAAAAGCTCTGTAAAAAAAACAAAAACAAAAATAAGAGCAAAACGAGTGACCGTTACTTTATTGTGCTTACTTACATTTACCGCGTTATTAATGAGCTTCACTAGTTTTAAAGCCCAACAACATGCGCAAAAAAAACAGCTTGAGGCCGAAAGCTTACTGGGGTTTATGGTCGGCGACTTTGCCGATAAATTACGTAGCGTTGAACGTATGGACTTACTTGATGGTATTAGTAATAAAGCACTTGAGTATTTTACTGATCAAACTGACGATTCAAGTTCACTTTTTAGCTTTAGCGATAATAAAGCACAATTTAACAACCGTTTTCAGTACGCACAAACCCTCGAAGCAATGGGTGAAGTAGCTTATTCGCGAGGTAAAACCGATGAAGCCTTTACCGCCTTTGAAAACGCCCGCACCCGCCTTGAGGCATTATTACAAATACAGCCTGACAACTTAGAGCTACTAACGCTTGCAGGCGCCAATGCCTTTTGGCTTGGTCAATTAGCTTATGATCAAAATGATCATCAAGTTACTGAGCAAATGTTTAAAAAATACCACGCTTACAGTAAAAAAATGTATGCGCTGGCAGCCAATGATTTTAACTCCATTATGGAATTATCGTATTCATCTAATTCTTTAGGTTCTTTATACATAAAAAAATCCAACTACAGCGCTGCAAAAAAGAACTTTGCAGAGTCACTTTTACTTAAAAATAAAGCGCTTAAACTGAAACCTAATAACAAAGATTTACTTCGAGATAAATCCGATACGATTAGTTGGCTTGCAAAAACAGAAGAGAAGCTAAGTAACTTTAATGAAGCAGTTAATATATTGGAAGGTGCAGTTGGCGTAATCACAAAATTGATTGCTGACTACCCTCGTGATGCAAGCCTTTTTTACACGTCAGCAAACCTATATATGCAACAAAGTTATTTACTGAGCTATTTGAGTGATAAACGGATGGCCCATAAAAAAGCCAGCTTGGCTAATCAAGTTATCAATGAAGCTTTAGTACAAGATCCAAAAAACAATAAATTTCAGCTTATGTATTATCGCTCTTTAGCACATTCACTAATGCTATCTACTGATGAAGCTACTGGCTCAACAATTGAAAAAATAATTAATTTTTTAAAATCTCAAAATTTTAAAAATACCAGCACTATTAATACACAAATTACACTGATTCAATATTTTATAAATAGACAATCACCACTCAAAGCGCAGGAGTTATTAACTGAGCTTGAGAATAATGAAAACTACAAACATCAATTAGCCAGCCTAACTAAAACTGGTGATTACTTAGTATATACAAGAATAAACTTAATCCAAGCAAACTTAGCTACAACTAATAAACAGCGAGAGCAATTTTGTTTAAGTGCTATCAAAGCAATTTCTGAAGCTGCAAAAATAAGTCAGAGCGTAAAAATAACATACCCACTAGTACAAGCTTATACCTGTTTAAACAGAGAAGACGAGATATCAGAAATAAAAACAAGCCTAGGTAAATTAGGCATTACGAACTTCCAACTATAATTACTCATAAAGGAAATGATATGAATAACACCCTAGAAAATGTCGACTTTCAAGTAAATATTAAACTTAACAACGGTGAAGCTATTTTTAGCTATACAAAAAATGGCGAACCCGCTACTGGCGGTGGTGTTGTAAGAACTGAAACCGCTGGCAACTACAATTTAGACGACGCCACAATTCAAAATGGTTTCGTATTTACTGGCGCTACTATCACCGATATCGACACACAAAAACCATGCGCCCAAGACTTCAGCTATAAAGTAAGTGACAACAGCCACACAATTATCATTACCGACACAGATGAAAATAATGGCTCTGTATGCTTAATCTTTAACGTTGAGTGTAATGGCAATAAATATGAAAGCGCTGATCCTCAAGTTAAGAATGAAAAAGAACTCTAATTAGTAATACTTATTTTTAAATTGCACAGGCATATTAATTGCGGTGCAATTTATTTAAAAGCGCCCCTTAAATAAACATAAATAACAACAACTTAAATCAGAAGGTTACCGAAAGGTTTAAAAACGATAAACTGAATAAACTGCTAGACATAAAGTTTCATTAACAATAAAAATGAGCAACACCATGCCTAACAATAATGAAAATAGCAGAGCAAACAACACCGACAGCGCTGTATCTGCATTAATCAGCAGCATTTCTAATACCGTTAACAATGAAAAAATAAGCGCAATTATTAATGTCACTAATGTCATGGCCGATGCTATTTTTATTGTTAATGCAGATGGGGTGTTTGAATCAGTAAATCCCGTAGCAGCACGTTTTTT
Organism: Pseudoalteromonas sp. SG43-8; assembly: GCF_014164245.1. Classification (NCBI taxonomy): domain Bacteria; kingdom Pseudomonadati; phylum Pseudomonadota; class Gammaproteobacteria; order Alteromonadales; family Pseudoalteromonadaceae; genus Pseudoalteromonas; species Pseudoalteromonas sp. SG43-8. Next base: position 479,913 of record NZ_JACJEX010000002.1, on the reverse strand, counting down.
CAATGTAACGTCTGATTCATTAATAGGTAAAAAATGGCAAGATTGTTTACAAGAACAGTATCGCGATGACTATAAATACATGTTTGAAAGTTGGAAAAACAACTATCAAACACCACTCAACCATGGTCCGAAAGAAGTTAAAATAAGAAAAAATAATGGTAACTGTTTAGATGTTGAGTTATCTATATCATGTTTACCCGAATCGGTAGTCGCAAGTACCCCACTTTTTATTTGTATAATGCATGATATTTCAAAGCACGTTAAAAAATATAAAGTACTGGAAAACGTAGCCAGACTTGATCATCTCACTGGTATTGCTAATCGCTGTACTTTAGAAAAAACCATCATAAAAAATTGGCAAGAGTGCATAGTTAACAAGCAGCCTCTTAGCTTTTTACTTATTGATATTGATTACTTTAAATTATTTAACGATAACTTTGGCCATGTAAAAGGTGATAAGTGCCTTCAAAAAGTTGCTCGTACAATTGAAGAGTGCTTACCATCTAAAGACAGTTTAGTAGCACGCTATGGTGGTGAGGAGTTTGCTGTTGTGCTGCCTCGTTCGCACATTTCAAATGCACAAATGATTGCTAAGCGTATTCAAGAAAAAATACTCCACATTAATTTTAGAGATCTCGGTTTACCAGCGAATGTAAAAATAAGTGTAAGTCAGGGTTTAGCATGTGAATACAATAATCAATACAGAACATCTGAGGCATTAATATGCGCGGCGGATACTGCCTTATACAGAGCGAAGTCGGAAGGTCGTAATAAATTATGCATAAGGTGATGTACTAACTATTTGGTATAGCATTTATCTACTAAAATAAAAAAACCGCAATTGCGGTTTTTTTATTACTTGAGAAAAGCTTAAATATCGATTAACAATCCTTCATCCTTTTTAATCTTTTCGATCACCATATAAGTATGATGAGTACCCACGCCGGGAATATCTACTAAGTCGCCAAGAACTTGTCTATATTCTTCCATATTAGAAACGCGAATTTTTAATAAGTAATCATAACCACCAGCAACCATGTCACATTCGACTACTTGTTCTATCCTTAATATGTGCTCTCTAAATACTTTAAATACAGCTGTATTTGAAGCAACAAGCGATACTTGAACATGCGCTACTAAGCTCTGATTAAGTTTAGCTTCGCTAAGCTTGGCATAATAGCCTTCAATATACCCTTCTTGCTCTAATCGTTTAACACGATCTAGGCACGGGCTGGCACTCAAATTAACCTGTTTTGCGAGGTTAACATTAGAAATTCTGCCGTTCTTTTGAAGAACGTCTAGTATGGCTAAATCAATACGATCTAGCATGCGTAATCTATTTGGAATTGTCATAACAGAATTTTATGCGGATAAGTTAAATTTATACCCTGTAAATTATCGTAAATCGCGAAATTTAACCAGCATATTCTGCTGAATTTTAATTAGAATGCACTCACAATATCACTGGTAATTTATTGGTAATTAATTTTACTTTAATTCTTAACATCCTGAGGGTTGCTTATGTTATTCAACGGCGATTTAACTACTACTTGTCCTATCAGACAAAGAATCCGTGACTTCTACCGCATAGATGAAAATGCAGTTATTGATCATATTTTACCGCTTGCAGAAGTAGGCGTAAAAGCACGAAGTCGTGCCTGGGAAAGAGCCCGCCAGATTGTTTTGAACATTCGTAAAGAGCAAGATGGGCAAGGCGGTGTTGATGCGCTTTTAAATGAATTTTCACTCTCTAGTGAAGAAGGCGTTGTATTAATGTGTTTGGCCGAAGCACTGCTTCGCGTACCAGATAAAGCAACTCAAGATGTACTTATTCGTGACAAGTTAGCCAAAGGTGATTGGAGCTCTCATTTAGGAAGCAGCGATTCTTTATTTGTAAACGCATCTTCTTGGGGATTATTAGTTACCGGTAAAATGGTTAACTACACAGACAAAACTAAAGAACAACAGTTCGGCATGCTTAAAAAGACCATTGGTCGTTTAGGTGAGCCAGTTATTCGTAAGTCTGTAAACTTTGCTATGAAAATTATGGGCAAGCAATTCGTAATGGGTCGTACCATTGACGAAGCAATTGAACGTGCTGCCGAAACAGAGCAAAAAGGCTATGTGTATTCTTACGATATGCTAGGCGAAGGCGCGCGCACAATGAAAGATGCGAAGCGTTACTTTGACAGCTACATGAATGCTATACACTCAATTGGTAAAGCGGCTAATGGTCGTGGTCCAATTAAGAGCCCGGGTATTTCAGTTAAGCTTTCTGCTATTCATCCACGCTATGAGTTCACTCATAAAGACCGTGTGATGGAAGAAATAGTACCAAAGTTAAAAGAACTTGCGCTTGCCGCTAAAAAATACGATATCGGCTTTACCGTTGATGCAGAAGAAGCAGACCGTTTAGATATTTCATTAGATGTAATTGAAGCGGTATTCAGTGATGAAGATCTTGGTGATTGGCAAGGATTTGGCTTAGCGGTTCAAGCCTATCAAAAACGCGCTATTTTTGTAATTGAATGGCTAACAGACCTTGCAACCCGCGTTGGTCGCAAGATGATGGTACGTCTAGTAAAAGGCGCATACTGGGATACTGAAATCAAAACCACACAGCAAGATGGTTTAGATCATTACCCAGTATTTACCCGTAAAGCAACAACAGACGTTTCTTACAAAGCGTGTGCTATTAAAATGCTTGAAGCGCGCGATGTGCTTTATCCGCAATTTGCTACACATAACGCTTACACTGCCGCAACTATTTTAGAAGTAGCAAAAGGCGACAACACTGGTTTTGAATTTCAACGTTTGCACGGTATGGGTGAGTCATTATTCGACCAAATCGTTAACGAAGAAAAAATTCAATGCCGCGTATATGCCCCAGTTGGTCAACATGAAGACCTCCTTGCGTACCTTGTTCGTCGTTTATTAGAAAATGGTGCTAACTCATCATTTGTGAACGCAATTGTTGATACAACAAAACCTGTTGAATCACTACTACCAGACCCTGTAGAAACATTGCAAGGCTTGCGTAATAAGTACAATACGCAAATCAAAATGCCAATTGATTTATACGGTGAAGAACGTGCTAACTCAAAAGGCATGGATTTAACCGACATTAATGTTATCACTCCTTTCAAAGAGAATCTTGAAACATGGTTTAACGAGCACTTAATTGAGCAAAGCCAAGTACCTGAAGGCTCATTAGCTGTTAAAAACCCAGCAAATCACAAAGAAATCATTGGCCACGTTAAATTGCAAACTGGCGAAGAGATGAAAGTATTACTGGCTAACGCTGAAGCTGCACTTGAGTCATGGTCACAAACACCAGTAAGAGAGCGAGCTAACTTACTGCGACGCGTTGCTGACATATTAGAGCGTCATCACGACGAACTTGTTGCCATCTGTATTAAAGAAGCAGGTAAAGTAGCGCAAGATGGTATTGATGAAGTACGTGAAGCGGTTGATTTTTGCCGTTACTACGCGGCGCGCGCTGAGGAGCTATCGCAAGATGAGCGTTTTGAAGCCCGTGGCGTTATTTTATGTATTAGCCCGTGGAACTTCCCGCTTGCAATATTCTTAGGCCAAGTTGCCGCTGCGATTGTTACAGGTAACACTGTAATTGCAAAGCCTGCTGAGCAAACAAGTTTAATAGCCCTTCGTGCTATTGAACTAATGCTGTCTGTTGGTTTACCTGAGCATGTTGTTCAACCGGTTATTGCTCGTGGTTCTGAAGTAGGCAAAACAATTGTTCCTGATGAGCGCATTCAAGCGGTTATGTTTACAGGCTCTACTGAAACAGGCACATTAATTTCTCAAACACTTGCTGCACGTAACGATATTCAAGTACCGTTAATTGCAGAAACAGGTGGCCAAAACTGTATGATTGTCGACTCAACGGCGCTTCCTGAGCAAGTAGTTGACGATGTGATCAGTTCTGGTTTTCAAAGTGCTGGGCAACGTTGTTCTGCTCTTCGTGTGTTATTCATTCAAGATGACGTAGCAGATGGCATTATCGAAATGCTTAAAGGTGCCCTAGCTGAGCTACACATTGGCGACCCATCGTTACTATCAACTGATGTTGGTCCGGTAATTGATGAAAAAGCACTTAAAAACTTAAACGAGCACGTTGAGTACTTAAAAGGTAATTCTATACTTCATTACGAGTGTAAAATTCCGGATAACACGCAAAATGGCGCATACTTTTTTGCACCTCGTTTATACGAAATCAAAGATTTATCAGTACTTAAGCGTGAAGTATTTGGCCCATGTGTTCATATTGTTCGCTTTAAATCGAGCGAACTTGATGATGTGATGGATCAAATTAACAACACAGGTTATGGCTTAACAATGGGTGTACATTCACGTATTGAAGAGCGCTGTGAGTACCTTGCTAAAATGTCACGTGCGGGTAATGTTTACATTAACCGAAACATGATTGGTGCTATTGTTGGTGTGCAACCATTTGGTGGCCGTGGTTTATCAGGTACTGGCCCTAAAGCCGGTGGCCCTAACTACCTTCAACGTTTAGTAAAAGAAAAGGCATCACCAGATAACGTGCAAATGACAAACCTGACGCCAGATGAGCTTGATTTACACCACTACAGCGGTGCAGATGAGCAAGTTAAAAAGCTAATGGCTAACTCAATGCGCGATGAAAAAATCTGGCGTGCAACACCACTAAACGACCGAGTTTCGGCTGTACGTCAGTTGCTTGCTAAAATCGCGACGGTAGAAATTATCGACGATTTAGCAGACGATTTAGCATTAACATTATCAGAAGCTCGTGCACAGCTTAACCGCCTTGAAAAGCACATGCGTAAATTTACTACCCTGCCAGGGCCAACGGGTGAGTCTAATACACTTCATCTAGAAGCGCGTGGTTGTGTAGTGTGTTATGCAGATAAGAGCACATCATTTAACTTCTGGGCATTGTCTATCATTACCGCTATTGCCGCAGGTAATACGGTAATTACTGTAGCGTCTGAGCTGTTTTACGATGAAGCTGTTGCCTTTAAAGATAAATTTATCTCTACAGGTGTTGCTGAAGGTGTTTTCCAAGTAGCTAAACCTAATCAGTTACAAGCTATCTTAGCTCACCCTCATTTAGCTGGTGCGGTAGTTGCCGCTCGCTCGTCTCGTTTAGGCTACTTCAGCCAACAGCTTGCACAGCGTAAAGGCGCAATTTTACCGGTAATTAGCTCTGAGTATTACGATACATTAATCAAGCGCTTAATTACTGAAAAAACAATTAGTATTGATACAACAGCATCAGGCGGTAATACCTCGCTAATGACGCTTGTTGAAGATGATGAATAATTAAGCTAATAGTTTTTCACTAAAAAATAAAAAAAGGCACTGTAAAGTGCCTTTTTTATTTGGTCGTTACGTATAAGTTTGTTAGTTTAAAAGTAGATTAACAACTGAAGCCGTGAAATTGAAAACCATTCCTATTACTAAGTTAGTCCCAGGTATGTTTGTGCAAAGCGTTACCAAACAAACTGGCAGCATTAAAATTAAAAACCAAGGCTGGGTTAAAACTCAAGCTGGTATTAATAACCTGATAAAAGCAGGTATTTTAGAAGTAGAAATCGACCCAGATAAAACCCTCATTGATTCAGTCCCTGAAAAAGATCCTATCGCTACACCTACAACAAAAATAAAGCGTGATCCTTGGCAAAAAATAAACAGCGCTGAGCAAGAAATGGGAAAAGCAAAAAAGCTTTATGACGAAGCAAAAACACTGCAAATAAAAGCATTTAAAGATATAAAAGCTGGCCGTGATATAGATATAACCCCGTTTAGAGAACTGGCAAGTGGCTTTATGGATTCTGTTTTTAGAAATCAAGATGCCCTAGCCTGCCTTACCCAAATGCGCCAAAAAGATGCCTACCTACTTGAGCACTCAATTAATGTATCAATATTAATGGGTATTTTTGCAAAACACTTAAATATAGAGAAAGACACTATTGTTGAGCTGACTACCGGCGCACTATTACACGACATTGGTAAAATAAAAATCCCTGATGAAGTGCTAAACAAACCTGGCCGCTTTACAGACGACGAATTTAAAATAATGAAAATGCATTCGCTTTTCAGTAAAGAGATATTAGAAGACTCTGGCTTAACAGGAATCGCGGTAGATATTGCAGGTATGCACCACGAAAGACTCGATGGTAAAGGCTACCCGTTTGGTAAAAAAGGTGACGAGATAAGTCAGTATGTGCGTATGGCGTCAATTGTAGATGTTTATGATGCACTTACCGCAGAACGTGTTTATAAAGCAGGCATGGAGCCAATAAAGGCGTTTAAAATATTAAAAGACGGGTGCCCTGATAGCTTTGATCCTGTGCTGCTTAATAAATTTATTCAATGTATTGGCATCCATCCGGTAGGAACGCTTGTAAGGTTATCGAGTCAAAGAGTGGGTTTGGTCACCGAGAGTAATCCGGGGGCACCACTAAAACCTGTCGTTAAAACATTTTACAGCGCTAAGCATAGCCGCTACACCGAAGTAAAAGATATTGATTTATCTAATAAAAAAACTGTAGACACTCTTGAGTCAGCGATTAAACCTAAAGAATATAACATTGATTTAGAACGCTTTTATAAAAATTCAATATTATCCTAAGCACTATTGAGAGCTCAATATTCTACCGAGCTCTCAACATGATAACTAAGCGCTTACTGCGGCCAGTCTTGCAAAGCTTTTAAGCTAAACTCATAACCATCAAAATCTAGCACACTTTGCTCAGGTGTAATTTCTGTGACTGTTAGAGCTCCTATGCTTTCTCCTTCGTGTAATTCTCGGCCATTTAGCTTGATCCAACGTTTATCAGCACTCGATGAATATATATGCGCTTGATATTTAATACTAGGTAACATTGATTGCAAACCATCAGGTAATAACTCAACAGGCTCAACACGTGATGACGTTTTTGACGCTTGAGTAACTTCATAATCTTGGTTTTTTTCGACATCTTGTATAGCTTGCGCAAATGCATTTTTAAGAGTTGTAGGCACAGCATCAAGCTCAGGGTCACTCGTCTGTTGAGATTGGGTGCTGCCATTAATTGGCTTACCCAATACTTTATATTTACTCATATCAAGTTGAGCCGATGCGGTATTTTGATTTTGCCCAAATACCGAAGTGTTTTGTGCATTATTTGGATTGTAATTACTTTGTGGGTTAAACGCCGGCTGATTGTAATTTTGAACAGGCATTACTTGTTGCATACTTTGCTGATTATAACCTGCTGCGCTCGTGACTTGGCTCGACGGTATAGGAATATACTGACCATTTGGGGTTAATAACATTTGCTGTACACCATTGGGGGTTTGCACATGCACAAGTTGCCCTTCAATCGTTGCAGTATTTGTTGGAGCTACTTTAGCAGGCTCTAGCTTAGCTACTTGCTGTTTTTCAGCTTCAACATCTTCCTCTTTAACGTCTTTGTTAGGCGATGATTTTTCGCTTTCCACCACCTTAATTACAGCGGGTTCCGCTGCGTTTAATAAAGTCGTACTCTGGAACCACTTTCCGGCGGTAAAGCCACCCGCTACCGCAATAAAAGCAGCTAAGCTTGTACCAAATACTAATGCTAATCGTCTATAACGCTTAAGTGCTTGCTGTTGCTTTAACTGCTCAGATTGTAAGTCGTACTGTTCAGCACTCATATCTGATTGCTGCGACTGCTTTAGCGCATCTAATAAATAAGACATAACTTACCTAACTATAAAATAAATGAAAGCCCAATGCCTACGGCAAATAAAGCAGCGAATGCAAGGCTATAGGGTACAAATGACGTTGCTTTGTTAGCTTGGTTAACCGGTGCTACAAAATCCATGGGTAAAGACTCATGGGCTGATTTTTTTATTATATCGCTATCAACTATCAACTGCTGCTTTGCAAAAGTCCCAACTAAAGCACGCTCACAGACCAAGTTCATTAATCGTGGCACACCGCCAGTTAATTGATGAACAGCTTGCATGGCATCCATCGAAAAGATTCCTTTATCACACCCTGCAATATGTAACCGATGCTTTATGTAAGCGACTGTTTGGCCTTGCGTAAGTGGTAATAAATGGTAACGAGCCGTTATCCTCTGGGCAAGTTGCCTTAATTCGTTGCGCTTCAAAAGATCTTGCAGCTCAGGTTGACCAACCAATACTATTTGTAATAATTTTTTATGATCGGTTTCTATATTTGTCAGCAAACGTAATTGCTCAAGCACGTTAGGGGCAAGTAATTGTGCTTCGTCAATAATAAGTATAGTGTGCCCGCCCGATTTATTATTAGTCTCTAAATGCTTTTTTATAATATCGGTAAGGCTTTTAAGTGTCGCATTATGAACATCGTAACTAATATTGAGCTCATCACAAATACTGGCTAATAACTCCAGCTCTGAAAGCGCTGGGTTATGGATCATCGCTACTTGAGTGTTTTCAGGAAGCTGCTCCAACATACTGCGGGTAATTGTAGTTTTACCTGTACCTACTTCACCTGTTAATAATACAAAACCACCGTCTTCACCTAATCCATAGGTAAGGTGTGCTAAGGCTTCTTTATGTCGTTCACTTAAAAATAAGTAATGAGGGTTGGGCGAAATCGAAAAAGGTTTTTCGTTCAGGCCAAAATAGCTTAAATACACCGTGATGTTCCTTCGTAATTAAATCACGGCCTATAATGGCAAAAAAATGCGCTGAGTGACAACGTTGTAAGCGCTTTATTATTGAAATAACGTAAATTTATGTAAAACAAAAAAGTGCAGCTGTTTTAAGGCTGCACTTTTGTCTGTCTAATCTTTGTATGCATTTTACTCTTCGTAGCGCACTAATCGTAAATACACATTACTGGTTTTAGCATGTAAGCTATTCAACCCACTATCAAATTGATAAACCCACGCTGAGCTCATTGTGCTTACACCCGATGTATTTGACCAATAGTTTTGAAGCTTAGTGCCCAAAAATACGTTTTCATTAATACTCGGCTCTGTGCAACTGTGCTCTAAAATACTCGCCAATTCTTTAATGTTAGGCATTTGCCAATCATCGTAATCTGCGGTTGTATCATTTTTAGCACCACGAAGTGCTTCTTGCCAAGTAAGAGAAGGTGTTGAGCCTTCACAAAGTTGTGTCTCTGTATTATAAGTTTGCCCATAACTACAGCGTTGCCACATAAGGCCTGTTTCACTATCAGACACTGTGCCATCTGCATTTATGGTAAATCTATCTGTCGGTGTTGTGGTATCTGCACCGTCGTAGCACGTTTGCGCCGCTGCAATATTAAAGCTCAAGCTTATAGTTGCTAGTGCATAGAGTAATTTTAATTTCATTATTTTCTCCTAACGACTTCTAACTAAACGTACATAAGCAGTATTTTCTTTTGGATAAGCAAGGTCGTTACCATCACTCATATCAATGATATACGCTTGAGATAAACTGGTACCATCAGCTGCTGTTTGTGAGGTCCAGTAACGTAAATGGCTTAATGCACTTTCACTTGGAATATTAGGAAAAAATGCCTCATCAATTAATATGCTTTGCCCTTGTTTACCGTAATCAATTAAGCCCAAAAGCTCTGTATAAGTAGGTAATCGCCAGTTTGTACCACCACAAAAATCTAAATCATTAACTTCGTTTATATAACTTTGTACTCCACAACTTGTATTGTCCGGACACGTTGAATTGGCTGTACTGGTATCGGTAAAAGTCGTATTCCCTACATCCCAAAAGTAATGATTTTGACCATCACGTAGCGAAGTATTTGGTACCGTGCCAGATGCCACACTTTTCACCTCCCATACAAGCCCAGTAACATTATCGCGTATACAGGTAAAGTCACTACTATCATCACCAACTTCATCAGCAAACTGATTAAGTTTAGTGTAATCAAACGCTAAATTACCTTTGCCAACTTTATCTAAGCGGTTTGCATAGCTATCGCGTCCAAGCTCTGCATCTTGCGCTGGAAAGTCATCACTCTCACAATTAATACGTTGAGTATTGTTATAACACTCACCAACACCACTATCGTTGATGAATCCAAGTGCTTTGGGTGATACATCAACAAATAAGGAGTCTGTATCTGTGCGTCCTTTTGAGTCGGTTACCGTGACTTCAAAGCTCAATGTAGACTCAGTATCAACATCTGAGGCAAAAAATGTTGTTGTACATTGGTCACTATTGCTTAATGTTTCGCTATTACCGGTAAGTTGTTGCCATTTACACTTATAGGTATCGGTAACTGTTTCGCTATTTGTAGCATCAAGCGTTACTTGTTCAAACTCTTCAACATTTTGATCTGCGCCTGCATTTGCATCCACTAACTCATTTGTTTTGTTGAGTGTCATTGAATATTGAGTGCTCGCCTCGCCACCTTCATCATCAATGACAGTTAGCTGCCAAGATAAATTCACGTTACTTTCAAGTAATGGATGAGAAAAACTAAGAGTTGATTCATTAAAACTCTCAATATCTAAATCAGGACCCGATAGCAATTGCCACAAATAACTATCAATTTGGCCATTATCATCAGGATCGCTCGACTCTAGGGCACTCAAAGTCACTGTATCTTTGTATACAGAGGGAAGTGTTTCAGGAGATGTTTGTGTAACAACAGCAAGAGGTAGTTGGTTATTAGAGCTCACTGAAATAGAAATGTCGTCACTAACAGCGCTACTACCTGTACTTTGATAGCTCACTCTTAATATTATTTCACTATCAGTTTTTACGTCAGGTGCAGTAAGTGTTTGCTCAGCTCCTTCAAGGGGGAAACCTTCTATGCTTGGGCCACTAACTTGTTGCCATGAAAACGTACCATCAGCGGGGGAACCTTGTGCTGTGATGGTAAATTCAGATTTTTCGATAATTTGTAAATCGGCTCCAGCATTAACAGACGTTTCAACAACTGTATTATCGCTATCACCGCCACCGCCTCCACACGCACTCAGTAAACTACAAGAAATGAGGGAGATTAAAGCAAACGCTTTCATACGCAGCACCTTATTATGTCAAATAATTACTATAGTGTAATCACTAGCAATAAAGATGCCATTAAAGTACTACATATATGTGTCTTGATGAATACGTACAAACAACTTCGTACCGATTTTACTGTAATCTATTTTGTATTCACGCCCGTCTAGAGCTTGAATAAACAGCAACTGCTTTTCTTCGCCAAATACATCAGCGCTACTTACATAAACCATTTCTAAATAACGCTCTTTTGCATCACGGCGGTTTTTAGGTAATTCTTCTTTAAATGGCTCCAGACCATGTTGCGTTACTTTAATTCGAGGATGAATTTCAGAGTTTACAATCACTAAATCATGCTTTTTATCTTTATGTATTATGGTGTTTCGACCACTTTTTAAAAAGGCTCTCTCTTGACTCATTTTTCTTTCCTACAGTCGTAGCTTAATTACTAAGCTGCGACGCTATAAACTGACTAGGCTCGCGCTTCCACTTATTTAAGTTAGCACTAAATGCCCAAATATCTCTATCTAACACGCTGGCAGGCAATAATAAATCGTAACCTGTTAGCTGCTGAAGGTGCTTAGTTCTATTAGCAAACATGGCTATAAGCCCAGTATAGCTTATCCCTTTATGGGATGTGTAATGTGTATCTTCTATTAACCATTCTGATGGGCAATTGCCATTTTTGCAATGCTTTTGAACAACTTGCATAAATAAATTACGCTGCTCTATTAATAATTTCCCTGCAATTCTAGGCGCTATGCTTGATAAAAAGTCGTCTATATCATTTACCTTAACGCCAACCGCATTTAATTCTAAATAGTCAAAGCCATCTTCTACTTTGGGTATTCCACTGTGATGAAAGTTACTATGAGGCATACACCAAGCTCCGTACTTGTGGCAATAAACGAGCTCAGATTCGCTCAATATAAGGCTATGGTATGGTTCTTGAGATTTTAAAAATCCAATAAAAATAGCCACAAGGCACAAGCTCACTAAAAATATTTCAAGTATGCTAATCTCACCCGGCCTCAGTAAATTAAATAACATAATAAAGACTAAGCCTATAGCACCTACAACAATCGCCTCAATTGCGTTTCGCGCGCCCTGTGCCCGAAACTTAATGACATTGTCAGATTTATCCATATCGGTAAAACACCATATAAAAAACAAACATAATAATGCCCCAAATTATGACCTTTCTTGTTGTTATACATAAGTTACAGCTAGTTTTAAATTTCATACATTACCGCTTTTTCCTCAACAAAATAGGAACAATGAATAAATCTTATTTACTTTTACGCTTAACGCACAAATTTATGAGATACATAACCGTCTTTTCACGGTCTTATTTCGTACAATACTTACAATTCATTTTCAGGTATGAAATCAATGTACTCAAGACAATCAGGTAAAGCACTTTTTCCATTTATTATTACGTTACTTCTAATATTTAGCGTTTATTTATATCTACCCGCTAGCCACGGCGAACAAGCCGATTCATCACAAATGTCTACCGAAGTAACGGCTCATACTGTTACCTCTGAGGAAAACGCAGTGATGATAGAGGCCATCGGTAGTGCACGTGCAAACCAAGCTATTTATATAAAAAGTGCGCAAAACGATTATGTCACAGATATATATTTTAAAGATGGCGACTTAGTCAGTAAAGGACAAAAATTAGTACAGTTACAAAGCCAACAAGAGCAACTCGCAGTTAAAGAACTCGGTATTAACTTACGTGAGGAAAAACGCCAGTTAGATCGCCTTACCGAACTTTCACGCTCGCAATCAACGGCAAAGTCATTACTTGAAGAACAATTATCTCGTGTTGATGCCACTGAAGCTCAACTAGAAAGCGCTAAAACAAAGTTAAATGAAATGACTATTACCGCGCCATTTTCAGGCCTGTTAGGTAAGCGTGAAATATCAGTTGGCGCCTACGTAAGCAACACAACAATAATCACCACACTTGATGATATTAGTATTATTAAAGTTGACTTTAAAGTACCTGAAAAATATTTAGCACAATTAAACATGGGTATGAAAGTACTTACCCAAAACGATGCCTACCCAGGGCAGACATTTAACGGCAAGGTAACGCATATTAGCTCGCGTATTGATTCGGTAACACGCAGTGTTGAAGTAACTGCAAGTTTTGCTAATAAATCAGGATTACTTCGCCCAGGTATGCTACTAAATACAGCACTTGAGCTAAGCAGTAACCAAGCTTTAATGGTGCCAGAAAAAGCGGTTATCCCTTTACAAGACAAACACTTTGTTTTTCAAATTCAAGACGGAGTAGCCAATAAGGTTGAAGTGCATGTTGCTGGCAGAAATAATGGCTGGGTTGCTATCGATGAGGGTTTAAATGATGGCGAGCAAATTGTTACTGAAGGGCTAATAAAAATTCGCTCTGGTAGTAAAGTAAGCGTAAAGGGGTAATACGTGAAAATTACTGATACTAGCGTTAAACGCCCCGTTTTTGCCATAGTAATTAATTTACTACTCCTTACTTTTGGTCTGGTTGCATTTACTATGCTGCCACTTCGTGAGTACCCTGATATTGAAACGCCAATAGTAAATATCAGCACTGAATACACAGGTGCTTCTGCCGAAATTATAGAAACCAAAATAACGCAAATAATAGAAAATCGAATTTCCGGTATTGAAGGTATTAAAAGTATTAACTCTTCGAGCCGTAATGGGCGCTCAAACATTACCATTGAGTTTGATATTAACCGCGACATAGATGCTGCATCTAACGATGTACGTGAACGTGTAGCACGTGCACTTGATAGTTTACCCGATCAGGTACGCCCACCAGAAGTGTCTAAATCAAATAGTGATGAAAGCCCAATCGCATGGTTTGTATTAAACAGCGAAACAATGGACTCGTTACAGCTCTCTGACTACGCGCAGCGTTTTATTGTTGACCGCTTAGCCGTAGTAGATGGTGTATCTAATGTACGTATTGGTGGTGAGCGCCAATACGCTATGAAAATTTGGCTAAACCGCCAAGCAATGGCTGCACGCGGTATTACCTCAAGCGATATTGAAAATACACTGCGTACAGAAAACGTTGAATTACCTGCCGGCGAAATAGAATCAATAGATCGTGACTTTACCGTGCGTACTGCACGTAGTTATAAAGATCAGCGCGATTTTAAAAATCTTGTTATTAAACGTGGTGAAGAAGGTTATTTAGTGCGTTTAGGTGAAGTTGCCGACGTAAAATTAGAAGCTGCCGATGACGAAAGCTTATTTCGTGGTAACGGGCGCAACATGATTGGCCTAGGAATTGTAAAACAAGCTAAAGCAAACACGCTTACCGTAGTAGACAACGCACGCAGCGAACTTGAAAAAATCAAACGTAACCTACCTGAAGGCACAACAATTCAAGACAGCTACGATTCATCAGTATTTATTAAAGAATCAATTAGTGAAGTTTACAACACACTTGCCATCTCTATGGGTTTAGTCGTACTCGTTATATTTTTGTTTTTAGGCAATATACGAGCAACGCTTATTCCTGCGGTTACCGTACCGGTCGCACTTGTTGGTAGCTTTATGTTTTTATTAGCAATGGGCTACTCAATCAACTTACTAACTTTACTTGCCTTAGTACTGGCTATTGGTTTAGTAGTAGATGATGCCATTGTAATGCTTGAAAACATTCACCGTCGTATTGAACTGGGTGAGCCGCCATTACTAGCTGCATATAGAGGTGCGCGTGAAGTTGGTTTTGCCATAGTAGCAACCACGCTTGTACTAATATCGGTGTTTGTCCCATTGGTGTTTATGGATGGCCGTATAGGGGCATTATTTACTGAGTTTGCAATGGCGGTGAGTGCTGCCGTATTTTTCTCAAGTGTTACAGCGCTTACTCTTGCACCAGCCCTGTGTTCTAAAGTACTTAAAGTATCAGACAAACCAAATAAATTTAGCCAATGGATGGACCGCCAGTTTACTAAAATTGAAGTAAGTTACCGTAATTCGCTCTCCACTAACATAACCCGTAAATGGGGCTTAATGGTGAGCTTATTATTAGCGGGCTTTGTAAGTTACTCGTTGTTTTTACAAGTTCCCTCTGAGCTAACGCCAAAAGAAGACCGTGGCACGTTCTTTATTATGATGAGCGGCCCTGAGGGCGCAAGTTACGAAAATAACGCCGCTAATATGGCTAAAATTGAAGAACGCTTAATGCCTTACTCGCAAGCAGGTGAGCTAAGTCGCGTACTTGTTCGAGTACCTGGCTGGGGTGGCAGCGGCGGTGTTGCTATTGTTGGTATGGCCGATTGGGATAAGCGCAAACGCTCAACATGGGAAGTAATGGACGAAATAAGCGGTAAAATGCAAGAAGTTACCGATGTTCGTGCATTTGCCATTATGCGCCGTGGTATTGGCGGTGGTGGTTCATCTCGCCCTATTGAGTTTGTATTGCAAGGTAATGATTATGCACAACTTGCCGATTGGCGTGACCGTATAATTAAACGTGCCGAACAAAATCCTGGTTTAGTAAGAATCGATCATGATTATAAAGAAACCTTTCCGCAATTTTTAGTCAGCATAGATAAAAACAAGGCTGCTGATTTAGGTGTTTCGGTATCTGATGTAGGCCGTACACTTGAAACAATGCTTGGCCAGCGCCGTGTTACAACCTTTATTGACCGTGGTGAAGAATACGATGTAATTTTAAAAGGGACAAAAGAAGACTTTGCTAACCCTACTGACATTTCAAATATATACCTTAAATCACGAAGCGGTGAACTAGTCCCACTTGATAGCCTTATCAGCTTAAAAGAAGAAGCAACCGCATCGCGCTTAAACCGATACAACCGTATGCGCGCAATTACATTAAGCGCCAACTTAGCCGACGGTTATACGCTTGAGCAAGCGCTTAACTTTTTAAACGAAGTAGCCGCGCAAGAAAACGATATAGATGGCGCCGTAGATTACAAAGGCGAATCGCAACTTTATTACGAAGGCGCATCAGCGATGACCTACGTATTTATACTTGCACTCACTGTTACCTTTTTAGTACTGGCAGCGCAGTTTGAAAGCTTTATGCATCCGTTCGTCATTATGCTTACCGTACCACTTGGTTTAATGGGCGCTATGTTCGGACTTTGGGCTACAGGACTTACCTTAAATATTTACAGCCAAATAGGTATTGTCATGCTCATTGGGTTAAGTGCTAAAAACGGTATTTTGATTGTAGAATTTACTAACCAACTGCGCGATAAAGGCGTTGAATTTAGTGAAGCTATTTTGCAAGCAGCAACTCAGCGTTTGCGCCCTATTATTATGACCTCGCTGACTACGGTTATGAGTTCGGTACCTTTAGTACTTGCTTCAGGTCCGGGCGCTGAAAGCCGTATGGTGATAGGTGTAGTCGTGTTTACTGGGGTTATTATATCGACCCTACTAACTCTTTTTGTTGTACCTGCTGCATATTATGCACTTGCACGTAACACTCAATCACCTGAGTTTTTACAGCAAAAATTAGACAAACAAGCTGCTGAAAAACCTTTCGAAGAGATCTAGCCTCTTAATTGCGCCGTAACCTTGTTGTTGCGGCGCATACAATTTATGCTCGCCTTTAAACCCCATATACATTTTAGGAATACTTATGAGCTCAACAACGCAAGTAGCAACATTTGGTGGCGGCTGTTTTTGGTGTATAGATGCTGCATTTAGACGTGTAAATGGCGTACTAACCGTAAGCTCTGGCTACACCGGCGGTGAAACAAATAACCCAACATATGATTCTGTATGCTCAGGCACAACCGGTCACGCTGAGGTTGTTAAAATTGAATTTGACGCGACTGTAGTTAGCTTTGAAACACTCTTAGCAATGTTTTTCACACTGCATGATGCAACACAATTGAATCGCCAAGGTAACGATATAGGCACACAATATAGAAGTGTGGTTTACTATCACGATGAAGCTCAACTTAAGCAAACCAACGAAATGATAGCTCAACTGCAAAGCCATGTCGCTGAGCCAATTGTGACAGAAGTCAGCCCTGCCACTACGTATTATCCAGCAGAGCATTATCATCAAGATTACTATAACGAAAACCCACAGCAGGGTTACTGTAGTATTTTAATAGCACCTAAGTTACACAAGTTTGAAACCGTATTTAAAGAGTTCTTAGCTGACTAGCTAATTTTAGTAGTTAAACTTAGCTACACATTAAAAAGCCCGACATATATCGGGCTTTCTAATATTAATAAATACCGTTAAAACTGGTAGCTTGCGCCTGCAAAAAAGCGACGCTCTGGCGTGTTGTAGTAATACACTTCACCCGTTGTAAAATCAGTGTTTGAATCAACAGCGTTATATTCTTTATCAAATAAGTTTTCTACACGAAGTGAAACTTCAATATGTTCATTTACTTGATAATTACCCGCTAGGTTCCAGAGTGTATAAGAGCCTAAGCGCGTCACAGCACCTTGTCGGTCGCTACGGTATTGCATGTCTAAGCTTGCATCAAAAGCACCAAACTGTTTTGCAAGTTCCCAGTTAAAAGTACGTTTAGCAACATTACGCAACTCTGCGCCAGTTTCTTCGTCTTCAGCGCTTAAGTAAGCAAAGTTAAGGTTGCTATCAAAACCAAAAAACTGCTGAGATAAGCTAAATTCAACCCCTTCGTAGCGTGCTTCATCGATATTAGCCAATGCAAAGTTTGCATCGTAATCAATCTTATCTTCTATATTGTTTCTAAATATTGCAATATCAACTTGCGCGATATCAAAATCCACACTCAAACCTAACTCACGGTTTACTGATTTTTCAGGTTGTAAATCAGGGTTACCATAAAGTGGATAATATAAATCGTTAAATGTAGGAGCTTTAAAGCCAGTACTTTGGCTTATACGAAATATTGCATCTTCAGATAAATGATAACCTGCAGCGGCGGTATACGTTGTTTCATCGCCAAATTGCTCGTCATCATCTTGGCGAACAGTTAAATTAGCCAGTACTTTATCTGCATCGTAGTAAGCACCTACAAACACAGCAAGTACATCGCGGCTGTCTTCAACAAATAGTTGCGAACTATGCGACACATCATCGTTGTACCAATTAACACCACCACTAATGTTAAGTTCATTAGATAACAGGTACTGGCCGTTATAATCAATTTGTGTGCGTTTAGTTATAAATGTACTTGTTGTTGGCCCAACTGAAAAATCAACATAAGTGTTATCTGAATCATCTGTTGAAAGCGCTAAATCAATACTATGCGTTTGGTTAGTGTAGTTTTTACTCCAACCTGCAGAAAGTTGATAGTTTTTAAAATCATCTCGTTCAATCGTGCTGTCTGCTGGGCTAAAGCTACTGTCGTAATCTGCATAACCTTCACTGTATTGGCCTAATAACTTAAAGTCGCCGTAATGTGCATCGGTGTAGTTTACTTTAAACCCAAGGTTTTTATTTTCATAGCCATCTTCATCAGGTGCTACGCCTTGCAGTACATCAAAGTTATCTGTTTTTTCAAAGCCTGCGTTAAATGCTGTTGTTATATCATCTGATTTTACAGAGCCTGCAACTTGATAATTTTGATAAGAGTCAGAACCAAATGTAGCGCTTAGGGATAAGTTATCTGACTCACGCGTAATAATATTAATAACACCAGCGAGTGCATCAGAACCATAAACAGCCGCGCGAGAGCCTTTAATAATTTCTATGCGTTCAATACTATTTAGAGGGACATTATTTAATGCTTTTTGACCTAGTGTTGCTGAGCCTGTACGTACACCGTCAATTAAAATCAACGTATCGCCAGAGCCCGTACCACGCAGTGACACACCTGTATTTTGACCAAAACCACCGTTTGGATTAACCTGAAAACCCACTCGCGTGCTTAAAAGTGTAGGTAAATCGCGTACATTACTAGCTTCTATTTCAGCACGTTCAATAACATTTACACTCGCTAAAACGTCGTTAATTGATTGCTCAAACTTATTAGCTGTAACGGTTATTTTTTCAATTGATTGCTCTGCACCAGACACAGAAAATGAAAGCGCAGCAGAAATTGCAACGCCTAGAGTTGTTTTGTTTAACATGAGGTCCCCTACCTTTGCCCACCGCAAAGATTTAAGTAAGTAAGATTGCATCAAGGCCGGTCTCCGGACTCAGTAAGCACATAAAAACATGCAATACTCTACCGTTGCGGGGGCAGTGTTGGGCTTGTAGTCATCATGAAAACGCACCAACTTCCCGATTATCCTGCTAAAAAAATCATTACATGAAGTGGCTAGCAAGCACCTTGAAAATATGCCGTCATTGTGAGTATTTTGTTTACAAATGTCAATGGACGTCTATATAGCTAAAAGCTATTTCAGTTCAGTGCTGTATTATTATAGCTTGAAGGAATACCGTACTTATCAAGTAGCTTCTGAAGTTGCATTTGTGTAGTAGGTAAATTTAATATTTCATCCATTTTGTGACTAGATATTTTATTTGATTGTGAGTTAATCAAAAAATGTGTTTCATACACTGCATCTGGTACGTCACTCTTAAATAGTAAATCCATATTTAAGATATTCTGCTTTTTAAAATACTGATAAGCAATACTGTTTAAAACCCCGACTTCAGCGCGCCTTAATAGCAGCATTTTAACTACATTGAATTCATCGATTGTAAGGCTTACCTGGTGCTCTTCTCTCAAGTATTCGGTATTTGTATTAAATCCTGCAAATTGATACGAGTACCCTAAAACCCCAACTTTGGTTAATTTGTCCAGATTGTCAAAATAAGTTTGTTCTGACGCATTCTCTTTGAGTGTATAAAGCTCGTTTTTGGTGATGGTATAAAATTCAGTTTTTTCAATATTTTTCTGCGTTTTTTTTGGCAACCATTGCATTGCCATTAAAAATAAAACGTCGAAGTTATTTTTTTCAACAGACAAAGTAAGCCTTTTTACAGGTAAAGAAATAAGTATAAAGTTAAATTCCTCCTGTGCGTCGTTTAAAATATTAATAAACTCAGGAGCAAAGCCCTGCTTTTTTTGCGCGTTTATAATAATTGGAAAGTAACCATCTTCGACCAATACATCAATATCAACTGGTTTTGATAAGCTTGGCTTAGTAAATATAAGCAAAACAAATAACAGAAATAATTGATGGGGTCTCATTTTAATGCCTTCTAGAGTGAAATTTTTATTATATTCAATTAAATATAATAGCTTAAATATCAAAAAATGGATTAATACATGCAGAACTACGAGAGGATAAGGAGGGAAAGTTGTAAAAAATTAAGTAGCTTTAATCTGTCTGCAAATACAGACAAATTAAAGCTCTTTTATTAAAAACAGTTTATAAATTAGTCGCGAAAGTTTTTAAACTGAAAAGGCTGACCTAAATCGGCACTGCGTACTACCTGCATTGCCTCTTGAAGATCGTCACGCTTTTTACCTGTCACACGTACTTCTTCGCCTTGAATAGCGGCTTGTACTTTAACTTTTGAATCTTTAATGGCTTTAACCACTTTTTTGGCCATGTCTTTTTCGATACCTTGCTTTAACCCAACGTTACGAAATACATTTTTTCCTGCACGGCTAATATCTTGAAGCTCTAAACTAGCTACATCCATACCGCGCTTTGAAATTTTTCCCGCTAAAATATCGAACAACTGCATAACTTGAGAGTCAGCTTCTGCTTTAAGCTTAATTGTTTTATCGTTTAGCTCAATAGATGCATCAACGCCTCTAAAATCAAAGCGAGTCTCTAGTT
Organism: Pseudoalteromonas sp. SG43-8; assembly: GCF_014164245.1. Taxonomy (NCBI): domain Bacteria; kingdom Pseudomonadati; phylum Pseudomonadota; class Gammaproteobacteria; order Alteromonadales; family Pseudoalteromonadaceae; genus Pseudoalteromonas; species Pseudoalteromonas sp. SG43-8. Next base: position 459,189 of record NZ_JACJEX010000002.1, on the reverse strand, counting down.
CACGGTTTGCGTTATCAACCGCATTTTTAGCTTCGTTCATTTCTACTTCAGATACAATATCAAATGAAGGCATTAGTATACTCCTAACTATTTAATCTTAATTTTATGTGGCAATTATAACGCTAAAATTATAAATCTTTACATTTTTCTGCATCTTGTTCAGGTGCGATACTAAATTAGTTTGATATACTTGCGCCTCTTTTTTAAGCGATTTTAGGATTTGTCGTGACAAGGCGTGTTTATCAAGCAGTTTTTTTAATCAGCATAGTGGCTTTCACCTTTTTATTTGCTAAAGAAATAAAAGGTGGCGTTGTAAATTTATTCCCTCATGTTGATAAAGTAGCCCATTTTGGGATTTTTTTTATATTAGCCATAATAATGGATAAGGCTTTTAAGCTTCCTTTATATGCTCAAATACTCTTATTAGCAGGCTATGGCGCCTCGATAGAAATAATGCAAGACGCACTTCCTTATAGGCAAGCATCACTTGGTGATTTTTTTGCTGATTTTGCAGGTGCTGCAAGCTACTTTTTACTTAGAGTAATTTTTACACCTCGAAAAAAGAACCCACATGGCTAATATTTTAATCGTTGGCGATGGCGCTATTGGCTTATTGCTGAGCCACTTTTTGAGCGCATCGCATAATGTCAGTGTTTTAACTCGTAAAACCCCAACAAACACCCGCTTTTACAGCAGAGGTAAGGGTGCATCAAAAAAAATTGACGCAAAATTTATTTCACTAAATCAGTTAGATAAAGCAACTGAATTTGATGTAATTTTATTTACCGTTAAAGCTTTTCAAGTGCTTGATGCTTTTTCTCAAATAAAGCCATTTTTACCAACACATTGCTCTGTTGTACTTTCGCATAATGGAATGGGCAACGTTGATGAGATAAATAACCAGCTAAACACTCATCAAGCACTCTACTTTTTAACGACAAGCATAGCGGGCTTTAAATCAAACCAATATATTGTGCAACACACAGGTGAAGGACAAAGCGTTATTGGTGGCTGTAATGCGCTTGCACTTCAAAATAGTGCGCCAATAGCTGATATTTTTAAAGTAATACCCAACCTAAAGTTTACTAATAACATTCAGCAGCTTCGTTTTGAAAAGCTACTCGTCAATATTGCCATTAATCCATTAAGCGCTTTAAGTAATGTAAAAAATGGCGAACTACGTGCACCTAAGTACAATACAATAATTTTTAATGCACTCACTGAAGCATGCAATATTGCAAAGGCTCAAGGGCTTAATATCCCATTAATTAAAGCTCTCAATACCGCTTATAAAATAATGGAGTTAACCGCAAATAATTACTCATCAATGCAGCAAGATATAGCTCACAATAGAGAAACTGAAATATCAGCTATATGTGGCTATATTAGCCAACAAGGTAAACTTCACAGTATTCCAACGCCTTACAACGATGAGTTGTTAGTCAAAATTCAGGCAAAAAAAAGCGTGGTATAAACCACGCTTATATAAATTCTTAACTTTAAGACGACAAACCTTATGGGCGATAAACTTTTACAGTTTCGAAGCCCTGTTCGTGCAGCATAAGTGCCTGTAGTTGGCTCATAACGCCTCTGTCACAATATAAATAGTAGTCAGTGTCTTTTGGTAAATCACCAAACTTTGTAGCCAAACGGAAGAACGGTAAATGCACCACCTCAACACCATCGATTGCAAGCGGTGCAGCTTCTTCTTCTTCAGGTGAGCGAATATCAATAACTACAGAGCCTGCAGGTAAATCAGCAACCGACTCAGCCTCTTTTAGCTCTTGCTTTGCCTCTACGTCAATATCGCGTACATCCATTATGCGAGCGTTATTTACTACGGTATCTAGCACATCAAAATCGAACTTTTCTTCTTCAGCTTCTATTACTTCAATTTTGGCTTTAACTGTCGGCTTTTTAGAAATAACACCACAATATTCAGGCATCGTTTCAGCCATTTCAGCAGTACCAATTTGGCGAGCAAGATTAATAATTTCTTGTTTATCATTTTGAATTAGCGGGCGTAAAATAAGCGTTTCAGTAACACGGTCAATCACACTTAAGTTCGCTAATGTTTGACTAGATACTTGGCCAATACTTTCACCAGTGACAAGCGCCTGAATGTTCAACTTTTCAGCCACTACACTTCCTGCTCGCATCATCATACGTTTAAGCACAACACCCATTTGGCTGTTTTCAACATTTTCTAGAATTTCAGCAACAACAGGTTCAAAATCAACTGTTATAAATTTCACTTTATGTGTTGAGCTGTATTTTTTCCATAAAAAATAGCTCGCTTGCTTAACACCAATCTCGTGCGCTGCGCCACCTAAATTAAAGAATAAAAAGTGCGTACGTGCGCCTTTACGAATCATTTGGTAACTTGCTACGCCAGAGTCAAAACCACCCGACATAAGCGAAAGCACGTCTTCTTGCGTTGGTAGTGGAAAGCCCGCCATACCAAAATGCGTTTGCGAAACAATGTAAGCTTTATCGTCTTTTACTTCTAAGCGTATTGTTACTTCTGGACGGCTAAGCTTTACGCTTGCGCCTTCAATATGTTGATTTAGCCCACCACCAACATAACGCTCTAAATCAGTCGAGGTAAAGTCGTGCTGGCCTATACGCTTAGCACGCACACAAAAGGTTTTGCCCACAATTGTGTGACCCACTAACGCTATTGTTTTTTGATAGATGTCATCAAGAGTTTCAAATTGCGTTTCAGTTACTTCAATAAACTGAACGATACCAGGTATGCGTTTAAGGCTGTCGATAAAATCAAGGCGAACTTGTGCATCTTCAAGCTTTGTAACAACTGAAATATTATCCCAGTTATTTCTTACTTGTACTTTTTCGTCAAGACGTCGCAATACAATTTTAATGTTATTTTCTAACACTTTAGTAAAGCGTTTACGGACCGAACGGCTTTTGATGGCTATTTCAGGATGTAGTTTGACGATAAATTTAAGCATAGTTCACTCTTAGACTGCGGGAATTCGCGCTCCCAGGCATTTGGCGCGCGATTATAGCAAAAAATTCAGCGTCTAGGAAACAGCCAATAATTATCGATTAAGCAACCGCAAGGGCCTGTTGTGCTAATTCGGTGTATTTTTCGCGTAGCAGGTTCATTTTATCAATGCTTTTATCGGTACTGTACGCTCTAAATAATGTAAGTACTTTTAAAATACCATGATATATATCTTGCTCAGCAAGGGTACCGCTTGGCCTACGAGCCTTAATATAAGGCGTCCAAAAGCTAACAGTTAACTTTAGTGTATGGGCCAAATCAATCACATCTTGCTCATCAATAGCAATCATTTCACTATCGCGAAGACCTAGAATAATTTTACGAACTTGCTCTAATAACTCTAACTGAAAATCAATGTAAGCTTGTTTTAGCTCAGTGTCTCTGGCGAGTATATCGCCAAGATTGTCGTAAAAAAAATGGTAACGCCACATCAATTCAAATAACGAATCTAAATAAGCCGTTAAATGATTAAATGCATCATCATCTTTATTAATAGGTTTAAAGTGAGTATTTAAATGATCGCGATACAGCGCAAAAATATGACGGATAATGTCTTCTTTATTTTTAAAATGATAATAAAGATTACCCGGGCTCATCCCTAAGTTTGATGCAATATGATTTGTCGTTATTGCACGCTCACCATTTTCGTTAAACAACAAAATACTGGTGTGTATTATTTTATCCTTGGTATTCATATGCTAATACTCAAATTATCTATAGGCTACATTACACTCAAAAGAGGTAAACAGTATAAACAAATATGAATCATTAAAACACTCAAACCTTGGACTGACCTGTTCAAAGAAAGTAAGTGTTTATATGCTTTATTAGCTAGGCTGCTTTGTGCCATAAACACTGTTAAACTAGCGCTAAAATCATAAATAGTGAACATTATGAAAGTTATTGCAATTTACCCGGGCACCTTTGATCCACTAACCAATGGTCATACAGATCTTATTCAACGTGCAGCTAAAATGTTTGATACTGTATTAGTTGCGGTTGCGAACAACCCAAGTAAAAAACCCTGTTTTAACCTTGAAGAACGTGTTGAACTTGCAAACTCTATTTTAAGTCACTTAGATAATGTTAAGGTCATTGGTTTTTCTGGCTTATTGGCTGACCTTGCGCGCGATCACAATGCTAATGTGCTTATTCGTGGTATTAGAGCGGTATCTGATTTTGACTATGAATTTCAATTAGCTAACATGAACCGCCGCCTGAATCCTGATTTAGAAAGTGTATTTTTAACACCCGCAGAGCGAAATTCATTTATTTCATCAACGCTTGTTAAAGAAGTAGCACGTCACAATGGTGATGTAAGCGAGTTTGTAGACCCTGTAATTGTCAAAGCGCTAAAAACTAAATTGGGCTGTGGTGCCAGTTAATAATAAATAAGGCCTGTTAGCACTGAAATCCATTACTAATAGGCCCTTTTATTAAACACTTTATTTAGCTTTCCTTCTAACCAAGCAAGTTTTAAAACATCTTTACCTATAAAGAAAACTAAAACCATGGTCAAATCTGTAAAATTTATACCTACTATGTACACCCACCAGAACCACCAAAATTCATAATGGTGCATAACATCATTATCTATATACATTGCAAAAAATAAAAAAGTGTTTATACCTAAACCAAATAATAAATAAATGTATACACCGCTAATTTTTATAAAAAAACCAGATAAAATAATAACAAATAGAGTAATACTATCGAATAAGAAAAAATCGAAGTAAGTTATCGAGTCCATATCAATAAAAATACTAGAAGAGTAAGAAAGTGCCATGATGAAAGATAGCCAAACAATGCTTTTATCTGCGTTATTTATAGAGCTTACTAAAGAATATAGAAAAGCCATCAAAAAGCCCCACTGTACAAAAGCACCTATATAAAAAGAGATATTTGTATTTAAAAGTAGCTCAATCATCTCACCCCAACACTATATAAACCGTTATTGTACCGCTTAACATATAACGGCAACATAAAAAATGCACAAAATCACTCTTCTTTTAAGTTGAGCTTTACTGCCTCAGCGATCTAAACTTAACCTTCTAACACACCTTAAAAGCTTGTTTAAGCCTAAAACATCCTTATTGATGATTAATACCAATGCCATTGTAAAGTCGACAAAATACATTCCAAAAATATAAACTGTCCAAAACCACCAATAGTAAAGAGTACCTGCAATTTCAATATCGTAATGCATACCTAAAAATAAACATGCATTAATAAAAAGCCCTACAATTAAATAGTCAAAAGCAATTGGTACTAATTTTTTATATATAAATCGCCAAAGTATCAGGGCGCTAATAGTAGCAAGATCATAATAGAAGTAATTTAGGTGAGGATTTTCAATCAGTGGATCCATAAAAAGACTAGATATGTATGAAACCATCATTATAAATGAAAGATGCGCTCTACTTTTATCATTTTTATTAATACTCGCTGATAGGTTATATAAAAATGCGATTAGGAAGAACCATGTAAATAGTATTGCTACGTTATATCCTAAATCTACCAGTGCCCAAAGTATGTCAGCTACCACTATTATTCCTTTTCATAATACTATTGTGGAACCATATTTTAATTGCAGCTAAAGCTAAAAAATCTTTGTTTATAAAAAATATAGCTAGCATCATAAAGTCGGCTAAATTAATAACAATTGAATAAAAAAACCAAAACCACCAAGGTTCGTAATTATTAAAAACTGACACATCTATATACATACCAAGAAATAATGATGAGTTTATAATCAACCCTAACAACAAGTAGATCGATATAAGATTTTCAATAATGAACAACCTTAAAATAATAATGGCGAAAATAGTTGTTATATCAAACAAAAAGAGCTGAAGATACGATATGTGTTGTATATCTATAAACAGGCTTGAGGAATAAGAAATTGACATAACAAATGATAACCATACAGCTTCTTTTCGAGGTTTGTTAATACTTATAACTAATGAGTACAAAAAAGCCATTAAAAAGCCCCACTGTACAAATGCACCTATGTAAAAAGAGATTGCTGGATTAACTAGAATATTATCCATTATTTTTGAGATTTTTGTTGAATACTAGTGACAGAATCATTAAAACATCGAACATATTTACACCAACAGAATAAACACTCCAATACCACCAAGGCTCATAGTTATACAAGACGTATAGATCGTAATGTAATATTAAGGTAAGCACAGCATTTATTATTAACGCAAAGATGATGAAGTGAAAAGCCATAGAGCGGTGAAGTACTTTAAAGTACTCTAAAATTAATAAAGCTAAAATAGTAACAAAATCGTAGAGCATCGAGTTTAAATATAAACCTTCTAATAAGTCTATATAACCACTAAAAACATATGAGCAGAGCATAAGCGCAGATAAATAAACAGGAGACTTATTTTCTTTATTTATCGTAGAGGTCAAACAATACAGAAAGGCCATTAAAAAGCCCCACTGAGTGAAGGCTTGTACATAAACCATTAGGGGTTCAGTAACGTACATTTAAGCTAAGTTACTTTGTGGGTATCGTTTGACTTGAAGTAATTAAGGAGTTTGCTTTTTAATTTATGAAAACCAAGTAAGTCTCTATCTACAATCAAAATAACAATCATTATAAGATCGATTATATTGACTGAAAATGTATACAAATCCCACAAGAACCAAGGTTCCCTGTTATTGTAAACATACATATCTAAGTACATACACAAACTCAATAATGAATTAACTATAAGGCCTATTAATAAATACATAAATGAGGGAGTTGTTTTTTTTAATAGTAAATAAACTGATAATAAGGCACCCACCGTAGCATAATCATAAAGTGCCCAATCAAGATAAAGTGAGCTTTCAACTGATAACCATGAGAAAAAATAGTCTGATGTAGAATAAGAAAACATCATAATGAAAGAACTGAGCAATAAGGTTGTATTTCTTTTTATATCTAATGAAAAAACAAAAATATTAAAAAAAAATGCCATCAAAAAACCCCACGAGGCAAAAGCTGATAGCGAAAAGAAACCAAAAAACTCAGTTAAAAACATTCATTACCTTCATTAATTATTTTGGTTTATTTGGGGGATAAAGTATCACACCACCACGCTGTAAATCAGTACTCGCAGCAGCCATAGCTTCTTGTGAGATGCTTACTGTATCAGATTGCAGGGTTTTAGGGCTAGCAGTTTGTTCCATTGCAGGCTTTAATTGTTGTGTTTTGTTGTATGCTTGCATTTGTAATTGGCTATTAGCTGAAACTTGCATGTGATTGATCCTTGTAAAAGTTTTAATTATATTTGGTGCAACTTTTAACCACATTATTATGTAGATAAATGCATTACCTGTTTTAAGCAGTGATAGCTATTTTGCTATCTATCTTATACTTAGCAACCAATGTGCCAACTTTTTTTGACGCATTAAAACTCACTCAAAAAAATATAATCAAACCAAACAACTCCGACCAGTTTACTGCAAATATAAAAAAACGCACAGGGATAACCGTACGTTTTTTGTATCCAGGGAGTTTAAGCTACGTATTTACACGGGATCTCCGCACGTGTACTTAGCTTCAAAATATATTCCATTGCTACTTCGTCGCAATTTTCTTTACGAAGGCAAAGTTCACAATCTTTCATTACTTTTTCTGGCAAAGAGTCTTTGCTACAAAAAGTAAAACGTTGCTGTTCAAAAAAATCGGGGACACGGGTCAATACAATAACTCGGTTAAGTGCCAATTTTTTGGCTTTAGCAAGTAGGTGCTCTACAAGCTGCCTACCCTGCCCCGTCACTTTACTTTTTGGGTCTATACCCAATGAGCGTATTTCAGCAAGGCCGGTATCGTAAATGTATAACGATGCACAACCTGACACTTTTCCATTTATTTCAGTAACTGCAAACTCGTTAATAGAGTGCACCATATCGCTTTTTGCACGAGGTAGGTTTTCGCCTACCGTTGCCCAGTGCTGTATAAGTGTGGCAATTGCCTCTACATCATCTAAATTTGCATCACGTACCGTTATTTGCTGTTTTTTTTTGGCTTCTTTAACAGCATTAGTTACTTGCTCAATAGACGTCCCACCAAGCGCTTGACGCGCTTTTATACACGCATCAATTTCAAGTACTGGGTAAACATCATCTTCAAATACAGTGTTTACTGATTTGTACTGCTCAAGTGATAGCTCCTCAAGCGTTTTACCTTCGCTAATCGCAAGCTGTACAAGTACACCAACAATGTGATGCCCTTCTCTAAATGGCACACCTTTAGCAACTAAGTAATCAGCAAGTTCGGTGGCATTAGCGTGGCCGCCTTTTGCCGCTGCTAACGTTTTATCACCATTTACTTTTACGCCTTTAATACATGCTTGCGCCATATGAATACATGCAAGCCATGTTGGCATGGCGTCAAACAGCCCTTCTTTGTCTTCTTGCATATCTTTATTGTATGCAAGTGGCAGCGCCTTTAATGTCATCATCATAGCGCTAAATGCACCAAATACACGTCCGGTTTTACCGCGAATAAGCTCAAGTGCATCAGGATTTTTTTTCTGAGGCATGAGCGATGAGCCTGACGTGACGTTATCAGCAAGCTCTATAAATCCGGCTTCACCTGAATTATAAAAAATCAGATCTTCAGACATACGAGATAAGTGAATCATCGAAATAGACGCACAACTTAAAAGATCTAACACGAAGTCACGATCAGATACGCCATCAAGGCTATTTTTTGTAGCCGCTGTAAAACCTAGCCCATGCGCTAATGCTTGGCGATCAATCGGATAAGCTGTACCTGCTAATGCACCACTGCCTAATGGGCAAAAATTCATGCGCGCTTTAGCATCTTGCAGGCGGCTTTCATCGCGCTCTAGCATTTCTACATACGCCATACACCAGTGGCTAAACAATACTGGTTGTGCGCGCTGTAAATGCGTGTAACCTGGTAATATTGTGCCAAGCTCTCGCTCTGCAAGCGCTACAAACTCGCCTTTTAGCTGTGCAATGGCATCTAGTAAATGATCGGCTGTATCACGGCACCATAGTCTAAAATCGGTGGCAACTTGGTCATTACGGCTTCGGCCTGTATGTAATTTTTTAGCTAAATCACCTACTTTTTCAATTAGAGCAGCTTCAACATGTGAATGAATGTCTTCTGCACCTGAAGTAGCAACTGATTGTGGATCAGCTTTAACTTCTTCAAGTAGCTCATTTAATGCAGCAACTAATTTTGTATGCTCATCACTTGAAAGTACATTTACCTGTTCAAGTGCACCAGCCCATGCCACAGAGCCAATAATATCTTGCTCTGCTAACTGGTAGTCAAAGGGAAGAGAGTCGTTAAATTGCTTAAACGCCTCATCTGGACCCGTAGAAAAACGTCCGCCCCATAATGCCATGAAATCTCTCCAAACCCTGTAATGCCCCTTTTATAAGGGGCTATAAATAATTTACTTTTTAGCCAATGCTGAAATTCTGCTTGAAAGCGAGAATAAACGAATAAAGCCTTCAGCGTGTGACTGGTCATATACATCATCTTCGCCAAATGTAGCAAATGCTTCGCTGTATAAGCTATTTGGTGATTGCTTTTGAACCGCAGTTACTTGACCTTTATATAGCTTAAGTACCACTTCACCTGTTGCCACTTTAGAAAGTGCTTCTGCACCGGCTAAAATAGAATCTTTAAGTGGTGTAAACCAACGTCCGTCATACACTAAATGTGAAAATTCACCACCTAGTACTTCTTTCCACTTACGGCTTGCTTTATCAAGCACTAGCTCGTCAATGGCTTGAAGCGCAGCCATAATTACTGTGCCACCTGGTGTTTCATAACAACCGCGTGACTTCATGCCAACTAAACGGTTTTCTACAATATCAACACGTCCAACGCCATGAGGTGATGCAATATCGTTTAATTTAACTAAACAGTCATATGGTTTAAGTTCTTCGCCATTTACAGCAACCACTTCGCCTTCAACAACTTTTAAAGTTACTAGTTCTGATTTATCTGGCGCTTGCTCTGGAGAGTTAGTCCAAGTCCATACTTGCTCAGTTGGTTGACACCATGGATCTTCAAGCTCACCACCTTCGTGCGAAATATGCCAAGCGTTAGCATCACGGCTATAAATTTTTGTAGCAGATGCTGAACACGGAATGTCACGCTCTGCTAAGTAATCAAGTAATGATTCACGACTCGATAAGTCCCACTCACGCCATGGCGCAATTACTTTTAAATCTGGAGCAAGGGCTGCAAAACATGATTCAAAACGAACTTGGTCATTACCTTTACCAGTACAACCATGAGAAAGTGCATCAGCACCTACTTTACGTGCAATTTCAACTTGTGCTTTAGCAATAATAGGACGCGCCATAGACGTACCTAGTAAATAAGTACCTTCGTAAATCGAGCCCGTTTTAAGTGTTGGATAAATGTAATCACTTACCATTTCATCTTTTAAATCAACAACGTAACACTCTGAAGCACCTGAAGCGATTGCTTTAGCTTCTACGCCTTCAAGTTCTTCTGCGCCTTGACCTACATCCGCTACAAACGCAACAACTTCACAACCGTAGTTTTCTTTTAACCATGGCACGATAGCCGATGTATCAAGACCACCTGAATAGGCTAAAACGACTTTTTTAATTGAACTCATAGGTGTTCCTTAACAAAATTTGGATTTAGTAATGTAACTAGCAAAGCATTTTGCGCGTGCATGCGATTCTCTGCTTGTTGAATAATTTTCGATGCTGGACCATCCATTACCTCAGAGGTAATTTCAAATTCACGGTGTGCCGGTTGGCAATGTAATACCGTAGTTGCACCTGTTTGATCTAGCAATGCCTGATTTAATTGATAAGGCATATATTTTTCTTTAACTTGCTCAAGTGGTGTTGTATCACCCATTGATACCCATGTATCTGCATATACAACGTTTGCACCCACAGCCGCTTCAACACGGTCACTTACCATCACTGATGCGCCATTCATTGCCGCTATTTGCTCTGCCTTTTTAAGAATTTGCGAATCAGGCGAGCTGCCTTTTGGCGTTACAGCAACAAAATCAGTGCCAAGCGTTGCCGCTAAAAGCATTAATGAATGAGTTACATTGTTGCCCTCACCTAAGTAAGCCACTTTAAGCTCGCTCACATCGCCGTGAACTTCTTGAAGCGTTAAAAAATCAGCAAGAGCTTGGCATGGGTGGTATAAATCACACAAACTATTTACTACCGGTACTGATGCGTATTCACCTAATGTAGTTAATGTGCTGTGCTGATTTACGCGCGCAACAATACCATCGGCCCAAGTAGAAATATTAAGTGCGAAATCTTTAATTGATTCACGTGCACCCATAGCGCCATTTTGCTGATCTAAATAAACTGCATGGCCACCAAGGCGGTTAATACCTATATCAAACGATAAGCGAGTACGTAAACTTTGTTTTTCAAACAATGTTACGATTGATTTACCCGATAATACTTGGCTGTATTTTTCTGGCTTTGCTTTTATATCTTGCGCTAACTTTAATAAATTAAGTGCGCCTTCTTGGTCTAATTCTAAACCCGTTAAAAAATTCTCAAACATAATAAACCTATGGTGTAATCTTTGTTCCGACATGCTCGCCTTGCAGCAGAGCAATTAAATTTTCTGGCTTTTGCCAGCTGGAAATATACACACCGCGTCGTAAATGTTGGGCAGCGTGAAGGCTGGTCTTAACTTTGACCTCCATCCCGCCCACAATTACTCCATTTGTAATTAAAGTATCAATGTGTTTTGTGTCAAGTTGATGTAACGGCTGTTTATTTTCGTCAAGCACTGCTTCAACATCCGTCATAAAAATAAGCTCAGCATTTAAGTTACTAGCAATAGCCGCTGCTGCTTCATCTGCATTTACGTTGTACCAAAGCCCTTGCTCATCAAAGCCTATAGAGCTAACGATGGGTAGGCGACCGATTTTAAGTAAATCATTAACAATAGAATCGTCGTTGCTTTTACATTTACCCACTAAGCAAAGCGCTTTTAGCTTTTGAGTGGCAGTAACACCTGCCTCAAAAAGACTTAAGCCCACAGGCTTGTGCCCAGCACTAATAGCTTGAGTCATTAATTGTTTATTAGCGCAACCTGCGAGTGCTCCGACTATATAAGGCATTTGCTCTGCTGGGCTAATACGTAATCCTTGGTGTTTAGCACTGGCAAAACCCGCTTGTTTTAACCATGTATCAACTAAAGCGCCACCGCCATGTACAATCACAAACTCATCATTTGTTTGCTCATTTAATACATCAAACAACGCTTTTGCTGCATTTTCTGTATTAAGTACTGCACCACCTAGTTTAATTACCCACGTTTTTTTACTCATTTAAAACGCTCCTTTTAAACCAGTGGTATGATCTAAATTCATAGAAATATTAATACACTGCAAAGCTTGTCCAGCAGCGCCTTTTAATAAGTTATCAATAGCAGACATCACAATTAACTGCGTTCCTTGTTGCTGCCAGCCAATATCAACAAATGGCTGCTTAGCTACACCTTTAATTGAAGGTACTTTATCGCCTAATAAGCGAATTAATGGCTCGCTCGAAAGTACTTGATAAGCCGATGCAACGTTTTCCTTGGTAACGCCTGGCTTAAGCTGTACATAAATAGTTTCTAAAATACCGCGCGGAAAATTACCTAGATGCGGTGTAAACAACACTTTGTGGCCAAGGTGTTGTTCAATTTCAGGGCCGTGGCGATGGTTAAACAAACCATAAGGTGCAAGCGACACTTCACAAAAATGCGTTCCTACACTGGCTTTACGCCCTGCGCCTGTAACGCCCGAAACCGCATTAATAATAATACTTTCGCTGCTCAATAAGCCTGCTTGCTTAAGCGGTTTTAGCGCATTAAGCGCTGCTGTTGGGTAACAGCCTGCAACAGCAATTAGCTTTGCATTAGCGATAGCATCATGGTTCCACTCAGCTAGACCGTAAGCCGCTTCATTTAAAAGCTCTGGATGTTGATGCTCAAAACCATAGTAAGTAACGTAGTCGTCATTGCTTGCTAAACGATAGCCACCAGATAAATCAAATACCTTTTTACCCATAGCTAAAAATTGCGGCGCTAGATCAACACTTACTTTGTGATCGGTACATAAGCATACGTAATCAGCATCACTTTGAATGTCATCAAAAGCTGATACGCTAAGAGGAAGTAAAGGGCAGTCTAGTAAGCCAAGGTGCTCCGGGTATAAATCACTTAGCAATTTATTTTTATCTAAGCTACCCTCTGATACATAACAGCCTGTTAAAGTTAAGTTTGGATGCTTAGCAACTAAACTTGCTAACTCTGCGCCGCTGTATCCGCTTGCGCCAATAATCACTACATTCATTTGTTACTCGTTATCTTAAAATTAATTACTACTTATCTATAATGTTCGCTTAAACTAGCTTAGACGCTAATTAAGTCTTTTTTATTAATGAATTTTGATTATCGTCGCATTATTTTCATGGCGTTACTTTTAATATATTTATGCTTAAAAAGTGAATTGATATTCATCATAAATACTTTTATATTGTTATGCAATTAAATTGAATAATAATTTTGGATTTTTTTATGCCTTTGCCTTCGTTTATTTCCATGTACCAACAATTGATTGCAGCCCCTTCTATTAGTGCTATTGAAGACAACCTGTGTATGAGCAATAAAAACGTAATCGAACTCCTAGCCAGTTGGTGCGAAACAATCGGTTTTACGTGTGAAATTATAGAATTAGAAGGAGGTAAAGGGCGCTATAATTTATTAGCAAAACGCGGAGAAGGTGATGGCGGATTAATGCTAGCTGGTCATACCGACACAGTGCCTTTTGATGACAGTCGTTGGAATCATAATCCATTTAAACTTACCGAACTCGATAACAAATTGTATGGGCTAGGAAGTATTGATATGAAAGGCTTTTTTGCTTTTGTATTACAAGCGATTAGTGAACTTGATGAAAAGCAGCAAACTCAGCCTATTTTAATCCTTGCCACCGCCGACGAAGAAACAACGATGGCTGGTGCACAACAAATATGTAAGCACCCGAATTTAAAACCTGCGCGTTGTATAATAGGCGAACCTACTGATATGACGCCAGTATTTATGCACAAAGGCCATATGAGTACAGCAATAAGAGTAGTTGGTCGCTCTGGGCATAGCTCCGATCCCGAACGTGGTCTTAACGCCATTGAAGTAATGCATAAAGTGATTACAAAATTAATGATCTTAAAAGAACAATTAAAGCATAAGTATTCAATAAACCACTTCGAAATCCCTTATCCAACATTAAACTTAGGTAATATTCATGGCGGCGATAACGCGAATAGAATTTGTGGTTGCTGTGAAATGCATATAGATATGCGCCCATTACCAGGTTTAAGTGTACAAGAACTACAAGCATTAGTACTCGATGCAACGAAAGAAATAAATCAGCAATACCCAAATGCGGTGAGCGTTATTGATTTACATGAACCAATACCGGCATTTAGTGGTAGCACCGACAGTGCTTTAGTAAAAATGGCTGAAAAAATAGCGGGGCAAAAAGCGGTCGCGGTAAATTACTGCACTGAAGCGCCGTTTATCCAGCAACTCGGTTGTGAAACGATTGTAATGGGCCCAGGCTCAATTAACCAAGCACACCAGCCTGATGAATTTTTAGCGATGGAAAAAATAAAACCATCACAACAAATAATCACTGATCTTATAAAAGCAAATTGCTTTAGCTAATAAGATTACAATAAAGGCGCCAATTGGCGCCTTTATTAATACAGAACTAAGGCCTAATCACCTTTAACTTCTAAGTTAATAAACTTAACTAGTTCTTCAGGTTGCCCTACTAGCATCATAACTTGTTGGTTAATTTCCATCATAGTTTTACCTTCAGGTAGCTTTGCAGACACACTGAATGAATTTAAACCTTTCGCAAAGCTAGTTAAAGCCTCTGCAATATCTTCAGTTACAGGAGCTTGTTGTAACTGTTGTTCTAGCGTCATTTCCATTTGCTCAAGCGTCATACCTTGCTTTTCAAGCTCGCTTGATAGTAAATCTTTTAATTTACCTTGGTTATTTAAGGCAAAGCTAACATTACGCGGCTCTAATTTACTCATTGCTTGCATAACAAGTGTTTGCTGCTGTAATTCTTGTTCATACGTCAGCGGTTGATCACCCGCTTCTTGCTGCGCCTTGCTAATAGCCAATGAAGCATCCATTAACGCTTTTGAATTAGCTAAACCCATATCCATATTAAAACTAACAATGTCTTTTGCATCAAGCTTAACTACTACATCACTATTGCCAGACTCTTCATCGTAATCAAGTGATGAATGTAAGTCGTAACTTGCCGACGCTAACATTTCATTTTTATCAGCTGGTAATTTTAATACGAAGCTTTTATCAAACTGAAAGCTTTTTACATCAAATGATGTATGTGGTGATATTTTATCCGGCTCGTAGCCAGTTATTTCAATGCTTTGAATATTAGCAACATTGTCACCTTCAGGGCTTATTACTTCCATGTTTGTTATTTCTACACTCTTTGAAATAACACTTGCCGATAAACCAGCGTATTTAAATGTAGCGCCAGTTTGCTCGCTTACTAAAGCAAGTTGCTTATCTACTTCTGCACGCACTTCTTGAGTTGCTACGTAGTTTGCGTAACTAACACCACCCACGCCTGCGGCCACAAGAGCTGCCACTATAACTAATTTTTTCATGTCATTTCCTTATTTAATTCTTTCTATAAAGTGTCTCAACTTAAGAGTAACACTGAAGAACATCACCGATAAGTGTTAATTAATCAAACTAAGTAACTCATGTACAGTTTTTACAGGGGTAATTTTAGCGCCTAGCCCCTCCATCGATTTATGGTAATTGCGAAATGGAATATATATTTCTGTAAAACCATGTTGTGCAGCCTCTTTAACACGCGGTACACCACTGTCTATTGGGCGTACATCACCGTTTAAGCTAAGTTCTCCCATAATACACGTGGTACGAGGTACAACAAATTCGTTTAAACTGCTAAGTAACGCGGTTACTAATGCTAAATCGATGCAGGTTTCTGTCTCATCAATTCTTAAACCACCCACAATATTAAAAAACGTATCGTGAAATATTTTAGTTTTAGTATGCTTACGTAATATACCGGTCAGCATTTTTATACGATTCATATTTAAACCAACACAAACACGCTGCGGAAATTCAGCTTCTGTTTCGGTAGTTAAACATTGAATCTCAAGCAATAAATTACGATTCCCTTTACGAATACAGGTAATAGTAGAGCCAGGTGAGTCAGTGGTTGAACCCGATAAAAATATTTCACTTGGATTATCAACACTTAACATCCCACGTTCACACATTTTAAAAATGCCAACAGTATCAATATCACCAAAGCGGTTTTTATTTGCCCTAAGGGTTCGTATTTGCCCATCGTTGGTATCTATGTGTAAAAGCGCATCAACAATATGTACAAGTGTTTGAGGGCCTGCTATTTCGTTATTTTTATTTACGTGAGCAATAATGAACATGGTTACATCATTTTGCTTACAGTACTGAGTTAATGCTTGGGCGGCGCTTTTTACTTGCGAAGGCGAACCTGGGCTACCATTTGCCGTATCGGTTACAACAGCTTGAATAGAGTCAATAACAGCAAACTTAATTTTATTTTTCTCGAGCTCTTCGATGATGGTTTCAACGCTCGTTTCTGAAAGTAAATAAAGCTCTTCCGGGTTATAGTTTAACTTTAAACGATTTACCCTGTTTTTAAACTGCGATAAAGATTCTTCTGCCGTACAGTAAAGTGACGGCATCCGTTGTGACATTCTCGCCACTAAGTCAGATAGCAAAGTTGTCTTACCCGCCCCCGGATCGCCCGAAATTATATTAACAGAGCCAGTAGTCACCCCGCCGCTTAGTACGCGATCAAGCTCGCCGATTTCAGTTAGCTGCTTTTCAGCCTCTGATGTAGCAATATCATTGATTTTTTTAGAGCCACCACCAACACCACCAGCATAACCACCAACGTTCGCTCGTATTGATGCTTTTTTACTGTGCCCTGCTGAAGGCTTAAATTCCGCTAATGTGTTCCACGCACCGCAGCGACATTGACCCTGCCAACGTTGATAGTTCATGCCACATTCGGTACAAACAAATTCTACTTTTGCCGCTTTAGCCATTGATAACTTTACCTACTATTCTTTAATTAAAAAAAATTCTTACTATTAAGCGCTTATTTTGCCATTTCAGGCATTTACTTAGCAACAAACTCTTGCCTGCTTAAAAATCTAGCGTCACAATCAATAAATACACATGGTGTTTCTTTTTAGCTATAATTTAGGGCATACTTTTTGCTTTGTAATAGTTTAAAGTAACTTGCCAATAAAATGGCAAATAACACATACATAACAAGAGCTAAACAGTAGTAACTCAAATAATCGTACCTATATTAATAACATAGCGCGATTTAACGTTTATTGAACTTCTAATAAATGGACTTAACAGTATACCTACTTTTTCAATTAGACGGTGATGGTTTTATAAATGGCTGATGACATAATGCTCAAACACGAAGACCTCGTGAATGAGTTAAAAACATATTTAGGCAACGCTAAATTTGATCTAATTTTCAAATCAAAAACCGCAGGGTTAACTAAACCTGAGCAATTTTTAATGAAAATGGAAATGTCGCGTTTATCTCAGCCAGTGGCACGTTTTGTTGATCTTCGTGGATTAGTGACAGGCCAAGTAAAACCATATGAGCATAACGGCAAGCAACACTTTATGGATGACACAGCCATTGAAGTGTTTGAAAAAGCGCTTAAACAACATGGTGAATACACCTTAGCTGTTTACGAAGCCGTAATGAATACAGAAAATAACCACCGCGTATTACAAAAACAAGCAGCCGAAAAATCAGAGTTACAAGAGTTAGAAAATAACTTAAACACTGAAGTAATTAAGTTTGCCTCTTACGAGAGCCGCCGTGAAGAACGGATGAATTACTCAATAAAAGTAACGATTGATTACAAAGATAAAAAGAACATTGCTGCTAGCACCTCAGATATATCTTTAAGTGGTTGTAAAGTTAAGCTTGCAACGCGCTACTCTATAAAAAAAGGTGAGCTCATCGCAATGCGCTTAGTAGGCCTTGAGCAAGACTTTGAACTTGGCCTAAAAAGCGGTATTCAATACGAAGTTGTTGCAGTAGAAAATATCTCTCGTGAATTTAATCACATCCGCTTAAAGCGCACTTATATAGAAAACAACGATGCCTTTAATGACTTTTTAGAAAGTTTTATTCATGGTAATAAGCGTCGTTATAAAGTAAATCTAGATAATACGCTCGATGCTGTAGTATCAAAGGGGTATGAGCAGTACTACATTCCTCGCGTAACGTCTTTATATGTATTTTTAAGTAAAAAAGATGAGCAATATTACCCAAGCCTTAGCCTTACCACTGAAAATAATATTTTTATTCAGCGCTACTTTACCGATGAAAGAAAAATACCGTGTTTGTACAATATACTTAATCATCAGCGTATTACACAATTACTAACTCAAATTACCGCAGTAAAAGAAGATTACCTCTATACATTTACACATATATCATCAGGTAAAATTTATTACTACTCAGCGACGCGTACAGAGTTAAATAACAACCCTAAATTACGTGATCTATTTTTAGGTTTTGGTAGCCAAAAAGAGAGCTGGCAGTGCTTTAAAATACAAATAATGCCAAGTCATCCAGATGATTCTTTTATACCGCTTTCACTACCTAATAGTGCCGGTGAAAACATAGAAAAATTAAATAAGCCACCTTCACCTCGTGTAAAAGGCCTTATAAAGGATGTTAAGTATATTGTTGTACTTACAAATATTGGCAATAAAACTGAACAAGCAAATTATAAACAACTTACTTTTGATAAAGCATTAGTAAATCAGCTTAAGCACTTTGGCCACGCAAAACACAAAACACCACCCTACTTAGATATTGTGCCACTTGAATACGTAAATTTACGCTCGCATAAGCGCTATCTTTATAAAACACCAGTTAGTGTTACTATTAATGATGAGGTATTTAACGGCTATACACGTGACTTTTCGGTAATGGGTTTACAGTTAGAGTGCGAACAAACTGCCACATTTAAAAAAGGCGATATAGTACTTTTAGCATTCCCTGAACTTCAAAAAATAACTAAAAAGCATAAGCTTAGTGAACTAAAGTACGAAGTAATGGCCATCAGTAAGTCATTTACTACTATTAACCTAAAAGCAAATCGTATTGCTGATTTACCCCATGCTGGCGTGACCTTTTTCACTCAGCTAATAGAAGGTAATAAAGACAAACTTAAAGTATCTGAAGAAGCACCTAAAGTAGAAGGCTTATCTACCGCACTTAGAAATATGGTAACAAAAAGCGTTTGCCAATTTCCGCTATATTTACACAAAGAAGCCGCACACTTTAAAACGGGTGCAATTGGATATGGGTTATACGCCAGCCCTATGCACGTAATTTTGCAAAACTTTGGTTTATTAAGTAACAAAACTGACTTTTCGAGCATTCTGACTGAAGAGCAAATTATTAATGTAATAACACCAAATATCAAAGATCGCAGCCGCCAAGATGCACCACTTGCTTTTACACTTGCTATTAACTTCGACCCTCGAAAAGGCAGTATTGAAGAGGCTATTGTTAGCCAATGCGCTTTAGGTGAAGACTACTCAAGCTTTTATAAACAAATTAGTAAAGGTATTACATCGCAACTTATATTCGTAATGCGTTTGTATATATCGCGCACAGGTCGCCCCGATACTGATTACCTTTCTAATGAGCTAAAATACGTAAGTCAGTACGCAATGCACAAAGCTAAAGATTTAGAAGAAGCCTTATGGGCCGTAGCTGGTGTGGGTGATGTAGTAGATATAACTGAAGAAGCGCTAAGCCATTTAGAACTTAAAAAAGAGCAAGTTGCACAAATGAGCCGCCGTAAGCTAATTTGGTTAAACCGCTTACGTTAAGCGGTTTAACTTAATTTATTTTAAAGTGTTGGTTGTTTTTCTAACGGAATAGCCAACATATACAACAATTGCAATAATGACCCTTCACAAATAGCCGCTTGTGCTTGCTCAACCACTTTAGGCTTACCATGCACGGCCACACCTAGGCCTGCTTTTGCCATCATCACTAAATCATTTGCGCCATCTCCAATAGCTACAGTTTGTGCTTTTTTAAGCCCTAGCTTTTGCTGAAGCACCTCTAAAACGACCGCTTTTTGCTGCGCATCGACAATCGTACCCAGTACTTTACCTGTTAGCTTGTCGTCTTTAAATTCGAGCACATTAGCGTGCACTTCATCTAAATTAATCAGCTCTTGTACACGCTCTGCAAAAGGCACAAAACCACCTGAGGCAATCGCCAAATACCAGTTATGTTGCTTTAAAATTTGGCACAGTATTTTAATACCAGGCATCAATGGTAATGAACTTTTCAGTTCTTCAATTAAGCTTTTTTCAATACCTTCAAGCTTAGCTACACGCTGATATAAACTCTCACTAAAATCAAGTTTACCCGCCATTGCAAGTGCAGTTACAGAGGCAACTTCATCGTATACGTTCGCAAGGCGTGCTATTTCGTCTATGCACTCAATAGTTATTGCAGTTGAATCCATATCCATAACCAATAAACCAGGCTCATATAAATTAGGCGGAGTAGTAACTTGCACTAATTGACAATCAAGCGTGTTTGAAAATTCTTGTAGTACTAACGGGTTTATAGTTTTATCTGCATTTTGCGCGTAAAAACACAGTGCTGGTGCAAGCCCTAAATCAGGTTGGTATTGGCATATAGCGGTGACGTTTTGGTTATGTGTCGCTAAAAAGTCAACAATATTGGCAATGTGTTTTTCTGCAAAATCACCTGCAAATGCGATGCTAAATAACCCTAATGCTTTGTTTGGAATATAATCGAGAGGTGTAGATACACCACCACTATAGCTAAACCATTTATTTAGAGTTAAGTGTTGTAATGGTTGCTCAGCAGCTTGCTGTGCCATGTTGATTTGCGACATGGGATCTCCGTGTTTATTTTTATTTTCCTGATAGTTGGCATCTCAAAACTGCTATTCTCAACACTAAATTCGCCATCAGGTGGGGTTTAAGGTTATAGTTAGTGTAGTTGTAACATCAAATCAAAATGCTGTCAGTAGCATAAACGGTGACTATGAAAAATAACCATATTAAAAACCCTATAAGCGCATCCCAAAGAAAGCGACTCGTTCGCTTAATTCTTGCGGCTGGCTGTTTTGTATTACTAAGCTGGGTGGGTGTTAATAGTAGTTTTCAGAGTCACCAGTTACTTTACGATAGCGCCGACAGCACCGCAAAAAGCCTCACTCAGTTTATGGCTTTAAATGTTAAAACACCTTTAATCGAAAAAAATAAACCCCAGCTCAATGCAATTTGTAACGATATAAGTAAAGATGAGTTCGTGCTTTCGGCCACTATTTACGATCAACAGGGTATTTTATTAGCCAGTAGCGACAATTGGCAGTCACACCATATTTATGGTCAACTTTCTGATTCTACCCCCGGAATAAGTAAGTTAAAAACACCTTTTATGGAACCTGTTATAAGCGATGATGACCGCCCTATAGGTTTTGTATCTATTACTTATTTAACTCGCGCTGCAATATCCGATAGCCATAATCATTTTCATGACTTAGGCAGGCAGGTTTTACTAATGCTAGTGATTGCTTGTATTTTTACGTGGCAGTTAGGCCGTGGATTAAAGCGCTGGCAGGTAAATCGTTATATGCAAAAAACATCTGAACAAGAATCATAAAGCTGCTTTGCAAGCGTCTCTTTTTCGCTGTGTGGCTTTAAATCACATAGTGCGTCAAACACATCAGGTAAATGCAATGGCGTGTTAACCTCCCCTTGGTAGCCACTTAACGGCATTGAAGGTGAATCCGTTTCAAGCACTAAGTGCTCGGGCTCAATAGCGGCAATAACAGCACGGGTTTTAGCTGCACGTTCATAGGTAATAACACCGCCTACGCCAAGCTTAAAGCCCTGTTTGATATAATACTTCGCTTGTTGGATTGAACCTGAAAATGCATGAATAACTCCCCCATTTTTTGGCTTACAACGTTTAAACGCTTGCGCAATTAAATCATGGCTTTGCCTGTGATGTACAATGAGCGGTAAGCTTAGCTCGTTAGAAAGCTTTATTTGCTGTTCAAATAAATAAGTTTGTTTAGAGAGGTTTTCAATGCTTCTATCAAGCCCACACTCACCAATGGCCACTAACTGATGCTTATTTGTAGTTGCAAACTCGAATAACGCTTCTATGTGCGATTCTTTATGTTGATCTAAGAAGTAAGGATGTAGCCCTGCCGCTATTTTTATACTTGGATAGGTTGCTTTGAGCTCTATAAGAGTATGCGATTGAGCAAGCGTAATACCCGGTACAACAAACTGATTAACTCCCTTTGCTACACACTCGGTTATGAGCGATTCACGACTTGAATCAAACTCACTAAAATCGAGGTGGCAATGAGAGTCAATAAATTGCACGGTTACTTACTCATCTATTTATTAAGGGTTTAAGCGTGTAATTTGCCAGCTGTTATCTGCTTGGCGCTGATACATAAAACGGTCATGTAAACGATGCGCCCCACCTTGCCAAAACTCAATTTTAGTGGGCACTACACAATAACCGCCCCAAAAATCAGGTAATGGAATTTCACCTTTAGCAAACTTGTTTTTCATATTAGCAAAGGTTTCCATGAGTACTTTACGTGATGACACCGGACGACTTTGCGCTGATGCCCACGCTGCTAATTGGCTTTCTTTAGGACGAGATAAGAAGTACTTTGCCACAGCAGAAGTTGGTAATGGTTTAGCCTCGCCATAAACAATAACTTGGCGTTCCATGTGATGCCACGGAAAGTGCAAGGAAATTTTGTTATTGCCTTTAAGCTCCTGCGCTTTACGCGAACCTGTATTGGTAAAAAATACAAAGCCGTTATCATCCAGATGCTTTAAAAGCACTATACGCTGTGAAGGCTGACCGGTTTCATCAACAGTTGCTACAACCATCGCTGTTGGATCGGGTAATTGGCTTGCTACAGCATGCTCAAGCCATGTTTCAAACTGCTTGAATGGGTCATCTTGCAAGTTATCTTCGCTTAACGCGTCTTGCAGGTATTCACGGCGGATATCTTCGAGTTTCATAACAAATCCTTTAAATAAAGACTTAGAAAAGAGCTTAGAGTAGCGAGCTTAAAACAATAGATATTGAGTAATAACAAGTATCGAGTCTCAGGTATATACGATAGAAATAGCACCGAGTCTCAGGTGTATCGTTGGGTTTCGTTTCACTCAACCCAACCTACAATGTAAAACATTACATCTGCAAGTGTAGAAGTGCTGACAAGGCGGAGTGCTTTTTTATGCCAAGGAGCATACATTTAGTATGTGACTTAGGCTAAAAAAGCACGACAACGCAGTCAAAGCGAACTACACGCAGCAGACGGTTCACCTAAGTAGTTTAGCCTAAGACAAGGCGTCCAACCCGACTTATCCCTATGAGCATACGGTTTGTATGTGATTAGGATAAGTCGGATTGGATAACGCAGTATTAGGTTAAAATACGACGGTGATTACATTTGCTCCATGACTTCAATGCCTAGCAAATCTAATCCCGTTTCTAAAGTTCTTGAAACCAAATTACACAATACTAAACGGCTATCGCGCACGCTTGGCTCTACGCCTTCTTTAAGTACTGGGCAGGCTTCGTAAAATGTCATGTATAAGCTTGCAAGCTCGTATAAGTAACCACATAGTACGTGCGGTGTTGCTTCGCTGATCATTAAATCAAGTACTTCTTCGAGCTGTAGTAGCTTAAGTGCAAGTGCTTTTTCTTGAGGCTCAACAATTGCAACGTCTGAATTTAATGTAGCAGCATCAACGCCTGACTTACGGAAAATACTGCGTACGCGTGTATAAGCATATTGTAAGTAAGGAGCTGTTGCGCCTTCAAAACTTAGCATGCTGTCCCAGTTAAAAATGTAATCACTGGTACGGTGCTTAGAAAGGTCGGCATATTTAACTGCGCCAATACCTACTTTACGGGCAATTTCGCTGCGATCGCTATCACTTAAATCAGACTCACGTTCAGCTAATTTTGCTGCTGCGCGGTTAATTGACTCTTCTAATAAATCAGCAAGTTTTACTGTGCCACCAGTACGTGTTTTAAATGGTTTATTATCGGCGCCCATCATGGTGCCAAACGGGCAAAACTCGTAGCTTGTTTCGTCTCTTAATAAACCAGCTTTACGCGCTGTTAGCTCTACTTGGTTAAAGTGTAGATTTTGACGTGCATCTACAAAAATTAAGATGCGATCAGCACCTAATTTATTTGAACGGTAGTCACATGCCGCTAAGTCTGTTGTTGCATATAAAAAACCACCGCCAGATTTTTGTACGATAAACGCTGATGGCTCGCCATCTTTATTAGCTAGCTCATCTAAAAACACCACTTGCGCGCCTTGCGACTCTACGGCAATGTTTTTATCTTTAAGTAGGCTAATAATATCGTTAAGCTCTGCATTGTATGCGCTTTCAGCCATAATATCGGCTTGGGTAAGCGTTACATTTAAACGCTTGTATACTTCTTCAGAGTGTTTAACTGAGGTGGCTATAAATAGTTTCCAAAGTTTTTCACAGTGCGCATCGCCGCCTTGTAATTTAACAACGTAGTCACGTGCTTTATCTGCAAAGCCTTCTTCGTCGTCAAAGCGTTTTTTAGCATCGCGGTAAAAAGTTTCTAAATCAGCAAGCGCAACAGTATCTAAGTCAACGCCTTGACTAATTTGATCTTCTAAATGCGCGATTAACATACCAAATTGCGTACCCCAATCACCCATATGATTTTGGCGCACAACCGTATCGCCTCTAAATTCAAGCGCACGTACAATTGAGTCACCAATAATAGTTGAACGTAAATGACCTACGTGCATTTCTTTAGCTAGGTTTGGTGATGAATAATCAACAACAACTTTTTGTGGCTTAGCGTGCTCGTTTACAGCTAGTTTTGCATCATTGTTAGCCGCTTTAACGCTTTGCGCTAAAAACTCAGGCTTTAAATGGATATTAATAAAACCAGGACCCGCAATTTCAGTCTTTTGTGCAATATCGCTTACATCAAGGTTATCAATAATTTTTTGTGCAAGCTCACGCGGGTTGCTTTTCATTTTTTTAGCTGCGCCCATGGCTGCATTAATTTGGTAATCACCAAATTGTGGACGCGTGCTTTGCGTTACTGCCGGGTTTGTGTCTTCAGGTAAGCCTGCACCGACCATAGCTGCAATGGCTTTTTCAATTAAAATAGTACGAATATTCATATTTTTTTACCTTTATAAACCCGCCAAAGCAGGTTTTCTTTTAATTCTTGTAAATGAGCTCTAGTTTTCGCGTGTATGGCTAAACGTTACTTCTGGGTAACGCTCTACCGATAAGTTAAGGTTTACACGGCTCGGTGCAATGTAAGTTAAGTTATCACCGCCATCGAGAGCTAAATTGCTTTCGCATTTACGTTTAAATTCTTCAAACTTTTTAACGTCATCACTGCTTACCCAGCGTGCCGTATTCACGTTTACGCCTTCATAAATAGCATCAACGTTATATTCTGCTTTTAAACGCGCTACAACCACATCAAACTGAAGTACGCCTACCGCGCCTACTATTAAGTCGTTATTAATAAGTGGTCTAAATACCTGTACAGCCCCTTCTTCAGAAAGCTGTACTAAACCTTTTAGCAATTGCTTTTGCTTAAGCGGATCGCGAAGGCGAATACGACGAAATAGTTCAGGGGCGAAGTTAGGAATACCACTAAATTTAAGTTTTTCGCCTTGCGTGAACGTATCACCAATTTGAATTGTACCGTGGTTATGCAAGCCAATAATGTCGCCAGCGAAAGCATCTGCGGCACGTTCACGATCGCCCGCCATAAAGGTTACCGCATCAGAAATGCTCACTTGCTTGCCAATTCGCACGTGGTTCATTTTCATGCCTTGGCTGTACTTACCCGATACAATACGCATAAATGCAATACGGTCACGGTGTTTAGGGTCCATGTTGGCCTGAATTTTAAATACAAACCCGGTAAAGTTTTCTTCAGTTGCAACAATTAGTCTGTCTTCGGTTTCACGTGGTAATGGCGTTGGCGCCCACTTAGTTAAACCATCTAACACGTGATCAACACCAAAGTTACCAAGTGCGGTACCGTAATAAACTGGCGAAAGCTCACCGGCTAAAAACAGATCTAAATCAAATTCGTTTGATGCACCAATAACAAGCTCAAGCTCATCACGTAACTGCGCAGCTAAGTCTTCACCAATGGCTATATCTAACTCTGGATTATCAAGGCCTTTAATTGTGCGAACATCTTGAATTTTATGACCTTGGCCCGTTTTATATAAAACAGCTTCATCATTATGAATGTGATAAACACCTTTGAACTCTTTACCACAACCAATTGGCCAAGTAATGGGTGCACAGGCAATATTTAGCTCTGTTTCAACTTCGTCCAGCACTTCCATTGGGTCGCGAATATCACGGTCACATTTGTTCATAAATGTAACAATAGGTGTGGTACGCAGGCGTGTAACTTCCATTAGCTTACGGGTACGGTCTTCTACACCTTTAGCCGCATCAATAACCATTAAGCACGAATCTACTGCTGTTAATGTACGGTACGTATCTTCAGAGAAATCTTCGTGTCCTGGCGTATCAAGTAAATTAACAAGTGCGTCGTTATATGGAAATTGCATTACAGACGTAGTAACTGATATACCACGCTCTTTTTCCATTTCCATCCAGTCAGATTTAGCATGCTGGTTAGAGCCGCGACCTTTTACAGTACCAGCTCTTTGAATAGCTTGTCCGAATAACAATACTTTTTCGGTAATCGTTGTTTTACCAGCATCCGGGTGAGAGATGATAGCAAAGGTCCTTCGCTTGCTGATTTCATTGATAATAGTCTGGTCTGCCATTGATAAATTCTTTTAGTTTATATGCGGGGTTGAATGCATTTTAATAAGCGTCTGCGAGTAAACCCGTTATGTTGATCGTAATTAACTACTATTCTCGCTGATTTTCACGTTGCAAACAGCTGATAATAAAGCGTCAATAGTTGATTTTTTAATAATGGCAATTGTAACAGGAGTCGGTATAAAAGTGTGCTATCTACTTAAAAATATCTTAGCTTTAAAATAAATGTGTACAGCAAGCGATATTTAAACGACCTACAATTTGCTCGTAGATCGTTTAAATAAAAATGAGTAGTTACTTAACAACATCAATAGTAGGTACAACCTACATTCCAACACGTAGTTGACTAAGTAAAGGCTGCTTAGCATCTAAACTAATCTTTACCGGTAGGCGCTGCGCTATTTTGGTAAAGTTGCCTGTTGCATTATGCGCACTAATAGTGGAGTAACTTACACCACTTGCTGGACTTAGACTGTCAACGTGTCCTTTTAATGTCACGCCTGGCAATGCATCAACTTTAATTAGTAACTTTAAAAGATGTAAAACTATGTAAGTTTTTTAAACAGCGAATTAATATTATATCCATGTAACTTGTTAAATTTAAATAACTTAAACATAAAAAAAAGAGCTAAAGATCATGCAACTAATGATTGTAATTTAGCCACCAAGACCGCTATAAGCTTGTGTAATCAGGTCGTAACGCATATTATTGGCAGATTGCATGGAGGATAAGTCGTTTGGTCATGAAAACCAGTAAGTTAAGTATAAGATTATTATGGTATATAACACCTCTTGTTATTCTACCACTGCTATTTTTAGGTGGCTTTACGCTCACCAATGTCACTAATTCAACACAAAAACAAGCTGATTTAATAATGAGCCGTTTTGTTGAGCAACAACAGCAAAAAATATTCAACTATATCGACTCTTTTCACTCTACTGCAAAACTACTTTCAAATTCGCCAGTACTTAGTGACTTTTTAGCAAACGATATTAGTGCCAACGGTAATTACACCCGAAAACTTGGCGCGCTTATGGATGTATTTGCCAGTTACAGCGAAGCTTATCCAGATATAATTAGCATTAATTTAGTTTCAGCAAGTGGGAAAAGTGATGCCTACTACTCTAATAACCTAACAACAGCACCTAAAAGCTATCCATTTTTTAATCAAGTATTGCAAAGTAATTTAAGTACACAGCAATTTATGATTCAAAAGGACGATGGCACCACGAGCTTATATTTCATTCAACGAATTGACAGCGTTGATTACTACTTGAAACGTCCACAGCAGCTTGGTTTTATTGTAATACATATAGAGCCTTCAATACTCAACTCCAGTATTTTAGAAGCGCCATATAACAACACACTTAATTTAATGTTGACCAAAGACGGGAAAATTTTATTTAGCTCCGACTACAACATGCGCGGCCAATACATAAGCGAATATGAACTTAACCAAGTACACGATCTTGCCGATATAGGCATGCTTTCTACCATTGAACTCTCAAGCATAGATAAAATAGAGCGTATGATTTTTGCCGTACAAATGCCCGGTGGATATTATTACGTTTCAACCATTCCCAAAGGTGTGCTTTATCAATCTGGTAAAGCCATAAGCTTAATAACAGGCTTAATTGTTATTATTTCGATAATCACCCTGCCAATATTAATTTTTATAGTGGTACGTAATTTATTACTTAACCCAATTGAATTATTAGGTGCTGCAAGCCACCGTGTTGGTGATGGCGATTTGTCGGTGCACTTACCAGCTCATACAAATGACGAAGTGGGTGTTTTGTTTAACGACTTTAACCACATGGTTAATCAAATTAGACACTACCAGCAGCAGCTTGAAGAATATAAACACCACCTTGAAGATAAAGTAGAAAGTCGTACTAAAGCACTTGAAGCCATGAACAGCCAACTAGAGCTTGCAATTGGCCAAGCCGAGCAAGCTAATCAGCTTAAAAGTCGTTTTTTAGCTAATATGAGTCACGAAATACGAACGCCACTTACGGCTATTATGGGCTTTACAGAGCAATTACTCCACAACGACAAAGTAGCCAACGACAAACAACATCTAAGCACTATTTTGCGTAATTCAAAACACTTACTAGAGTTAATAAATAACATACTCGACTTATCTAAAATTGAAGCTGAAAAGCTAGCTGTCGATTTGTCTGCGTTAAACGTAGTGCAGCTTGTGCATGACATTGAATCAATTATTCAACCACTGGCACAAGAAAAACAATTAACCCTTAATATTGATTACCAACTGCCGCTACCTCGCACCATTTATAGTGATGTGACCCGCTTAAAACAAATACTTATAAATATTGCAAATAACGCTGTTAAATTTACCGAAAATGGCAGTGTGTCTATTTGCGTGCATTATTTACAAGCAAGTCAAAAGCTAGAATTTGTAATTAAAGATACCGGCATTGGTATGTCTGAGCATCAAATAGAGCGTGTGTTTAAACCGTTTGAGCAAGCCGATGCCACAACCACACGTCGTTTTGGTGGTACAGGCCTTGGGTTGTGTATTTCTAAAAATTTAGCACTGTTACTTGGTGGCGATGTAACGCTTGAAAGTGAAGTTGGCGTTGGTAGCCGCTTTACAATTAGGGTGTCGTGTCAGTTATCTGATGATCAACCAATGCTTGAGTTTTTAACGCAAGAAAGCCAGTTAATACCAGAGAAAGACCCTCTCTTATCGTTTGCGACCAATAACTTTGAGGCTAATATTTTAGTCGCTGAGGATAACCCTGATAACCAACTATTAATTAAATTATTACTGCAAACTTGGGGCCTTGAACCCGATATTGCTAGTAATGGCGCACAAGCTGTAGAAATGGCACTCGTTAATGACTACCAGCTTATTATAATGGATATGCAAATGCCTGTAATGGGCGGATTAGAAGCGACTAAAATGCTTCGTCATGCAGCATACGATGGCCCCATTATTGCCCTTACTGCTAATGTTATGAACCACGATATAGGTACTTACCTAGAAGCTGGTTGTAACAAAGCACTCGCTAAACCTATTGATAAAGATGCTCTGGAAAATGTACTCGTAAGCTACCTACATCTTGAAAAGGATAATCAAAATAAGTGGGACAGCTTATTAAAAAGCGAAAAGTTTCAGCAAATTACTGATAACTATTTAGCCAACTTACCTACTTATTTAGAAGAAGTTAAAACTCTGCAACATTGTAATGACTGGGAAGCATTAAGAAGTATAGCGCACAGTATTAAAGGTAGTTCTGGGTGCTTTAATTTTGATGAAATTTATCACAGCGCTGCGGCACTTGAAGAAAATTTAAAAAGTAACAATAAAGTGCCAAGAGACGAGCTAGTAAATAAATTAATAGCAGCCATTGAGCAAGCAATTAGTGGCAAAGTAACCTAAAAGAAAACTTACAAAATAGTACAAGTTCGGTGTGTTAGTGCTCTATGCTTAAAACGCTAACCACCGACTTTAATTATGAAAAGTTTAAACCTAATGCCATGCCCATTAAAATAGCGTCTTCAAAGCCATTTTTGGCCGGATTATCACTTGGATAGTAGTTTTTACGCACTGACATCTCTGTAAAGCCAGCGTTCTCGTATAGCGCAATAGCCCGCGTATTAGATTCACGTACTTCTAAAAAGAGGTTTTCAGCATTTTGCTGTTCACCATATTCAATAAACTGGGCTAACAACTGCCTTGCAATACCCTTACCCTGGTAGCTCGGTGTTACACAAATATCCATAAGCGTAAAATCAGGCCCTGCTTTTTCACCAATATAAAAACCAATCATGCTCACCTCATCAAATGCGGCAACATTAAAATAGCGCCCGCCTATACATGAACTCATTGTATTTAAAGTCCACGGATGGCTATGACATGCTGTTTCGATGGCCATTAATTGAGGTATTGCAGTTTCATCTACTGATTTAAAGTTTATCAAGGTGTTCACTCATTAAAGCCCATAAAGCACGCTTCTCAGAGGCGTTAAGCTGTGGGGTTGGCAATGTAAGCTGATTGTCGTTTAATTGCATCTCACTACCCTGTACAACGCTATTTATAATAATAGCCCCTGCACTGAACTTAATGTCTGCAAATAGTTGCTCATTTATCGTTAAAGAACTAGCTGTCGTGCTTTGCGATAAAGTATCTGCTTGATCATTTGCTTGAGAACAATAATGCTGATTGAGTTCAAGATTTTCTATATCAAAAATAGCTGCGTAACGTGGATGCATAACAACTCAGTAGATTAGACATTTGAACAATATAAGAAGTAATAAAAACGATGTAAAGAAGAAATGGCAGGGGCGGAGAGATTCGAACTCCCAACCATCGGTTTTGGAGACCGCTGTTCTACCAATTGGAACTACGCCCCTGCAATGACGACGAATTATAGAGAAGTTTCGCCAAAGGTAAAGAGAAAAATCACTCTTTTAGTTCAACTGCTTTTTAAATAAACAAAACGGCGAATTAGCATGCTAATTCGCCGTTTTTTAATCACTTAAAATTAGTTAATTAAAACTAAAATTAATTATTCCCATTCGATAGTTGCAGGTGGTTTACCTGAAATATCGTAAACTACACGAGAAATACCATCTATTTCGTTAATGATACGGTTTGAAACCACACCTAAAAACTCATATGGTAAATGTGACCAGCGTGCTGTCATAAAGTCGATTGTTTCTACACAACGAAGTGATACAACCCAATCGTACTTACGTGCATCGCCCATAACCCCTACCGATTTAACTGGTAAGAATACAGTAAACGCTTGGCTTACTTTATGATAAAGCTCAGCTTTGTGTAGCTCTTCGATGAAAATCGCATCTGCGCGGCGTAGTAAATCACAGTACTCTTTTTTGATTTCGCCAAGTACACGTACACCTAAGCCTGGTCCAGGGAAAGGATGACGGTAAAGCATGTCGTACGGTAAACCAAGTTCTAGACCAATTTTACGTACTTCATCTTTGAATAATTCACGCAATGGTTCAACAAGGCCCATTTTCATGTCATCTGGTAATCCGCCCACATTGTGGTGAGATTTAATAACATGCGCTTTACCTGTGGCAGATGCCGCAGATTCAATAACGTCAGGGTAAATTGTACCTTGTGCTAACCATTTCGCATTTTTAAGCTTTTTGGCTTGCTCATCAAATACATTAATAAACGTGTGACCAATGGCTTTACGTTTATCTTCTGGGTCTGATTTACCAGCTAAATCATTTAAAAACTGCTCTTCAGCTTCAACTTTAACAATGTTTAAGCCAAATTTATTACCAAACATGTCCATCACTTGCTGACCTTCGTTTAAACGAAGTAAACCATTATCAACAAATACACATGTTAGCTTTGCGCCAATTGCACGGTGAATAAGCATAGCCACAACTGATGAATCAACACCACCAGATAGACCTAAAATAACTTCGTCATCACCTACAGTTTCTTTAATACGCTCAATAGCATCATCAATGATTTTTGCAGGAGTCCATAATTTTTCACAGCCACAAATATCAATAGCGAAACGCTCAAGCAAACGTAACCCTTGATGAGTATGCGTTACTTCTGGGTGAAATTGTACGCCGTAAAAACGCTTTTCTTCGTTAGACATTGCAGCATGTGGACAAGTAGATGTTTTAGCTGTTGTTGTAAAATCAGCTGGAATGTCCATTACTTTATCGCCATGACTCATCCATACGTCAAGTATGCCGTTGCCGCCATCAGTAATATGGTCTTCAATTGCATCAAATAATGCACAGCTGCCTACTTTTTCAACTTGTGCGTAGCCAAACTCTTTTTTATCAGAGCTGTGTACACTTCCACCAAGTTGAGCTGCCATTGTTTGCATACCGTAGCAAATACCTAGCACAGGCACGCCTGCATTAAATACATACTCAGGAGCGCGCGGGCTGTTTTCAAGTGTTGTTGATTCTGGACCACCAGAAAGAATAATACCTTGTGGGTTGAACTCGCGGATTTGCTCTTCAGTCACATCCCATGCCCAAAGTTCACAGTAAACACCAATTTCACGCACACGACGGGCGATTAATTGAGTGTATTGTGAACCAAAGTCTAAAATGAGAATTCGTGAATCGTGAATATCTTTGCTCATGGAGTATCTCGTAAAGTCTGATGCTAAATGCCGTTTGTTAATGTAAACGACTAAAAAGAGGGCTTGCAAAGCAAGCCCAGTATATTAAATTAATTACGCTGCTTAACCTAAGCGGTAATTTGGTGCTTCTTTAGTGATTTGCACATCATGAACATGCGACTCACCCATACCTGCTGAAGTAACACGGACAAATTGTGGTTTTGTATTTAGCTCTTCAATTGTTGCACAACCCGTTAAGCCCATAGCACTACGTAAGCCACCTACTTGCTGATGAATAATCGTTGCAATAGGACCTTTGTAAGCTACGCGACCTTCAATACCTTCAGGTACTAACTTGTCTGCTTCGTTTGATTTTTGGAAGTAACGATCTGATGAACCTTCTTTTTGATCCATCGCGCCCAATGAGCCCATACCACGGTAAGATTTGTAATAACGGCCTTGGTACAATTCAACTTCACCTGGTGCTTCTTCTGTACCAGCAAGAAGAGAACCCACCATTACACACGATGCACCAGCAACAAGTGCTTTAACAATATCACCAGAAAAACGAATGCCACCATCAGCAATAACAGGAATGTCGCGACCTTTTAAGCCTTCAACAGCATCTGAAATAGCGGTAATTTGTGGAACGCCACAACCGGTAACAATACGTGTAGTACAGATAGAACCAGGGCCGATACCTACTTTAACTGCATCGGCTCCGGCATCAGCTAGTGCAATCGCACCTTCAGCCGTTGCAATGTTACCTGCAATAATTTGTAAGTCTGGGTACTCTTTGCGAGTTTTAGTAACACGGTCAATAACGCCTTGAGAGTGACCATGCGATGTATCGATAAGTAAAACATCAATACCCGCTTCTACTAATGCAGCAATACGCTCATCAGTACCTGCGCCAACACTTACAGCAGCACCTACACGTAAACGACCTTGGTCATCTTTACATGCGTCAGGTTTGTCTTGGGCTTTTTGATAATCTTTTACTGTGATCATGCCTTTAAGTTTAAATTGATCATCAACAACTAAGATTTTTTCAATGCGGTGTTCGTGCATTAAGCCTAAAATCTCTTCGCGTGCTGCGCCCTCTTTAACGGTAACAAGCTTTTCTTTTTTAGTCATAACGGTAGAAACAGGCTGTTCAAGCTTAGTTTCAAAACGCATATCACGACTAGTAACAATGCCTACAAGCACATTATTGCTGTCGGTAACCGGAAAGCCTGAAAAACCTTTTTCGTGCGAAAGCTCAATTGCATCTGCAATTGTTAAATCGGCAGTAACCGTTACAGGGTATGAAACAATACCTGCTTCGTAGGTTTTAACTTTACGTACGTTTTTCGCTTGTTCTTCAATAGTCATGTTTTTATGAATAAAACCAAGACCACCTTCTTGCGCAAGGGCAATAGCTAAACGAGCTTCTGTAACAGTATCCATAGATGCTGAAATAAGCGGCAAGTTAAGTTTGATACCACGCGTTAAGCGAGTTGAAATATTTGCCGTGTGTGGCAAAACAGTAGAATGACCAGGTACTAAAAGTACGTCATCAAAGGTAAGAGCTTCTTTAGCGATTCTAAGCATTTTGGCAACTTCTCACATGTGGATCTAAGATAAGGAATTGCGGCCAAATTTTAACAGCGTTGTTGGCATGAGTAAATAATATTTCGCAAATATTTATGATAAAGTAGTGCAATAAATAGTTTTAGGTTGTTTTTTATGTTTTCGAAGCCTTCGCAGGCGGTTTACACCGTGTCACGCCTTAATAGAGAAATTCGCACATTACTTGAGCAAGGTTTTGCATCTTTAGTGCTCACGGGCGAAATTTCTAACTTTATTACCCCTGCATCTGGACATTGGTACTTTTCGTTAAAAGACGATAAAGCACAAATTAAAGCCGCTATGTGGCGTGGGAATAATCGCAACCAAAGCTATCGCCCTGCAAATGGCGCGCAAGTTACAGTAAAAGCGCGTGTATCACTTTATGAACCTCGCGGTGACTACCAACTTATTGTTGAGCATATGGAACCGGCCGGCGAAGGTCAGCTAAAACAAGAATTCGATGCACTTAAAATGCGTTTGGCCGCCGAAGGATTATTTAGCTCTGCGTATAAAAAACCACTTCCGCAAAACATTAATCGTATTGGTGTTATTACCTCTGCAACCGGCGCTGCTATAAAAGATATTTTAACGGTACTTAAACGCCGTGCGCCGCAGCTAGAGGTAATCATTTACCCTGCTATGGTACAAGGCAAAGAAGCACACCTACATTTAATTAATCAAATTGAATTAGCTAATGCTCGTGATGAAGTTGACGTACTTATTTTAGGACGAGGCGGCGGATCACTTGAAGATTTA
Source organism: Pseudoalteromonas sp. SG43-8 (assembly GCF_014164245.1). Lineage (NCBI taxonomy): Bacteria > Pseudomonadati > Pseudomonadota > Gammaproteobacteria > Alteromonadales > Pseudoalteromonadaceae > Pseudoalteromonas > Pseudoalteromonas sp. SG43-8. Next base: position 423,649 of record NZ_JACJEX010000002.1, on the reverse strand, counting down.
TGGTGTTTTAATCACGAACAGCTCGCACGAGCTATTTTTGAAAGTGAATTACCTATAGTAAGTGCAGTAGGCCATGAAATAGATACAACCATTAGCGATTACGTTGCTGATGTTCGTGCAGCCACTCCATCAGCCGCAGCTGAGCTTGTAAGCCCAAATACGCAAGAGTTACACAACAAAGTAACACAATTAGTTAATCGTTTATCTAACGCGTTTAAGCACGGTATTGCCGATAAACGCGCATTAGCAACGCAGTTACAACACCGCCTTAATTTGTGTCATCCGCGTAATCAGCTTAGTCAAAAATCACAACGTTTGGATGAGCTAAGCATTGCGCTGCAACAAGCTATGCGTAATCGTTTATATCAACAAGAACGCACACTCAATAACTTAACGCCGCGTATGATGCGCCAATCACCTGATAAAAAACTCGCTTCAGCAAGCCATCAACTCTCGCAATTACAAGCTAGGCTAAACCAAGCTATACAGCATCAGTTACAACAAGCGAATAATAGCTTAGCACTGCAAGCAAGCAGGTTAGACTCGGTAAGTCCGCTTAATGTTTTAGCGCGCGGTTATAGCATCACTAAAACACAGCAAGGAAAAGTAGTTAAATCTGTGGGGCAAATTAAAACAGGCGATGTTTTAGTTACAGAGTTAGTCGATGGCTCTATAGAATCACAAATTATTTAAAGCTCTGTACTTAGCAACATTTTAAGTTCGCTATCGCTCGATGTGGAGGTAGTGCTTTTAAATTGTTGCCAAAACTCTTGTTCCATCAACTTGTCGTTTAGCTCTCGCCATTGAGCATTACCAAATGTGTCGTTATCAGTGGGAGCGGCAAGTTCAAATTCACATACTGTTTTTTTACATTTTGCACTAACAACGTCAGGAATAATTGATAAATCAGCAGTTAATAAAAAATCTTGTAATGCCATTTCAGTACGATAAGCCCATTCTTCATCGCGCGTTTGATTTTCAAATTTATCACGTAAAATCTGCTCAAAATCTGAAGGGCCCCTCATTTTCTTTAAAACACTTTTGAGCGCCGCTTTCTGTTCGGCGAGTTGCTGCTTAAGCTGAGTTACTTGCTCTTCTAAAGGTAGTTCATCAAGCATTTGGGTTTCTGAATTGGTTGTAGGCGAGATTTCAGCGGGCTCTATACTAGCGACTTGCTCAGGTACTGCAGAGTCTGCATTACTCAATACCTCATTACTTTGTTGTTCAGTATGAAGCTTTTGCTGTTTTTCATAACTTGGCTGCGACTTAACAGATTCTGGATGACTTGAAGCTGCATTAAAGTAGCTCCAAGTTAAACCTACACCCGCAATAAACCCAATCCCTAGAGCCAATAAACTATTCTTGTTCATGTTAATTCCTTTTAAGTTTTATTATTTTTAGTTACTTATAACATTGCACTCGTGTGCGATTCGTTTTCAGGCTCAGGATTTGCTAAAAAGTTTTGGTTCATACTTTGCGCCGGACACTCACAATCCGGTCGACCAATAATTTTAGCGGGTACGCCAACAGCGGTTGTGTGTGGTGGAACATTGCTAAGTACAACTGAGCCCGCACCAATTCGTGCGCCCTCACCTACTTCAATATTACCCAGTACTTTAGCGCCGGCGCCAATTAATACGCCTGCTCTAATTTTGGGATGACGATCGCCCTGCTCATTGCCCGTACCGCCAAGCGTTACAGATTGCAAAATTGATACGTTATCTTCAATTACCGCTGTTTCACCAATAACAATACCGGTTGCGTGGTCAAACATAATGCCTTTACCCACTTTACATGCTGGGTGAATATCGACCCCAAACACTTCAGAGTTACGGCTTTGAATAAAGCGCGCTAGCTCTTTGCGGTTTTGTTGCCACAAGCAATTAGCCAAACGGTGCGCCTGAATAGCATGAAAACCTTTTAGATTTAATATAACCGTAAGATAGGTTTCTGATGCAGGGTCGCGGTCTTTTACCGCTTTAATGTCCTCAGCAACAAAAGATAGCATACGGTCACATTTTACAAATGCTTGGTCAAACAGCTCTCGGATAGTGAATGCAGATACCACCGCATCAGCCAACTTATTAGCAACAATAAAGCTCAATGCCGAACCTAAACAATCATGATTTAAAACACATGAATAAACATGACTTGCTAATAATGGTTCACGTTTTACTACATCGTTAGCTTCGTCGCGAAGCTGTTGCCAAATTGCATGACGCATAATACTGCACTGCCTTAAGTTGATATAAAATAGCCTTTTCCCAAGTCTAACGGATTTAACCACTAAGGTGTTAATCCCTTAGTTATTTGTTCTGGTTATTAGGTATAACTGTTTATTAAGTTTCATTATTAAATAATAAAAATGCCTCGATGCTTATAGCACCGAGGCATTATTTTAACGCTTAAAAAACACTTAAATTATTGAAATACTTTATCGACTTTCATCACTTCAATATTTTTTGCAGGAATTGCTAATTTATAATCAGCAATTACTTTATCCTCAGCAACCAGCTCAGCAGGTTTATTAGTGTTGTAAACCATTGGTGAGGTTTGCTGCGATGCTAAACGTTTTTGCATATCAGCGCCGTCACCAGTAATAAATACATAGTGAACATTGTCTGTTTGTAAGTTTTCTTTAATAACGCGATTAACATCAGCAAGCGTTAGCGTTTTAAGTTTATTAGTTACGTAACTTACAAAGCTATCAGTGTTGTAAAATTCGCTATCAAGCGCGTAACCTAATTGGCGATTTTGACTTGCAACCATTTGCGGCACAAAGTTAATTAAAAAGTTACGCGTAGCTTCAAAATCGCCTTCGCTCATACCATTTTTAATTAGCTTATCTAGCTCAAACAAGGCGGTACGTGTTGCAAAGTGCGCATCGTTATTAGAGCGAAGTGGGCGTAACCACACTTGAAATATTTGCTCTGAGCGCCCTAGGTTTGCATCTGGCTTGGTTTGAAACATACCACGTGGAAAGTATTCAATGTATGCGTAATCGCCATAGTTCATGCCGCGAGTTTCACGAATGCGCTCATATAAAAAGCTGTTAGAACTACGGTGCTCACCAAAGTACGAACGCACAAGCCAAAGGGCTGTCCAGTCTTCGCTACTTCTTATTGTATCAATAGGGAAACCAAACGATACCGCCGTCGATTGCGCTGACTTTTCTACAATAGTTGCATGATGACCTTTAAGCACTGGCGCATCAGGAATACTTAAACGGCTTTGCTCACCTTTTGGTAGCGTTGCAAAATCGCTCATCATTTTAGCTTTAAGGTTTGCACGCACAGCCCCAATTAAGCCAACCGTGAGTTTAGATTGCGTAAGCTCGCTGTTATAAAACGCTTTAACATCATCTAGCGTCAACGCTTCTAAATCCGAAATATCACCGTAGTTGTAACTTTCGTAAGGGTGATTTTTGTAAAGTGCACTGTATAGCACTTCTTTGCCTAGCTCTTCATCGTTAGATGCTTTTAAGCCTGATTTAATACCATCGATCATTTCTTTTTTAAGGCGTTTAAAGTCATCGTCTCTAAAGCCTGGGTTTAATAATTGATCGCTCACAAGTGAATACCACTGCGCTGCATTGTCTTTATGAATACGCCCTTGAAACGACAGCATTTCTTTATCTATTTGATAACCAAAGCTACCAGCAAGCGGATAAAGTGCTTTTTGAATATCTTTATAGCTTGTCGCCTCTGAGCCTCCTTGTGCAAGCATAGCCGCAGTGAGCGCAGCAACACCTTTTTTGCCTTGAGGGTCGGCAGCCGCGCCGGTATTGAATAAAAAGTTAACATCGATTAACGGCGAGCTATTGGTTTTATCAAGTACTTTAAATGCAGGTGCCGCGGGTGCTTGTTCAAGCTTTGCAGTAAGCGTATTTAAATTAACTTCTTGCTCAAAACCTGGGGCTTTATCAAGTGCCGACATTGTTAATGTGGTACGTGCGTTATCAGTAAAGTATTTATTAGCAACGGCTTTAATATCTGCGCTGGTGATGTTATCTGCCGATTTATACAGCTGGTTTATAACCTCTGGATCGCGCTCAAAATGCATGTAGCTGGCAAGGGTTGATGCAATCGCTTGCGACGAATCTAAGCCATTAATAAAGCTGTATTTAAGATTCGATTTTAAATCACTGAGCTTTTGCTCATCAACAAGCTCAGTGCGTGCTTTTGCATAAGTTCGATTAACGGCATCGCGCGCAGTGGCTAAATCGTCTGCGTTTTCTACTTTAACAAATACGTGTAATAAACCCGGATCTTTAGTCTCTGGGTTATAGGTAAACATTTGGCTGGCAATTTGTTTGTCGACCACTAGCTCTTGATATAAATCTGAATTATTTGAAAAATAAAGCTGCGAGATTAAATCTAGTGCAGCTCTGTCTTTTTTAGCAGGCTCCCACGCAGCGCCTTTGTACGATACAAGTAACCAATGCCCTGGTAGCGCTTCATCTTGCTGGTGCAAATATTTTGGTGCTTGTTGAACAGGTTCTGCTTTAATGTCAGCAACATAGTTACCCTTTTCCCAGCTGCCCCAATGCTTTTTAACCATTGCCATTGTTGCTTGTGGGTCTACATCGCCCACGATGACAAGTGACACATACTCAGGCTTATAAAACTTAGCAAAAAACTCTTTACCATAGGCCATTTGATCAGGCATGGCTTCTATGTCTTTAAAAAAGCCCATAGTGGTGTGTTTATACGTGTGCTTATCAAACGCTTCTTCGCGTACAGCGCTTAATAATTTACGAATTGGGCTCGCGTTGTTTTTTAAGTACTCACCTTTTACCGTTTGTGCTTCTGTTCTAAATTGCTCTTCGGTGTAGGTTAAGTTTTGAAAAATATCAGCTTCAAGCTCAAGTACTTTATCAAGATGCTGCTTTGAAAAGTTTAAATGGTAATTTGTGTAATCGTTTGTTGTATAAGCGCGGTTATCAACACCTGAATTTTTTAATATGTCTGAGTACACATCTTCAGGGTATTTTTTTGAGCCTTTAAACATCATGTGTTCAAAAAAGTGAGCAAAGCCTGTTTTGCCCTCTTCAACTTCGTTACGCGATCCAACCAATACCGGAATTTGCAGCGACACGACATCAGGGTAATCGGTTTTAACAACCATGACACGCAAGCCGTTTTCTAGCTCTTCAATTAAGTAATCTTGTGAAAAAACACGGTCATCAGCTTTATTTACTTGTTCTTGTTGTGCTGTTGTTTGCGTGCTTTGATTTTGTTGCATGGTGCAACCTGTTAACGCCAGCGATACCGCTAAGCTGGTTGCTAATAATTTAAATTTCATTGTTGTCCCTTTTTAAATTGAGCAAATTTGTTGTCAGATTTAACTCTTTAATTATGCCCCAAAGCCAATAAATATAAGAGCCCCAAGGGAATTTATTATGTAAACAACTGTGTCAATTATAAATAATGGGAACAAGCACTATGAATAAACATCATGTTAATTGAAAAACTTTCATTAAATAAATCTATCTAGACGTCTAAATGGCTGCTATATTAAATCCATCAAAACAAACTTAGCTGGAATGAGGATTATGGCTTTATCACTAAAAGAGAAGATAGTGGACACCAATCAAGGTGTTTATCTTATTGGTACTACCCCGCCTAAAATTGGCACCGATAAAGCGCAATTAAAAACCATTGCAGAAAAGCTATTAGGTCGCTTACACGAAATTGAATACGACGGCGTGATAATTTACGACATTCAAGACGAAAGCAGCCGAACTAACCAAGACCGCCCATTTGCGTTTAAACAAACCGTTGATCCGCGTGAATACAGCCATTTACTTCGTAATTTATCTGCACAAGATGTAATTACTTATAAAAGTGTGGCGCAGCGTGGTGTAGGCGAATTTAAAGATTGGCTAAGTGAAACTAAAAACGACTACGATTTACAAAATGTTGTTTTAGTAGGTAGCCCATCATCGATAGGCGATATAAAGCTAAGCCTGCCAGATGCTTATAAAGCATTGGCTGAGCAATCAGATGATTTCTTTTTAGGTGGCGTTACTATTGCCGAGCGCCATTCAAGTAAACGAAATGAGCACGAACGATTAACAGAAAAAACAGCACAAGGTTGTCAGTTTTTTATATCGCAAGCTGTTTACGATGCACAAGCGACTATAGAGCTAATCACTAGCTACGCACGTACATGTAAAGCGCAGGGTATTACACCACAACGTATTATATTAACGTTTACCCCGTGCGGCGGCGAAAAAACCTTAGAATTTATGCAATGGTTGGGTATCTCAGTGCCAGAGGCAACTAAATGGCGCATGCTTGATGCAGACAATACATTAAGCGAATCGGTCCGTATTTGCCGAGAAAACCTCGACTTAATACTTAAAAGCTGTGCACACCTAGACGTGCCACTGGGCTTAAATATTGAAAGCTTAACAAACCGTAAAGAAGAAATTGATGCATCAATTAACTTATACCGTTTATTAAAAGCTATTATGGAATTAAACCTTGCTGAAAAGCTAATAGCTTAAAGGCTAGATAAGAGCTAATTAACACCCTTCTTGGCAAGCCTCATGGCTTGCTTTTTTATGTCCGTACTTTGAAAAATAAATTAAGAAGTACAAGTAAAAATTTGCAGCTTAAGCTATTCATTGAAGCTATTTTTGGTTATTACTCTCAAGCCTTTTTAAGGCAAACCCCATAGAGGAGCACATAACACCTAAAATAAAACCTATCGCAGAAAAAACTAGCCAAGTTTTTGTGGCATGAGTCATGACGAACTTACTTTTATTATTGTGCTTTTTTAGCGAGTCTATACGCTTGTTTATTTTTATACATTGCGTGGTCTGCATCATTTAATAGCGCTTCAAATGGCTGCTTTTGTTTATTAGTAAAACTATAACCTATGCTGAGCGATAAATCGCAAACGTCTTCTTTGAGTAAAGCTTTTGAATACTCAGAGGATATTTTATCTATGATGTAGCTAATTTTACTTTTATCGCTTAATTGCATTACTGCAACAAACTCATCACCACCTAAACGCCCTACTATATCGGCATCTCTTAAATGTTTTTTTAGCGTATCTGCCAATATAATTAAGGCTTTGTCGCCCACTTCATGTCCGCAGGTGTCGTTTAATTTTTTAAAGTCGTTTATATCAATAAACAAGCAACATACGTCGAAGCCCAAACGCAGTGCTAAATTAAGCTTTTGCTGAGCTAGTAAGTTAAGTGCTCGGCGATTATAAATACTCGTTAATGAGTCTAACATGGCTATTTCGCGCATTTGCTCATAGCTATACACAAGCGCTAGGTCGTCTTCAATTAAATCGCGTAGTTGCTCTATGAGCTCAAAGTATTCATCGGTATAGCTAGTTATTTTAGTGTCTTTTAAGCATAGCGTGCCAAATACTTCGCCTTCAGGCCAATGAATAGGTAAACCTAAGTACGATTCAACACCATCCTCAACTACTTCTGGCAGTGTGTTCCATGCATCGTTATTGCTTGCATCATTAACATATAAAATATTATTAGTTTCAGCGACGTGCCGACAAAAAAGAGGTGTTTGAGGGGGAAGTATCGGGTTGGTTTCAAAGCTTGAGCCACCTTCGTTATTTCTAATAACAACGCGATAACCTTTGCTTGTTGCCTGAACTATATAACCAGACGGGGCTGAAAAAAGCCCCGTGATAAGGTCCATTGTTTTTTGCCATTTATGCAAAGATATTTGGCCATCAACACCAGAGAATGCCCATTTATCAGTTTCAAACATTAACTTTACCTCGGCTATTTAATAGCTCCAGTATAGGCAAAAAAGTAAAGTAAAAGCTATTATTTACGACGTCTACTTGGCTCTCTTTTACCCGTAATGCGTTTTTTATCGCGATCTTTTCGAGATTTATTCGTATTTTTACGATTATCTTTGGGCTTTTTATTTAAGTCAGGCTCGTAACCTTCTAACCACTGCGGCGTTAAACGCGTATCGAGTAATACTTCAATTTCTTCTAGCAGCCATTGCTCATCAAGACTTACCAATGACATAGCAAGCCCTTGTTCACCAGCGCGACCAGTACGGCCAATACGGTGCACATAATCCTCGGCAATGTACGGCAGTTCAAAATTAATTACGTATCTAAGTGTAGAAATATCTAAACCACGCGCAGCGACATCGGTTGCAACAAGTACGCGTGTAATACCCTCTTTAAAGTTTTGCAATGCACGGTCACGTGCGCCTTGCGATTTATCGCCATGGATTGATTCGGTTTTTAACCCATCTTTACACATTTCTTTAGCAAGCTGATCGGCCATTTGTTTTGTGCGAGTAAAAATAAGCACTTGGCGCCAGTTTTTCATGCCAATCATGTGCGATACAAGTTCGCGCTTACGGTCTTCATCTACAGCGTAAATAACTTGCTCTACTTCAACCGCAGCTGAGTTACGTTTATCAACTTCAATTAGCTCAGGGTTTTTAAGTAGTTTTTTACTGAGTTCAAACACGCTGTCATCAAACGTAGCTGAAAATAGTAAAGTTTGGCGATCGCCCGGGATATGTCGCAATATACGTCTAATTTCATCAATAAAGCCCATATCAAGCATGCGGTCGGCTTCGTCAAACACTAAAGAGTCTACGCTTGAAAGTACCACACTGCCTTTAACTATATGATCAAGCAAACGCCCTGGTGTGGCCACTATAACTTGTGCTGTTTTAAGTGCTTTTATTTGAGGGCCAATACTTGCACCACCATAGGCTAAAGCACCATTGATGTTAGTACCTTGTGCGTACTTTTCAAAGCTGGCAAATACTTGCTGAGCAAGCTCTCGTGTTGGCGTTAAAATTACAACGCGGGCAAGGCCTTGCTCATCTTTTTTAGGGGTATTTAAAAGCTTATGTAATAGAGGTAAAACAAAGGCGGCGGTTTTACCCGTACCTGTTTGCGCGCTGCCCATTACATCACTTCCGGCTAAAATAGGCGGAATAGTTTTAATCTGAATTGCGGTAGGCTGAGTGTAATTATTTTGCTCAATCGCTGTTAATAATAACGGGTCGAGATTAAGTGATGAGAACGTAGTGGCAGACATAGGCTTAGCTTTAAAATAACAAAGAGCGCTATTGTACGCATATTACTGTACTGCGTAAATTAACCAGTCCAGAAAAGTATTTAATCGTGATTGCTCTCTTTCGCTTTAGCGCTAAAACAATAAAAAAGGCGCTAAATAACTGTTGTATTTAGCGCCTTTTTTAATTTGCTGTAGCTTTAAGCTGGCTTTAGTGTCGCTTTACGTTCGTTGTAAAACGCTATTAAATCGTCAACTGTTGCTTGGCAGTATTCGCGAATACCCGAAACCACCATGTGCTTTTCACCACAACCCACTTTAACGCCGTTTTCTAACAGGTTGAAACGTAGTGTAATTTTTCCGCGCTTACCGGCGTACTCAAAGCTTGGCTCTGCAAATTCAAGTACTGGCGCTGTTATATCAAGGTTATCAAGATTAATAAGCATTGATTCGTAAATTACCATCGGACGAGCAGGGTTTATCATTACCTCTTGCTTGCCCATTAATGGGATAATTACATGCGGAAAGGTAGTACCAGAAAACTCAACATAATTTTTTATTAGACTATTAGTTAGTGCTGGGCATTGGCTGGTTTTACCGCTGCGCTTTACCTTTAAAATTACTTTTTCGCCATTGGTAACATCAAACTCATCTGCTCCCTCAGGGAAATGTAGTTTGGTGTTTTCATCAACCATACCGGCAAAAGTAAATTCCATTTGTTCACTAATACCGTAGCGGTCTAGTACCAATGAAAAAAGTAAGTCTCCTGGCGCGCAAAACTTTTTGGCATCTTTGTCATGAAGTGGATTGTAATCGTCAGCAACGCATTTAGCGAAGCGACAACCCTGCTCACGAGAGATAGAAACATAATCAGCATGCTGCTGAAAAAAAGGACTTAACATAGTTTGTTCACTGCTTAAACTGCTTATAACCTATCTATATTACCAGAAAAAAAATATTGAGAGGTCGAATCTGTTAGATTAATGGCTAAATAAAACAGAGTAATAAAAAACAATGACCTTTTATTTATTAGCACTATCAATTATATGTGTTTTTCCGTACTGCAAAATATCAATAATGCGGCAACCCCTTTGGCACTACTTAATGGCTTTAAGTGTAGTAAGTGGGTATTTTCAAGGTTATGTAAATTTGTATGCTCTGCTCAGCACTGGGCTTTACGTTGTTTTATACTACTGTGTGCTAAATGCAAAGTGGGCAATAATACGCGCTATTTTAAGTACTGTTTTTATAATTTCCTCACTGGCATTAGCACTTCATTGGGTGCCTGGTTTTAATAACCTCCCTATTGTTATAGATGAGCGTATTACAAGCGATGCGATTGCTTTTACCCTTTATGCTAATTTTGATAAAGCTATGGCTGGGTTATTCCTTTGTGCTTACTTTTATTCGAATAAAAAAGCTTTAAAAGCAGACTCTAATAAAGCAGGCCCATTAAACGTTAAACAACCTATTTTTATAATTATTGCTACTGTTTTAGCTTCGCTCACTGCGGCTTTAACACTTGGACTTGTAAGCTTTAACCCAAAAGTGCCCAACTTTTGGTTAGCCTTTATTGCTATTAATCTTTTATTTACCTGTGTAGCTGAGGAAGCTTTGTTTAGAGGTTTATTACAAACCAAACTTAGCCAAATAATCACATCTACTCGCCTAGCGCTACTTGCCCCAATAATGACAGCTGCAGTGTTTGCTTTGGCGCATATTGCTGGAGGATTTAACTATGTATTGGTTTCATTTATTGCAGGCTTAGGATATGGCTATATTTTTTATAAAACGCAGCGCTTAGCGTGGGCTATTTTATGCCATTGGTTAGTTAATGTTTGCCACTTCTTTTTGTTTACTTACCCTATGCTCAGTAAAATCTAAATACATTTACAAATGCTAACAATTTACTTAGTAGTAAACATTGCCCGCATTTAATTTTGTTAGTAATTTACTATTTCAAATAATAAATTAAGGGACTAATAAATATGCTACGTTTTATAATGGCAATAACAGTGCTGGCCACAATAACTGGTTGTTCAGGCATGACTTATCATACAGATATAGACAACGGTGTTTTATCTCAAGAAATTGGCACCCACGTTAATAAAAGAGATTTACAGCAATTTTATAGCGACCAAGAAGCACACGAAAGTGGCGCAACACTTTTAGGCCGAATAGAAGGTGAAAGCTGTGATGGCGACGGCATGGGCAGCAATAATGTAAGTTACAATCGCTCTAAATCAAACGCGATTGATTTACTTAAAGCTGATGCTATGCGCAGAGGCGGAAATGCTTTTACTATTAATTCTTGTAGTGAAACGTCCGTATCGTATTGCGACCTATCTGTTTTATGCACCGGACAGGCCTACGACTATTAATAAGTAAAAGTGCAAATTATATATTAAGCGCAAAGCTAAGTAGTACGCGCTTTCCAGACTCGATTTTAGATACGCTGTGTTCGTACTTATCGGGTCTGAATAAATACACGCGATTAAATAAATTTATAATGCATTTTGAGCATTTAAATACCCCACCCGCTTTAGGTTTTTCTAATACAAAGTTGAGCTTGTAATAGCGCCCTTGCTGTACAGGGTCAATATGGTTCATTACGCTGTGATTAGTTGGGTAAGTAACAAGGTTTATCGAAAATGTATTACTGCTAAAAATAGCTTTGTTTTTAACGGTTGCAATCATACTGACTCCTATGAGTTTATATGCCGCATTGTAGCATTTAGTAAATTATGAATGCTTAGGCTAAACAATATCAAAATACGATGTCATATAGCTAAACAGCCTGAAACAAAAAAGCCGAACTTATTTTACTAAGCTCGGCTTTTAAAAGTACATTGTTTAGTAATTATGCACTTGGGTATTCGCGGTACGCACGCTCTATATTTTTAGCCTGCTTTTTAGAAATACCTAAATGAGCAAGTGCTACACGTAAACGAGCACGTGATAAGTCAGAGCCTAATATTTCCATTGCATCAAGCACCGACGTACTTGATGTTTTGCCTGTAATTGCGACAAAAATTGGCTCTAAAAAGTCTTTAATTTTAAGCTCGTGGAATGTAGCCACTTCTTTTGCAATTGCAAAAATAGCGGGCTTATCAAAGCTACGTAAGCCTTCTAGCTGCCATACAAAAAATTGTAGTGCTTGGCGTATTACGTTTTCGTCTGCTTTACCAGCAGTTAATAGCGCAGGATCGTAAGTTGGAATACCACCTACAAAGTGCCCTGCCAGCTCAACCATATCCGAAAGGGTATTAATACGCGTTTTAGCCTCAGGTAATACTTTAGCTAACATTTCACCGTTAAACTTCCAATCAACAAAGCGCTGAATTAACTGCTCGTCGGTTAGGTTTTCGCGGATCCACATGCCGTTTAACCAGCTTAATTTATCTACGTCGAATACTGGACCACCAAGCGATACGCGCTTCATGTCAAAGTTTTCAATCATTTCATTAAGTGTGAACTTTTCACGCTCATCTGGCATTGACCAACCCATACGACCTAAATAGTTAAGCACGGCTTCTGGCAGGTAACCCATTTCTTTATAGTAATTAATAGATGTTGGGTTTTTACGCTTAGATAGCTTTGATTTATCTGGGTTACGTAGTAATGGTAAATGACCAAGTACCGGCGCTTCCCAACCAAAATCTTCGTAAAGTTTTAATAACTTAGGTGCTGAGTTAATCCACTCTTCGCCACGGAAAATATGACTAATTTGCATATGGTGGTCATCAACTACGTTCGCTAAAAAGTACGTTGGGAAACCATCTGCTTTTAAAAGCACTTGCATGTCTACGTTTTCCCACGGGATCTCAATTTCATCTCGTAGGTAGTCGTTAAACTTAAATGTGCCTTCGCTTGGAATTTTCATACGTATAACGTAAGGTTTGCCTGCCGCTAAGTTTGCTTTAATTTCTTCATCTGTATGGTTTAAACCACGACCGTCGTATTTAGGGCGCAAGCCTTCTGCCATTTGCTCTTCACGCATTTGATCAAGCTCTTCGCTTGTTGCAAAGCAGTAAAACGCTTTACCATCGTCAACTAACTGATGCGCGTATTTTTTATATAAATCGCTACGCTCAGATTGACGGTAAGGACCAAATTCGCCACCCACATCAGGACCATGATCCCACTCAAGCCCTAACCAGCGTAAGCTATCCATAATCGCAAGTTCAGACTCTGGCGTGCTACGTACTTGGTCTGTATCTTCTATACGAAGTACAAATTCACCGCCTTGTTGTTTAGCAAAACAGTAGTTAAATAAGGCGATATAAGCGGTGCCAAGATGCGGGTCACCAGTTGGCGACGGGGCAACACGGGTGCGAATTGTCATGGTAAATTCTCTTTAAATAAGTGAGATAATAAAAGTGGTTTATGCAGCTACTTTGTTTAAGTAAGCAATAATATCGTTTGATTCATACAGCCATTGTACTTGGCCATTTTTCTCTATACGCAGGCAAGGCACTTTAACTTTGCCGCCTTGCTCAAGAAGCTCTTGACGATATTGCTCATTATTTTTTGCATCACGCGTTTCTATGTTTAAGCCTTCGCGCTTAATAGCGCGGCGTACTTTTACACAAAACGGGCATGCTTTAAATTGGTACAGTTTAAATTGTGAGGTTTGCTGATCAAGCTGTGCTTGCTCGTCGCTTGCACGCTTTTTACTGCGAGGAGTAAATACAAAATTAAAGAATAAGATTATACAACCTAAAAACCAACGAACTAATTTCATGTTCTGTGCTCTGCTTACAACAATTTAAGGAGCCAGATTTTAGCACAAATTTACAATCAAAAAAGCTCAATACTGTTATCTATCTTTGGTTCGTTATTAACTTCTAATTCACTGTAGGAGGTAACTCTATTACGGCCAGTATTCTTAGAGTAGTAAAGCGCTAAATCAGCCTGATTTACAATACTCGATACAGTATCAATACTCACTAACTCTAAAAAACCAATGCTAATGGTTAATTGGCCAATTTGTGGAAAAGGGTATTGGGCAACATTAAGGCGTAACCGGTTAAGTGCAACATGTGCATCAGCCTCTGTTTTTGCTTGAAATAACATTGCAAATTCTTCACCACCATACCTAAATACATAGTCTTCTATTCTAAAATTATTTTTTAGTAGCCGTGCAACAAGTAAAATAACCTCATCGCCAATTACATGCCCGTAGTTATCATTAATATTTTTAAAGTTGTCGATATCGGCAATAGCTAAATACCAACGTCGCTTTTTATTGTTATCATTTCTTGGTAACAAAAAACCGTTACCCGATATAATCTCAATTACCTTTTTATCAAATGTTTGCCTATTTAAAAGCTCTGTAAGTGGATCTAACCGCGACTTATATAATAGCCCAAGCTGATTAGCATAAATATTTAAAATATGTACAGCTAACATAGTTGTTCGTTCTGGTAATTCTTGCTCGGTTTCTATTAATAAAGTGCCGACTACTTTTCCAAAATGATAAATAGGCACGTAACTTGTTGTGCTACTAAAGGCATAGCTCACCCTAATTTTATTTTGAGTGACCTTTTGTAATAACAATGATGTTTCATCTGGGCTTAATTGCTCTAAATTACTATTTGGATTAATAAGAGTAGGGGGTATGGGGGCTGAAAAATTTTTATTGACGTAAATGGCAAAATTATCAACTTCGAGCAAGTCGCCAATTATTTGTATTAATGCGCTATCTAAATCACTTTCTTCCTCTTGCTGGGTAAGCTTAATAATCCATTCGTGCCCACACTTATTTGCCTTCATTACACTGCCTAAACTAATTAAACTTTTATTAGTCTAGACAATACTCATGAATTTACTAAGTTATGAGGTAATACTTATTAACTAATCCTTTAGAATAGGTATTAAAGTAATACTAAGTCGTCGCGATGCAATACTTCTGCACCACTATCGTATTCAAGTAACTCACCTATTTGATTTGAGTGTGCGCCTTTAATTTTATTTACCTCGGTACTGCTAAAACGCGTTAAGCCACGCGCAATTACTTGATTTTTAGTATCTATTAAATCAATTAAATCGCCTCTTTCAAAACGTCCAAATGCATTAGTAACGCCTTTAGCAAGTAAGCTTGCACCTTTATTTTGAAGGGCACTAATAGCACCTGTATCTATAACAATTTGGCCGGTGCTTTTAGGCCCCGCTAGTAGCCATTTTTTACGGCCATCTTTTGGGGCGGTGAGTTTTAAAAAGCGTGTACCAGGTAACTCGTCACTCATGCATTTTAAAATAACGTTTTTACCTGCGCCTTTAGCAATAATAACTTCAACGCCTGCACGCCTTGCGATGTCAGCTGCTTGTAATTTGGTTGCCATGCCGCCAGTACCTAAGTTTGTACCACTGCCACCAGCAAGTTGGCGCAGCTCATCGTTTATATGTGTTACTTCACCAATGAGGGTAGCATCGGCATTGGTACGAGGATCGCTGGTAAATAACCCTTCTTGATCGGTAAGTAGCAATAATTTATTAGCATTAGCCAAAATAGCTACAAGTGCCGATAAATTATCGTTGTCGCCTACTTTTATTTCACTGGTAGCGACTGCGTCATTTTCGTTAATGATGGGCACAACATCGTAATTTAATAACGCATTGAGTGTATCGCGGGCATTAAGGTAGCGCTCTCTGTCGTCTACATCAGCGCGAGTAAGCAGCATTTGCCCTACATTTACCCCATATAAAGCAAACAAGCTCTGCCAAATATGAATAAGTTGACCTTGTCCAATTGCAGCAAGCATTTGTTTATCAATTAAGCTTCTGCCACAGGGTTTTAATAGTTGTTCGCGCCCAGCAGCTACCGCGCCGCTCGATACTAAAATAACCTGGTGGCCTTGCTTTTTAAGCTCGCAGCATTGGCGTACTAATTCAACCATATGTGCTTTGTCTAGCTTATCGGTGCCGCCAGTTAGTACGCTTGTACCAAGCTTTACAACTATTACCTGTTCCCTTTGCATGTGCTTTTTACTATTGATTAATTAAAGATGAATTAATTTATACCAGCTCGGTATTTTTGAACAAGTTAAAAATTTTCATGCTAGGATCTGATTTTATCAAATTAAGTAAATTACTCTCTATGCCTGCCAGTTTATGTTTAATTATTGCCACCTTTTTATGGGGCAGCTCTTTTATTGCGCTCAAATACGCCATTGCTATTTACGACCCTGCATTGGTGATATTTTTACGCATGCTCACCACGTTAGTTTTGTCGCTTTGTTTATGGCGCTACGTTATTCGGTTTGAGTACTTAAAAGGTGACTGGAAGTATTTAGTGGGTATGTCGCTTGCTGAGCCTTGCTTATACTTTTTATTTGAAGGCCATGCAATGGAATACACATCAGCCTCGCAGGCCGGTGTTATTGTCTCTTGCTTACCTATTATTATTGCGTTGCTTGCCTTTGTATTACTTAAAGAGCATATAAGCAAAGCCATTGTTGTCGGTTTTACGCTGTGTATAGGTGGCAGTATTTTACTTACGCTTCTTTCACCAAGTACCGACCAAGCACCTAATCCGTTACTAGGTAACTTTTTAGAGCTTATGGCTATGGTGTGCGCTGCATTTTATACCGTAAGTATTAAACATTTAGCTAATCGCTACTCGCCCCTGACTTTAATTGCGTTGCAAGGTATTAGCGGCAGCTTGTTTTTTGCGCCGTTTTTGTTTTTTATCGACCTACCAAGCGAAAACCAACACGACTTAACCGCGCTTATGAGCATTTTGTATTTAGGCTCGTGTGTAACCCTTGGCGGGTATGGCATGTACAACTATGCAATTAGCAAGGTATCGGTATTAACCGCTGCTGCGTACTCTAATTTAATTCCTATTTTTACACTTATTTTGTCAGCTATTATTTTGGGCGAAGTGCTCAACGTTTGGCAATGGCTGAGCATATTTGTGGTATTTATTGGCGTAATGGTAAGCCAGCGCCATCAAGAACTCGTGGTTGATATACCGCTTAGTGAATCAGGCGAAGACATTTGCGCAGATACAAGCAATCTTAAATCAGTACCCGAGGCAAGCGAATCAAAAGGGTAACAGGTAAGCAAATACAGCCCAGGTGTTTGTAAAAATGAGTTTTGGGATTGATGAATAACCTCAATCCCCGTTACTTTATAATTTTGTATCACCCCACTTTGCAGTTGCAAAGTAAACGCCTCTCCCACTTTGGCGTTTTGTAAAAATGCAAAGTGGGTGTCGTTATGCCCGGCTATTAGCGCGCCCTTTTCGTTTCCAAACTCTTTTCCGCCAAGCTCCCCTGCAGGTAAAAATTGGCTAGGCGCAAACGCTAAGTTACGACCACTCGCTCCAGCCAATACACTTAATGTTTTATTATGGCTTGGCCAATCGAGCTTTGCAGTCACGTAGCTGTCGGCGTAATACCACGGTTTTACTTTAGTGCCGGGTGATTTAAGTGCCTCTTGCCATGCTTGCTCAATTAATACCTGAGCAAGCCACGCTTTTGCCTGCATATAAGCGCCGTGACCAAATAATCCAAGCCCAGCGATTAGTAAACCCACGCTTAGCCACTTTTTCATTTACGTGCCCTGCTTAATTTAAGCCCTCTATTTATTTTAAGGGCGCCAAATCCCAATAATAAAATACAGCCTAGTAATATATGTAACCTGCTTTGCCCATCGGTTTGCGGTAAACGCATTGCCATACCTTGTGGTACTGCATTAGTAGCTTGCGCCGTTTGCTCTGCCACTTCTTTTATTTGAGTTTGTTCAATCGCTATAAAAGCAGTAAACGGGCTAAGTAATTGATGAGTAAGCGCAAGCTCCTGTACTTCATCTTTAACTACACTTTGCTCGTTGTATAAAAGTAATGACTTGATTTTTTGGCGCGCCCATAGTTTTGCAATACCTTGAGCGTTTGAGCTGTTTTGGGTGCTTAATTTAATACTTGAAGGACCTTGTGCTGTTTGCCCAGCAAGTACCAAATTTTTAGCATTATTAAGTTTTATAGCGACCATGATAGGCTCGCCAAAATATAAATCAGGTAGTGGTGATGGCCAAAAATCTAAGCTTTTACCGCTTTCATCGCTTAGCGCCAAATTAGTAATAGCCGGATGTGCAAGCTTATCAAACAACTGCTGCATTTTAGGTTGCACCTCGCTTGTGCTGCCTATAAACGTAAATGAGCCTTTACCTATATCTGCCGCTCGGCGCATAAAAAAGCTATTCGGTGCGCTGCCAATACCCACTGTGTATAAGCGGCTATCGCCTAACTTACTTTGAATATTTTTAAATAATGCATCTTCGTTGCTTACGCTGCCATCAGTTAAAAATACAACTTGGCGTACAAAACCATCAAACTCGCTGCCATCAAGTACGGCATTAAGCGCACCTTGTATTTCAGTGCCGCCGTCGGCTTCTAGGCTATAAATAAATCGCTCTGCACGGCGTAAATTAAAGTCACTGGCTATAAGTGGCTCATCGCTCATTGGAGTTACTATGTTGTCAAAACCAATAATGTTAAAGCTGTCGTCGCTATCGAGTAATGACAGCGCATAAAACAAGGCTTTTTTAGCTTGCTCCATAGATTGCCCGTGCATAGAGCCTGACGTATCAACGACAAATACCATTTCACGAGGTAAGCGCTGTGTTTGTGTAAAGTGATCCCCTGGTGGCATTAGCATAGCAAGTCCGTATCGGTCACCATTTTCAAACTGCTGAGTAAAAAATGCAGCTTGAGCTTGCTCTTTTTGCAGAGGTTTAAACTCAAGTACAAAGTCGCGATTAACTGCATTTGTCTCATTTAACGCTATTTTATATTGCCCAAATGCTGTGTTTTGTACATCAACATTGTGAAATTTAGAATTGATATCCACCAGCTCTAAGCCTACGTCTATATCAATGTTTAAGCTAAATTGGCTACTTGGTACGTTATCAGTTTGAGTACTATTTTGAGTGATGTTTTGAATGCTGTAAACAGGGCTTAACCATCCCGTTGGGAGCGGATTAACATGCGCTTGATTTTGAGTACTCACCTCAACCTCACCACTAATCGCGTGATAACGCGGTGTAATGGTAGTAGGAAATCTAATAGCGAATGTACCGCTGCTGTAGTCAATTATTTCTTGATACTCAAGCTCAATAATCACTTGCTCACCGGGGCCAATATTAGCCACATTCGTAATAAACATATTCGCACGTTGTTGGCGTACTAGGGCCGCTTGCTTGCCTGCTTTTTTAGCCTCCTCGTATTTTTTTTCGGCTTCCACTTTTTTATCAATTTGGCCTTTAATGACTCGCTCACCTATACGCATCGTCATGGCATGTACGGCGCTTTCATCAGGCAATGGAAAAACGTAGCGCGCGTTGACTGCAAACGGGTTTTCGTTTTGATAGGTTTGCGTAACTACAACATGATTAATTAGGCCAGTTAAGGTCATATTGGCGTCGCTTTTTAATATTATTGCTGGGCCTGCTGGCGCACCATTGCTATCAAAAAGCTCTAACTTGGGTGATTGCGCATGGCTTTTGAAGCTCGCTAACAGCACAATCGCTATGAATATAAAAATGCTTACTTTAGTAAGCATTTTGGTCGGTTTACTCAACATAAAATCACTCCATCGAACGCTTTGCTTTACTTAGATTCAGTTAGATTTAGTTACTCGCCGTTTGGCCATTTGCTGGGCTCATTGAGCGAGTGGTAAGCGTTACGCGTCTATCAAAAAAGTTATCTTCCACCGTGTCGCTGTTAGCCAATGTTTGCTGCTCGCCAAATGCCTGCGTACTTAAGCGTTTGTGGCTCACACCGTGTTTTATTAAATAGCTTTGCACGGCATTTACACGCGCTTTAGAAAGTAAAAGGTTGGCTTGCTCATCGCCGCGTTGATCGGCAAAGCCACTTAAATCAAGTGCGAGTTGTGGTTGGTTGTTTAACAAGTTAACCAGTTGGTCTAACTGCAGTGCAAAATGCGGGGCAATAACACTTGAACCTGTTTTAAATTGCACCGTCATCGCCAATAAGTTATTAATTTGAACTTGAGTTAACTGCTCATTTTGATTGGCAAGTACTTCTAACTGCTGCTCTAACATATTGTTGTGGTTAAGCACGTGTTGGTAATCGCTGGTTTTTTCTTTCATAACCGTAATTGCACGCTCTTGCTCTGCAATTTTGTTATCAGCTACTTTTGAATCACCTATTAAACCACCGGCAAATGCCCCAATAAACGCACCAATTGGCCCGCCTACTACGCCGCCAATAATAGCGCCTGCACCTAAACCAATAGCCGTTTCTTTATGGGCTTCTTTTGATGGCGTGTTAGATGTTGAGGCAATTGCTGGAGTACAAAAACTAGCAACGAGTGTTAATGCAATTAATGTCTTCTTCATGATTTGATCCTTAAACTTACTTTTTAATTTGTGATGTTTTGTTTTGATGGACCTATTAAAACAAGCTCAAGTGGCAACAAAGGGGATCAAAAATGGCAAACTGCTGAGCAATTGTGGCAAAAAAATGGCAATTGCCTTTTTAAGCGTACTTAGCTTAAAAACTTCGATATAGTGCACAGCAGAGCCGATAGGATAATGATTAAGATGAAAAAAATAGCCATCGTTGAAGATGAACCCGCAATCCGCGAAAACTACATAGAAATGCTGAGCGCACAGGGCTACCAAGTCAGTGGCTTTGAAAATCGCGCCAGCGCAGAAGCTGAATTTAAAAATGCCCTGCCCGATTTAGCCATTGTTGATATTGGCCTAGGCCATGAAATAGATGGTGGTTTTTTACTGTGCCAAACATTGCGATCGCTTTCTAAAACGCTGCCTATTATTTTTTTAACCGCCCGCGATAGCGAAATAGATACCGTATGCGGCCTGCGCATGGGCGCCGACGACTACCTAACAAAAGACATTAGCTTGGCTCACTTGGCTGCACGTATTGGGGCGCTGTTTCGCCGAATGGAAGCACTTGAACAACCCGCTGATGCAAACGCCCTCATAACACGCGGGCAGTTAACGCTCGACACGCAACGTATGCAGGTATTTTGGCAGCAACAATTAGTTGATTTAACCGTAACCGAATTTTGGATGCTGCATTCACTCGCCCAGCGACCAGGCCATGTTAAAAGCCGTAACGAATTAATGAGCGATGCAAAAATTTATGTAGACGACAGCACCATTACTTCACACGTAAAACGTATTCGTAAAAAGTTTATAGCACTCGACAGCTCCTTCGATCGCATAGATACCGTGTATGGCATGGGCTACAGGTGGGAACAACACTAATGCTACGATTTGGTCTGCGCAGTAAATTTATATTACTTTCATGTTTTTTGTTTTTGCTACCGTGGCTTGGCTACGAGTACGTATGGGAAATGGAAAAGTTTTTACGCCAAGGCCAAGAAAAAACTCTCGTAGGCACCACTCGAGCACTTGCTACAGCATTACATGAGCGCCCCGCATTATTTGACGAGCAAACCAACTTTTTAGACCAAGTAGTAAAAGGCCGCGATTTATACGCTTATAATCTTAAAAACCCTATTCAGCTCGACGGTAAACTTAACGATTGGGACAGCTATCAACCGCTATTTTGGCATTACGATAAACGCTACTTACAAAAAACAGATAACAAACATCAAGCCCGTGACTTATCGTTTGATCATATGGTGGGAAAATTTGATAACTACTTATACGCCGTATTTAAAGTCACCGACAATACTCTTATTTATCGCGCTAAAAATAGCTTAAGTATTACCAATAACGATTATTTACAAATTGGCCTAAAAACGCCTAACGGCCAGTTTAATACTTACATTATTGCGCCACGCCAAGACGGCTGGGTTAATGCGTTTGATGCAAATACCAAAGCCCCTTTTACAAAAATTCAGGGCTATTTTGAAAGTACCGAATCAGGTTATAACGTAGAGCTGCGCTTTCCAATTAGCATGCTGGGCAACAAGCTTGGCTTTGCTATTGTTGACATTGATAGTAAAGAGACATTGCTAGAGCCTAAAATAATGTCGACCTCAAACTTAAATAACCCAAACGATTTAGGCTCGGTATTAGTCCCTTCCCCAGAAATTAGCCGTATTTTAAAAGGTATGGGCCACAGCGGTAGCCGCATTTGGGTGGTTGATAACCATCATCGTGTACTTGCCCAATCGGGTACTATTCAAAATGCAGATGGCGTATGGGCTGATGGGCTTGCTAACAAAACACCTGAAACTTGGTGGCAGCGCTTTGAGCAAAATTACTTACACCCAATTTACTATAAAATATTAACGCGCCCCGAAAATGAGTTTTTAGATACCCTGCACGATGTAGCCTCTATGCAGGGCACACATTTAGCGAAAGCATTAAAAGGACAACCAGCATCGTCTTGGCGATTAACACCCGACAGTAAAGCCGTTATTTTATCGGCCGCTTACCCTATTTGGATTCAAGACCAAGTAATTGGCGCGGTAATAGCAGAGGAAACCACAAACGGTGTACGTACGCTGCGTAACAAATCACTCGAAAAACTGTTTAACGTTATTTTAGCTGTGATGCTAATTGGTACTGTCACCTTGTTCTTTTTTGCCTCACGTATATCAAACCGAATTAGGCGACTGCGCGATACTGCTGAGCAAGCGATTGATGCACAAGGGCGTGTTACCGGCAGTATTAATTACAGCGATGCTAACGATGAAATTGGCGACCTGTCTCGTAGTTTTTCAAACATTGTGAGCCGACTTGGTGGCTATACCGATTACTTAGAAAATATGTCGTCGCGGTTATCCCACGAACTGCGCACGCCGGTTGCCGTAGTGCGCTCATCACTCGAAAACTTACAAAGCTTGCCACAAAACGAGCTGAGTCAAAAATACCTCGACCGCGCCAGTGAAGGCGTTGAACGCTTAGGTAAAATAATAACCACCATGAGTGAAGCTACTCGCCTTGAGCAAAGTATTCAAAGCAACGAGCCTGAGCCTTTTGATTTACAAAAAGTAATAAATGGCTGCATGCAAGGCTATCAGCTTACTTACCCACACCAGTTATTTACGCTTGATGTATGCCAAAGCAAATTACCTATGCAAGGTGCACCGGAGTTTATAGCTCAGCTGCTTGATAAACTTATTAATAACGCGCTGGAGTTCAGCAAAGCCAATACGGCTATTAATGTAAGCCTTAAGCAGAGCGAAAATAAAGCAACATTAACAGTGAGAAACACAGGCCCTGCGTTACCCGAAGGATTAACTGAGCATATTTTTGATTCAATGGTGTCGGTACGTAGCCAGCAAATGCAGCAACAGCCACATTTGGGGTTAGGGCTTTATATTGTAAGGCTGGTGTGCGACTACCATAAAGGCAGTGTAACCGCGCAAAACAACGAGCAAGGTAATGGTGTCGTGTTTACCGTAACACTGCCGTTAGCTAATAGTTAGGGCTGTATTTGTACCGTTATATCTGTACCGTTATATTTATAGCCACAGCATTATATGCAAATAGTAAGTACGCAATAAGTTAAATTCAGCTGTATATTTTTAGTTAAAAAAAGCTACTTTAATTTACCTTAACTCCATATAAATTAACAAATACCTCCCTCTCATCCCTTAAAAGCTGCCGGTTACAATTTAGTACAACTACAAATGTAACTATTCACTTTTTATTCAGTCGAATGACCATACCCTACATCATATTAAAGTATTAAATTGAAGGAATACTCATGAAACCATCACTAGAGCGTGAAGAACTAGACTTTATTTTTGACTTATACAGGCCCTCTAAAAAGCCCAAGTCTGAAGAGGTAAAACCAAAAAACACCAATTACAAAGAGCTAAGAAAGCACGACGCGACTAAAAACCAAGGCGTATCGCACTACTTAGTCTAATTTTATTACGCTTGGGACTTCTCATGTTCTAAAAATGCTTTAATGCAGTTTATTTCTGCAAGTTTTACTTCTTCGCCTATTTCAGGGCCTTTTTTGCCATTTTTAAGTGCATCTTGCACTACTTGTTTCTTATCCATTTTTTGCAGTTCAGTATGAATTGCTCGCAGCTTAGCTGCTTGCGGGTATGGCTTATCGACCAGTGTTTCACCACGCCCTTGTGCATCGCATTGGCATGCTTGGGTAAACGCTATAAAACGTTCTGGGTGTACCAACGCATTTAAGTTAGTCACTATTAGCTTGTGAATGGTTTGCGGCCTTAACTGATCAATCGTGTGGCAAAGGGTGTGATTATCACTGGTGAGTACACCAACATCGCGAAAACGGTTTGGCACTTTTAAGCGCTCACAAAACGCCTCAATAACTGCAACGCCTTCGCGTTCGTGCCCTCGTAGGTTTCCATACTTTTTAAAACTCAGCGCTTTTCCAAAATCATGGGTAAGTGCAGCAAAGCGTGCTTCTAAGTTAAAATTCAAATCGGCTGCACGCCTAAGTACCAACATAGTATGCACAAATACATCCCCTTCAGGATGATGGTTTGCCGGTTGCGGTACATTAACCATGCGCTCAAGTTCTGGAAAAATACCTAAACCTTGCAGTGCTTCAAAATAAAGCTCAGGGTGCTTTTCACCCAGTGCTTTTTCGGTTTCAAGCCACACGCGCTCAGGTACTAAATGATTGAGCTCACCTTTATTTTTAAGCTCGCGCATTAATGCATAGGTACTTGGGTGAATACGCCAATCACTGCCATAGCGCGCTAAAAAACGGGCAATACGCAGTACTCGAACAGGGTCTTCTACAAATGCCTCAGTGGTGTGGCGCAGTGTTTTATTTTGTAAGTCAGTTTGGCCATTAAACGGGTCAATAATATTACCGTGTTCATCAAGCGCCATTGAATTTATGGTCAAATCACGCCTTGCTAAATCTTCTTCTAGCGTAACGGTTGGGCTGGCATCAACCACAAAGCCAGTATAGCCTTTGCCACTTTTACGCTCTGTGCGCCCTAGTGCATATTCTTCTTTTGTTTTTGGGTGTAAGTAAACCGGAAAGTCACTACCTATTGGCACAAAACCAAGCGATTCCATCGTTTTTGGTGTTTCCCCAATCACTACATAGTCGTTATCTTTTGATTTTATATTTAGCAGTTTGTCGCGCACTGCACCGCCAACGAGGTAAACTTGTTTTAAGTTACTTTTCACTTTATTCCCAATAACACTTGCCCAATTGTTTGACGCTAATCATATCATTAATTAAAAAATTCTGCGGTATTTGCCAAGCTTAAGTAAGCTCATTACAATGGCGCATTATTTTTAGCTATAGCCTCATAATTAATGAAAAACCATTCATCAAAAAAAGAACTCATGTTACTACCCATTTTATTAGTGGTTATTTTGATGTGTGTGGCGGGTCACTTTTTACTACAAGCAAATTTTCAAGACAGTAATGTGGTTGAATACATGTTGGCAGCACTGCCGTTTGCTATGTTTGGGTTGGTTATTGTGGCGTTTAAAATGGCGGCTAAAAGCGAAAAGGATGAACAAAACGAGCAGGACTCTTAATCCTACTCTGTTTTAGCTACTTATTATAATTTAAAGTATGTGATAGCCAAACCAGTCTGGCTTTATCGGCTGCGATATACCGCTGGGCGTGAGCTTAATGTTTAGCTGGCTGTCGAGTAAATCAATGGCAAAGCAATCGTCCACATCATGTAAATCATCTTTATGAATATGACTAAGCCCTGCGAGCAAATCGTTTTTAGCGCGCTCTTTAGCTTCATGGCTACTGCTTGCAACATACAGTGCAAAGTCATGTTGCTCAGCCATAGAATCACTTCTGTAAGCGCCTAAATTTACAAAATAGAGTTGTTTATTTTGCTCCACATAGCTATCAACAACTTCTACTTTAAAGCCATCAATATGATTAATTGCCATGTAGCTATCCATGTGAACACTACTTCTGTCGCCTACCCATTGGCTTTTTAACTTTGAGTAGGTTTGCTCTATATTCTCCCCTACTACAAAACGAATATCATGCATTTCAATGTGGCAACCCTGAATTCGCCCCCCTAAATACACCATAAATAACTGCATGCTTTTCCTTAACCTAAATTATCAACATCAATATTATGCTTTTTAATCAACTTATAAAAATCTGAGCGATTGCGCTTGGCAAGCTTAGCGCCTTCAGCTACGTTACCACCTGCCATTTTTAAAGTGTTAATTACATAGTCGCGCTCAAACTCTTTTTTAGCGTCGTTTAGTGATAATGGTTCTACGTTTGTTTCGTTACTATTTAGCGCAGCTAACACTAAGTGCTCTGAAATAACATCGCTTGGCGTTAATGCTACAACCTGCTCTACTACGTTTTGTAATTGGCGGATATTACCTGGCCAGTCGTAACGTACAAGCGCATGCATAGCATCGCTTGCAAAGTGTTTTTCAGTTTGGTTCATGCGCTTAGCAATGCTTGCACTAAAGTGCTGTGCTAATAAGCTTATATCTTCGCGGCGCTCACACAGTGGCGGTAATTTTAAATTAACTACGTTTAAGCGATAGTATAAATCTTCTCTAAATTGCTGGTTTAAAATAGCTTCAGGAAGATTTTTATGTGTTGCCGACACTATGCGTACATCAATTGCTATCTCTTCTTGAAAACCTACTGGGCGAATTGTTTTTTCTTGTAATACGCGCAGTAACTTAACCTGTAAGTTAAGCGGCATATCGCCAATTTCGTCTAAAAATAACGTGCCACCCTGTGCTTGTTGAAACAAACCTTGGTGATCTTTAATTGCACCCGTAAACGAGCCTTTTTTATGACCAAATAATTCGGACTCTAAAAGCTCCCCTGGTACAGCGCCGCAGTTAATTGCAACAAAAGGGCCACCGCTTACATGGCTATGCTGGTGAATCGCCTGTGCGAGTAATTCTTTACCAGTACCACTAGCCCCCGAAATAAGTACATTAACTTGGGTTGGCCCAAGTAGTTTTACTTGCTCTAACAAGTGCAGCATGGCACCACTGCGCGTAACTATATTACTTTTAGGTGCAGCTTCATCGGCGTTAACACCATGAATTTCTATCGCTTTAGCAAGGCTGTCAAATAGCTCGTCTTTATCCACTGGTTTAGTTATAAATGCAAAAATGCCCTGCTTAGTTGCCTCTACGGCATCAGGAATTGAGCCGTGCGCTGTCATCATAATGACAGGTAATGCAGGGTAGCGGCTTTGCAGCTGACGATGCAGTGCCATACCATCCATTTCATCCATGCGTAAGTCGGTTATAACGGCATCAAACACTTGGCTTTTAAGTATTTGTAGTGCAGTTAAGCCGCTTTCGCAGGTTGTTACTTCGTATCCTTTTGATTCAATACGAATAGCGAGCAGTTTTAATAAGCTAGCGTCGTCGTCTACGAGTAATACTTTTGCACCTTGTACTTTAGTTGCGGCCATCATTACTGCTCCTTCATTTCTTCTCGTAGTAAAAGTTGCTGCTCAATCGTTGCTAACGATGAGAGGGTTTCTTGCATTTTATTATTAAGTGCTTGCTGCTCTTTTTTAGCATTTATTTGCATAGTTACTTGCTGCTTTTGAAGCCATAAATATTGCTTTATGTCATCAGGCCAAAAGTAAGCAAGATCGAGCTTTAGCAACTGAGTCATTACCGTATTTGGATCATCATTTATGTTTAAGCACATGAACTTAAAAAAGCGTTTAAGCTCGCTTTCGCCTGTAAAAACATCTTTGCTAGGTACCAATTTAAATCCACCACACTGATTAGCATGCCATGCAATAACCTGCTCTGCAGGAGGATAGCTTGGCTCAATTTTTGGTCTAGGCTTTGGACTAGGGTTACTGTTTTTATCGTTCGCTTTTTTTGTATCGACCACAGGTGCAGGTGTAATTGACACACGCTCTTCTTGCCCATTATTAATTTCACAACCTGATATAACCATGCTGCTACTGAGCACACATAAAATAGCGATTAAACGCAAGCGCATGTTAATTAACTCCTAGATTTTTTGTTATGGGAATTTTAATTGAAAACCGGCAACCATGTGGCTCGTTATGCTCAACACTAAGTGTACCTCTTAGCTGTTCAACAGACTCTTTTACAATAGTTAAACCCAGTCCACTGCCTTGCAGCGTAACATTTTTACTGTGTTTACC
Organism: Pseudoalteromonas sp. SG43-8; assembly: GCF_014164245.1. Classification (NCBI taxonomy): domain Bacteria; kingdom Pseudomonadati; phylum Pseudomonadota; class Gammaproteobacteria; order Alteromonadales; family Pseudoalteromonadaceae; genus Pseudoalteromonas; species Pseudoalteromonas sp. SG43-8. The sequence goes on along the minus strand of NZ_JACJEX010000002.1, from coordinate 395,551 downwards.
TTGATAAAATGCGCTGAAAATTTGAGTTTTTTCTTGCTCTTTAATACCGCAGCCTTTATCAATCACAACGATACAAAGCTGGTTTTGCTCAAGCGCTAAATTAATAGTAACGCTTTGCTTATCTTGTGAAAATTTTAAGCCATTTGAAATAAGCTGTATTAAAATCATCTCAATAAGCTCACTAGGTAAAGCAAGCGGTTTGTTAGGTAAAGTGTTTTGCCACTGCAGAGCTTGCTGACGCGCACTTAAGCGATGCTCAAAATGGCTATTAATTTTATTAATAAGAAGACTAAATTCAACTTCGCTTAAGCTGTCTTTACTGGTGCGAATCGCATTATAACTCAGCAAGCTGTCAATCATTGTACGAAGGCGCACCATAGATTGGCTAATAAGCTCAAGCACTGCTTTTTGCTCAGCAGTAATTGGGCCTACTATTTCATCAGTTAATAAGTCAGTGCCTTCAACCATTGAAGCAAGCGGCGTTTTTAGCTCATGAGTTACATGGCGTAAAAAAGTATCTTTTTGCTGCTCAAGCATATGAAGCTGTTCTTGTACCCATTGGAGCTTTTCTCCTAGTTCAACAAGCTCAGCTGAACCTTTCACAGATATTTTTTGCTGCCAATGCCCCTGCCCAAGCTTATCAATAACCGTAGTTAACCCTTTTAGCCGCCCACTTATGCGCCATAAAAAACCTCCCCCAACAATTAAAGTCAGAGGGATAAGTGCCACCAGCCAGTTTATAAATGACGCTTGCAGGCTTGTAAGCTCATTTTGGTTATTGGTAATTTGCGCTTCGTTTTTATCACGTAACCATAAAGTAAGTTCAGCAATTAAATCGCTCACTGGCACAAATAGCTCAGCTTGTTGTTGTTTTTGCTCAACGAGTTTTACATGCGCGGTTTGTAAGGTGGTATATAAGCGTTGCCATTGGTTGATATACTCTTTATTCGTGTTTACAAATTTGAGTTCATCAATGCTTTGTAGGGATGATTGCCATTTATCGACAATGAGCTTATCTAGCGATTCACTTTTTAATACCCAGTTTTGCCTAGTAGCGCGTTCAAGGCTGTTGAGCTCTTGCTTTAAAGTGTTAAACGATTTGGTAACTTGGTAGTTACTACTCACAATACTTTGAGTAACCGCTAATTGCTTATTAAGCGCATTTAAAAATACGATCACCACTATAGAAAGCGGCAGTAACGAAAGCAGCATACTCATTGCAAATTGCCCAATTAAATTAGGCCGCCAGTTAAGCATTGCTTGGTATTTTTTAGCTATGGTTGCTGGCATTTCGTTTAGTCCTTTTAAGTTAAGCGTTCTATTATTAAGTGCTTACCTTATACACTAGCTGAACCAGCAATTATATTTAATACGATTAACAGCCAACACTACAAAACAATGTGTCGCCAAATAGAGACAACGTAACTCGTTGATTTTAATAAACTCCCCTTTAACCCCATTGAATAGTGTTGCAAAAGGCGCACAAAAATTACAATAAACCCAGTAAAAACTTCTCACTGGCTTAAAGCTAAAAAAATAACCATTTGAAAAATAACAACAATTATTATTGGCACCATTTTTGTAATAGGAGTAATAACTTTAATCAATAAGGAAATAATTATGAACAAACGCATTTTAGTAATTTCATCATTACTGACTTTAGGCTTTTTAGGCGCTAATGCACACGCAATGGACGTTCACGCGACTTTTAACGAACTTGATAAAGACAGTAACGGCACATTAAGTGAAGCCGAAGCAGGTGAAGATGCTGTGTTACACGAGAATTTTTCTCAAATTGATACTAATCAAGATGGGCAATTGTCGCTAGATGAATTCAAAAAATTTATTCAATAAACTCATTTAATAAGGAACGTGATTATGAAACAACTTATAGCCGCTTTTTCATTAATGTTTTTAGCAATTAGTGCCACCGTAATTGCATCGCCAACAAATGTGCGTTTTGCCCACTTAGATAAAGACATGGACGGACAAATATCAATTGCAGAAGCAAAGGAAGACAAGGAAGTAATGAGACAGTTTGCCGACTTAGATGAAGACGGTGATGAAAAAATCTCAAAAAAAGAATTTGAAAGCTTTAAACCTTAATGAGTAATTACTGATTAAGCTTTACTTAAGCTTGTTATAGGTAAACTGGAATTAAAAGCATTTGCCATAATCCCTGAGGGAGTGTGTAAAAGGATTTAATGTTGGGAGTTAAATTACGGCAAGTGCTTTTTCCTTTTCACTTTATTTTAGCCACAAACTTTAAATACATCTTTTGGAAGGAACACCATGAAGATACTTCCCCTTATTATAAGCATCTTAATGCTATTAAGCTTTGATGCCGCTGCACTTGATGTAAAGCAACGCTTTGATCACCTCGATAGCGACAAAAGTGGCTATTTAACGCATGACGAACTTGATCCCCAACCACAACTATTAAACACATTTGTAAAATGGGACAAAAACCAAGATAACCAAATTTCGTTAATCGAATTTAAAAATTACCTTACCGATAACCTCTACTGAGTATTTTTCATGAAAAAAACAAGCTATATAGCGCTTTTTGCGTTTAGTATTTTTAGCACATTAGGCTTTGCTGCAAGCAACAATGTTGCAAAGCAATTTGAAAAACTTGATAAAAACCAGGATGGTTTTTTAACACGTTCAGAAACCGCTGTAGACCCCGCTTTGTGGTCTCGATTTTCAAGCTATGATCAAGACAAAGACGGCAAGCTAACGCTAAGTGAATACAGTTTATATGCAAGTAAGTAATCTTATAGCTAGGTACACAAACACCTAGCTTATTATATTTATACTATTAATTACGTTTAGACTTTATTTTTACAACAATGCGCTAAGTACTCTGCATCAGTAGGTTTTGGGCTCACCATAAAATCCATTTTGAGATAAGTTAGAATCGGTTGCTTACTCGTATTTTCAACTGTCGGTTTCCAGCTCCATAAACCCACAGCAGCTGCCGCATCAATATCAAACACGCCCTCAGGGTAAGACGAGACAACCTTATACCCTTGGGCTTCACCTTGTGAATTAATTAACATAGCAAACTCAACACAGCCTTAAATACTTTTCTTTGCAGCTTCTATCTGATATCGCGGCTCAACTCTTTTAGCAACATCCCAGTATTCACCTACCTTACTTCGCAGTTCAGGACTTGATAAATCAATAAAACTCGGCATTTCATCGTTTATTTGTTTATCAGACATTGAGCTACAGACTGTCAGCATCATGCTCAAGGGGAGTAATAAATAGAGAGCTTTCATAGCATTTCCTTATCAATTCGTTATAAATAATTTTTTAAGTAGTTGCATCAATTACCTGTTATGCAAACGCACCACCAAAGTGAGGTATATAAATACTCCACTTAAAATCTTATGACTTTCTTCTTTCTCCCGTTATTTGAAATGCTTCGCCAGCCGGACAATTCTTTAAATATTTTTCACCTACTGGTTTTGATTCAATAGTAAAATCAATTCTAATATGAGTAAGAACAGGCTGTTTAGCTACATTTACGTTAGTAGGCAACCAGGCCCATGTACTTAAAGATTGAGCTGCGGCTTCATCAAATAACCCTTTAGGATATGAGGAGGTTACTTTATATCCTTGCGCCCTACCCTCAGAATTAATGATAGTCATGAGTTCTACACAACCTGCAAGACCTTTTTTTGCAGCAGCTATTGGATATTGTGGTTCTGTTCTTGTTAAAATATTCCAATAGTCTTTCACCCTATCGCGCAGCTCAACACTTGATAAATCTATATAATCTAGCTTTTCAACAGTTTCCTCTGTCGTAGGTGTTGCTCCACATGCCACAAGTAATGAAGTTAATGGGAGTAATAAATAGAGGGCTTTCATAGCGTTTCCTTATGCTTTATTGATTGTTTTACATACTAAATATTCACATCAATTACCTATTTTGTAAACAGTTAGTATAGAGAAAAACCTTAAAATGAGGCCTATCAATTCATTGGTATTATAAAATCAAGTTTGTTAATGTAAGTAAATTAACAATAAAAATTAAGTAACTATGCCGCTCAAAAAAATAATCAAACCACTCATACTAGCCAGCCTTTGCGCTAGTTCTAGTTACACTATTGCACAAACAAAAGTAATTTATAATGCCAACGGTTATACCCCTTTATATCAAGGTGAAGTACAGCAGTTTACTACCCTCGTTATTAAAAATGGCAAGGTAGTAAAACTAGGTAGCGATACACTTAAAGATAGCTACCCATATGCCAAGCTAATTGACGCGCACGGTAATACCTTATTACCAGGCTTAATTGATGCTCATGGGCACGTTATTGGCCTTGGCGATAATTTATCGCAACTTGATGTACGCGGTGCAAAATCGGTTGATGAAGTAACGAATAAACTAAAAGTATTTGCCGATAACAAACAAGGTTGGATTATAGGGCGAGGTTGGAACCAAGAGCTATGGCCTGATACACGCTTTCCTACGGCTAAAGATTTAGACAAAGTAGTTAACGATCGACCTGTGGTGCTTTCTCGAGTTGATAGCCATGCCATTTGGGTTAATTCAAAAGCGCTCGAACTTGCAGGTATTACCGCCCAAACAAAAGCACCTGAAGGCGGTGAGATAATTAAAGACGAATTTGGCAATCCTACGGGTATTTTTGTAGACAAAGCAGAATCGCTAATTACACAGCATATGCCAGCCCCTTCAAAACAAGATATAAGTGACTCACTAGATGCAGCTGGTAAACATTTATTAAGTTTAGGCATTACCTCTACTCACGATGCAGGTATTGATAAAACCACATGGGAGGTTTACAAAGAGCGCGGCGACCTTGGTAATTTACCACTGCGTATTGTGGCAATGTTAAGTGGTGCAAGCCCTGATTTAGACACAATGTTAAAGGCAGGCCGGTACCACGACAAAAATGACTTTATGGAAATTCGCAGTGTTAAAGTTTACGCCGATGGCGCACTGGGCTCTCGTGGTGCAGCACTTATTGAAGAATATGCAGACAGACCTGGTCACCATGGTTTAATGCTTGAAACACAAGAGAAACTCGAAGCACTCTTTACACAAAGCTTTAAAAGCGGCTTTAGCGCAAATACTCACGCCATTGGCGACAAAGCAAATAAAGTAGTACTTGATGCCTATCAAAATGTGTTTAAAAAAACGGGCGGTATATTACTGCGAAACCGAATAGAGCACGCCCAAATTGTAACCCCTGATGATATCCCTCGCTTTAAAGCGTTAAAAATAATCCCTTCAATGCAGCCGGTGCATGCCACTTCTGATATGCATATGGCAGAGCAGCGTTTAACTGAAAAACAACTAAGCGGCGCCTACGCGTGGCAAACATTTTTACAGCAAGGTTCGGTGGTTGCTGCGGGCTCTGATTACCCTGTAGAGCTTGCAAATCCATTTGATGGTTTGTATTCAGCCATTACACGCATGGATCATAACGAACTACCGGAAAACGGCTGGCGCGCAAGTGAAGTACTAAGCCGCGAAGATGCATTACGTGCATTTACTCTTGGTAGCGCCTATGCAGCTCATCAAGAATTTAAGGTGGGTAGTTTAGAAAAAGGTAAATGGGCCGACTTTATTTTAATTGATAAAGACTACTTTAAAGTGCCTGTTGAGGAGATATACAAAACAAACGTACTGCAAACATGGGTAGCAGGAATAAAGCGATACGAAAAAACTAAAACAGAAAATACCACCGAAAAATAAAACTAAAAAAGGGTTAACGCAAGTTAACCCTTTTTGGTTGTGTAGGAAGGCACTTTTAGCTAAACATGTTTTTCACATCTTTTAGCATGTCGTTGTACTCATCACTTGTGAATAGCTGCATAGACGGTATAACGCCTTTGTCTATATACGTTTGCAGCGCTGCAGACTTATCAGAAACTTGTAACGTGCCCTCTAAAATAGCCCCTACTCGAATAAAATCCACGTAACTTACTTTTTCAGGTTTGTAACTTGGGTCAGCCCAGCTCTGAGCTACATCAACAAACTCTTTAGGGAATTCCCACGCTTGCATAATAGATGAGCCAACCTTTCCGCTAAGCTTTTGAATTGCATGAGCCAAAAAGCTTGGATTAGCAAACACCTCTGGGTGGCGCTCAGCTTCAGTTAAAATTGGTAATACACCAATATTATAAACAAGTGCGGCTAGTGTAATAGAATCGCGGTTTAGTGACGTGTGCTTACTATTTTTTAAATAAAACTCCATGAGTGATATTGAATGGCTAGCAACGGTTAATGTTTTTTGCCATGCCTTACCCATGTAGCCTTTAATTAGCTCATTATTTGATACAAATAATTGTTCCATAGCCATAGCTGTAGCAATGTTTTTAATTTGACGTAATCCAATACGAGTCACTGCTTGTTGTAAATTAGATACTTTTACAGAACGTCCCATAATCGCACTATTAGCTACTTTTATCATACGAGCTGAAAGCGCTGGATCTTGTGAGATTACATCTGACATTTGGATTAAATTCACATCTGGGTTATCTGCAGCTTGGCGAACCTTAATCGCTACTTCAGGTAGCGTTGGTAAAACCAACGTATCGTTATTTATTCTATCGACTAGAATCGTTAATAAAGCGTTTTCTGTAGACATAAAGCTGCCATCCTTTTGTGTTCAGCCTGTAAAGTAACCGCAAACTCAGGCATTTAATTTTCGTATTAGTAATATAATTAGTATTGTCTAACTTACCGATAAAGTTAAGAAAATTATAGAAGTTTATTTTTATTTATAATGCTTTACCGCTCATGCTTGCCTTACAACGCCAAATACTTGCTATTTACCATTTAGTTTTGCTTTAATGCACTCACAATAAGGAAGCGTTTGTACATACTTAATATTTTAACTAAAGCAGTACAAATTATTAAACTTACTTTTTAACAGGCAATATAATGATCTTAAATAAAATTAGCCAAGCAATTATGCTCTCTGGTGTTGTTTTTCTTAGCGCATGTTCTGAAAAAGCGCCGTCTTCTACCGACAACACAGCCGTAGAGCTTGCTCAAAAAAGCAGTGCACAGTCAGGCCCTAAGCTTATTAATGCAGATAAACAACGTTTAGATATTTACACCGACTTTAGCTTACAAAGTGATTTATCGCACTTAAGCGATAATCAACGAGCAATGGTTGCAAAGCTTATTGACGCTTCAAAAATAATGGATGAGTTATTTTGGAAGCAAGCATTTGGTGAAAATAAAGATGCTTTTTTAGCAAAACTAAACGATGGAAAAGTACGTAAATTTGCTGATATTAACTATGGTCCATGGGATCGTTTAAATGGTGATGAAGCATTTTTATCCAGCTATAAAGAAAAACCTCTTGGCGCACAGTTTTACCCTGCTGATATAACCAAAGAAGAGTTAAACAATGCAGACGTTGAAGACAAAACAGGGCTTTATTCTGTAATTAAGCGTGATGAGCAAGGCAAGCTTTACAGCGTGCCATATTCAAAAGAATACGCTGATGAGCTTGCAAAAGCCGCTGATATTTTACGTGAAGCAAGCAAGCTTGCTGACGATAAAGAATTTGCTAACTATCTAAACTTGCGTGCCGATGCTCTACAAAAAGATGACTTCCAAGTATCTGACTTTGCTTGGATGGATATGAAAAATAACCCAGTAGATGTGGTTATTGGTCCAATTGAAACTTATGAAGATCAATTATTTGGTTACCGCGCAGCTTATGAATCTTACGTACTTATTAAAGATTTAAAATGGAGCGAACGCTTAGCTAAATTTGCAGCATTTTTACCTGAGCTTCAAAAAGGCTTACCTGTAGATGCTAAGTACAAACAAGAAGTACCAGGCTCTGACGCCGACCTAAATGCATATGATGTTGTTTACTACGCTGGGCATTCAAACGCGGGTAGTAAAACAATTGCAATTAACTTACCAAACGATGAGCAAGTACAGCTAGAAAAAGGAACTCGTCGTCTGCAACTTAAAAACGCAATGCGTGCTAAATTTGATAAAATTTTAGTGCCAATTTCAGAGCAGTTAATTGTACCAGAGCAGCGTAAACACATTACTTTTGATGCATTTTTTGCCAATACGATGTTCCATGAAGTGGCGCATGGTTTAGGTATTAAAAATACAATTACTGGTAAAGGTACTGTTCGTCAATCATTACAAGAACACGCAAGTGCCCTTGAAGAAGGTAAAGCCGATATTTTAGGTCTATACATGATTGAACAGTTACTTAAAAAAGGCGAAATAACTGAAGGCACTATTGAAGATTATTACACGACCTTCATGGCTGGTATATTCCGCTCAGTTCGTTTTGGCGCATCAAGCGCGCATGGTAAAGCAAATATGATCCGCTTTAACTTTTTTGCTCAAGAAGGTGCTTTTTCTAAAAATGAAGAAGGCTTATACCGCGTTAATATGGAAAAAATGAGCATTGCAATGGCCAAGCTTTCTCGCTTAATTTTAACTCTGCAAGGTGATGGCGATTACGAAAAAGTAGATCAACTAATTGCAACGCATGGCGACATTAAAGAAGAACTTGCTAAAGACTTAGAAAAACTAAGTAAAGCTAATATCCCTGTAGATGTAACATTTAAGCAAGGTAAAGAGGTACTAGGGCTTAAATAAGTTTAGTTAAACTTAGTTAAACCCTAAAAAAGCGTTGCGGCTTAAAACTGCAGCGCTTTTTTTAGCTCTGTGATTTGTACATCTGTATACGGCACTGCTGGGTGCTTACCCCATATTGGCGCAGGCCATGCAGCATCACTCGTAAAACGCGCAATATGATGAATATGCAATTGCGGCACCATATTCCCTAAAGCCGCTATGTTTAATTTATCTGGTTTAAATACATCCATTAATAATTTACTTAGCTTGGCTGACTCTTTTAAATAAACAATTTGATCATCCTCAGATAAATCAATTATCTCTTTTAAGTTAGCCTGCCTAGGCACTAATACAAACCACGGATACAAGCTGTCGTTCAGTAAAAGCACTTTACACAATGGCCAATCGGCAAGTTCTATACAGTCGCGTTTAAGTTCTGGCGCTAGTTTAAATTCAGGGTGAGTCATTGCTATGTCCTACTTTGTCTTTGATAATCGCCACTTTATAGCATTTAGTTGCAGTTGCACACGCTTGGCTTTACCATCAAAGCAATATTTATAATAAGCTAAGGCAACCTTGTGCTAAAAAAAATAAAACACCTCTCACTAGCTATACCGTTAATGGTTGGCGCTATTAGTGTTCAAGCAAAACCTTTATCGCTGGAGCGAATTTTTGACGATCCGAGCCTTTCTGGTAAATCACCTGTACAACTTAAATTTTCGCCTGACGGCAGCCGTGTAACTTACCTACAAGGCAAAAGCGATGACTACAACCGCTACGATTTATGGGAATACAATCTAAAAGATAACACCAACCGTGTGCTAGTTGATTCGGCAAAGTTATTTTCAGGCCCAGAAAACCTATCAGATGAAGAAAAAGCACGCCGCGAACGCCAACGTATTTTTGGTAAAGGCATACTTGAATACAAATGGTCTAAAGATGGCAAAGCACTTTTATTCCCACTCAATGGTGACCTTTATTATTACGATTTAGCCTCAGCTAAAAGTAAAAAACTAACCGACACTGAAGCATTTGAAACCGATGCACGCTTTTCACCTAAAGGTAACTACGTATCGTTTATTCGAGAGCAAAACCTATTCGCTTTAGAGCTTGAGACTGGTAAAGAGATTCAGCTTAGTAAAGATGGCGGCGGCGTAATTAAAAACGGCATGGCCGAATTTGTTGCTCAAGAAGAAATGAGCCGCATGACAGGTTACTGGTGGTCAGGTGATGAAACTAAAATTGCCTATACCCGCGTTGACGAAACCCCAGTAAAAGAAGCTATCCGTAATGAAATTTACGCTGACGAAGTTAAATTATTTAACCAGCGCTACCCGTTTACAGGTACCGATAACGTAAAAATTCAACTTGGTGTGGTTAAGCTAAACGACCAAAAAGTAGATTGGATTGATTTAGGTAAAAATGAAGACATTTACATTGCACGCGCTAAGTGGCTAAAAGACGGCAATACACTGTCGTACCAATGGCAAAATCGCTCGCAACATAAATTAGAGCTGCGTTTTTATAACAGCGAAACTAAAGCCCAAAAAGTAGCGCTGACCGAAAACAGCGAAACGTGGATAAACCTACATTTTGATCTTGAGTTTTTAAAAGACAAAAAACATTTTGTATGGGCATCTGAGCGCGACGGCTTTAAACATTTATATCTGTATCGCACAAACGGTCAACTTGTTCGTCAAATCACCTCAGGTGATTGGGCTGTTGATAGCTTAAAAGGTATTGATGAGAAAAAAGGCATTGTTTACTTTGCCGGTCGAAAAGATACACCGCTTGAAAGCCATTTATACAGTGCGCCTTTATTTAAAAAAGGCGATGCCAAACGTATCACCGAAAAAGGTCAGTACCACAATGTTGTGCTAGCAAAGGACAGCAAAACCTTTATCGATAATAGCTCGTCTGATAATAAACCAAACTCAGCAGCACTTCGTAAAGTAAACGGCGAATTTATTACCTGGCTTGAAGAAAATAAGCTAGATAGTAACCACCCGCTTACTCCTTATTTAAGCGACTTAACAAAACCAGAATACGGCACAATTAAAGCCGAAGATGGTCAAGTTATGCATTACCGTTTATTTAAGCCTAGCACTATTGCTGATGGCAAAAAGCACCCCGTTATTGTTAACGTATACGGCGGCCCGCATGCCCAACGAGTAACGAATAGCTGGCGCAGTAAAAATTTGTACTTTCAGTACATGGCGCAACAAGGTTATGTAATTTTTCAACTGGATAACCGTGGTTCGTACAACCGTGGTAAAAAGTTTGAAGATGCTATTTATAAACATTTAGGTGTGGTTGAAGTTGCCGATCAAATTAAAGGCGTAGAGTTTTTACGTACACTTGATTACGTTGATCCACAACGCATCGGTGTTTATGGCCACAGCTACGGCGGCTACATGGCGCTTATGACTATGTTTAAAGCGGGCGATTACTTTCAAGCCGGCGTATCAGGTGCTCCAGTAACCGATTGGGCTCTATACGATACACATTACACAGAGCGTTATTTAGGTCACCCCGATACAAATGCTAAAGGCTATGAAGACAGCGCAGTATTTCCATATGCTGATGGCTTAAAAGGCCCATTAATGATTTACCATGGAATGGCTGATGACAACGTATTGTTTACGCATTCAACTAAGTTGTTTAAACAACTGCAAGATAACGAAAAACAGTTTGAAATGATGACCTACCCAGGCTCTAAGCACAGCCTACGCGGTAAACAAGTGCAAACACACTTACATCAAACAATTACAAACTTCTTTAATCGCCATTTTGACGTTAAATAAGCAAGTAAAGTAATAACAGACTAAAGGCTGATTGATAAATCAGCCTTTTTTTTGCATTAATAGGCGTTAAGCCTAGATTAAACTCTTTTTTTAGCTACGCTTATTCTATGCGCTAAAGCGCACACTTTTTGAGGATAAATGTATGCCTAATCTACGAAGTTTTAGTATAACCCAGCGTTTTTCACTGTTAATAGCCATCGTTGTATTTGGACTAATAATACTTAGTATATCGAGCCTAACTCACCAATATAGTTCGCTAAAAGACGAGCAATACATAAAAACACAAAATGTAGTAGAAACGGCGTACAGTATAATCGAACACTATTATGCGCTTGAACAAGATAACACTCTCACTCAACAACAAGCTCAATCACAAGCACTTAATGCAATAAAAGCACTGCGCTACGACAAAACCAATTACTTTTGGATTAACAATTACCAGCCAACAATGGTTATGCACCCTATAAAACCTGCGCTTGATGGAAAAGATTTAACTAATAACAAGGACCCTGACGGCAAAGCATTGTTTGTTGATATGGTAAATATAGTTAAACGCTCTGGCGAAGGATTTATCCCTTATAAATGGCCAAAACCAGGTAAAGATAAACCGGTTGAAAAAATCGCATTTGTTAAAGGTTTTAATCAATGGCAGTGGATTATTGGCTCGGGTGTTTACCTTGATTCAATTGACGAAGCATTTAGTGAGCAACGTAACCTTATAGTCATCAGTGCAATAATTATGATTATTGCTGTTATTTTACTTAGTTACTTTATAGGTAAGAGTATTTTAATACCGACTCGCTTAGCAGCCGATATGATGAAAGATATTTCTCAAGGCGAAGGCGATTTAACCCGTAAATTAAATGAATCCGGTAATGATGAAATATCTGAACTATCACGTTCATTTAATTTATTTGCTCTAAAAATGCGAGAGTCACTTGTTCATGTAGCACAAAGTGCAAACGATGTAAGCGAACATGCGCATACAGTTGACGACTCAAGTAGAACAAGCCACTCATTTATTGAGCTTCAAAACGATAGTTCAACCCAAGTTGCAGCTGCCATGGAGCAAATGACTCACCAAATACACGATGTGAGCCGTAACGCTGAAGCCGCAGAGCAAGCAGCTAAGGATGCAGCACAAAACGCATCAACGGGTAAAAATGTGGTTGCGCAAACAATTACAGCAATAGAAACACTCTCAAGCAACATTGAAACAGTCAGCCGTGTAACAGAAGATTTAGCCAACGAGAGCCATAATATAGGCTCTGTGCTTGACGTAATAAGAAGTATATCGGAGCAGACAAACTTACTGGCATTAAACGCTGCCATTGAAGCTGCTCGCGCAGGAGAGCATGGTCGAGGATTTGCTGTTGTTGCTGATGAAGTAAGAACGTTGGCAAGTCGTACAGGGCAAAGTACTGACGAAATTCAAACCATGATCACTAAACTACAAGAAGGTGCAAAAGCAGCAGTAGAAGCAGTTAAATCAAGCCAAGCACTTTCAGTTTCTACCGTAGAGCAGGCGTCATCAGCCAATACTTCACTTAATGAAATAGAACGACTTGTTTCAATTATTACCGAAATGAACAGCCAAATAGCACGTGCCACAGAGCAACAAACGCAAGCTGCCGACGAGGTTAATTTGCGTATTAATGAGCTATCTCAATCAACTGAGCAATCATTAAATAATACTAAGCAGCTTACCGATGCCAGTGATAACCTTAAACAAAGTAGCGAAGGTCTTTCGAGCGTAGTTAATCGTTTTAAATTAGATTAATCGATAGCGTTCTCATAAAATGCAAAAGCCCTGAATTAACAGGGCTTTTTTATTACATGTAAGTTTTTAGCTTACAAACAATAACGTGCAAACAAGCTCGTTACTGATGCAGCTGTTGGCTTACCATGCTGCCAATCACCGCCTTCAACACCGCTACCTGCTATATCCATATGAACATAAGGTAGAGGCTGTGCAGAGTCATTACCGTGCTTATCAAGCCCACCAACAATAGCCATAAACGCCATAGGGAACTGATGTCCACGAGCAGTAACGGCAGATGCTGCGTTATTGCTAGATAAAACATCGTCAGCTAGCGTACGTGGTTTAATAAAGTCGTAGTCTTCACGGCGTGAACGCGATACTTCAGCGCCATCGGCCCACAAATCTCCAAGGTCAGCTATTTGACGTGAGACACCAGCACTACGAGCTGGACCATTTTCAACATACGCACCGTAAGGACCCATTGCACGTGCCGCATGACCCGTTAATGTAGCAACAGTAAACAGCGTTGGGTTAATCTCACCTTTAGCTAAATCTTTCATTTCGCTAAGCAGGTCGCCCATTGCTAAACGCCCTTCTGCATCGGTATTACCAATACGTACACGAACACCTTCACGGCTCGTAATAATTTCATCTGGCACAAAACAATCTGAGCCAATAGAGTTACGAACAACAGCTAAGTACGATACCACTTTAACGCCTTTAGGCTGATAATCAGCAACGGCTTTCATAAAGCCCGCAACAGAAGCTGCGCCGCCTTTATCACGACTCATGCCTGCCATATGGCCGCCTACTTTTAAATCTGCACCGCCTGTATCGTATACAAGGCCCTTACCTACAAACATAAGTGTGCGAGTAATTTCTCCCTCTGGTACATATTCAAGCTTAACAACACGTGGGTGATGGCGCTCAACTGCATACGATGCGCGAGCAACTGTACTTAGCATTGGGTAGTTTTTATCGATAGCTGCAATATCATCAATTACGTCAACTGCAATGTTTGAGCCTTTAAACAATTCGACGCAGTAATCAGCAAAACGTGGGGGAGCCATACGCTCAGGTTCAGTGCCACACAGGTCACGCGCTGCATATTGGCCAGCTGCAATTGCATTAACAGCTTTAATAGTTTGCTCGCTTGCGCCAACTAAACCAATCTGTGTAATTGGTTCAATGCTTTCACCGTGATATTCACGCGCTTCTAATGGCTGCCATAAGGCTTGGCAAGCGCCTAAATAAGCAACTTCTAAAGCATGCTGATAACGGCTATCGCCATTTAAATTTGGTAAAAATAATGCAGGGTTAACACTGCCCGACGCTTTTGCTTCGTTAATTGCTAATTTAGCAGCATCAAAATAACGACGCACGTCGTCGTAATCTCTATTTAACGGACCGGTTGGCGCAAGTACAACGCGCTTGTTTTCAATTACTAATAAAGTCACTTGCTTACCGATGCGAGAATCTACGTTTGCTTGAGCTAAAATAGCATCACGTAATGAGTTATTTGGTAACTGAGAAAAGTCATTACTAATAATAATAAGCGCATCATGAGATGTGCATTCAAGGCTTGCACTAACCGCTTGAGGGTATGCCATAAATAAGGTCCTGTTAGAAAACATAAGCCCCTATTATCGTCGATTTAAATATTGAAGACCAGCAAGGAGCGATGAGCTAATCACATAACCTATCAATAAATGGCAACTTGGAGTTACAGGCTTTACAGCTTAATCGAGAATACTAAGTTGGAAGTTTTGCTCTGGCTCGTTTTTAATGCCAACGCCTATGCCAAGTAATCTTACAGGCTGTTGAAGCCCACGCTGGTAAGCCTTAGTAAGTAGTTGAACAAATATTTCTGTATTTAGCTCGTGATATACCTGATCGGCTGAGGTCACTACAAAATTTGCAAACTTCACCTTAACACTCAATTTATTAATACGGTTTTGTAACTGCTGTTTATTTAGCCTTAAAACTAATTCCTCTAACAATCTTGGCAGCTCATCTAAGCACTCTTGCAAACTTGTTTTGTTGTACTCGTAGGTATGTTCAACACTCAGCGATTTTCTTATACGATCTGTGGATACTTTACCAACATACTCACCTGCACATTTTTGATAAAGCGACACACCAAAATTACCCACATGTTGCTGCATCCAGTTAACGCCTTTTTCACGTACATCCTTGCCAGTATATAAGCCTTTTAAATTTAGCTTTTCGAGCGTTACTTTGCCCACTCCTGGAATTTTCCCCAACGGTAATTGCGCTAAAAAGTCATCAACCTCATCAGGCAAAACGACAAATTGACCATTCGGTTTGTTTTCGTCACTGGCTATTTTGGCAATAAATTTAATCGGTGCAATACCTGCTGATGCAGTGAGCCCTGTAGCATTGTAAATATCGGCTCTTATTTGCTGTGCAATAAGTGTGGCACTGCCTTTACATGCGGTGCTGTCTGTTACATCTAGATAGGCTTCGTCTAAAGAAAGGGGTTCAATTAAGTCTGTGTAGCGGCTAAATACTTCACGTATTTGGTTTGAAGCTTCTTTGTATACAGCCATGCGCCCTGGGACAATAACTAAATCGGGGCATAATTGTTTAGCATGATAGTTCGACATAGCCGATCGTACGCCATACTCTCTAGCTATATAGTTAGCGGTTGAGAGCACGCCTCGTCGGCTATTGCCTCCAATAGCAAGCGGTACACATGCAAGTTTTGGATTATCTCGCATTTCTACTGCTGCATAAAAGCAATCCATGTCTATGTGAATAAACTTCTTCATCACCACAACAATAACTGGTTATTTATACAGTCATTATTATAGAATCACATGCGATAAGCAAGCCTAGGGCCTGTTTATCTTTCGAGGTTAAATTTGCAGCAGTATGTTTGGTATTTAGGCAAGGCAGAGCCTATATAGTGTGGTTATTCCCCATAAATAGGCGATAACGTAGCACAAATGCCAAACATACGCTGCCCGAAGGGTTCTGCCTAGGGGCAATTTACTCTTTGTTGCCTACATGGATGTAGGTAAGGGGCGTGAGCAGGACGCGGAAGCTTTGCTCGGTTTTTACTTAGCCCACTAGGTCACAAACCTCGCGCCGCGATTAAATAGCCCCTAGATTGAACAAATTTTAATCCTGAAAGGTCAACAGGCCCTAGTTAACGATTAAAAAAAGTGTTTATTGTCCTCTGATCTCTTATAACCACGTAGCCAATACATAACCTCAAATAAAAATCCTGCCAACATTAAAATGATAGCGCCAGATTCATTCCCCATCGCGTAACAGGTAAAAGAGGCTATAAAAACCAAACAAGCTAAGGACCAATTAATTATATTCTGCATATTTTTACCTTTGTGTGTGTTTTTGTGTGTCTGTGTAATTTAACTGTAGACCTAAAATTAAACAGGTACAATCATCTTATAAAAAAAACATACCATTAATTACCTTGAGCTCGTAACACCATGTTGATAATCTAAGTACTTTAAAAATCAAGGGCCAATAAATAATGCAAACGTTTAAAGATCAGCACCCTATTCATACCGATATCAACGTAGCATGGGCTGATATGGATGCGCTACAACACGTAAATAATGTAGTGTATTTACGTTACTTTGAAATAGCCCGAATCGACTTTTTAAATAAAATAAATCTGTTCGACACAATAAGCCCAAACGGTG
Organism: Pseudoalteromonas sp. SG43-8; assembly: GCF_014164245.1. Classification (NCBI taxonomy): domain Bacteria; kingdom Pseudomonadati; phylum Pseudomonadota; class Gammaproteobacteria; order Alteromonadales; family Pseudoalteromonadaceae; genus Pseudoalteromonas; species Pseudoalteromonas sp. SG43-8. The sequence continues at coordinate 378,691 of NZ_JACJEX010000002.1, read as the reverse complement.
TGGGCCCAGTAATAAGCGAAAATAACGTTCGCTATAAACGCCCAGTAACTTTTCCCGACACACTCACTGTAGGCGTTACAATTACAGATCTTAAAACAGATCGCTTTACCATGAACTACACAGTTTACAGCCATGCACAAAAAGCAATAACGACTACGGGTGCATCTAAAGTTGTAATGTTTGATTTTACTACAGGGCAAAAAGCCCCAATCTCCGAGCCTCTTTTATCGGCTTTAATCAGCCATGCTCAAAACTAATTTAGTTAAGGAATTTTTATGCAATACAACCCACTAGGTAGCAGTGGCGTAAACGTATCTCGAGTGTGCCTAGGGAGTATGACTTGGGGTAAACAAAATACTCAAAGCGACGCTGATGAACAAATAGCCTACGCGCTAGAGCAAGGCGTAAACTTTATTGATACAGCCGAAATGTATGCTGTGCCTCCTTCGCCAGAGACCTATGGTAAAACCGAGGAAATTATTGGCAATTGGCTATCGCGTAATCAGCAAAAGCGCAGCGATGTGGTACTAGCTACAAAAATTGCAGGCAATGGATTATCGTGGGTACGTGATGGCGGCAATATTACTCGCCAAACAGTAATAGAAGCCGTGGATGATTCACTTAAGCGACTTCAAACAGACTACATTGATTTATATCAACTACATTGGCCAAACCGCTCTACCCCTCACTTTGGCAGACAATGGCCCGGCACTCTTAAATTTACCGACGTAAATACACAAGAGCAGCAAGCTAGTATGCTTGATATTCTAGAAGGCCTTAATGAATGTGTTAAAGCAGGTAAAATTAAGCACTGCGGTTTATCTGACGATACGCCATGGGGTATAAGCCAGTTTTTAAGTTTGGCCAAAGAGCATAACTTACCGCGTATGGTATCTATTCAAAATGAGTTTAGCTTAGCGCACGCTAAAGACTGGCCGTATTTAATAGAACAATGTGTACACGAAGATATTGCCTACTTACCGTGGTCGCCTTTAGCAGCCGGTTTATTAACGGGTAAATATCTAAATGGAGCTCGCCCTGAAGGCTCTCGTTGGACCTTCATGCAGCGCAACGGTATTTTTAGAGATACACCCAATGCAGAGCAAGCCACTAAGCAGTATGTTGAGCTGGCTCATGCAAACAATATAACTCCAGCACAACTAGCCTTAGCATGGTGTAACCAAGTAGATGGCGTAACTTCTTCAATTATTGGAGCAACATCTATAGCTCAACTAAAGGAAGATATAGACGCATTTAGCATAACGCTAAACGACGAAATTCTTAGTGAGATTAACACCATATTTAGAAGCCATCCGATGCCTTATTAAGCATGTATGAGTTAAAAGCAGCCTTGAATGAGGTTGCTTTTAACTAAAATATTTGACCCTACTACAACCAACACTATACTTTTATTAAGTTTTCTTAATTCAACGAACACTTATCAATGCTGAAAAACGGATACTATGCATTTTGCTTATTGATTGTATTTAACGCGCACGCCGTTGAGCAAAAAGTACAGCCTCTAGAAGAAATTATTTGGCTGCAAAGTTACACGCCCCCTTTTCATATAGCTAAAAGCGAAAGCGCACCACAAGGCGGAATTTGCGACAACCTAACCGAGCAACTCATCAGAACCATAACTGATGTAAAACATACTCGCTTAATTGTTCCTCAGCAGCGTATAAATAAATATTTAAATGAAGGGAAAAATGTATGTTTTCCGTGTGTTATTTATAAAAAAAATAATAACCAACAACTTAACTACTCAAATCCAACAACGGTATATCCCCCATTTTCAATTATCACGACTAAAGAGCTAAAGCCGCAATTAGAAGAAAAGCACGGCTCGCCTATTCACCTGATTAATTTATTAACCGACCCGCAATATATATACGGGCAAGCGGCTGCACGTAAATTTACAACTAAAATTAATACAATTATTGAAAATACAAAACGAGATAAAGAGTCTTCGTTAAGTTGGAGTAGCGAAAATGAAAGTCAGGCTGTTATAGCACGCTTGAGTCACGGCTTTTTAGACTACTCAATTGATTACCCGTTTATGGCTGATTACTTTAATAAACAAGGGGAGTATACGAATATAGAAAGTGTGCCAATTGCAGAAAATGACATTCAATTTATAAGAGGAGCAATAGGCTGTGCGGCTAAAGCACCTAATAATTTTGCAGAGCAAGCCCTTAAAAAAATTAACCGCGCATTAAAAGATAATGTACTTCAATCGCCTGAGTATCAACAAAGTCAGCATAATTGGCTTAAAACCACCTTTACTGACTTTGATAAACACTACCAACAGCAAGTCATTAATTTTTACTTACTTGCCACTGATGCTCAAGCAAACACTGATCATTAGCATAAAGCGCCACTGCAAAAATACTTTTAGCTGTTACCTCACCTACGCCCGACGGTGTACCTGTCATTATTACATCACCGTCTTCTAAGCTCATAAATTCACTAATTTCTTGTAAAATTGAGTCAGGGTTGTGCAGCATAAAATGAGTATCACCTCGCTGAATCACTTCATTATTAATTTTAAGTTCAAAGGTAAAGTGCTTCATTGCATCAGTTAGCGCTACAAAATCAGTTAAAATTACAGAGCCGTCGAACGCTTTAGCGCGCTCCCATGGAAGCCCTTTATTTTTTAATTTACTTTGCACAGTACGCTTAGTTAAATCAAGGCCGAGTCCAACACCTGCAAATTTTTTATCTTTAACTACAAAACACAACTCGGTTTCATAATGCAGCGTATCGCCGTTGTGAGCTGCAAATAACGTATTAGTAATTGCGCTATTTGGCTTATTAAATAAAACCATTTGATCTGGCGTTTCGTTATTTAGCTCTGCAATGTGTGCGGTATAATTACGACCAACACACACTACTTTTGATGGTGTTAATTCTTCAGATACTAACTTTATTGAATGCATATAAATAATGTCTCAGTTATTGGACCTGTTGACCTTTCAGGATTAAAATTTGTTCAATCTAGGGGCTATTTAATCGCGGCGCGAGATTTGTAACCTAGTGGGCTCGATAACTGCTCCTGCGTTATTCTACTGACTTACATCCCTGTAAGAATAAGTAAAAACCGAGCAACAAAGAGTAAATAGCCCCTAGGCAGAAGCCTTCGGGCAGCGCATGTTTGGCATTTGTGCTACGTTATCGCCTATTTATGGGGAATAACCACACTACACAGGCTCTGCCTTGCCTAAAAACCAAACATACTGCTGCAAATTTAACCTCGAAAGATAAACCGGCCCTAGCTAATAAGCGTTTCAAGTAAGCTCAAATTAATAGGTTTAAGTAAAACTCGGTCAATATTTAAATCTTTTATTTCTCTTGGATCTGGCTCTGCGCCACTTACAATCACTAAACGTAATTCAGGATATCGTTCATTAATTTGCTGACCTAAGTCTACGCCACGACCATCAGGTAAATGCATATCTAACAATACCTTATTAAATTGCTGGTCGTGATTAAGTATTTGCAAACATTGTGCGCAGCTAGACGCAATGACGGTTTCAACACCTAAACTTTCTAAAAGTAGTTGCGTAATTTGCGCTGCATCATGATCGTCTTCCACAAGTAAAAAGCGCTGCTTTTTCTCGGTTAAGCCATTACTACAATTTATATCTTTAGCTTGCGGTGCATGCTCTGGCGCTACCAAGTAATCTTGCAAACATTGATATAAAGCCGCGCTATCAACAGGCTTTGGTATTACATCGTTAAAACCAAGTGCAGCAAGCTCCTCATGTATGCCTTTCATAGTAGCGGCAGTGAGCGCAATTATTGGGCCTTTGTAGCCCATTTTTCTAAGCTCTATGGTAGCTTCCTTGCCGCCCATTACAGGCATATGAATATCAATAAAAATAATATCGTAAGGCGCTTTATACGCATCTGCTATGCGTACTTTTTCAAGTGCTTGCTGGCCATGTTCGGCATAATCTACGCGCGCACCACAGGTACTGATCATATGACCAACTAGCATGCGTAAATCACGTAAATCATCAACCACTAATACTCGCCCATGCACTTTGCATGGAGCCGATTTACTTTGTAATTGTGGGGCACTACTAAAATTAAGTACTTGTCGTTCTACTTCGCTAATATCACCTGGATATACCGAAATCGTAAATGTAGAACCTTTGCCTATTTCAGAGTGCAAACTAATATCACCGTGCATACGCGCTAACAATTCAGCACATATTGCCAAACCTAAGCCTGCGCCACCTACAGAGCGTGATTCTACATCGGCTATTTGTTCAAATGGCTTAAATATGAGTTCTTGTTTTTCAGGGGCAATGCCCATACCTGAATCTTTAATGCTAAAAAATAGCATTTCGCGATCATCAACCCATTGCGTCCACGCATTAACAACAATTTCGCCTTTATCGGTAAATTTAACCGCATTGTTTATTAGATTTATTAAAATTTGACGAACTCTTGTTGCATCAAGTCGTGCAACCAAAGGTAATGGCTGATGAGATTCAAAGCGCAGCGTAAGGCCCTTATCAAGCACCGATACGCGCATTAGCGTGTAAACATCGGCAAGCATGCTATCAAGGTTAACTTCGCTTAGGGTAAGTTCCAGTTTATCGGCAGCTATTTTTGATAAGTCGAGCACGTCGTTTAACAAGCTCAATAAGTGTTTACCATTTCGATAAATAACACCCAATTCATTTTCAGCTTGCTGACTAAAATCGCTCTGCATTAACAGTTCGGTGTAGCCTAAAATAGACGATAGAGGAGTACGTAACTCATGGCTCAAATGAGCTAAAAATCGATCTTTTGAACGGTTTTCGGCCTCAGCTTTTAAGCGCTCTACTCTCTCGCCTTCAACATCTTTACGTGCCAAAGCATAACGAATAGCACGCGCAAAGCGGCTCGAACTCATTTCTGTTTTAATTAAGTAATCTACTGCACCGGCATCAAGCGCCGCCGAGTCTAACTCGTCGTTTGACTGCCCGGTAAGCATAATAATCGGTCCGCTAAAGCCATTGGCAATTGCTTCTTTTAATACATCTAAACCATTCGATGCACCCAAGCGGTAATCAAGCAGGCAAATGTCGTGCTCATTTTTACTAAGCGTTGCAATTGCCTGCTCTGGGGAGCTTATCCATTGAATGTTAAACGTGTGTGAATCCAATTGGTCCAGATAGTCGCAGGTGAGTATGTAATCATCTTCATCGTCTTCTACAAGCAGCAACTGAGTCACTTTATCTAACATACAATCTCCATTAATCGTTAAATGTTGTCGGTAGCTCTACAAATTCTACCCAGTATTTTCCTAGCGTTTTCATCAAATCAACCAAACCATCAAACGTTACTGGTTTTGTAATGTAAGATGCAGCACCTAAGTTATACCCTTTAACCATGTCTTCTTCTTGTTTAGACGTAGTTAATATAACAACCGGAATTCCCTTTAAGTTAGGGTTTCCTTTTATAGCTTCAAGCGCTTCACGGCCATCCATTCTAGGCATATTTAAATCAAGTAATATAAGTCCAGGACGCGGCGAAACTGCTTTGTCTTCAAACTTACCTTTACGCTCTAAATACTCAAGCAACTCAACGCCATCTTCAACAAAATGAAGCTCGTTAAGTACACGACTTTCAGCAAGGGCATCCTGTGTTAACAAACGATCATCTTCATCGTCGTCTGCCATTAAAATAGTAATCGGTTTTACTTTTGAATAGGGCATTTAAGCCTCTCCTTGCAATGTGAAAAGCTCAGCTTCCACAGGTAGTTTTATAATAAAGGTTGCACCTTCACCGTCTTTACTTTGGGCTGTAATTGTTCCGCCGTGGCGCTCCACAATACGCCTACATACAGAAAGGCCAATACCCGTGCCTTTATATTGTGAGCGTCCATGCAAGCGCTGAAACGGTACAAATATTTTATCGGCATAGTCTTGTGAAAAACCAATACCGTTATCTTCTATGGTAATAACTTGAAAACTTAAATGAGTATTATGATCAGAGCTGAAAATATCTTCATCTTGATAACTAATTTTTATGTGTGGGTTTACGTCGGGACACCTAAATTTAACAGCGTTCGACAACAAATTTAAAAACAGCTGCTGCATTTGGCTTTTATCTGCCTGAATAACTGGCAAATCATCTACATCAATTTGTGCTTCAGACTCTTTTATCGCTATCTCTAAATCACTTAATATATCAGCTACAACTTCATTTAAATTCGTGTCATCAAAATCTTTACCACGCGTTGTAATTCGCGAAAACTCTAATAAGTCGTTTATTAAATTAGACATACGCTGCGCTGCATTTTTCATGCGCCCAATGTAATCCATCCCCTTTTCACCCAATTCATCTTTAAACATGGTTTCAAGACGGTCGCTAAAGGCTTGGATTTTTCTAAGAGGTTCTTGTAAATCATGGCTTGCTACAAAAGCAAACTCTTCAAGCTCTCGGTTACTACGGCTCAATTCATCTGAATATAATGTTAGCTCTTGTGTCCGTTCAGAAACCTTCATTGCTAATGTTTCGTTTTGTTTTTCAAGCTCAAAACGATATTGTGCTGCATTTCTTAAATTAAGGCGCGTCATAATAAACATACCAATAATCAGTAACGCACTCGTTATTGCTGTTATAGCGAATGTAATTTTAGCTTCATTTTTAATCTGTGCTAATTTAGAAAAATGGCTTACTTTAAAGAGTAATTCACGGTCTTGAATTTCATTAACATACTCTCTAATTTGCTTATAAAGCTTTCTTCCTTTATGCGTATTTAATACATACAACGCACGTCTTTCTTTGTCATCTAGCGCAAGGTTTACAGTTTGTTTTAATTCTTTAATTTTACTATCTACAAGAACTAACAACTGGGCTATACGCTCAGCTTGACCGTCAATCTCAGAGTGAAGCGACTTGACATGATCTGTTTGCGCTTCAATTTGGCCTACAGCATCGTAGTACGGCGTTAAATAGTCAGCCTCTTCTGTCAATAAATAACCACGCTGTCCTGACTCAGCCTGCACTATGGATAGATGCAGCTTCTCAATTGCAGTGGTTAGCATGCTAGTGTTGTCTAAACTTTTTTGGGTTTGTGTTAAGCCTTGAATCGTATTCAATGCTAAAAATGCGTTGCCCACAATAATACCTAGCACAACCACCATAAATGTTGCCCAAGTGATATTCGCCTTACCTTGCTGTTTTTTCTTGCTCATTTAGCTTCCCGAATTAAAGTTTATACAACACTTAATATTTATTGAGAGTCTGATATTTTTTGCAAACTTTCGCTGCACTGTTGGCAATTATTGATAATTTTATCAAGTGCATCTAACGCTTTTTCTTTTGGCATATCGTTTTCAAGTACCAATTTAATCAGCTCAGCATTCATCGAAATACGATTTAGCGGCCCTCTTGCATCGTGCACTAATTTATTGAGTTGCTCTGTTTGGTTATCGGATGTCATGCCCTTCCTCAAATCTATTTATATTCGCCAATACCGCCATATGCATTAAGGCGGTTATAAAGTGTTTTAGTACTAATACCCAGCATTTGTGCAGCAAGCGTTTTATTACCTTGCACCTTATCAAGCGTTGCATGAATAAGTTCTTTTTCAACTTCTTCAATTGTTTGCCCTGCTGATACAGGCTTTTCGGCAGCTTGATTATTAACGCGCGAAAAAGGTGACTCTAAGTTATCAGGTAAAATAATGTCGCTGGTTTGTGGGTCGCTCATAATAAATGCACGGTGTATAGCATGGCGGAGCTCTCGCACATTACCCGGCCATTCATAGCTTTGCAGCTCTTTGAGCTGTGCGGCAGTCCAACTAAAGGCAGTGCCGTTTTCGTCATTAAGTTGATCTAAAAAGGCTTTTGCTAATAAAGGTACATCTTCTTTTCTATCGCGAAGTGGCGGTATATCAATAGGAAAAACAGCCAACCTAAAGTAAATATCTTCACGAATAACATTATTTTGTGCTAAATCGGTAAGCGAGCGGTTAGTAGCTGAAATAACACGGCAATTAGTTGGTATTTCTCTGTTACCACCTACGCGTGTTACCTTTTTAGTTTCAAGCACTCGTAGTAAATTTGGCTGCATATCAATTGGCATTTCAGTTACTTCATCTAAAAACAAAGTACCGTTATTTGATTGCTCAAATACACCTTCTTTACGTGCAATTGCGCCTGTAAATGCGCCTTTTTCGTGGCCAAATAACTCACTACCAATTAACTCTTTGGAAAGTGCGCCACAGTTGCTAGCAACTAATGGCCCTTCGCACTGGCTTGCGTTATGAATAGCTTGAGCCACTACTTCTTTACCTGCACCACTTTCACCCATAAGCATCACGTTAGCATTTGTTTTAGCTACACGTTCAATCATGCTGTAAAGCTTTTGCATTGGCTCAGATTCACCAATCAAACCGCCAAAGTGGCGTACAATACCGCTCGACTTTGCTTTTTTAACTGCTTTTTTAGGGCCATTTAAAACGAGTTCTAAATCTTCACGTTGTAATGGTTTTAATAAATGCCCTACATTTGGCTCACACATATCAGCTAAAATACCTTTAACTGAAGGATGGCCCGAAATAAGTGTAATTTTTGGAGATTGCCCAATCGTTTTTAAGTGATCAAGTAAGTGCAAACCGCTACCATCAGGCAGCATAAAATCAAGCAGCACATGATCAAAGGCATTATTTTCAAACCATTGATGTGCTTCTTTTAAACTGGTAGCTGTGCTTATATTGTGGCCGAGGAATTCGACTATGTGGCAAACAACGTCACTAAATTCAACGTCGTCATCTACTAAAAGTATGTCTAACATGATAAATCCCTATTCTTTTTCCTTATTCTACGCATCCTAGATATTAATTTAAAGGTGCGCACAGAATCTAATTTTTAAAATAAACTTAAGCGATTAAATGCTATTAATGTTACCAACCTAATATTTACGTATGCTGAAAAAAATCGATCATAAATTATGATTAATAATTAAAATCGTTTCTATTTATAGAATGCTAGCAACTATTATTATTATTAAAAACCTAAAAAAGGAGACGAAATGCAGCAATTAAAAACCTTAATACATTCAGGTATTAATATTGACCAAGGCACTCAATTTACACGCTTAACAGCTCGCGCCATTGTAATTAAAAATAATAAAATACTTTTAATGTATACAAACCGTTATGAAGACTACAGCCTACCCGGCGGTGGAGTAGATGACGGCGAAAGCATTGAGCAAGGCTTAATTCGCGAACTAAGCGAGGAAACCGGTGCACAACAAATAAGTGTAGTTAAAGCTTATGGACTCTATGAAGAGTATCGTCCTTGGTATAAAGACGATTTTGATATTATTCATATTAAATCGTATTGCTTTGTATGCAGTATTGCCGACGAGTTTGGCAAAGCGCAGTTAGAGCATTACGAGCAGCAAAATGGCATGACAGCTAAATGGGTTGATATTAACGACGCAATTGCACATAACGAGCGCACCATTGCTAACAGTGAAAAACAAGGGCTTTCTATTTTACGAGAAACTTACTTATTAAAGCGCATTGCAAAGGAGCTAATATAAAGCTCTGTGTTTGTCCCAGAGGGTGTTGTAAATTTTGCAACGCCCAGAATATTTTACTACCTCGAGCACCTCAATTTTTATATTTAAAAAATACCCCTTCAGCAAAAATATAAATTTAACTAATAAAATCAGATGGATAAAAACAAAAGCAACTTTTTTAAAAACTGGCTCTAGCCTTGCACCTTTTGAATAACTAAATTTGTAAGGAGATAGAAATGAGTAACACAGTTAAAACGATTAACCCCGCAACTGAGCAAACCATTGAAACCTACACGCTACTTTCTCAAAAGGAAGCAGAACAGGTAATCGAAAAATCTCACGAAACATATTTAAAATGGCGATTAACGTCATTCACTGAACGTGCAAAATACCTTAATAAGTTAGCATCGCTATTTGAAGATCAAAAAGAAGCTATTGCAAAACTCATGACCGAAGAAATGGGTAAAGTTTACGAGCAAGGCTTTCAAGAAGTTGAACTATGTGCAGGAATTTGTCGTTATACAGCCGAACAAGGCCCACAAGTACTTGCTGACGAAGAACGTGATATGGACGGCGGCCGCGCAATTATCAGCTACCAACCAACAGGTGTACTATTAGGTATTCAACCGTGGAACTTTCCGCTTTATCAGGTAATTCGCTACAGTGCTGCTAACATCATGGCGGGTAACACAACCGTATTAAAACATGCTGGTAATGTATTTGGCATGGCTGAAAAAATAGAAGAGCTATTTAAACAAGCTGGTTTCCCAGAGTATTGCTTTAACAATCTACTTATCGACGGCAAAACAGCCAGTTCTTTAATTTCGCACAAAGCAATTAGCGGCGTAACCTTTACCGGTAGTGATGCGACAGGTAAAAAAGTAGCAGAAGAAGCAGGTAAACACGTTAAGAAAACGGTGTTAGAGCTTGGTAGTAACGACGCTTACTTAGTACTTGATGATGCAGACCTAGAGCTTGCAGTTAAAACCTGTGTAACTGGGCGCATGATCAATAACGGTGAAACGTGTGTTTCAGCTAAACGTTTCGTTGTTGTAGAGTCACTTTACGATGACTTTAAAGCGCAAATTAAAGAGCAATTTGAAGCCATGAAAATGGGCGATCCAATGGCTGATGACACAGACTTAGGTCCAATGGCACGTGAAGACTTACGCGACGGTATTCACGACCAAGTAATGGAATCAGTTAAAGCAGGTGCAAACATAGTAACGGGCGGCGAAATACCTTCGCAAACAGGCTATTACTACCCACCTACTCTACTAGATAACTTAGCCCCTGGTATGCCAGCCTACGACGACGAATTATTTGGCCCAGTAGCTTCGCTTATTAAAGCCAAAGACAACGACGATGCAATGCGCATCGCTAACGACTCTCGCTACGGTTTAGGCGGCGGTATTTTCTCTAAAGATGAGAAAAAAGCCATTGAACTAGCTAAAAAGTACTTTGACACAGGCATGATCAATATTAACGGCTACGGTTTAGCACAACCTAACCTACCGTTTGGTGGTGTTAAAGAAAGTGGCTACGGCCGAGAGCACGGCGGCTTTGGTATGCGCGAATTTGTGAATATCAAATGTATTATGATCAATAGCTAATTTAGCTGCATAAATGAAATAAGTGTTTTAAATACAGATTCTTAATACCTGTTTAAAATACAAAAATTACTAAGCCTAAAAGTGGTTACCCACTTTTAGGCTTTTTTGTGGGCTAGTGTTACTCAGTGTTATGCGCTTTAAAATACAAATTTAAAACCTCACTTCACAATTTAGCTTATTTGATAAAAACACAGGCATGATTTTTAAACAGTTTGAGTGCAAATAGCTCGATAAACTCGATTAAACACAGCACTAATAATTGAAATGTAGAAGCTGATACTGAACTTAGAGTTTATATAGATACAGATAGACTTAATCAGGCTGGCAATAATGAGTGAACAACGATCGTTGATAAAGTTGGTTTTCACGTGCAAAATAAAATCTTAAATTGTTGTTGCTTTGCATGGTGTAAAATTGAATCAGTTTATCGTTACGAATATTGAAAACTATGAGGAGAAAGTCTATGAGCTCTCTGAAAATATTGTTGAAGATTTTTTAAAATCCAAAAAAGTTCTTTCTAACACTTTAAAAGCCGAAACACTCTACGACCAAATAATAGAAGCTCATTTAGATTTTAAAAATAAGTTAAACTATTGGAATATGAGAACAGCAGCGAGCATGCTACTAGATTATAATCTAAACTACGAAATAAGAAGCTCATTGAACCGCCTAGCATTTAATCTTCTAAACTTGGGTAAACTATATTTAGATTGGCATTACTTTGAAGAATCTAAGAGAAATAAAAAAAAGAGTAAAAACAATACCCCTCCCAAAACACTTGCTTACGACATCACAGAAGATGAAGCAGTAATTAAAAAAGTTAGAGAACAACGTGAGAGTATTTTTGATAATAACAACCTTTACCGTATCGCTTGTAAACTAAGGGGCTATAGCCAACACAGTGCATTACCAATTAACAAATTTAGAACGAATAACATTAATAACACCGGAGGTTTTTTTATATGTTTTGAAATATTCTATGAATATGATGAATTAATAAAGATCGGTGTGCCGAAAGAGATTTTAAATGAATTCAAAACTATTGATTTAAAAGAGATTATAGATGGTTATGTTTATGCTATTGGACAGAAACATACACTTAATAGAGAACTAATTAGCGATGCGGTAGAGCTAGCTAAAAATAATATTAATGAGCTTACGAATAACTACTTTAATTCTAGTGGATTTAATAAATGCTATGGTCGAATTATTACCATGGGACTAGTAAAACATAATGTAAATACTGAGTGGTTTGATGTCGTGAATTATCTTCAAAATAAAAATTGCTTTAACATTAACCATTCAAGCGTTAGTTTTGATTCATTTTCAGCCAAAAAAAGTTAATTTTAATGCTCTCTGGACATTTTTCTTAAATTATTTTCTAAATATTCAAGAAAAAAAGCGATTAATTTTGTTTTTTCAGTTATTACTGGCCACTTTCTCCTTAAATAGAATTAGCGACGTTTCTACAATTTAAAAGAAGAAAATACTTATTAAGTGTTTGACTAGTAAATCTAATTAATATTGATATATTGCTTTTGAATATAAATAGGCGAAGTTACGGCAGAAAAAGAGGCTACTTTCTTATAATTAAACCGTTATTCATCTGAAGGGCTTATGAGTGAAATGAATGAGCAGTTAAAAATAGCGACTTCTTTAGCTAAAGAGAAGCGATTTGATGAAGCAATTGAATTATTGCAAACCATTATTCCTCAAATGGGCCAAATCGGTGGTTATAGCCACTCAAGTTATACAAAAATAATCCCTTACTTTCAAAAAGCAGGCAAGTACTTCGAAGTAGAAGAATATTGTAAAGGCGACTTGTTCGCAGCAGTTGTTACAGATTGCAGAAACGTTTTAGGGCATCAACCTGAAGAAACAATCAATGCATTTATTCATTTATTTACCTGTAAAATCTACGATAAGTTACGCCTCTGTGCTCAAAGAGAAAGTGATTTGGATTCCAAGCTACGTTTTGAAGATGCAGGGCGTTATCACTATGAAATCTATGAAAAGTGGTTAGATAAACAAGGTTTCAATCTAGGAAAAATATAACAAAGCTACGATCAGTCGCAAGATATTCGGGTCCGCGTCTTGCACTGCGCGCAGTGTAAGGTGACTAACGACCACTTCACGCTCTAAGACTTATTCAACTGATAGCTAAAAACTAGCAGCTATCACTTTTCCTCAAACCTCGGCACTTTTCGCTTATCTGCCTTATTCATAGCAAGCTCTTGGATTTCTTCATGCTTTAGATCTTCGGGTTTATCTTCTAGTGACTCCTGATTGGCGTTCTCAAAAGAAAGCTCAGTCAGTAGCGCAAAGTGATCAGAGCCATACTTAGCTAAGCGCTTAATACGTTTTACTTTAAAGCCTTCGCTGTGAAATAAGTGATCGAGCGGCCAACGCATAAAAAAGTAGCTTGCATGAAAGGTGTTATAAAAACCACGGCCTTTTCGAGGGTCTAAAAAGCCACTTATTTGCATAAACAAACGGGTGCTACGCGACCATGCTACGTCGTTTAAATCACCGGCAACTATGGTAGGTCGTGTTGGGTTTTTAAGTGCTTTAGCCACCATTATTAGCTCAGAGTCGCGCGGACGTGATGAGTCTTCCTCTGTCGGGCTTGGTGGTGCGGGGTGAATAAAGTGACCTTGCATTTGCAGGCCTTCATCATTTTCAAACAGAATATGAATTGAAGGAATATCTTCTTCTATTAGCTCACATATTTGTGCATCGAGTATTTTAAACTTGCTGTATAAGTGCATGCCATAACGATTGTCTTTAGGGCATTCTATGTAATACGGGTAATTTTTTTTAATGACTGATAATTTATTTTCCCACCAGCTATCGCTCTCAAGCGTAATAAGTAGGTCGGGTTGATGCTCATCTACAAGGCTAATTAGCTGCTCACTTTTATGGTTCGACATAAGTACATTTGCCGACATAATTCGTACGCTGTGGTCTATATGCTTTGGTGCGCTTTGCACTTCTTTTTTAGCAAGCCACGTATACGGGTAAATCCATTTACCTTGTAAAATCATTATAAATAATGAGGTTAAGGCTATAAATACATAACCTATTGCGCTACTTTGCCATAATAAAAACAACGATGTAACGGCTACAAAACTGGCAATATAAAATACTTGTAAGCGCACAAAGTCGCAGCTACGCACTAAGTAATGCTGGCTGTACGACATAGGCAACAAGGTAACCAGTAAAAAAAAGCCAATAATTATAGCCAGCGCAATAAGCATTTTAATATCCTTATAAAGTTAGTTTAGCGACTTAAAATTGAAAGTATTTCTCGGGTGTCGTGCACCATATGGATAACTGTACGGTCTATTTCTATACTCACTGTACCATTATCTCTAGAGCGTTCAATCACTCTACCTCGTTTATATAAATCACGATCTAAATAGTCGCCTCGGTGGTAGCTTTTACTTAGCCCTGGTGGCGTCCAACCTGCGCGAATTAACTGCTTTGCCTCTTTTTTAGAAAGGTAGTCATTGTCGTTGTGTTTATGTGAATGATGCTTATTATGGCCGTGTTTATGACCATGCTTATCTTTATGCGGTTTCGCATCTGCGCTTATTGAACATAAAGCCAATGCTATTAGTGCTGTGTATGTTAGTGCTCTCATAAATAATCTCTAGCGTAATTAATAGCTAAAGGTTAACAAACACGGCTGAACATCATATGAAACAGCTTACATTTATTTAACGTTGTTTATATTGTGTTTTACAGTGGCTTCGCATAATAGCGGGATCGCGTAATTTTAAGTGTTTTGTTTTACGACCAGCATGGCGTTTACGCCACACTTTAAAACTGCCTTTTGAAATATGTTCGCGCATAAATACCACCAGCTGCGGGTATTTTAATCCGTATAACTGCTCTATTGCCTCAAAAGGGGTTCTATCTTCCCACGCCATTTCGATAATGCGTGACTGCTGCTCTGCGTTAAACATGGTATATCTCACAAAATTTAACTTATACGCTAGGTAAAAATACTTAGATCAATGCAATTAAGCTCAGTAACTGTATAATTGGCGTTCAATTTATGTATTTTAAAAGATATCGAATTTTTATTTATGCGCGCAATATTTCTGTTTTTAGCTTTAACTTTACCTTCATTATTACTTGCAGCGCCAAGTAAGACTTTGCGCTGCGTAACAACTCACTACCCGCCTTTTACTATATTTGATGAGAAAAGCGATACGTTCACGGGTTTAGATATTGAATACTTAACCTTTATTGAGCGTAACTTAAATCTTAAAATTGACGTAATTCATCTGCCATGGGCGCGCGTTAAAAAAGAAATGGCGCTGGGCTACTACGACTGCTATTTCTCTTTGGCCAATACAGAGGAACGAGCAAGGTATTTAGATTTTACAAGCGTGCCCTTGCATACTACTAAGTATGGTTTATTTGCTTTAAACAAAGATAAATTGCTCACTGACGATTTATCAAATACCCCAATAGCAATGCTGCGCGGCGTTCCTGTGCCTGAGGTTATTGCTAAAAAGTATAACCTTGATGAGAATAATCTGCTTCGTTCACTTTCAACTAAAGACACTTTTGAGCTGCTAGAAAAAAATCGCGTTGAATATGCAATAACTAACTATCAAGCGGGTTTGTGGTACTCAAAGGAATATAAAAACGTATCCGCTAGGCAGCTCAATGAGTTTACGTTTCCTACTTACATTGCTTTTAAGCGTGGCGTAATAGATACAAAATTAGTTGATGAGCAAATAAAGCGTTTTAAAACACAAACTCAATAATTAACACCGCACACGTTAAGAGATAACCAATGTTTACAAAACTACCAAAGTGGGTTGAATATGGCGCGTTTACGCTCGCATTTATAGCGGGCATAGTAAACGCTGTAGGCTTATTAGGATTTGAGCACCAGGCTATTTCGCATGTATCTGGCTCTGTTACTTTACTTGGTATTAAAGCAATAACTAATCCTAGTACTGCCTTATTGCTACTTTCAATAATTATTAGCTTTATGTTGGGTTCGGCACTGTCGGGCTTTTTGCTCTCTGGTGGCTCATTAAAGCTTGGTCGTCATTACGACACTTTGCTTTTTATTGAAGGATTGCTACTACTTGCGAGTGCTTATTTACTCAAAAACACATTCGTTTACGGCATTGTTTTAACGTCAGCTGCGTGTGGGTTACAAAATGCGCTAGCAACTAATTACAGTGGTGCTGTTATACGTACGACACATTTAACCGGTATTTTTACTGACCTTGGTTTAATGCTAGGTAAAGCGCTTAAAGGTGAGCAATTTGATACCCGTAAAGGCGTTATGTTTTTACTCATTATTGCAGGCTTTTTAATAGGCGGTATAACCGGCTACGTTTTATTTAAGCATTACTTAGTGCTGGCTTTGGTGTTTCCTGCTGTGGCTTGTTTTGTTTTATCAATTACATATCGGGTTTACAGGTTACGTACGCTTTAACGCAACAAGTTTAAATGCATATTAAAACCGCATATTATAGAGGCAATGCAATATAGATTACTTTCAAGGAATGTATGAAACCTTATTTTTTGCCGCTGATATTACCCTTTAGCCACACTGCGTTTGCCAATAATCAAAACAACGATGCAATAGAAACCATAACAACTACGGCATCACGTATTGAAGCACTATCTACCCCACTCCCTTTATCAATAAGTACACTTAGTGAAGCGCAGCTAAATAGCATAGCGCCTACCCATATTGAAGAAGCCCTGCAACGTGTAGCAGGGGCTAATATTCAACGCGGAAATGGCCAAGAGTATTTACCCGCACTTCGCTCTCCGGTACTTTCGGGCGCAGGCGCATGTGGTGGCATATTAACCTTAGAAGATGGTATACCACTGAGAGCCGCTGGGTTTTGTAACATAAACGAGCTATTTGAGGCGCACAGCGAAATGGCGCAGCGCATTGAAGTGCTAAAAGGCCCTGGCTCTGCGCTTTATGGCTCAAACGCTGTGCATGGTGTTATTAATGTAATAACGCCCGACACCACACAAGGCGGTGGCTTAGTTGGTTTAGATTATGGCTCGTACGGTTATACTCGCTACAAATTACGCTCAGGGCAAGATTACGGCAACAGCGGTATAGGCATTAACGCAAGTGTTACCGACGATAGCGGTTACCGCGACGACGAAAGCGTAGAGCAACAAAAAGTAAATATTCGCCATCGCTATTCAATTAATAATTTACTACTAACTTCAGGGCTTACTTACACAAATCTTGATCAGCAAACGGCTGGATTTATTACAGGCTTTGAAAGTTATAAAAACGAAGACCTCGCGCAAAAAAACTTTGACCCTGACGCATTTAGAAAAGCACGTGCATTTAGAGCATGGAGCAATGCAACATGGCAATTAAATAACGATGATGTGCTCTCTACTACGTTATATTTTCGCGACCAAAGCATGGACTTTTTTAAGCACTTTTTACCCGGCACACCGCTTGAAACAAACAGCCAAACAGGTTTTGGCATACAATCGCTTTATCAATATAATTTACAAAGTAATATAAAAATAAACCTAGGGCTTGATGGCGAATACACGCAAGCCGACTTTATTCAAAGCCAAAACGAGCCAACTCAGGGCTCTGCATTTTTAGTTGCTACAGTCCCCCAAGGTAAGCATTACGATTACGATGTAAACGCCACGCTTTATGCCCCTTTTGCATCGCTTGATTGGCAATTAAATAAATGGTTACTTACCGCAGGTTTGCGCTACGAGCATATGCAGTACGACTACACCAATAATATGCTAGCAGGTAGAACAAAAGACGATGGCACAGAATGCGGCTTTGGTGGCTGCCGATACAGCCGCCCAGCGAGTGCTAAAAATAGTTTTAGTAATCTATCGCCAAAGCTTGGGGTTAGTTATCAGTACAATACAAATAACACGCTTTATGCGAACTTTTCTCGTGGTTACAGAGCGCCACAAGCGGCTGAGCTATACCAATTACAACGCGAGCAAACTACTGCAAATTTAAGCGCCGAAATAGCGAATAACGCAGAGCTGGGTATTAAAGGGATTTACGAAAAACTACGTTATGGTGTGTCACTTTACGCTATGAGTAAACACAATACGATTTATCGCGATAGTGATTTTTTTACGGTAAATAATGGCAGCTCTCGCCATCGTGGTATTGAGCTTGAGCTTGACTACCAGCTCACTAAGTCGCTTGCGCTTAACTTTGCAGGCACTCACGCAAAGCATACTTATACTAACAACCAAATACTTAACGGTTTAAATATAAACGGCAACGACATAGACACCGCGCCGCGTAATATTGCTAATCTCGATTTAACATGGCAGGCACTCAGTAATACGCAATTTGCTTTGCAGTGGCACCGCGTTGGTAACTACTACACCGACCCAGAAAACTTAAATAAATACCAAGGGCATGATGTTTTAAGCCTGCGCGCACAGTGGCAAGTTACTAGTAATCTTGAGCTACTTGCTCGTATTATTAACTTAACTGATGAGGCTTATGCGGAGCGCGCCGATTACACCAGTTTCACCGGTGACAGATACTTCCCGGGCAGGCCTCGTAACGCGATGCTTTCGGCAACTTATACGTGGTAGTGCTTATTTAAGGACTAAGCTAATTTAGCTGATTTAAGTCGCTCATGTATTTCATGGGCGACTTTTTCATTACCTTTTTAAACATAGTAATAAACGCACTCACCGACTCATACCCTAATAACTCCGACACCTGCTGCACACTTTGCTTATCAGAAAGCGCTTTTAAGGCTGTAATTATATGCAATTGCGTACGCCATTTTCCAAATGCCATGCCTGTTTCTTTTTTAATTAACCGCGCTAATGTGCGCTCAGTTAATGCAAACTGCTTAGCCCATTGTGGTAGTGTTTTTCGGTTATTTGGCATATTTATAAGCTGATCGCTCATGGTTTGAATTATCTCGTTTTTAGATAATACAAAATCCAGTGGTTGTACGGGCATTTCAATAAGTTGATCAAATAACACCTGCGCTAAACGCGCTGTTTTACTATTTAAAGTATAGTGCTGATTATGCCCAGCCAACTCACACATTAGCTCTTTAACCAGCGGCGTAATGGCTAACGTACAGGTATTTAACGGCATACCGTTTTTACTACTATCAATAAATAAATGACAAAGCTGCGCGTTATCAGACGCCCTATTGCTATGCACCTTTTGTGCTGGGATCCAAATTGCACTGTGCGTAGGCACCATCCACATTTTTGCCGACACTTCACACGTTACATAACCATGTAGCGCTAAAATTAATTGCCCTTTTGGATGGGTATGCAGTGGTATTTCGTGACTTGCATGGGCATGCTCTATTTTGGCTATTATGGGCTGCGCCATAGTTTCAAAATTTTTAATGTCGTCCCAGCCAATTGCATCAAACATAGTTTTGTCTGTTTTTAGTTATTTAATGTCATTATCTCTAAATTATAGTTTTTGCTAAGCCTTTATACTAGCGCCCATTAAGTATTAGCTTTAATGGTCTCCCCTTTTGTTAAATAACACACCTAAATCACGCTTTGCTGGCATATTACTTGTGCTTGGCATATTACTTATTGCCGCAAATTTACGCGCCACATTTACAGGTATTGCACCTGTGCTTGAACAAATTATTAATCACTTTGGGCTTAGCGCATCGCAAGCTGGGTTTTTAACAACATTGCCACTCATTGCCTTTGCGGTTGTATCGCCAATGGCCGCAACTCTTGCTAAAAAGCAGGGGTTAGAGCGCACCTTGTTTGTAGCTTTGTTATTTATACTTGCTGGGGTTGCAGCGCGGGTAATAAATACCTCAGCCATGCTTTTTGTAGGCACCGCTATTATTGGTGTGGGCATTGCCATTGCAAACGTATTATTACCAAGTTTAATTAAGCGCGACTTTCCTGCAAAGGTTGCGTTAATGACCTCAGCCTACGTGCTTACTATGGGCGTGGTATCGGGTGGGTTTTCTACTTTGGTATTTCCGCTTAGTCAGTTAAACGGATTAGGATGGCAACTTGCGCTGGGCTCATCAGCTCTTATTACTTTGGCGAGTATTATTGTATGGATGTCGCAATTAAGTAAGCACACAAAACCCGCGAGTATTGCTCAACACACTGACACGTCAAAAAGTGTATGGCGTTATTTACTAGCATGGCAAATTACTCTACTGCTGGGCTTAAACTCGTTTTTAAATTATATAATTATTACGTGGTTACCAAGCATATTAACCGAAACCGGTCACTCAGCTACCCAAGCAGGTGCTTATCATGGTGCTTTTCAAATAGCGACTGCATTACCGGGTTTAATATTAATCCCCCTATTGGCAAAATTAAAAGATCAAAGCGCGCTTAGCTTTATTTTAGCCATGTTGAGTGCACTCAGTGCATTGGGGCTGCTTTACATGCCTAGCTTTGCTTTTGTTTGGACCCTAATGCTGGGTTTTTGCTCTGGGGCATGTTTTATATTGGGGCTGTCGTTTATTAGTTTACGAACTGACGATTCGCAACAAGCAGCGTCGCTTTCGGGAATGTCGCAAAGCGTAGGTTATTTGCTCGCGGCTATTGGTCCTATGCTAGCGGGTGCATTACACACGACTACGGGAAGTTGGAGTGCACCATTATGGCTGTGCGCTATTGCAGGAGTACTGTGTGCTTTATGTGGTTTGGGCAGTGGTAAAAACACCACTTTAGCTAAATCAGCTAACTAGCTGCTGTAACCACGAAAATAAACCAGACGAAGGTTTACTACTCGCATGCTTTTGCTCATAGCGTT
The DNA here is from genome assembly GCF_014164245.1 of Pseudoalteromonas sp. SG43-8. NCBI lineage: Bacteria > Pseudomonadati > Pseudomonadota > Gammaproteobacteria > Alteromonadales > Pseudoalteromonadaceae > Pseudoalteromonas > Pseudoalteromonas sp. SG43-8. Next base: position 357,766 of record NZ_JACJEX010000002.1, on the reverse strand, counting down.
TATTCGTTGCTTCGCGCTGTTCACGGCGCTCTTGTGCTAAATTAGCTTTTGCAGCAAAACGCAAGCGCTGCTCTTGAGTAAGCTCATCATTAAAGCTAATGGCTGACTTTTTAACGGCTCGGCTACTTTTAGGTGAACTACACATATATTTCTCCACATGACGGTCTTATAAATAGACAGTCATGTAGGAAAAAAATTTCAATAATCGTTTGTCATATCCATTGGTTGTTTCGCTTTTAGCATTTAACGCACCTAATTTAATACGGCGAGGTAGAGCGACATGCTTCTATTTCATCGGTGGTCGGTTTTTTTAAAAATTTAACGCTGTGGCTCTTTTCGTCAATTTTAACTATATCCATTGCGGCCATTTTTTTTAGCCAACCAAACATAGGTAAAAATTGCCACTTTTTTGCAAATGTATTGGCGTTGTTACAAATATCTTCGGTGTAATTTAAAGGTGGCGTAAACTTATCGTGGTACTGGTGCAATACCCAGTCATCAATGTAATTAAGCTTTATATTGCTTACTTTGCACTGCATTGCAAAGTCGGTGTCTTCTGCGCCGTAACCAATAAACTGCTCATCAAAACCATTAACTTTATTAAAGTCACGTTTGTTAATCACAAAAATTAAAGACCAAAAAGTTAAAAAATCTACCTCTTCGTTTATAGGTAAGTTTTTGCGTTTAGGGTGATCAACAGCTTCCTCCACTAATAATTCATAGTTACCGCTTTTGGGCACATACGGTAAATACTTTGCTTTAGCACTGACCACTAATCCGTGCGTAAGTTTAGCAAGTAAACTTTCAAAAAGTGTTGGGGAGCAAATGCAATCTACGTCTATAAATATAACGTCGTTTTGCTGCGCATTTTTAACCCCCGTGTTGCGCGCTTTAGCAAGGGGTAAGCCGTTTTCTTGTATGTACACATTTTTAGTCACAAAAGACGTGTTTGGGGTAACATTGTGGCTGTTTTTTTCATCCATCCACACCACCACCATATCAGATGGGCGAAGCGTGCTATTTTCTATACTATGGATAAGGTTAGCAAGCTGCTGGTGGCGGCCTTTTACAATAGTAACGATTGAAAAATTATGACTCAATTGCAACCTCCTTAACTAATTCTACAAACTCGCTGGTAAACTGTTCTGTAGCATTTATTATTTGTGTTTTACTTGTTCGGGTTTTTCTTACATTAACCAACGCAGCCTCTATTTGGGCATTGTTGTGCTGTAAAAACGCTGAAAAAGGCAAATGCACTGCGAGGTTATTTTTAGCTAACATGCGCGCTTTTTCATCTTGCTCTTGGTAGGGTCGGTTTTCGGGTATAACAATCAACTTTTTCCCCAGTGATAACAACTGTGATACTGCGTTATTGCCACCACTTGTTACAACCACATTTGCTGAAATCGCTTGATCTATATTGCTCACTTTGCCTTTGTAGGTTACTCCTTCAATGGCTTCACCTTGGCAACCAATAACCTCAACGTGTTCGGTGTACTTAATCAGTGTACGGGCAATTAATGCCGCGCTTTGGGCATCGGTCATTAGCAAAGTAATACAGCTGCCAAAATCTGTATTGGTGGCGCTTTCACAACCTGTGTATTTTGATATAAATCCTAAATAATGAGTTTTATTAAAATAGCTGTAGTGAGGTGTTTCTAGCTGCTTTGGGTACGGGGCATATAGTTTAGTCGCGCATTCGTAAGCAAACACTTGCGTGGGGTCGCCACTAATATCACCCGAATGGCGCTGCATTAAAACAGGTAAACCAATGCTTCTGGCCATAATAGTCAGTTCGGCCGATACATCACTAATAAATAGTACCGGTTTGTATTGCTGCGCCAATAGGTTAAAGGTTATGGAGCGTTCAAGTGGCGCTTCGCTATGTTCTATTCCTTCAAATGCAGTGTTATAGCTTCTTTGTACAGCGCTTTGGCCTGCCCATTTTGAAGGTAGCTTTTCAAAAATGCTCCGCTTACACACTTTATTCAAAGCAATTTTTACGTTTAAATCACCATAAAGCACCACTACGTTATAGCTATTTTGTAACTTAGTAATAAGTAACTCAGCACGTGTAATGTGGCCCGCGCCATGATGGTGAACATAAAAAAATACAGTCGGTAAATTTGGCTCATATAAGTGCTGCATATTCGGCCTCATAATTTGAAACAGTCACGTTAAAGTCGAAGTTTTTAGCAAAAGATTGGCACGCTTGCGGCGATACTTTGCCTAGCTTTTTAATGGCTGATACAGCTTCATCCACATTGTTTAGTGCAGTACACACGTTAGAAAATCGTAGTTCTTCTGGTATGGCTGTTTTAAAGCCTACAACAGGTATACCATGAGCAAGCGCTTCAATAGTGGTTAGGCCAAAAGGTTCATTCCACTTAGAGGTAGCTAAAAACAAACAAGATTTAGCAAGCTGTGTAAACAATTCATCGTGTTTTAAATGCCCAATATAATAAATGGAGTCTGTAAGTAGCGGTTCGACGTGAGCATTAAAGTATTCCCTATCCTCAACGGGGCCAGCTATGCATAATTTGCGCTGTAATTTTTGCGCTATTTTAATCGCCGATACTAGGTCTTTTTCGGCGTTAATACGTCCCATCCAAAATAAATCGTGGGTTTTATTAATTTTTTGCACACACTCACTTTTGGGTAGAGTAACGCCATTTGAAATCACTTTAATGGCACTACCTAGATGAGCCTCCCACTCTTTGCATAACCTGTTAGATACGGCAATATAGCGGTGATCGCTACGCGCTTTATGCAGCTTATGTATTAAGCCTAACTTTGGTGATACCGGGGCATGTAAAGTAATTACGCTTTTTATATTATGAAGTAATGCTACATCATAGAGTGCATGGTAGTAACTGTGGTAATGCACAACGTCGTAATACGAATTATCTATTAGCGCAAATTGGGCAGCCTGGTACAGCTTTTGGCCTTCTTCCTCTGTGGTTATGTTGTCTTTCATGCGCAGTGGGGATTCGTCTAACTGTAAAATGTTAAACTCGTTTTCTTCATCAGCATCTTTACACAACACATCAACAGTGTGGCCTTTTTTACACAACACATCAACAGTGTGGCCTTTTTTACACAATGCGTTAGCTAAATTAGCAACAAAGGCTTCTGTGCCCCCTTTAAAGGGCTGCCTTAAAGAGACTATTGGGCTTGCGACCATCAGTATTCTCATGCAATTCTCCCCAGTATATTGCTATATTCGCTACACATTTTTGCAATAGGAAAATTACGAGCGCTTTTAATTACATCGCTTTGATTTAGTGAGAATGAAGCTTCGAGCGCGGCGGCTAAACTATTTACATTATTGCCCTTAGCAAGCACGCCTGCGCCTTCACTGACTATTTCAGCAAATGCACCGCGATTAAACGACACCACAGGCGTACCTGTTGCCATAGCTTCTAAAGTAGAAAGCCCAAAAGGCTCATCCCATCGGGTGCCAAATACTGCAGCTTTGGCATGAGCCAATTGGTGTTTGATACTATGGTGATCAAGGTGCCCTAAATAGGTATCGCAGGGTTTTAGTAAAGGCCGCACTACGTCATCCATATAGTGTTGATCGGCTATGGGGCCGGCAAATTTAATAGCAATCCCCATTTGCTGAGCTGTAGATATTGCTATATCAATGCCCTTACTTGGTAATATTCGACCATACGTAAACACATAATCTTGCGGCTTTTTTGTTACCTGCCAGCGTTTAAGGTCTATACCATTGTAGGTCACTTCTACTTTATCGTTTATAAAAGGCTCCCACGCTTCTGCTAAAGAGTGCGACACTGCAGTAAAGTGTATAAATGGCGAGTAAGAAGCCAGCCCTACCACCGCTTTTAATTTTGAGTAAGGCGGTGTGTGCAACGTGGTTAACATAGGAATATTATTTTTACTGGCCCACAGTATGGGAATCGGGTTAAGGGAGTTGTTATGCACTACGTCAAACTGCTCTTTAGTTATATCGTCCATTACCTTGAGCATAAAATCGTTTTCAACTATATCGGGGTATTGTTGATATTGGCTGTTATCTATCGGGAACGATTTTAATTTACAGTCAACCTCACTGTCTGGGTGAGCATATAAAGTAACCTCATAAACTGATTGGTAGTATTCAACTAATGCGCCAGTAAAAGCTTCTAGCCCACCAGCATAGGGAGATTTAATAGGAAATCGGGGATGCGCTATTATTGCTAGTTTCATACAGCAAGCTCCTCGCGACCATGCGGTTTTTTATACAAAAGAACGAGTGGCACTTCCTTTTTGCTTTTTGTAGCAAACATCTTTTTCATTAGCTGCCAATCGCTGCTTGGGGCTGTTTCAAAAGGTAAAAACGCTAATAATGAATTCTTTTTAAATACCAGGGTTTCTATCGGTCTTTGATAAGTGTGCTCTACTTTTTTTGTATTATCAAAGTAATAGGGAGTAAAAACAAAGTCCTCTTCAAAGCCTTCGTTTATTAGTTTAAAAGTGTGCTTTTCATCAAATACATCGTCGTCAGTACGAAAAACAACAAAATCACTCAACGTTGTTTGCAGCCCCACGTTATAAGCCGTAAACCGACAGTTTAGTGTGTGATCAATATAAATAATGTTGGGGTCAATCGCCTTTAATCTTAGGCGTAAGTTATACCTTTGTTTGTACTTTTGTGTTGAGTTATCAACAATCGTGATGATGTAATTACTGGCGTATTTTTGTATTTCTTTAACGCGCTCTATAACACCTTCATTGCAGTGGTAAGTTACTAGCACGATGGCCGTTTTACAGTACCTTTTGCTTTTCATTGTTTTTCCTTAGCCATATTATTTAAAACCGCTTAAACAAGGGGATTAATTTCCATATCTATTACGCTAATAAATCAAACGCTAACTTTTGTATTCGTTAAAGTAAGCGCTTAGTTGTTTTAAGCGCAGCTCTAAGGCTAACTTTTCAGAGAGTTTCCAGTGGGGTAATTTTTTTAAACGTGATTTGGCTGCTTCTAATTCAGCCCCTACTTCGCTCGTGGATAAAATTTTCATTCGTTTCACCTCATCATTAATATGTAGTCCGTGGTGTTTATCAGCAATTAACAAGCCAAATAGGTACATATAAAAATAAACTTTATTTTTATAAATATCATGAGCTTAAATACAAAAACTGAGGTGAGGTATTACTACAAATGAGCATATAGGCATATATTTCAATAAAATATGAAAATAATTCACAAAGTCATTTGGCCTACAAATACTTTAATTTTTATATAAAGAGGAGGTAAAAGGAGGGAGTAAAATGCAGCTAGCGAGATTTTCCCACTAGCAAAGCATAGCTAATTAGCTGTTTTATTTTCTCAACGCTCACAGCACTTATGATTGAGGTGTAGTTTCAAAAGCAGGCACCTGGTGTAAATCGTTTAGCCATTTAAGCGTTGATTGCGACCAAATTTGTGCAGCTGGGGTAAATTCATCTCGCTGATCAACAGCACCTATACGCAGGCCGTACACTCTATCGGCCTTTGCTTCATTAGTTGCGTAAAGTGTAGTGCCGCACGTACCACAAAAGCCTTGCGCACGTTTATTGCCGCTCTGTGCTGTTTTAACATACTCTTTTGGCTCGCCTTTAGTAAAAACGACTGAGTTAGGCTCTGCAATTATGACTGCTCTAAATGGGCCGCTCGACATACGTTGGCAATCGCTACAATGGCAAACAAGTGCGTTGTTATTTTGAGACTTTGCTTGGTATTTAATTTCACCACAGTAACAGCTTCCAGTAATTTCCATTATTTAAATCCTTAATGCTTATGAAGATTGAATCGAGATATAAGACCGGCAATATCGATTCATTATTTTTAAAATATAAAAAACTGCTCGCCGGTTCATTTGTATGTTCGGTTAGATTTTTAATTTTTGAGAGTGATTTTTTAAAAGTTGAGCAAGTGCTAAAAACATGATCCGATGTTTTAAATAAAACAGCAATACCACGTTAAGCTAATAGCGTAACGTGGTGTGTTTAAGCTATCTTTTATGTGCGTTTAAATAATCAACAGCTAACAGGCTAAGCGCCTTAGTGCCTACTTTAAACGATGATTCGTCGGCATAAAAATAAGGTGAGTGATTACTAGCCACTGTATTTAAATCTTGCTCACTTGGTGTACCGCCTAAAAATACAAATACACTCGGCACTTCTAAAGCGTAAAACGAAAAATCTTCTGCGCCGGTTATTTTTCCCATTTCAACTACGTTTTCATTACCTGCTGCTTTTTTAAGGCTAGGTAACATTTGCGCAGTTAACTGTGGGTTATTAATCGTTACCGGATAACCTTCGTGAATGTGTACCTCTGCAGTAGCACCTGACGATTTAGCAATGTGCGTGGCTGTGGTTTTTATTTTTTCAAATATTTGTGCTCGGTTATCCATATCAAAGTTACGAATTGTGCCTACCATTTCGACTTCTTCAGGAATAATATTATTACGTACCCCACCCGCTATCTTACCAAACGAGACAATAGCAGGCTCTTTGGTAATGTTGATTTGGCGACTAACAATATGATTTACGCCTGTTACTATTTGCGCAGCTGCGGCAATGGGGTCAACCCCAGTCCACGGTGCAGAGCCGTGTGCCTGCTTGCCATGTACTGTTATTTCAAATCGGTCTGCACTGGCCATTGCAGGGCCACTTCTATAACCAATTTTACCGCTGTGCAAACTAGATGTTATATGTAACCCAAAAGCAGCCTCTGGTTTGTATTGTTTAAATATGCCTTCTTTAAGCATTAGCTCAGCGCCACCCTCTTCCCCCTCTGGTGCGCCTTCTTCTGCAGGTTGAAATACAAACATAATATTACCGTGTAGCTCATCTTTCATGTTTGCAAGCACTTGTGCAGCGCCCATTAGCATAGCCACGTGCGTGTCGTGCCCACAAGCATGCATTATGCCTACATCTACACCACGGTAATTAGTGGTTTTAGTTGATTTAAAATCAACATCGGCTTTTTCAGTAACGGGCAGCGCATCCATATCTGCGCGTAGCATTACTGTTGGGCCAGGCTTTGCACCTTTTAATAGCCCCACAACGCCTGTATAAGCAATCCCTGTTTGTACTTCCATACCCAGCGACTTTAAGTGCTTAGCGACAATACCTGCTGTGCGGGTTTCGCGATTTCCAAGCTCAGGGTTTTGATGAAAATCACGTCTCCAATCAATAACCTGTTGCTCAACCTTTTCCACTTGCTGATCAATGTTTGCATTGGCATAAAATGCACTAAGGGCAGCAAAGCCCAGCGCTACTGAAATTAGTGATTTTTTCATCCTGTGTGTCCTTATTATATTTATTGGTTTTATAATATTGATGAGCACGAGCCCTTATGTATTATTAAGAACATAATTAGTTCGCTCTATAACCACTATTACTGAAGGCTCTACAATAATCAATCCCATTTAAGTTAGATGCCCAACTATGGGGGGCTTTATCTATTTTTAGTGTAAAGATTTAGCGCTAATTAAACCTACCATTTTTGCTTTTGTTGATTTAAAAATGGCATTGAATAGTCAACCAACGCACGTTAAGTGAGTTTTAATAAGCGCGGTGGTGGATAGAAGAAGCTGGAGAGTAATAGGCTTGGTACATAATTGCTATTCAGATTATAAAATAAGAATAGCAATGTAAGACCTCCTAATGTTGGAGGTAATTATTTATAAGCATTCGCATTTTTAATGCTGTCAAAATCGTTAAAGCGCACGTTGTGCTGCGCCACTACTTTAAGTATTTTTTTACTTAGCATTTGGCGTAAATAAAACGGCTGATTTGGCACAAAATGATGGATGGTATGCGTTTTACCAAAGTTAAAACAAAATAAGTGAAACGGCATGAATAAACGACTCGTTAGTACATGAGTTTGTTCAAGCATGTTATTAACGCCACCATAGTAATGCATGCTTGAGGTAACAAAATTAAGCGAACTTGAACGAATAATATTAGGCACAATGAGCACAACCATTAAAAACTCAAACACATTCATTATGCTTAGTACCCAGCTAGGCGAATTTAGCGAAAGTGGTATAAATAAATCAACAATATGGAATAAAATAACGCTATATAAAATAGCGAAATACGCAGTTGTTACCGGAAATCCTGCATTAAAAACACTCGAAAAACTAAAGCCATTAATTTCTTTTCTAAAACGTTTAGTAGAAATAATTAGCCCTAATAACCCATCTACAATAACTAGCGCACGTAAAAATGGATTTTTAATACCGTTTCCCACCAAGCGTTCTTCTAGGTCTTGTTGTGTGCCTGAGGTTTTGTGGTGGTGTAAATGCATTTTACGTCGGTACCATGGGCTAATAGTATTTGGCCGCATTAACCATACTACTAACATCATAGAATTATGCATGAAAGGCTGATTGCTAAAGTATTGTTTATGTATAAGGTCGTGCTCTAACTCATGGGAAATAGACGCAGCAATAGCCGCAAGTACTATACATACCCAAGCAGGTATTAAGGCTAAATAATATAAAGCACCAACACCAATTAATGCGCTAAGCGACAGCAATAAAATAATTAACCCTAAGGTATTTTGATGTGCAAGTAATGGGTATTTTTGACGAAGTGATGCTTCCTCTGCCTTAATAGCTTTAACAATCGATTGAATGTTCTGTTTGGCACTTAATTGGATCATAATTAATGTCTTAAAAGCCTTGTTGTACAAATAATACCTGAATTAAACGCAAAATCGGCATAAAGCAGGAATAACTATTATAATACGATTCACTATTATCAATAGTTCAATTGCTCATTTATTCAATCGCATGACAATTTAATAGCACTCATAACCCAAAATATTCGCTTTATATATCAGCCCAAAAAGACTTAAAAAATTTGCCGGTGGAGTCTCCTTGCTATAAACGATTAATTATCAATCAGTTGTTATTACAAACAAAAGAAAATGCTTGCCGCCCCCTCTTTTGTTTGTATAATGCGGATACAGAATAAGAGGTATATAAGTATCCTTTTTATTTTAAGTGGTTTTTCTTTATCTTTTTATGCTTAAAAGATTAAAGAAAAATTATGCCAGCGTGATGAAATTGGTAGACATGGGGGATTCAAAATCCCCTTCCGAAAGGAGTGCCGGTTCGAGTCCGGCCGCTGGTACCACTTTTTGAACCTCAGCTAATTATTGGCTGAGGTTTTTTTATGCCTAAAATTTAACTAGTAATCTATACCAACTCACTTTACTAAGTGAGCTACTTTTAGGTAAGAAAACCGTGTCGATAACAAGGCAAAACCTAGTTAAGTTGAAGCAAAAGCCACAAGCCTTCCATTAAAGCCATCAACGTAAGTAGAAAGCTACATAAATCTAATTAGCATGTGAGTTATGCGTCTTGCTCTTGATTTGTTATATTCCCAATTCGATTATTTAACTCTTCGTCACTAACATCTTCTTTGTGTGTACCAATGATCCATATATGACCAAATGGGTCTTGTAGCGTGCCGGTCCTATCACCATAAAACTGATCATGTACGGGTCTTATTTCTGTTGCACCAAGCTCAATTGCTTTTTTAAACACGGTATCAACATCTTCAACATAAAGCATAAGGCTTAGCGCTGTACCACCGAGCTCTTTTGGGTTTTTTAAATGCTCTTCAGAACCATTATCTGAAAGCATAATATGCGAATCACCAATTATTATTTCTGCATGTGCTATTCCACCATCAGGTAAAGGCATCTGCATTACGTGTTCAGCACTAAATGCGTCACAATAAAAATCTATCGCTTTTTGTGCGTCATTCATAATTAAATAAGGTGTAACTGAATGAAACCCTTTTGGTATTGCTGAGACTGCCATAATATTCTCCTTTACTTACGCGGTGATTTTTAATATTTAATTAACTAAATATGCGTTTAATTGCCCCTAAATTTAAGCTTAGCTCATACAAAAAATTGCGTTACTTTTCGAGGTTTAAACGCTTATGCCAAGCAGCAATACTTTCATCAGGGTATTCTTCAAACTGCTTGTCACCTTCATTAATGGGCGCATTTACCCAATTTTCTTTACTACCAAGCATTAAATGAGTGCGCTCTGGCGGTATGGGTAACTCACTATCTATTGCACCTGCAAAGGGGTGAACTTGCTCAGGCCAACGTGCATCGTATAACCACAAGTTAGCACTACAATGCTTACAAAAATGACGCTCTGCAGGGCTGATTTTATCGCCTATTTTTGCATGATAAATAGTTATGTGTTCACGCCCTGTAACCTCAAGCGTGCTGTATTGCGCGTTTAAATTAATAACAAACCCGCCACTCCCTGCGGTTTTACGGCATATAGAGCAGTAACATAAATTGTAAGGATAAGGGTGTTTTGAGTTGACCTTAAATACCACTTTGCCACAGTGACAAGCGCCATTAAGCTTCATAATATATCCAATTTTATTGTTGGCTTGAACTAATACCTTAACTAGGTGAGCTAAAAAAAACCACAACAATTACATGTTGTGGTTTTTTTGATTATTGAGCTTACTAACGTTCCCAATATCTTAAATTACGCAATGTATTTATAAATTTATCGGCTGAATGTGCCTCTAAATCTATCCAACCATCATCTACTTTTCCATCAAGGCCTGCCGCTTTAAATAAAGGCTTAGCCTCATTTGTAAAGCCTATAAATTTCATATGTGCGTACGCATCACTTACAAAGTCTTTAGCTTCTGCTATGGCAGCTAGTTTTTCAGCTCCATCTTCGGTGGTGAGTACAAGTACCGCATCGTATAAAACCGATGGACCACCATTAATAACCTGATCAGCTTTAAAGTGCTTACCTTTACTGCATTTAGCACCGCCAACTTGCGGGGCAATAATTTCAAAGTTTGCACCTTCACTTTTAAGTGCATTGGTAACCGATTCAAAAATTTCTGCATTAAAGCCATCACTTACTAAAATACCTAATTTACGGCCTTTGAAGGTGTTGGGCGCATTTTTCAAAATACTTAACGCATCTGATACAGGTAAGTCTTTACGTGTTGGCATTGCAGCTTCAGCTGGAGCTGGCATTTCTTGCAAGCCAAGACCTTCGGCAACTTTATTTGCGAGGGTTTCGTCAATATTTAACAAGTGCGATACCAAACGTTCTCGTATTGGCAAATGCTCAACTTTAGACAGCTCAAACACGTACGCAGATTGAATATGCGCCTGCTCTACCTCTGTTTGACTTAAATAAAATTGACGAGCTTGACTGTAATGATCGCTGAATGTTTCTGAGCGATAACGCAGTTTATCACCGCCACTTACCTCAGGTTCGCTTGAGCTTTTAAAGCCATGTACTGGGCATTCGCGCGGGTTGTTTTCGCCTGCGTTCCATGAGTTTGGCTCATAATTAACACGCCCTTTTGGATTGTGCATTGCCATGTGGCCATCTTGCTGAAAATGACGCATCGGGCATTTAGGCGCATTGACCGGAATATGCGTAAAGTTAGGACCACCTAAACGCTTGGTTTGAGTATCTAAGTATGAAAAGTTACGACCTTGCAGTAGCGGGTCGGGAGTAAAGTCGAGCCCCGGTACAATGTTTTGAGTACAAAATGCTACTTGCTCTGTTTCTGCAAAAAAGTTGTCTACAACACGGTCAAGCACCATACGGCCAACAATTTGCACTGGTACTTGCTCTTCAGGTATAAGCTTGGTGGCATCAAAAACATCAAATTCAAATTCATCAGCAAATTGCTGATCAAACACCTGTACACCTAGCTCCCACTCAGGGAAGTCGCCGTTACCAATAGATTCCCACATGTCTCTGCGATGAAAATCAGGGTCCGCGCCGTTTAGCTTAAGTGCTTCGTTCCATACTACAGATTGCATGCCGCCTTTTGGCTTCCAATGAAATTTAACAAATTTCTCATCACCTTTGGCATTAATAAATTTAAAGGTATGAACGCCAAAACCTTCCATAAAGCGTAAAGAGCGTGGAATAGCTCTATCAGACATTGCCCACATAACCATGTGCATTGACTCAGGCGATAAGCTCACAAAATCCCAAAAGTTATCATGTGCTGTTTGCGCTTGCGGAAAACCTCGGTCGGGCTCGGCTTTAGCTGAATGAACTAAGTCAGGAAACTTCATCGCATCTTGAATAAAGAATACCGGTATATTGTTACCGACTAAATCCCAGTTTCCTTCTTGGGTATAAAATTTTACCGCAAAACCACGTACATCACGTGCTAAATCTGGAGACCCTTTATTACCTGCAACTGTAGAGAAACGAGTAAATACTGGGGTTTTTTCACCTTTTCGCTGAAAAATATCTGCACAGGTTAAATCTTCAAGCGTGTCGTAAGTTTCAAAGTATCCGTGTGCACCATAGCCTCTGGCGTGCACTACACGCTCAGGAATGCGTTCGTGATCAAAGTGAAAAATTTTCTCGCGCATTATGTGATCTTCTAATAATCCGGGGCCACGTTTGCCCGCACGTAATGAGTTTTGATCGTCACTTACAGGGCAGCCCTGCGCGGTGGTCATGGTAGGGTGTTCATCCGATGCCTTTTGATGCAATTCGCCGCCATGCCCTTTATTACCTGAGTATTTAAATGATTCAGCCATGTTTAGTCCTTCATACAGTTTGATTTAATGGGTCAATAGTTTTTATGAGCTTTAAAGCTAAAAGCGACTATGCAAATGCAAAATAAAGACCAGCCATCCAACCTAGCAAAAAAGGGCTGTACAGATAATAATGTAGTATTTGAGATGATTTATAAAAGAAAAGGTTACACAGGTATGTAACTTTTTCACACAAAAAAAGAGCACTTAAAAGTGCTCTTAGGTTTATATATTTTTAAATTTAATTAATCTTTGCTTTCGTTAACTAAAATAACTTTACGATGTGGGAAAGGTATTTCAATGTTGTTTTCATCAAGTGCTTTTTTAATTAACTCTGGCACCGTGTAAAGAATATCGAAGTAATGCTCGCCCTTACAAAATGGCCTTACTAAAAAGTCTACTGAGCTGCTGTTAAGTGTTTCTACTTCAACAAAAGGCGCTGGATCTTTTAGTATGTGTGGGTGCGCTGCAAGTACGCCATCTATAACTTTACGTACAGCCGTTGTATCTTCACCGTAAGCAACACCAAAATGCATATCCACACCACGAATTGGATGATGTGAATGGTTTATAATTTGCGCGCCCCAAATTTGACTATTTGGTATAATAACCTGTTGGTTATCGAACGTTTGTAAAATAGTAGTAAACATATCTACTTCTGTTACTTTACCAAAACGCCCTGCAGCCTCAATAAAGTCATTCACTTTATAAGGTCTAAATATTAGCAACATAACGCCTGCGGCAAGGTTCGACATTGCACCTTGTAACGCCAAGCCTATAGCAAGTCCCGCAGCACCGAGTAAAGCAATAATAGAGGCTGTTTGTACACCAAAGCGATTTAACACAGCAATAATAACGAACGCTAATATTATGTAGCGAGCCATGCTGCCTAAAAAGCGAAAAAGCGTATCGTCAAGATGAGTGTATTTATGACACAAGCCAATAATTAAATTGCGTACTTTGCCCGCTAACCATAAGCCCGCAAGTAAAATTGCAATTGCTAGTAATATGTTGGTTGCCCACGTAATTGCAGCGGGTAAATATTGATTAATATCAATGTTGTTTATTATGTCTTCCATTGTTTTTCCTGTTTTTAAAGCTTTTAACTAATTTTAGCTAGTTTTGCTATATCAAGCGCAACAGTTTAACAAAAAATTAACCAAAGTACGGATATAGGTTCAGTTTTACATGTATAAGCACTTTGAAGGATGGATTTCTTAACTACTGCTTTTAAAACTATGGATTAATAAAATATAATTTTAAGCCCTATTTAGCGCCAATTTTTAATTAAAGATTATACTCAGTAATATCTTGCTATAACGCAGTTTGGCTCATATAGTCAGCAAATTATCTCACCTTATTTTGAACATCTTTGTTTATGAAATCTTCTGCTCCTGCTAGTGATTTTGGTACTTTATTAGGTTATGCACCTGGTAATGTTGCTGTTTACTCATCTGATTATGATACGGCTGATGAAAGCATTTATCCTAATCGTAGTGCCTATCGTAGTTACCTAGACGGTATTTACATGGGCTATAAATGGCAATGCGTTGAATTTGCCCGTAGATGGATGTACCTCAATCATGGTTATATTTTTGATGACATAGCTATGGCTTACGATATTTTTGAGCTGCGTTCAGTGCGCGATGTAAATAGCCAAAACAGATTGCCACTAAACGCGTTTAAAAATGGTGCTAAACATCACCCTCAAGTAGGTAGTTTACTTATATGGGAAGAAGGCGGCGAGTTTGAAGAAACAGGCCATGTTGCTGTCATTGTTGAAGTGCATGAAGATAAAATACGTCTTGCTGAGCAAAATGTAGGGCATCAAATATGGCCAACAAATCAAAACTGGTGCCGTGAACTAAAAGCAAAAGTAACTAAAGATGGCGACTATTGGATTGAGTGCTCTTACAGCGACGCCACTATTTTAGGTTGGATGACACAAACTGATGAAACAGAATATGCTGAGCCAACGTTTGAGCTAAACACTGACTTATTTACTATAGAAGCCCATAAAGCAGCAGATACAGGCCAAGCAAACAAGTCATGGTTAAATATTGCGAATGACGATGAAGCTGCCTACGTAGAAATGATGCAAGGCCATAAACTTACATCCTTAGATGAAGATCAGCATAATTACTTTGCAATATCTCAAACGGCGCAGCAAAGCATTGAGCATGCAACAAATGAGCTGCATGGTTTATTTATGCATGCAACCGACTATGTACTGCAGCACCCTGAGTTATTAAAAAAGTTTAATTTACCCGATGTTGTACTTAATAAAATTCGCCAATCGTGGGATAACCGCTTAAACCAATTAATTACCAGTCGGTTTGACTTTGCCTTAACAACAGCAGGTTTAAAAGTTTACGAATACAATTGCGATTCGGCATCGTGTTACATGGAAAGCGGCAAAGTTCAGGGTAAATGGGCAAAACACTTTAGTGTTAAAACAGGTGTAGATGCAGGCCAAAATTTATTTAAAGATCTCGTAAAAGCATGGCGTAAAAGTGAGGTAAAAGGTCTTGTTCATATTCTGCAAGATGATGAACCAGAAGAACATTACCACGCATTATTTATGAAAGAAGCTATTGAAGCCGCAGGCTTTGAATGTAAGCTAGTAATTGGCTTAAGCACACTTCGCTGGAATGAGTCAGGCAACATAGTAGATGAAGACGGCGCACAACTGAGTTACGTGTGGAAAACGTGGTCGTGGGAAACCGCACTTGATCAAATTCGTAAAGAATGCGAAGCCGACCAATCATTAGGTGATAACTTTGAACCACAATTCAAAGCTGGTGAAACGCCACGCTTAGTCGATGTATTACTGCGTAAAAATGTCATGGTGTTTGAACCGCTGTGGACATTAATTCCTAGTAACAAGGCTATTTTGCCAATACTGTGGAGCTTATTCCCTAATCATGAATATTTACTTAATACCGCGTTTGAGCTTAACGACGAGTTATTACAAACCGGATATGTAGTTAAACCAATAGTGGGACGCTGTGGCGCTAATATTCAACTTGTTGATGAACAGCAGCAAGTTATAGAAAAGACAATGGGGCACTTTGCCGAGCAAGACCAAATATACCAACAGCTATTTGCATTGCCTAAAGTAGATGATTACTTCGTACAAATATGTAGTTTTACAGCCGCCGGTAAATACTCCGGTGGTGGCGTGCGTGTTGATAAAAGCATGATCATAAACGGCCATAGCGATTGTATGGCGCTGCGTATTAAATAATAAACAATACTAAGCCCGCAATTTGCTGCGGGCTTAAGTTTGTGTAGCCCTTCCCTCTTTTAAGTTTTATAGCTATCTCAAGCGAGTTACTCCTGATAGAGTAAATTTATTAAACACCACTAATTAAGGTATTTCATGGCGAATCAATTTAATGTACTCGGCACACGCTTAAAACTATGTTGCGGTAATGGTGGCTACACACGTGAAGGGTTTTGTTATGTACCAGAATCAGATCTTGGCAATCACAGTGTGTGTGCAATTATGACTGATGAGTTTTTACAATTTTCAAAATCACAAGGTAACGATTTAATAAGCCCGAACCCTCTTTACGATTTTGAAGGTTTAAAAGCCGGTGATAAATGGTGCTTGTGTGCGCTAAGATGGCTTCATGCTATTTCAGCAAACGTTGCGCCACCGGTGGTACTTGAAGCTACAAATAAAAAATCATTAGAAATAGTGCCGCTCGATGTTTTAAAAGCGCACGAATATAAAGCCAACGTTTAAATACACCTAAAAGTAACTAGATCGAAGTCTGCATATTTTACAAATATATGCAGGCTTTTCAAAAATCCAATCACCCCTCCAGCCTCTAAAACCTTAAATAAAAACATAACCCCATGTTTTTAAATGATTTTTAAAAGAAATCAACTTACGGCATAACAGTTGCTTTATTAAGTTTAAGTCACGCTCATCACGCAACATATTATATGAGCAACACATTACTTAATGTAGGAGAAATTATGAGTAACAATAACGAATCAAACAAAACAACTAAATTTACCGCGCCAGGTATGAGTGACGAATCAGCCCAAAAAACAATAGCTACGCTAGATAACCGCATGGTTGCATTGATAGATTTACAGCTTACTTTAAAGCATATTCACTGGAACGTAGTGGGACCTAACTTTATTGGCGTACATGAAATGATAGACCCGCAAGTAGACATTGTACGCGAAATGACAGATACAATTGCAGAGCGAATTGCGACACTTGGTGCAGTACCTGTTGGCACACCAAAATCAATTGTAGATCGCCGTACTTGGGACGAATACTCTGTAGGCAAAGGCCTAGTCACCGATCATTTGGCTGCGCTTGATAAAGTATATAACGGCGTTAATGCCGATCACCGTAAAGCGATTGAGACTCTTTCTGAGCTAGATCCGGTCTCTGAAGATATGATCACCAGCCAACTAGCCGATTTAGAGCAATTTCAGTGGTTCATACGAGCACATTTAGAATCATCTACAGGCGAATTACAGAGCTAATACATCTAAAGTAAGAAAGCCCAGCATTATTATGCTGGGCTTTTTTTTGCGTAAAAATCTATTTATCGCTACCTAGTGTATCGCCCCCACCCCAGCTAGTACAAAATCAATATAAAAACAATAGAAAATTGGTATTACCAAAATAATTTTTAATTATTTTAACCTCTCCACTATTTCGCAAATTTATAAATCATTTAGAACTTTTAATGGTCGCTCTTCCAAGTCAATATCACTTAAAAAGTAAACTAAACACGTATAAAAGTACGCATAAAATTTAAAAATAGTACTAACAAATGTATTAAATAGTACAAATAACATATAAAAATGCCTTTGGTAAAGATACTTCAATAAAATTCATTCAAAATACAAAAAATAAAAACACACTATAAGCCTTTAAATTTATTAAATATAAGCAAAATAAAAGAGGTTTTTGTAATACACATTGTGAAATTTTGGTAAACAAAGGTTGTAAATAAAGTTGAATTGGATTAATTTCAACCATACCACCTGTATGACACACTACAGGAAATAAACAGTTAAATTGGTTAACCAAACCAAGTAACAACACACACACAATGACGCAAGTCGTACCCAAACGGGAGAGATACATGAAACTCAATCAAATTACTTCAACATTAATTAATAAACATAAAAGAAGTAACTCTACAGCAATCAGTGCCGCAGCCCTTTTATTAATGGCTTCTTCAAATATTGCAGC
The DNA here is from genome assembly GCF_014164245.1 of Pseudoalteromonas sp. SG43-8. NCBI lineage: Bacteria > Pseudomonadati > Pseudomonadota > Gammaproteobacteria > Alteromonadales > Pseudoalteromonadaceae > Pseudoalteromonas > Pseudoalteromonas sp. SG43-8. Next base: position 339,962 of record NZ_JACJEX010000002.1, on the reverse strand, counting down.
GCAAGAGGCTCCGGCAGCTTCAGAAACGGCAGCTGCAGACATTGAAGTTATTGAAGTAAAAGGCATGCTAGGTAGTATGAAAGCCGCCGCTATGCTTAAGCGTACTGACGGACGTATTGTAGATGCAATTGTTGCTGAAGACATTGGTAAGTTACCTGATAATAATATTGCAGAAGCACTGCAACGAATTACTGGCGTATCTATTAATACCGATTTTGGTGTGGGTGACAGTGTTTCTATTCGTGGCTTACCTCAAAACCGTGTTGAATTAAATGGTCGCTCTACTATTGGTGACTCTCGTGACGGCATTAGCTTGCAAGATTACCCATCAAGCTTCTTAAAAACAGTAGAAGTAGTTAAGTCTCCTACTGCCGATATGATTGAGGGTGCATTAGGCGGAACAGTTAGTTTAAAGACAGTTCGCCCATTAGAGTTAGATAAACTAACTGGCGCAGTTTCATTAGATGGCGAATACGCTGATAAAACAGAAAATGTAGCTCCTATTTTTAGTGGTTCAATTGGTAACAACTGGGACTTTGATGAAATGGGTACCTTTGGTGCCATTGCTATGTTTTCATTCCAAGATCGCGAAATTCGCCAAGATGAAACATCTAGCCGTGTTAAACCTCAAGATATCGAAATTAATGGCCAAGAAGGTAATACACCTAGTGGCAACGCTATCGTAAGAGACGAGCACAGTGTTGAACAATATGTAGAACAACGTAAACGAACTGCTGTAAATTTATCTCTTCAATGGGCACCACAATCAGGTAATGGCATGGTGTATCTTGATTTAAGCGGCACAAAGCGCTCAGGTGAACAAGCTGGTAACTCTATTTTAGGTGTCGCAGGTTCACTATCAACAGATGCAAATACAACTCAAGATGCTAACGGCGTAAATAATTACACGTTAACAAACGAATTTGGTATTCCTAAAACATACAGTGACTTTCGTGAAACTGACTCGTTTTCAAATGCACTTGGTGCAGAGTGGAACCTTACTGACAGCATCAAAATCTCTGGTGAAATTGCGGTAGCATCATCAGAAAGCGTAAGACCTGATTCTGAATTTACACTTCGCCCAATCGAAAAATCAACATTTGAAGCAAGTGGCGGAACTCAGCTAACAAATCATTTATATGATGGTGCATTCTCTCAAGATGGTAATAAATTACCAAGCATCATTCATTCAGATCCTAATGCATTTACTGACCCACAAAACTTAGCACTTCGTACGTTTAAAAGTGAAGATAGAAGAACAGACAATGACGAAACAGCTATTCGTTTTGATGTTGAAATGTTTGAGCCACTCAGCAGCTTAAGCTGGGTATCTAAAGTAAAAGCGGGTGTACGTGTTACTAACCGCGATTACGAATATGAGCAATACAAAGTAGAAATTAAAGACATTTATAAAAATGCATTTAACGACTCAGACGGTTCGTTAGCCACTTTATGGGTTGATGACTACAACGCTGCTTTTTCAAATAGCTTTACAACAGTTAGCCACGACAACTCTTTTGACCAACTAGGTCATTCGGGACAAAACGACCTACTAACCTTTTTAAGCTACAACGGTTTATCTAACCCGGCCAATACTTACGCCCAACTTCAGCAGTTACTTGCAGGTACTAACTTAGCGTCAACAGGTAGTCTTTCAGATAACCAAGAGTTCCAAGAAAGCGCATACCGTAACGTAGTTGAAGATACAGCTGCCGTGTATATATCAGCCTACTTAGACTTTGATAACATCACTGCAATTGTGGGTGGTCGTTATGTAACTACAGATTTAGAATCAAGCGTATTTCTTAATGGTGAAAAAGTAACTGGCGACAATGACTACAGCGACTTTTTACCAAGCTTAAACGTAACGTATAACTACTCAGACGAAACATTATTCCGCTTTGCTGCTGCAAAAGTTATGCGCCGCGCTGACTTTAGCGAACTAAGCCCTGCATTTGACGTTAATAACGACATTACAGGTGCAACGCAAGGCTCTATTGATTTAGAACCATATCGTGCAACGCAATACGACTTATCTGTAGAGCATTACTTTGACCAAGGTAACGTAATTTCTTTCGCAGTATTTTATAAAGATGTTGAATCTTTCTTAAGTAACGAAAGTAGCTGTGTGGCGGCATCAAGCACTTCAACAGGCCAAAACGTAACTCAATGGAACCAAGTATGTCAGCTTGACGTTGCAGGTGTTTCACAAGATAACCTAGTTTACTCGGATGCAACTGACTTCCCAGTAGATGCTGATGGCTTTAACCATGTAGCAGGCTTACGTGACGCAGGACTAACGGGTATCGATACTGTTAAAAATGTAAACGGTGAAAACGGCTCAGTACAAGGCTTTGAAGTTGGTTATCAACAGTTCTTTACAGACCTACCTGGCGCATTTTCTGGCTTAGGCATTAACGCAAACTACACATACGCAGACAGCGAGCAACCAAACGGTAACCCGTTATTAGATATTTCTAAAAATACGTATAACTTACAAGTATTTTGGGAATACGAAGGTTTCTCTACTCGTCTAGCTTATAACTACCGTGACAGTTTCTTAGATACTGAAAACGAGAAACGTGTAGAAAATATTAACTCAGACGGCAGTATTTCAGCAGAAGGTACTGTTTACGGTAATAACTACCGTGACGACAGAGGCCAGTTAGACTTCTCTGCAAGCTGGGATATTAACGAAAACGTGACCTTAGTAGGTAATGCAACGAACTTAACGGGTGAGCCTTCTATTTACCTATCTGAACTAGGTGGTGCTTGGAAGTACACTGAAGCGGATCGCCGTTACAGCTTTGGTATTCGCGCTAAATTTTAATTTTCCCTAAAAACTAAAGCCTGCTTTTATGCAGGCTTTTTTACGTCTATAAAAAAGTGGCACTTGTGTTAAAACATCTCACAATTTTTATAACTAAATATTTATTTAAAGCAATAAAATTATCATTGAATAATACTTCAAACTAAAATTTAGATACCGCGTAAACAATATCAACCTCCTGCACTTCACTTTTAGCGCACAAACTAAGCACCATACATTGCACTAAAAACCAGCAACCTTGCAGCTTGGTTATAAAATGTCTAGTATTCTAAAGCCGTACTTATAATTGGTACGAAAAAAGGATTAACAATGTTTCTAAAATACATAACAACAATATCAATCACATTATCATTACTATTATTAACAGCATGCGGCTCTGGGGGAAGTAAAACAAAAGAGGCTGAAAGCATTGAAATACCACAATCAAAAGCGGTTATTAATAACAGTCCCTTAAGTGACTACAAAATAATTATCTATGGTAATAGCCATAGTTCACAGTTAGGGGGCTTATTAGAAATAATTATTACAAGCCAGTTACCTAGCACTTCAGTCAAAATAACGACTGTTAGTGGTCGATTTTTAGATGAAATAGTCGCAGTAGATGCAAATGTCGATAAATTAAAAAGTGATAACTGGAGTCATGCAATTTTTCAAGGCCAAAAGTACTCACAATCAGGTTCGACTGACTACCCTACAAGCGCAACTGAGCGATTAATCTCGAACGCAAAAGAGCATAAAATTACACCTATTTTATTTCCAGAGCATCCTCAAAAAGGGGATCCCGCAGAAGCAAAGCAGGTTTACGACCTCCATTTAGCAATCAGTCAAAAACAACCTAGCTGCATAGCGCCTGTTGGCTTTGTATGGAATCGAGTATTAGAAATAATGCCTAGTATAAACCTTCATAGTGCCGACGGTAATCATGCATCCTATGCTGGGAATGTCCTTACAGCGATGACTTTTTATCAAATCATTACCTCTGAATTAACAGACACAATGCCATTTATTCCTGCTATAGATTTAACACAGCAAGAACAAGCCTTATTTGGACAAGTAGTAACAGAGGTGCTTGAGTTATATCCGGCATGTGGTGCTAAATAATCTTAAAAATTTAAAACTAGATTTTAGATTTAGTGATTTCCTGAGGTGCTCAATATCAGTACATTAATACTACGCACATAAGCTGATTAAAAGACACCTCAGGAAAATTCAATTTTCACTTTTTTGCCAAATTATAAATTTAATATCTTGATAAATAATCACCTGCAATTTATTAAAATAACCGTCGTCCTAGCTATACTTATTTGAATATTAAATTTACTATCAAAACGTTGTAACTATTAGCAGGAAAACTAAAGTGCTGTCGCGTTTATATAATTTTATGCCCGGTTTAAATACATTGCTGCACTATGAACGCCAATGGTTTGCTGATGATGTAAGGGCCGCGCTATCAGTAGCTGCAGTGGCTTTACCTGTTGCCATTGCTTACGCACAACTAACCGGTGTTAACGCCGCCGTAGGGTTATATTCTTGCATACTGCCAATGATGCTATATGCACTTTTTGGTACTTCAAAACAATTAATAGTCGGCCCTGATGCCGCAACCTGCGCCGTTATTGCCGCTGTAGTAACACCTCTTGCTGCAGGTGACAGCTTTAAGCATTGGCAACTTGTTGTCACCATGACCGCTATGACCGGCTTTTGGTGCTTTATAGCCAGTAAATTTAAGTTAGGTGTATTAGCCGACTTTTTATCTAAACCTATTTTAATGGGCTTACTAAACGGCGTAGCCATCACTATTATTGTTGGTCAATTTTCTAAAGTATTTGGTTTTACTTTTGATGAGCGCTACTTACTTGAACGCCTCGGTGGTGTGCCCACATACCTAGCGCAAACACACGTTCCCACCTTATTAATGACTTTGTTTACACTGGCGGTCTATTTTGCCATGAAACGGATAAAGCCCACGTGGCCTGCATCTATGTTTGCTATTACCTTTGGTGCGCTTTTGGTATGGATTTTTGATTTAAAACAATTTGATATAAAAACCATTGGCACCGTAACTGGCGGGCTCCCCGTTTTTAATACCCCTGTTTTTGATTTAGGGATTATTCGTGAGCTGGTGGTACCCGCACTTAACTTAGCCATCGTGAGCTTTGTTAGTATGATGCTAACTGCCCGCAGCTTTGCTGCTAAAAATGGCTACGACATAGACGCCGATAAAGAATTTAGAGCGTTGGGTATTGCCAATATAGCGTCAGCTCTATCGCAAGGTTTTGCAGTCAGTGGCGCCGACTCACGCACCGCAGTTAACGATGCAACCGGTGGTAAAACACAGTTAGTATCAATAATTGCAGCAGCTATTATTGCGCTCATAGCTGTATTTTTAACAGCCCCACTTGAATTTATTCCAAGCGCAGCGCTAGGTGTTGTACTTATTATTGCCTCTGTACACTTACTCGATTTAAAAGCTGTTTGGCAATTAAAACGAAAAGACAAACACGCATTTTATCTCGCCTCAGCCACCTTACTTGCGGTGTTATTTATTGGCGTTATACCAGGGATCACACTTGCTGTATTACTGGGGTTATTTCAATTTATTCGCACTGTTATGCGCCCAACAGACAACATATTAGGCGTAGATGTTAACGGTGTAGTAAGAAGTTTAGACGCCACAGATAAAGCAAAAGCAGTGCAAGGTGTGTTCATCTATCGCTTTAATTCACCTTTAACTTACTTTAATGCCAGCTACTTTAAACGCAGATTACTTGAGCAATACGCAAGGCAAAAAGACGATACACAATGTGTAATAATTGACGCTGTGCCCTGCTTTACTCATTTAGATTTAAGCGTAATGGCCATGCTTGCAGATCTCGACGTTATATTTAAAAAGCGTGATATAAGGCTTGAGCTTGCAGGTAGAAAACGTCAGTTACTTTTGTGGTTTGATATTGCAGGAATGAAGTCAGGAAAAGAAGGTATATATATTCACTCAGACTTATACATCGCCCTAAAAAGAAATAGCGTAAGGCAGCACACGCAAGAGGTTAGCTTGTTTGAGTCAGACGAAAACAAAGAACTGCTCACACAGCAATAAAATACAATAAGCAGATCAGCTAACTGATCTGCTGTTTAGTATTAATTACTTTTTATACTTTTGGGTAGTTTGAAGGAAAAAACGCTTTTTTAGCGTCTTCATCAAACTCTTTTTTAAAGGCTATATCAGTACCAATTGCGCGTGCACGTGCAACCGCTGGGCGGCTATCAATGCTTTCAAACCAACGCTTAAGATTTGGGTATGGTGCTAAGCCCTCTTCACCTAGTACAACCGGTGCTTTATCAATCCAACCCCATGCAGATACATCAGCAATGGTATATGTATCACCCACTATAAAGTCACGACCTTCAAGGTGAGTATCAAGTACTTCGTAATGGCGCTGCGCTTCACGTAAATAACGATTAACCGCGTAATCAAGCCCTTCTGGCGCCATGTGTCTAAAGTGAACACTTTGCCCTGAATACGGACCTAAACCCGATGCGATAAACATTAACCACGACAGCATTTCAGCGCGGTCCTCGCCCTTGCCTTCAAGCTTCCCATACTTTTCAGAAAGGTACATTAAAATAGCATTCGAATCGAACACACGTGTTTCACCATCAACAATTGCTGGCGCTTTAGCGTTTGGATTAATTGCTTTAAATTCAGGTGTATGTTGCTCACCTTTTAAAGTATCAAGAGGAACAAGTTCAAACGGTAAGCCTGTTTCTTCTAAAAAGAGCGCAACCTTCATTGGGTTAGGAGTATGGTGAAAATAAAATTTAATCATGTAAAGTTCCTCAATAATTGAGCAACGATTAAAGCATAAATTGAGCGGGTGTTCAAATTAAGTTTTTACTAAGTAAAATACACAGTTAAAACGTGATTTAATTGTGAGAATTTCGTGATACTTCATTCGTAAATATCACTTATGCCAAGGAAAATATCAGCCTTTTCGAGCCATCACATGCTTTTAGAAGCTTATGATTCACAAGGTTGCAGAATTTGCCCACCAGCAGAGCTGCTGAGTTTCAAAATTTACAGATGATGTAAAACTATAGACTGGTTTAATCCCTATTAATTCCGATCTTAATTACTGAGAGTGTTCAGTATGGAAAGATCCTTTTTACTTTCGCTGGTTTTATAAAAACTTCAAAAAAGTAATAATAGAGTAGCAAAATGCAATGTCTTTTTTTTAGCCGGTTCTACATGTTAAAGTTGTCATTATCACTAAATTACTCTTATAGTGAATCTATATAAATATTGAGCAATACTATGATAAAAGCACAAATACCAGCTGACGAAGAATCTAGATTAAAGGCCCTTTACGAGTATGAAATATTAGATACTGAAGCCGAAAAAGTATTTGATGATTTAACTCAACTTGCTTCTGATATTTGTGAAGCCCCCATATCACTTATAAGCTTAGTTGATCCACAAAGGCAGTGGTTTAAATCAAAGTATGGTATCGATGTAGACTCCACCGAAAGAGATATCGCATTTTGCTCTCATACAATACTGCAAGACCAAGTATTTGAAATACAAAACGCTCTACTTGATGAACGTTTTTATGATAACCCTCTAGTAACCAGCGATCCAAACATTCGGTTTTATGCGGGCACACCGCTAGTTACACCTAGTGGCAGCACAATTGGTACATTATGTGTTATCAGCGACCAGCCAAAAAAGCTAACTCAAACACAAATCAACGCACTGAAAATACTTGGCAAAGAAGTTATCGCACAACTTGAGCTCAGGTTAAACAACAGAAAGCTGGCCACTGCATTAAAGCAACAACAAATCCATAATAAAAATCTTGAAGAACTAAAAAAAGAAGCTGACACAGCTAACACTCTAAAAGGTCGATTTTTAGCAAATATGTCTCACGAGCTAAGAACTCCGCTGCACGGCATTTTAAATTTAGCTGAGTTTGGACTAGCAGAAACTTCAAATATAGAAAAAGATAACGCCTTAAAGAGTATTTTAAGCTCCGCGAATATACTCTCAAATATTGTAAATGACATTTTAGACTTTTCAAAAATTGAAGCGGGTAAATTAAATATTGAGAATATTAACTTTAACCTGAGCGAAGTCATTAACAATGTAATTAATCCACTAATGAAACAAGCCACAGATAAAGGCATAAAATTTATTCCATCTATAGATAAAAATATCGCTACAACCCTAAAAGGCGACCCTGTCAGAGTTTCTCAAATTTTAAATAACTTATGCTCAAATGCGATTAAATTTACACAACAAGGCCAGGTAGAGTTTAAAGTCACTGTAAAGGAGAATCTCTTAAACACGCAAAATATTGTATTTGAAATAATCGATACGGGTATTGGTATTAGTAAAGCTGCGCAGCAAAACCTATTTCAAGAGTTTCATCAGGCCGATTCATCTACATCTAGAAAGTACGGGGGCACGGGACTTGGTCTCTCCATTTGCACCAAGCTAAGTGATTTAATGAATGGCAAAATCAACTTCACGAGTAAAGAAGATAAAGGTTCTGTATTTACTTACCAACAAAGCTTTGAAACATCAGAACTCGATGAATTATTAAAACCAAATAAAGAAATAACCGATTTACAAGGGTGCACTATTTTGGTTGCCGAAGACAATAAAGTAAATCAAGTTGTCGTAAGTAAAATGCTACAAGCTCATAATGCGAAAGTAATATTTACCGAAAATGGCAAAGAATGCATTGATTACTTTTTTGCCAACCATGTTGATTTAATTTTTATGGACATTCAAATGCCAGTGATGGATGGAGTGCAAGCCACTAAGATAATTAGAGAGCAACAAACAGGTAAAACAACGCCAATTATTGCCATGACAGCCAACACCATGAAACCAGATATTGAACACTATTTGAATATTGGTATGGATGGCTATTTAACGAAGCCATTTAATAAAGATCATTTAAATAGCTTGCTCAATGTTTATAATCCAAAAAACTCAAATCTCAAAAATTTAGCAGTTAAAGTTAGTAACCCAAACATTACGAGTGAACGTAAGCTAAAACAGATATGCAATGAGCTAAAAAAGTTAATTTCAAATGCCGACAGAGTCAGTCTATGGTTGTTTAATCACGACTATACTGCCATTAATAGCTTAATTTGCCTTGATGAAAAAAATGAGATAGTAAGTAATGCAGTTTTAAAAGCTGAAGACTTTCCTGCATACTTTGACTATATTTTAGAGCATAAAGTATTAGACGCATCAGATGCGAGAAACCACGAAATCACTAAAAACTTAACCAAGGTTTATTTTGAACCATCAAACATTTACTCCTTGCTTGATTACATCTACTTTATTGATAACAAACCGCTAGGTGTTATTTGTTGTGAAAGTGTTGGCTCAAAAATTTCATGGAGCCATGCAGATAAACTGTCACTTATTAAAGTAGCTGATGTAACAACCTTGTTTTTATCCAAACAGTTGAAATCATAGTAGCTACTTTGATTTATTAAGCATCGCTTTTAAATCGGCAAATGGAGAATGCGTTGCAGCCTCAACTTTTCGCTCTGTAGTCGACCCGCCATACATAATATATTCGTGGTATTTATTGTGCTCATTGTCGTGGCAATAAATACACAATAACTCCCAGTTACTGCCATCCTCTGGATTATTACTATGGTTATGATCTATATGATGCACCGTTAACTCTCGTAAATTAGAGTACTCAAACTCACGAGCACAACGCCCGCATACCCAAGGGTATAATCTTAAGGCTTTTATTCTATAACCTTCCTCTTGCTTAACATAAGCCTGAGGTACATCGTTATTCTTACTCATAATATTCCAGTTAAATTTGTTATTTCTATGCTTAACAAGTAAATAGCCAATATGTTAAAGCAAATATAAAAGTAAAAAGTTCGTAAGGGATCTAACTTAAGCTACGTTTCGTATAAATCAGGTCTAATTATAAAGTTGAGCAACATGGAAAATATATTCCAAACAAGTCGGTTTTTGGTCGTAATCGCCGTTATTACCGCTGCAATATCATCATTACTCGTTTATGTTTCATGCATTAATATTGTAGCTAATATAGTAATAACAACGCTATTTGACCTGCCTGATTCAGCTAAAGCCGGTAAAGCCCTAATAGTTGAACTACTGAAAATTCTTGATTTGCTACTAATCGGAATTACCTTACAAGTTATTGCTATTAGCTTGTACCGACTATTTATAACACCATCTAAGCCTGAGGAAAGTAAATTTCTTGCTGCTTTTAATATTAAAGACTTTCATGATTTAAAAATAACTCTGGTACAAGTAACTTCGGTTGTACTGGTAATACTATTTTTAGAGCACGCAGTTGAGTTCGGGGGCACAATAGAAACACTCTACTTAGGTATTGCCATTGCGATCGTTATTGCAGCATCTACATTTGCATGGCGCTCAATGAAAGACTAACTAAGCACTCATTACTATTAAGTAATTACATGCAGGTGTAATTACTTATCCCTAAAATTCTGCAAAAACTTAAGTGAGAGCCCCAGCACTCAATATTAAAAAAACTTAATTACTGACAAGTCACCAAAAGAAGTATCTATATGCCTACCTGTTTGCTCCCACGCACGTAGTACTACCATGAGTTTTTTGTTACTTGAAGTCCAAGAAATTCCACCACCGTATGCCTCGACTTTTTCGGCGCCCGAATCTTTTAACCCCAGCCCAGGGTTTGTGTTTTGAATATGCCCTTTACCTACTTTGTATTCAGCAAATACGTGAACATTGTGCGGTAACGAAAATGATAAAAGCGAGCCAATACTCGCCCCATACGAATTAGAAATTAACTTAGTGATCTGTGGCACAGGTGAACTTAAAAAATCAGCCTGAAACACAATATTATCTTTGTTCTCAAGAGATACATGCTTGAAAGACCAAGCGCCAACAACACTTAACGACAAATCAAATTTGCTGCTTAGCTTTGGCCTATTAAGAAAAAAATGCTCAAACAAAGACTCTTTATTATTAAAGGTATAAAAGTTGTGTTGGCCAGATAGCTCAAACTTGGTTGAACGTGTATTTTGCGAGAAAATTTGATCCGTTTGATTGCCGCTTAAATTGCTAGCCGTGCTTTGCAGCCCTTCAAGCGTTTGATAGTTAAATGTGATTTTAGAATTTTTAAATTTTCTATACGAGAGCAGTATATCTTGTGTTTTTGTTTCAACATCATCTTCAAAAATATCGGCTGAGTAGCCAATTTCAATGTCGTTAATATCAAAAAACACACCCACACGCTGGTTATTTATGGGCTCTAACGAAAACAGTATTTTTTGATTACTCCCATCCAAGTCATCGTATATTAGCGCGTGGCTAGTGCTTGGGTTTGAAATAGTTGTGCGTACCGACTTTAAGTCAAAGTCGAAAGCCAATACAGCACCAGATTGAAATGCCGATAAAACAGCAAAGCCCACAATAACCAAGTAATTGCGATTCATTAAAAACACTCAAAAATTAATTTGTATTAGAGTAGCGTTTTTTTCACCTTAACTTATCACAAAATATTAACAATTGATGAAAACTTTAAATAATGCGCTTTATGCCATTTTTTGGGGTGCTTTCAAGGTCAAACTCACTTACATGCTTAATTAGCTCCGGGAAGAACGCTAAAAACACGGCTTCTAATTCATCGTAATTCTGTGCTATGTCGTCAGCCGCACCTGCAAAAGTGTTCGTAAAACGAATACGTTTGGCTATATTATCGAGCGCAAGCCCTACTCCCTCAACGGTTTCGTACTCTTTAAACCAATCATTTTTAGTCATACTTGTTACAACATGCTGCATTCGCGTTGGCATAACAGGTATACGGTTATTTAAAAGCTGATAGCTGGTGTACTTAAAATCACTTAAAGGTTGCTTGCTAAATTGTTGCCAATGCACAATTAAAAAATGATCAAACACCACATCAATAGCTACACCAGCAAAGCGCTTACGCTCGGGTGAAAAGTACTGCTTAGCGTGTTTTACTGCGCGGTGAGAGTCGGTAAATTTATCAACTAAATAATGGTTATCGAGGCCATTTTTAACTGTGTTTGGTAAGTGCTTTACATGCCTTTTACCACCAAAGTCGCCCAGCAAGTTCCCAAAGTGAGAATCGGCTGTAGGCTGTGCTAAATAAAGGTGAGCTAAATAATTCAAAGTGTTCTCTGATTGGCTAATACAAACAAATAATAACGTAAATTTAGACCAAACTCACATTCGTGTTTAAAGCAGTACTTATGGTTTTGCTTACCAGTTTTTACTCAAACATAATGCAAAGTATTGTATAAACAGCGCAACTATAAAACGAGTATATAAAAAGCCGCTATATCAGCTACATCAGCTACAGCGGCTTTTTAATGCGTTAGCTTTGTTATTAGTTTGATCAAAGCTAGTTACTCGACTTTACCCAATTTCCATTATCATTTTTGCTATAACTATTTTTAACCGCCGACCAAGCTACTTTGTGCGCTGTTGTTTCGCGGTCATCATCGTTTTTTCTATCGCTAGGGTCCTTATAGGTATCCCACGCACTATTAAACGCCTCTTGATATATCTCTTGAGCATGTTTAGGTAAGTTACTTTTTACCGACTTAGGTAATTCATCACGATTTTTATATGGCATAACTTTCTCCTTGTATTTACTCAATTACGCCACAAGCAACACGTTTGCCACCGCCACCTAATGGCTTTGGCTTATCTGCATAGTTATCACTTCCTTCGTGAATCATTACTGCGTGTTGTTTAAGTTTTTCAAGCGTGAGCCTTGGCGCTAAAACAGGTGATTTAGCTTGGCCACTTTCATTTACATACAACGCCGGTAAATCGCCTAAATGGCCATCCCCCCAAGGAGCATCATGATGCTCGCTAGCTTTTGGATCGAAATGCCCACCTGCGGCGCCCCCTGGCACAACTTTATCGCCTTTTTTCATGGGTTCACAACTTGCAAATTGGTGAACATGAAAACCATGCAGCCCCGGTGTTAAACCTTTTAAACTTGATGAAAAAACAACACCGTTATCATTTTCTGTTAGTGTAATAGTACCTAGTGATTGCCCTTGGCCTGACTTAGTTACTTGGTGCATTTGAACTTTTACATTAGCCAGTGCGCTATTTTGTAGTAACACACCAGTAAGGAGTATTGCAAAAGTGGGTTTTAAAGCGCGGGTTAAAGATCTTTTAGCGTTTGAATCAAACTGTAAACAACTCATCATCATCTCCTCGTTTAGTATCAAATTAATAAAACAATAACGCTAAATTAAGCGACTATTAAGCAAGTAGTTTCAATGTATATACCAGCCCTACGCGGAAGCATTAATTTATGAATAATTTATTTTTAATTTATTGATTAAAAAGTAAATTTATAGTTTTTATTAAACTTAAATAAGTAGCTAATTAACTAACAAAACTGACTATCAGCCAAAGATTGAGCAAAAACCAAGGCATATTTACAAACAAAATGGCAACTTTACAAAACTCATAAAAGGAGATCACCAACGATCCAGCTCAAAAAGACAAGCCAAGTTAAAAAAACGAAAAAAAAGGTGAAACTAAGTTTCACCTTTATAGTTAATTTTGAAATTAATTAGTTAGCGTTAAGCCGTAGAAACGTTACTTGCGCCTGCATTGTTAAGTATTTCTTCAATAGCGTTTTTATTGTCACTATCGTACTTAACACCAATTAATATAGAGCCCTTTTCAATGGCATCTTCATAATATTTAATTTCGTGCTCAGGGATAAACGCACCAATTGCAGCACCTAAAGTACCACCTACTGCGGCGCCTGCGCCACCAGCTGCAAATGCTGCGACTAATGGTCCGGCAACTAATAAGCCCGTACCACCTGTTGCCACAGTACCCACTGCAGTAAAACCGCCAATAATTGCAGCAAGAATACCACCTGAAGCCGCGCCTACAAGGCCACCTTCAGCAGCTTTTGTACCTTCGTCTACAGCAAAATCTTCCTTTGCGTATGAGTCATTGGCTACAATGCTTATGTTAGCTTCATTAATATCTAAAGCTTCTAATCTATAAATTGCGAGTGTTGCTTGTGATGCACTTTCGAATAACCCAGTAATAACGGTACTCATAATAACTCCTTTATTTATTTAAGAAAATACACTTACTACTAAGCAAAACCCAAACCAATAAATTTATTATTTAAAATCAATGAGATAAAACAAAATCATCAACTAACCCTTTCATTGTTAGAGTAAAAATTGCCAAATTTTGTAAAAAACTCCTATCTACAAAAAAACGCCTTACGAAATAAAGGGTGGTTTTTATTACTCTCTTGTTTATGGTTATTACCATGCTTACCAATAAAATTAAAAACGCCAAAAGAGCATTATTTTTCATACGCTTTAAAGGTTAAAAAAGACGCTTATGCTCTTCAAGCTCCCTACCCAGTTACAATTGAGTTTTATTAATTCAGTAAAGAGTCAGCCTAATTTTGTTATCACTACTGCTCATTTTTAGGTGCGCATGAATCGTAAAATACTGTGCTAAATCTCCTTTTTATATTGCCCTGCTATTAGCAGATATAGGCTGCCCATGGATTACGAAAACAACTTTTTAAGTCAATCACAGCAAGCTGCACTTCAACAATCGCTAATTAATACCAAGCTATTAAGTCACCTTTCAGTAAATAGTGAAGATGTACCTTCGCTTGAGCAACAAGCTTATGGGGCTATTGCAGTTATACTTTATCGCTTTAATTTACAAAAAATAAAATGGTCATCATTTTTAAAAACAGCGATAAGCACTGCTGGCAAAGCCTGCCAATGGCTAGCCAGCGAGCTTACAAGATGCCAACAAGAATACAAAGCCCAACCTAATGACACTATAATAATTGAGCAAAACGCTTTTTTGAATGGCATTTTTAGCGAAGAGCTCGCCTATATTGACGCCTTACTAGGTACTGAGTTATTAACTTAAGAAATACCCCAACAACAGTAGAGTAATCTTTAACCTAATATTCTAACTAATGCCACGGTATTGGTTGCTCTGCAACCACCAACCCTCAACTAAGTTAGCATCAGGCTCATGCTTCAAATTGATTAGTATTATTGCGGGTAGATATAAATGCTTTGTGTTTCTCGTAATACCTATTTTAAGCCTATCGGTATATAAATTGCTGTTACTACTGTTCTTACTTAAAGAGTTACCTATTAATAACTCAATTTACAACTAAATAATCGAGGATAATATGAGTAATAAACAGCTAATTACGACAATAGGTATAGGTCTCGCCGCTGCATCTGCAGGTATGTTAACAAGGAAAACTTTACAAAAATCGTGGGAAAAGGTTACCAACGAACCAGCCCCAAAAGATAGACCAAGCGAAGAAACAGATCTTAAAGAGGCCGTTACATGGGCTGTAGTCTCAGGTATTGGTGCGGGTGTTGCAAGAATGGCCGTACGCTACGTACTAGACAAGCGCCGCTCCAAATAAACCTACCCAATTAATACCTCTTATAAGTATTAAGCGTAATGTGGTGAGGCGCTAAAGGCGGCTTGCGACAACCACTCCCGAGTTGTCGCAAGCAACTTGGCAAAAGCCTAGGTTAAGGTTACTTAACTATTGAGTTAAAAAATGGATTAATACCCAAATCGGGGTTCAGTGATGAAACTTAAAAAGTCGGATGGCGCGGCTGCGCCACTTATCTGACCTACATAGATAGAAAAACTGGAGGTACCTTGCAACATGACCCTTTATTTTAAGCAGATACACTCTATTGGACATTAACTCCCTTTCAAAGTTGTTGCCTGCCTACAAGCTTGCGTATAATGCCCATATTCCGGCTGCCTTTTTTAGCCGCTAACTTGGATTTTAATAATGAAAAAACTCTCTGCAGTGCAAATAAAACAGCAAGCGCTTGTACTTAATACTGCTGAAAAATTAGAAGAACAAGGCCGCGCTGAGCTCCCAGGCATGCTGCAATGCTGGTTTGATGTGGAATACCACTTATTTCCAAGTACACTACTGCTGTGCTTTCAGTTTGAAAACGAGCAAGCCTTAGCGGCCGCAGAGCCTGACTTATTAAAGTGGCAAAAACGCTTAAGCGGCGCAATGCTTAAAAAAGGCGTTATTTTAAAAGATATGCGTAAACATTTAAAATTTACGCTCAAAGGGCCTGATGAATAAAGCGAAGGTGTTCAAAGGTTACTTCGGGCTAACGCCATAAAAAAGCCGCTGCATTACTGCAACGGCTTTTTACTATTATGAGAGCTTAAAGTAGAACCTATAAAGATCAATTTTTGACTCAGGGATTTTTTATTAGCCGGTGATACTAATTGGCCGTTAAACAATACTAATGCACGGCAAAAGCAAATATCAGTCGATTCAACGTTAATTGGTTGCCCTAAGTTAGCAATAGTAGGATAGTAAATTACACATAAAACAATAGCTTTATCTTAGGAATATTATGATCAAAGTATTATTAGCGACCAGCTTAATTGCCTCTTCATTCGCTGCTTTAAGTAATCCTTTAACTGTTGAAGAACAGCGCATCAACAAAGCCCAATCGGCAATGCCAAATGTTTTAAATGCATTTACCTCACAAGTATCAAGTTTTGAGCAACAATTTAAAGAATTAAACAACTTTAAAAGTGCAAAAGCATTAGTACAAAGCTTTAGCTTTGAGCTGTGGGAAAACGCAAAACAACGCATAGTAAAAACCAATAACTACGACGACCGAGAGCTTTACTGGGCGCGCCTGCTTTCAAGCAAAGTAATACGCACAACTTCACCTAAATTTTCAATTACGCAGGCTCAACTAAATACTTTACTAACCCTACTTGAGGAAGGCAGCAGAGGCCGCACCGACCTTGCTTTTTCATCAGGCAGCACTAAAAAAATATTACTTACGGGCTTTGACCCTTTTTTACTCGATAGAAACATAAACCAAAGTAACCCCTCAGGTGTTGCGGCGTTATTGCTCGACGGCCAAATTATTAATTACAACGGCATCAGCGCAGAAATTAACACCGTTATGGTACCTGTACGCTACGAAGACTTTGATCAAGGCATAATAGAGTCACTACTTGCCCCCTACTACGCACTTAATAATGTAGACATGGTAGTAACCGTAAGTATGGGCAGAACAGAATTTGACTTAGAGCGTTTCCCAGGTAAACGTCGCAGTGTAACCGCCCCCGATAATGCCAATATTGTATATGGTGGAACGCAAACAAGCCCAGTAATACCAAAGCTTAATGGCCGACCACTCCCGGGCAACGAGTTCGTAAAATTTAGCTTGCCTGTAACTTACATGCAACAAGCCAAAGGCCCTTATAAAGTTATCGACAATCACGAAGTCACCACGCTTGAAAAAACCTATAAAGCTGGTTCGTACGGTGAGCTTAAAAATAGTATTGCGGTAAATGGCGGCGGTGGTGGTTACCTGTCTAACGAAATATCGTACCGAAGTATTCGCCTGCGCGATGCGCTTAATTCAAGTATACCTACAGGGCATATTCACACCCCACGTATACAACAATTCGAACCTGAAACAGAAGCTAAAATAGTAAAGCAAATAAAGGCAATGCTAGAGCAAAGCTTAGTCGCGCTATAGTTTATAAAAACAAATTTAAGCGCGTAAAAAAGGGCAATAACATTGCCTTTTATTTTAACCAGCTGTAAAGAAGTAGTAATAGGGTTTCTTCTGCTCTAAGCTTTGTTAGTTTAGATATAAGAACTTTTGTAGGATCAGCTCCCATAATAGGCGAATTTTACTAGAGGTTTATAAAGTTGAATGAAAGCAAGCGGAAAAGCAGTATTCAATCTCAAACAATGAATTAATAGCCGAGCTAGCCGGCCAAGTTGAAACAACAACACTGAAATTTGTGATATTTCCGGCCTTAATTACCGTGTTAACAAGTGGAGTCCGTACAATGACCTTAGTTTGTGAAGAGAAAAATTTAAATGAGCTATATCTTATAAGTATTAGCGAGCCAAAATGATAGGGCTTATTATATTAGGCTTAGTTACATTAATTTATTATGGGAAAATTAAATTCACTAAGCCTACAAACATCGCCTCTGAAAACGGAATAAGTAAACTATTTATCTTATATATAATCCACTGCGGTACAGCGCTAGGGCTAGGTATAGCTTTGCCTGTAGTTGCTCTTTTTACAGTGCCAGATCTTTTGCTGCTACTTATTCTATCATTGGCTATTCTAGCTGAGTTTATCGTTTCATATTTCTATATTTCATCCAAGGAAGTTGAGTGAGTTTAGGGTCAAAGGGCTTGTGGTCTGTGAAGGTTTGCAAGGCTAGGCTTGGAGTCGGTAGGCTTGGAGTCAAATCTTGACTTCATACATCAAACTATCTCGAAGTTTTTCGAACTGTAAGTTGACCTTATCATCTTCAATTATTAACTTATTTAGCCTGCATACCGCTTGAGATATGGCAGAATAATGTTGAACATTAAAAGCAACGGCCAACGCTTTCAAATTTTGCCTTGTTAAATCTTGGCATAATTTTATGGCAAACATACGAGGCAAGTTTTTCTCTTTGCGCCCTTTTTTAACCGTTAAAATATCATGTGTATCTATACAAAAATATTTAGCTAAGTACGCAATAACATCATCAGTTGAACGCCTCTGAACAACAACGCTTTTTTCGTTGTCTGATTTTGCGATATACTCCTTAATATTCTGAATAAATTCATCGCCGCCCAACACCGAAAATAACTTTTTAGCGCCATAAAAAGCACTTATTTCTTTATTGTTTTCATATTCAACAAACTGTTTGTACGCAGCATATTTACGATTTTTTCCTTGAAGCGAAAATATAAAGTCTCGAACCAACCATTTTGGCGTTGCTGTTTTTTTGATAAAAGCTGAATAGCTAGACCATTTATAGTCAATTAGCTCATCTACTAACGGTGTACTTGTTTCTATTGGGTTACGATGTATATGACGACTAACAGGTAGTAAGTAATTATCAGAATCCACCAGCACCGCCTTGTAGCGACCTCTAAACAGTGCACCATCTGTATTATGTGTTCTATTAAAATATTGCGTATAAAGGCCATTAATATGCTTCATGGCTCTGCCTAAATTTGCATCAGGGGTTTTTATAAGTAGGTGGTAATGATTGGTCATTAAACAATACGAATGCACTTCAATATTAAAACGAAGGTTTGCTTGTTCAATGCAGTATAAAAAGTGCTTAAAATCGTCATCACTCAAAAAAGTGTTTTCACGCCCTCTGCCGCGATTCATCACATGATAAAACGCATTTTCATAATCTATTCGCAACGGTCTAGACATAATAATAAACTCAATGAGTAATAAACTATAAATCAAGACCATTGATGTATGAAGTCAAGATTTGACCCCTTTGGTTTCCGCATAATAAGTACAAGGGGCAGGACTGGCTTCTTGCCACGACCAAACTCCAATATCACGTTTAAAAACCTCTCAACGTCATTGCTAGGTGCGTAGCCATATTTAAATTGAGTTTAAATAATAAGAACACTTGGTTTTTGAATAAAAAGCTCAAGTAAACACAGCTGCCTGCTTGACTGGGACTTTCTAATGGGTGACCCCTCTGGTTTTTCTATCGCCTAAAGTCATTATTCAAAAAATAATGTAGATAAAAACATTAAAAGTACGCAAAGCATAAAAATTACAAAATACACTTTAAATAGTATCGAGGCTTGAGCTGGCACCTTGTTTCTATCACTTAATAAATTATAACGCTTTGCATACCAATCAAATAAAAATACACTGCCATAATGAAGCAAACCATGAAGCGCCATAAAAATATTTAGAGAATAATAGCGGTTTCCTGACTCTAAAATGTCTTCAACTGTTCTGAGCTTTTTCCCTTTTAAATAAAAGGCTAAAGGGAAAATAATGACAAAAATGACACCTAAGCCAATCCCAAATAAAAGCAAGCCAAAAAGTTCGCTATCAATAGTCACTTTTCAATCTTCTCATATAAAACTCCTCCCAATTTATCTCCTTTTTCTGAGAAATATTTTCCACCTAAATACCCGCCACCTCCTCCGACAACAATACCGCACCATAGTAAACTTGTTCCTCCAGAGGGTAGACCAAAAGCTACAGAACAAACTCCCCAAGTCGCCAGCCCGCCAGAAACAATGCCACCGCCTATTGCTCCTGCCGCTTTACCTGTCTCAACATACTTAGCCTTAGTACAAGCTTGCTCATTTCCTTCTGTGCATGCTTTTACAATATTTGCACTTGCCTCGACACCTGTCAGCGCAATTCCAACATACCCAACTCTTTTCAGGTTTTTGGCCATATTGGCTACTGTTTTATAGTTTTGGGCAAATTCAGGAATACTTTTAGCCATCCCACCTTGTTGTTGCCAATGATGTATCATGCTTTTAGAGCTTAATCCTAAATTTCGTCTTATATCACCCGCCACTAAACTTCCGCCTAAGGCTGGCTGAGCAAAGCGGCTTAGAGCTGTATCTAAACGAGTAAAAAGAAGTTTGCGCCTATGGAAAAACTGTTGGTTATTTAAATTGCCATGCGCATTGTATTGATTAACATATGTCTTTTCTAACTCCTTTAAAATCGCTTTAACTTGCCCAACGTGTGAATTCCAAGAGTTGTTAGCAACACCTAAATACAACCCATTATACTTAGCGACATTACTAAGCAGCTCATAACGCTTAGAAAGTATTTCTTTTTCATGCTCATCGAGCTCTCTTAGCTTTTTATCTACTTCAAGAGCTGAAGCCTGAAATTGCTGTTCTAGCTCAGTGCACTCCATTGTATTGATTGGCGATATCAACACGATCTGACCTGGCTTTGCATAGCCATCAACAATATGTGAGTTTACAAATTTAAAGTGTTTGAATGTCTTTTCAGAAGGGGTGTTATAGAGTGCGATTATTAAAGCATCGATACTCATTCGCTTTTCTACAATATGAATCGCGTAGTCGTTTGGTACTAAGAATTGATCAGTCATATTCGCTCCTTGCGTTATTAATTACTCTAGAAAGCATACTACAGCATGTAGTTTTTTCATATATCTCAATGCTTACATATATTAAAAAATGAATCAATAAAACACCCTAGGATAATTAGAAGTACAATCTATAAAAATTATATTAATTTGTACAAAGGAGATGAGAGCTGTTCACGTCATTAAAAAATATGAATGCACTTCAATATTAAAGCAAAGGCTTACTTGTTCAATGCAGTATAAAAAACATTTAAAATCGTCATCACTCAAAAAGGTATTCTCACGCCCTATTCCACGGTTCATCACATGGTAAACGCATTCTTAAACTCTACTCGTCGTGGTCTCGACAGAGTAATTAAATCAATGAGCAATAAATTAAAAACCTAGATACCTGATGTGTAGTCAAAATTCAGTGCCTTTGGTTCTGTTAGAAAGTCGACTTGCTGCACAAATGTTATGAGGCTTTGGGGAGCTGCATGAAGGCTAAATCCTTTTACCATGCTATAGAAATAATTAACCCCTCGCAGGGCGCTGAGCTTACGGGTAGCGGGAGGGGTGTTGTTGATGTCAATAATAGAGATTAAAAGTATAATTTCAAGATATTTGTAGTTTAGGCTGATACTGGCGCTAAACGATAACTGTGGGGCAAGCCAAGGGCCTTAATTAATCATCAATGATGCGCAATTAAAACGCTTAAACTCATATGGCGCTCTTTATTCAAGCCATGGTGAATATTCGCTCCAATCGACGACATTACTAGTTAAGTATTCATATTTAAATTGAGTTTAAAAATAATAAGAGCACTTGGTTTTTGAATAAAAAGGTCAAGGAGATAGAGCAGCCTGCTTGACAGAAACTTTCTAATGGGTGGCTACTTTGGTTTTCATCTAATATACCCCTTTTATATTAGGTCTATTAAGCAGTTTAGTTTATTATGTAACCAGACCCACTGTAGAGTTGTAAGATAATGAAAACTATACGAGAACTACAAAAGCTGCTGGATAGTGGCCGAACCAGCTTCGACGGTACAACATCCATTGAAACTTGTGAAATATCTGACTGCGAAGGAAATAAGTTCGATGCAAATATTGTACATGGTTGGGATCTAGGCCCTGCATCGCAATGTGATTCTCAGTGGGGGGCGTTTTCATACCAAATCCTTGAGTTCATCAAAAGAGCAGATGAATCGATTCAACAACAATTACTCGATGATTGTCATCTAGAAGACTTTCACTGGCAATGGTTAACAAAACACAAACTTTATCACTCAGACCAATATAATTGGTTTTTCTTGATGGCAGATGGAAAGCCTCAAGCGTCATGCTTAATCTATCACCCTAAAAAATCATCCCAGTCCGATGATGATATTTTTTATATAGAATTTCTTGCCGTTGCCCCATGGAATAGACCGAACCCTCTGCAAGAACAATCTTTTAAAGGCCTAGGCTCCTTATTATTGAAAACTGTAATTATGCATGCAGAAAATGATCTTGGTATGCAGAAAGGCTTTTCACTGCACTCCTTACCAAAAGCTGAAGGTTTCTATTCAAAAATAGGAATGATTCGTGTGAATAGCTTAGATAAAGATAGTCTGGCGTACTTCGAGATGCTAGAAAAACCCAAGCAACAGTTTTTGGGAGAAATAGCATGACTACATCCAAATTTGATTCGCTAATAGTTAATGGCGACGCTGGTAATTCTAGTACATCAAGAGATATCTTTGAGTCATTCATAGAAAGCCAAGCTCAATTCGAAAGCTTACCTGACAAGCTGAAAACCGACCCTGATACAGTAAAATTAAATTTACTCAGAGAAGTCCACTCAAGAAAATCATGCGCACCTTTATTCAGGCAACAAGAAAACACTAATACTGCTTTAGTTAATTACTGGCTTTCTCGTGTCAAAAATTTAGCTCACCTCTCACTTGCTATGAATGAGATACCGAAGTTTGAAGGCTTAACAAAGCAAGACCTTACAGAGTTTGCAAAAGGCAATTTAGAACCAAAGTATCTGAAAAACATAGAGTTCGACTTGGCTGAGAGGGGCGTAATTTTTATCGCGGAGCCATCAGTAGACGGACTAAAAACTGATGGGGCTGTATTCAAATTAAAAACAGGGCATCCTGTTGTAGCAATGAGTCTTAGATATAAGAGGTTGGATAACTTTTGGTTTACGTTGATGCATGAGCTAGCGCATGTAGCATTGCACTATGAACAATTGGATAACTACATTATTGATGACCTAGATTCGATTAGTGAAGATATAGTCGAATTAGAAGCCGATAAGATTGCTGGTGACTCTCTAATTCCAAGACATATCTGGAGAACATGCCACGCAAGGCGTGACCTGAAGGAAGCATCCTTAATAGCTTTCTCAAAACAACATGGAATACACCCAGCGATAGTAGCTGGTCGCATTCAAAAAGAAAGGGGTGACTATCGAACATTCAACTCTTTAACTAATAAATTTGATACAAGGAAGATCCTATTTCATGAATAAATACACTCCATTTCTTAAGTTTAAAGTGGCTGAAATTGGTGCTTTGAAAGCACTAGAAGATGATGAACTCTCTTCAATCACTCCATTTTTTGACTTAGCGACTAAGCAAGATATCACTAACACCGACGTTGAAAATACCATAACAAGAGGTGTTAGAAAGTATGAGCTAAACTTCAAAAAGGCGAATAGTTTTTATATTGATGACTACGATATAGACGACTCTATATTAATCAATGGAGATATAGTTTATAACTTCTTAATTGATACATTCAAAGATATCAACTATATCCCTGTTGTAGGTCTCGACCGTACCCCCCAGAGAATCAACTCTATCGTCAGCCCACTAATTATTAGTGATACGCTGGCCATTCGCTTGAACCAAGAAGACTTTGTTAGCTACACGCTAATAGAAGATGAATTCACAGACCTAATTGAACTAGCGGAAGACAAGTACACTAAGCTTCACCTGATTCTGGATTGTAGGCTTTGTGCCGATGCTGATGTGAGCGATTTATCTAATAAAATCATTCAGTTTATCAAGTCCATTACTGAAGAGTATACTTTTGAAAAAATCATAATAGCTGGCTCTTCAATTCCTGCTTCGATTGCGGACATCCTGCCAGTTTCAACAGAAGTAACAGTCTCTCGCACAGAATGCAAGATACATGAATCTGTAGCTAAGGAGCTAGAGGCACAGATCGAATTCGGAGATTATACTGTCATATCTCCGAACTATTCAGATGCAAATATCCCACAAGCAGCTCTGAGAAAGATAATGACTCCCAAAATTATCTATTCATATGACCATGAGCAGCACTTCTTGAGGGGAGGAGCGATTGAAACCCACTCTAGAGGAGCAAAACAATATGACGATATGTGCGTGAAGTTAGTGAGTTATCACTTTTACCGGAACACAAATTATTCCGTCGGCGATAAGTACCTATATGAGAAATCAAAAGGTATCGGAACTGATGCACTACCCCATTCAATTGGAAAATATCTAATCAACGCCCATATGACATTCATGATCTGTGACTATTGATTAGGCGGTTCTAGTCGCAAGAAGGTTTGCTATAGAGCGGTTAATTTGAATTTTATTCATTTTATCGGATAGCTCCGTAGCAAAATCTCTTTTGTTCTTCTTACTCGGAATTGCTAACTTGAATTCATCGTTTAAGTTTGTCAGCTCACTTTTCCACAATGTAGCAAGTGCTAATTCCTTATCAAAATAGGGATTACTACTGGTCTTACGTACATGTCTAAATTTCACTTGGCCCTGTGAGTCGTAGGCAACAATAATCCCCCAAAAAATCGGTGATTTCTTAATGGCTTCTTGCAGTTTACGCTCGGTGGTTACCAAAGATATCTTTCTAAACACCTTATTGTAGTATTCACCCTGCCTAGCTAAGCGTTCAATTTTGTCTTTATCACCTTTAATCTCGTAGCAATGAGCTTCAGAATGAACAGTGACAACATCAGCTATAGCGTTCCCCCTATGGACATGCAGTTCCTCTAAAATACGCCTAGGTTTTAGAGCTTTAGAGTTTAAAAACTCAATCAATCGAGGTCGAATATTTATATCATTCAAATACATAGCAAACCTAGTGAATTAGAAAACGTGTATTATATATTCTAGTACTTATAAATCAAAATTTCAGTCTTATAATTGAGTCTTTGAGCACCAATGATGTCAAACCTTGACTTCATGCATCAAACTACCTCTCAAATTTTCGTATTGTAATTTGACCTTGTCATCTTTAATTATTAACTTATTTAGCCTACATACCGTTTGAGATATAGCAGAATAATGTTGAACATTAAAAATAACGGCTAACAAATGCAGAGGGTCAGGTCTTGTTTCTTGCCAAGACCAAACACCAACCTCACGTTTAACACCCTTCCCCGTCATCACGCCCTGAAAATAAGCAATTAATGAGTAATGCATTTCATGGATGAAATGAAAGCCATGCTTGCACATGGATGTGCTTTCATGGCGTTTACGTTCACATCAATTGTGGTTTTGAAGGAAATAGCGTGATGTTCGGGTGCGCTGAGAGGTGACGAATAACCGAAGCGCAGCTTCGCAGTATGAGGAAGTGAAGGCATGGATGCCGACAGTAACCCAGCTTCAAGGATGAATTACTTGCAGCAGAGTAAAATTTGAAAATCTATAGCCCCTCTTTGGCTGCTGTCGCCAGCGCGACAAAACCTTGAATAAGGTTTCTAATCATTAGAAAGTGCCAAACGTATTCGCGTTATCTGTAATAGAAATTCTAAGCACCTATTTAGATACTTATTCGGGCTATCGCCCGCGCGTCAGCAAGCTAAACGTCTACAACAAATAACACATACTCTTGGCTTTTAAGCGAGTAAGTATATTTGTGATTCGTCGGGTTTCGTTGCACTTTGCCTAACCTATGCAACTTGTGTTGTAAGGCGAAAGTTAAGTGCTTTCATAACTTTAAAAATAGTTTCCCAACGTGGCTTGGTTTTACCGTTAACGGCCTTATATAAGCTTTCACGGTTTAATCCCGTTGCTTTAGCAATATCACTCACGCCATGTTTTTTAACTAATAAGCCAAGTGCTTCAATAAAGGTATTTGGATCGTCATCAGCTAAACACTCTTCTAAAAATGTATTAATTTCTTGCTGTGTTTCCATATAGTCAAACGGGTTAAAATCTGATGTTTGTAGCGCCATAATAATTACTCTAATTTATTCAACTTGCTAAATTAATGTAGCCTAAAAGCTACAGGCGCACAATGTTATTTATAGCTTTAAAGCTGCCGCCAGCACGTCAGCAAGCTAAGCGCCTACAATAAATAACACATACTCTTGGGTTGTGAGCGAGTAAGTATATTTGTGATTTGTTGGGTTTCGTTTCACTCTTCCCAACCTACGCCCATATTATTTATGGCGAATCACCACACACAAAAAAGCCGTTGCATTGCTGCAACGGCTTTTATAATTTTGATAAATCCCCAAACTATAATGGAACTTACTACCCATTAAAGGTCAAAAAATTAGTCTCTTGTTTACGATAAATAAGTTTGCGAATACCCCCTCCATTTTTATTGGGCTGGCGGACAGCAAAAAAAATAAATAAGTTTGCGAAAAAGCACCTTTATTACCCATTTAAGGAACAATTATCTAGTGTGGCAATTAGGAATGCAAAACTTGCACCCATCCACATTAGGATAAATATTCTTTGCTTTTTGTACTGCCGAAGAGCATGTGCTGTGCATACCTAGCTCTGCTTTATTTGAAGGCATAAAGTTACAGCCATTTTTATGTACTTCATGTTCACCAGTAGTCTGCGAGTTATTGTTTACATAATATAGATCCATCTTAAATATCCTTAATTTTAATATATACAAAGTCACTTCAAATAAGCTTATTTAAAAGTGTAGAACTTAAATTTAAAATATCTAGTATGCTTTTTAGGGATGAAGTTATTGAGGGGGTAAATACTTTTTTATAAAAGAGAAGTGTTTAATATCTAGATAAAACTCATAGCCGTTTAGATATGGGCTACGTTTTATGTATATAGCATTATTGGTTAACTCAATGTCTTGGTAAATTATTAATTCAAGAAGCTTCTTAGAGATGTAATCAAATCTGGAGCCTAAGCCAAATAAGGCTGCTCCATAATGAATAACAGCTGCAATGTCATCTGACGTCGCTATATCGGGTTTTACTGACCAGCCAGCAAAACTGTATTCTTTTAGTCGAGCTTGCATCACTTCGTTAATATTACATGCTGCACTAGCTGGCGTAACTGTGGATTCCCTTAAAGGGATATAGAACCATTTGGTTCCCGTACGATAGGCTTTCAGCCCCAAACTTAAAGCAGTCTGTCTATTTGAAATCGTATGTATTACATGAGTCTTATCTCGTAATCGCTGCGTGAACTCATAAGTATAGGGAACGGAGGATTGATAATTTAAAGTCAATTCAAATGCAGTATCAGCATCTTTGTAAATAACAAAAATCTCTCCCCACCATGTTATCGTAATGGTGTACTTCATTGATTTAAGCTCTTTAAACAGTCCATACAAAAAAGGGGCTATCCATATCCAGTCTTCGGTACTTATATCAACCCCATTTTTCGGTGAGCGATGGTAATCGAATATAACTCTGCGCTTTTTGGCTTGCTTTAGCTTTGAAATCAAGGATTGGATATTCATCCCTCTTTCCTAATATCAACACTAATTGATTGATAGCGTTTACCCACTTTACCTGCCTTAGTAATACCCACACCACTAAATGTAATTACCTTATTATGATAACTACAATGCTCAAAACGTAAGCTGACTTTATTCTCTGTCCCAGCACTAATATGTGTTAACCAATCACCGTAATCGATACCAAACAAGCGCTTTACTAACCGCCTTAGAAGTTGCTCTATATAAAGTTCTAGCTTTTCCAGCCTTGCTTCTAAATGATTAATCTCCTCGTTAATACTTAGCAAAGTGGAATCACAACCGGCGGATAAACTATTTATACAATCATTATCCAGTGCGTGTATTGAGTTCCCTACTTCGTCTAAACGCCAAATTAAATTAGATAATTCTTCGAGTTCAACTTCCTTTACTTCAAGCTCTTTAACCATAGATAAAGCCAACGTATAGCGCCTTTTATCTAGCTCGACCTTTTTAAGAGTACAACCGTCTATTAAGATGTCAGTTGTAGCTATATAAGGAGTGGTAAAGTAAGGCTCTTTATTAGGTGGCACTAACCCTGAAAAAGCAATCTTGTAGGGTGTTACATGTAAGTACGATACTGTGTTGTGCCCATACCTTTTTGTAAGTTCAAAAAACCAATTAATACCCGTTACTTTTAATACCACTTCTTCTAGCTCATTGCTCAAAAGTACCTGCCGCGCGCGTTCGATTTGAGCCATTAAATCATCACTATATTCAATTAAACAAAAACTAGGCGTTGTTAGTCGATGGTGCATATAGAGGCTACTTTTATTAAGCTCACTAACTTGAATACAAATAATTTGATGGCTCACCAGTCTCACTCCTCTATTAATTATTTTGAACGATAGGATGCTGGCGGTAGATGCAAATACAGCCATTGGGTGTCGTATTTATAAAGCCACATATAACAAGCTGGGTACATAGTTTTAATTTCGGCACGTGTAGAAAAGGAGTGTTTTTTAAGGACTGAACGCATCTCAATACGATACTTGTCTCTTTTACCCAGTGCCCTTAAGTATTGTCTCCACTCTGAAAGCTGATAATGCTCACCACATATTTTCTCAACAGAGCTAACTGATACTTGCTCTTCGCGTGCTATTGCATCTCTAGCATCACCTTTTACTAAACGCATTAAAATTCGCTTTTCTGTATCAGCTGAAATAAATTGCGTCCGTTTTAAATAAGCTATATTTTCTTGTTTAGCTAGCTTAATCACATAACCTATAGAGCAGCTTATACGTCTAGCTATTTCAGTAAAATTTAACTCACCTCCCTGTAGTAATAATAGACACTGTTTCTCACGTTTTTTATCTTTATCTGTTGGTTTCAATAACTGTAAATGCTCTTGCGCCGCTATGTCAGGCAGTTGCTCCAAGGCAAAGCGAAATAATATAAGTTTAAGCGGATGGCATGCATAATAGGGCTTGCGAATAAGATTTCTTACTACGTGTTCAGTAAAAACATCGTTATTAAACAGGCGCACAGTTATGTTTGATATAACCGCTATTAAGCATTGCATACTGATGCTGTCATTACTCATAAACCCTTTTTGTCTAACCAGAGCATTCAAATTATTTTTGTCCAGTAACAAATCATTGCGCTTCTGGCTTTTAGCCGACTCATTAACTTCCAACACATAAGAAGTGAAAAACCGCTGTAAATCACTCGCTGGCGCATCAGAAGATGATATTGCTTGTGGAGGCAAGCTGTATACTCTTGATGAAGGCGGTGTACCGATAAGTAACGTATTGTGTATATGGCAACTTTGTATGCCTGTGAACTGATGTGACAGGTGCCAATAAGCAACGCCATACTTCTCTTTATCAGCTTCAATACACGATAAGCAGTATTTATCCTTGCTTAATGCTTTCAGACCCGATTGGGAGATTTTAGCGTAATTGCCTAATCGATAAGATGGACCCGTGAGCATAACTTTTTTAAGCTTTTTCGGCTCATGACCCGCTAAAGAAAATAAGGGATAGTAAGTATGCTCATTAAGTAATTGTTCTACTGGGAAGTTCGTTTGCGCAGAAAAATACGCTAAGTGGGTGGCTAGCTTTTGGTCTAAACTTAACCCATATTGTTCAAACCAAAGCAAGCTCGCTGAACGATGATTATAGCTACCCGAGTAAACTCTGAGCCGTGCCAAAAATGAATATATAGTCTCATCAGGTAGCAACGGCAGTATATTCATTAGCTTTAACTCAGTAGCCCATTACAGTTCAATGAATGTTTTTTAAAATGATCTGCGCGGTAGCTAGCTATATTTTCACCCGTATATTCTTCTGCAAATTTAATTAAAAGCAAAAATATCATAGGGTGTGTCTGCCTAACTTTAGGAGATAATATGCGTTGAATTTTAAAGCTTGTAGATTTCTCAAGTTCAGCACCATAACGCTTGGTAGGCTCCAATTTGTTAAATGATTCTCTTAGAAATAAACCCCATTGGTTAATTAGCTTAGATGAAAACACAACGCCCCTTGACGTATATTTTGCCTCGAATAGTTCATATAAAATTTCGCGAACTGAGGCAACCCATGCCCTAGTGTGTGGTAAGGGCTGAGTTAATAAATATTTAGATTGCTTATCCAACCAAACTTGTAAGGGGGTTATAGCTACCCTAGGTAATTTACACGCATTATTAGAAGATATAATAGGGTTATCGATTAAGGTTTTTTTATGATCCCATACGACATGTTCTAAAACTGACGAATGCTTTGAGCAAGTGTAAATTGTTGGTATTTGATGCTCACTATACCAGTACGCTAAGCCTATTGATTTTCTATCATTTTCAGCGCACATTCTGCAAAACTTAAGAGGTTTAAATACTTTTAAAAGCTGCTCACCTTCAAATAGATTATGACTTGCCTTATGACCATTTATAATCGCTGCATTGTAAAGGTTAAGCTCACCGGGTTTAATAAAGCCTTGCCAATAATTAGCACTAAAATGATCAATTAATACCGCACGGTTTATAAGCCCAGTATTATTTTCAATACTTGTTGGCTCCAATATATTTATGCAAGGAATAATGGAGCGAGGATAGATATTATCGGGTATTGTTGAAGCCCTTATATCGGATATAAGCATTTCGTTAGGTAAGCTTAAATGCTTTCCTAGATAGCGTAATCTCATTATATACGCGGGGTAATATTCATTAGCTTGAATTGGAAAGAAGTTAATGAAATGTTCGAGGTCGCTCACTTTGAAACCCCACTATCAAACGAATTAATGTCAATCATCCCATCTACTTTTGATAATTTTTCAAGCAGCAGCTTTTGTTTATTGACAGCTTTTTTTTCTGGTGGTTTAGAGCTCTGTTTACTTGTTCCATTTTTGCTGTCATCTGCATAATAATTTCTTTCTCCATTAAAAAATGTTTCAACATCCATTTTTATAGTATCCATTGCATAATCTAATAACTCACTGCTTATGTCTTTGTCATTATTTTCAAAAGACAAAACTAATACTTTTTCAGCAAGCTTGAGTAATATCGACATGTTCCCACGACAAAAAACCAATACTTTATTTATCTGTGCTTTCGTTATTTTTTCTTCTGACTCGGGGAAAATATAGTTGTTGAAAAGAACTTTAATTACTTCAACGATAGTACCTTTATCTATTGTCATGCAGCTGTAATTTTTACTCATAAACTGCTCATAACGACGTTGAGTAGCGTTACTATCAACAATAGCATCTCTCAAAATCGGCGTTCCAATTAATAGAACAGGAACATTGAATTCATTGTATATTTCTTGCAGAAAGCTGGCATTAATACCATCTTTATCAGCTCTTCTTCCTGAACTAAACCATTGGCTCTCATCAATAACCAGTATTCCTACTGAGTACTGTAGAAAAACAGAAGTAACCTCTTTTAAATAGTGATCTACTGATTTATTTTTTGTTGATTCACTATAGATCGAGCCTGATAAACAATGAACTTCTTTTAGTATACTTCTTAAAGTCGCTTTTTTAGATGATGTACTACATGTTACTTTTACCCACACAATTTGTTTTAACGGCGTTTTTGTTGCTGTCGCTTGATGATTATGCTCAATTACTTGTGGGATAGTATTTAAAACTCTCTCAACCGTCATCGTTTTCCCATATCCTGCTGGGCCACATAAATAACCACCAGATGAAGATGATTTGCTTAATTGATTGGAAGAAAATAACTTCTCATTTATTTGTTTAAAATACGCTTCATCGTTAATATTTTTTGCCAAATAGCCTGTTGATATTGCATTTTTTAATGAACAATAGACTGCCCAAGTTTCATCGTCCGGTAAGAAAAAAAACTTATCCATTAATTTTCTTTTAAGAACTACAGCTTCATATGCATTTTTACCTTTTATAGCTTCAAGAACATCTGCTTTTTTAAGTAAAACTTTACTCTGAAGCATAAAATCTTTTTTATTAGCAATAAGGTTGAGTGCTTTTAATAATGGATTTGGAGCCACAAGTTTTTCTATTTGCTCAAAATAATTACTCATTTACTCATCCCCTTCTATCTGGTCAATCAAACTACACACTTTCTTAGCGTTACTGTTAACTTCGTTCTTTTTATCTTCCTCGACATTAGACTTTGTATCTTTGACACATGATTTAGCCATAGACTTGGGTACGCAGCTTTTCTTGTTGCCATCTTCAGCAACTTTAATGCTCTTTGCGAAATTAGCATTTGCCAGACTTTTATCGTAATTCTGCTTACTTTTTTTTACTCTCTCCTTCTGAGCGAATAAAGATAGATCGAACTGATCAGCACCTTCAAATTTGCAATACTTCTCATCTAAAACGAATTCAATTAACTTACCCTTACTATGAGATCCTCTGTACCATATTTTATCAGCACAACTAGGATTGTATTTCACTTCAATCTCAACGACCTTTTCATGGTTATTTTGAGCGGTTTCCATTCTAAACTTCTCAAAGTCGATGCAGTCTGTTTGATAGACTAATGATACGACTTTACGCACCCCACACTTTCTTTTTATTTCAACGCCACCTTTCCCTACTTTTGCCGTAATTAGAGGAAGAATGGCTTCCATTATTTTCTGCGGAGTACACTGTGGCAATTCATTTACTACTGAATTTAAACTATAGTTCCAGATTGCTACGGGGGTCGGGTCAACATCAGCAATCATCATTGCTTTGTCCAACTTTTTAGAAACATCCGCAGTGCTATTACGTTTGATAATCCACTCTATAATTAACCTATTTAGATCTTTAAGCGTTAGGGAGGCTTTTCTTGAAGCATGCTGAAACGCTTTAGGACCATTTTTATCTACAAAACTTTCCAGCCTTTTAGCAAAATCATCTTTAAAACACCTAAAAGCGCCCTCAACAGTTCCTTTGCCTTTGCCAAAGTATGCTGTTGGAAGAGAGACCGTTTTGATGCCGATATCTCCATCAATCATACTTTCTATATTTCTTTTTTTAAGCTCAGTACCACGATCAAAAACAAGCTCCCGACACACATGATGACAGGGCCAATCTCCATCTTTATATTCGACGTTATGCTTCTTGCATAAAGCTGACTTCTCAACAAACGAATTAAATAAAGCCATCCTAAATGACTCTTCTGATTGGCCTAGATGAGTCAGATAAAAGCCCACAATACAACTACTAAAAACGTCTATAACAAAATAGAGTGTAAGCCTAGGAACTGCTTTAAAGTTAAACTCTGACACGACATAAGCATCTATGGTAGTTGAATCAATCTCATAGCGCTCTGATACACAAGATAAACCAGATCTAGACGTAGAGGTTCTAGTTGCATAGCTATTATTAAATTCCTTAGCGCCGAATATACGCTTCCGATGCTCTGCTTTTGTTACAAGCTTATAATAAAGCCGCCTAAATTGACCTAGTGTGAGTAACTTTGAATAATCTATTTCTCTATTAGCCTGCTCGCTAACCGCAAATCTCTGGTTAAACTCATCACACAAAATAGACAGTGAACTTTGTCGTTTAATTCTTTTTATGAAATGAGACACATTGATTTCATCTTGCTGATTAACAACTCGACGTTTCTCTTTATAGGACATAGGAGGCCTTCCGAGGCCTTTTGAAAACTTTTTCTTAGCTTCAATGGCATTTTTAGCTATGCTGCGAAATTTTCCTATATTTTTGTATAGAGGTATAAATGAGTCACGGCATTCACCAAATGCTAAGTAAATATTCAAGATTCGGTAAGCTGAAGATAAGTGAAACCCAAACTCAGCACTTAAAGCTTTAATTTCACTGTGTAATAGGCCATTAAGGTATAGTCGAATTCCATTTGGTCTTTGGAAAAGTAGTTTAGAGAACTTGTACTTATGATTCGTTTTAGAAAGTACCTTTTCATAGCTCAATTTTTTTTTAAGCTGTATTGAGTTGCATTGCCCCTGAGATAATTGATGTTCTTTAAACCACCGCACACGTTCAGAATTAGCAAAATCGCAGTTACGTACCTCATAATCTTGAAAATAAAAACCACCGAGTACATCACCAATCGAATATATAAATGGCTTTTTAGGTTTTGCATAATTTTGCTCAATTAAAATTAGGCACTTAACACCACTCTCATATAAAAAATCGAGTACTGTATAAGTATCACAAACATATTTACCATTTTTCTTGTACTTCGGTGAATATAATTCTTGACCAATAGTAATAGCTTCTGTTACTCCCATAACCACGACCCCTCTGACTTATAGAGTAAACCAAATGGTTTGATCTTTCGGTGCATATTAAATGGGAGCTGGTGTTCCCTCATTAAAACCCAAAAGCACCCTCTAATCTTACACTCAGCGATTTTTAAAGATGCAGCAACTAATTCTATTAAGGCGTGAAATTCGATAAATGCAGCGTGTTTAGAGTAAATTAAGAGGATTTTTCTTCTAACTTTTTTTAGAAGGGTTTTGGGGTAATTAACATCATCATACACACTCATTTGCGAAAGGTTATCTTGAAAGTCTTTATTGATAAGCGGATGTTTTTGTGTGATCTCAGACCACTTCACCTCTTTTATTTCCCAGTAGATTGCCTCTATTTGTAACTTATTTTTAGTATTAAGTTCTTTATTTTGAGTGCTGCGGTAGCAACCATCCTCTGAAATATACTTAAGCGAAAAAGCTTCTTTACAAGTATTCCCTCTAGAATCGATATATGTAATGAGCACGTCAGTTGTCATAACTGAAACTTGCTCGTACCTAGACCGTTTATTAGAAACTATGTTTGAGGGATGCCTTACACCTAAATTTTCTGCTATGGATAAAGTTTCAGTAATTTTTAATAAAGGATATTGAGTGCTAATAGCGACTATATTTTTATAATAAGCTAGTCCTTTAACAAACTTAGTTTCTAGCTTGGAGAGTGTGTCTAGCTGAACATCAAAGCCCTTAAGTAAATTAACTGATGCAAATCCACTGGTTGGCACAGTTTTAATCGATAAAAAAGGAACATGCCCACCTTTAACTTTACACTTATGGTTCCAAGCACCAATACTGTTTATTACACTTACGCTAATTGGCGGCTGCGTCTCGTAAAAGTTGAACAACTCTTCATTGCCGTCTTTAATATCTTCATAATTTTTCATACCCGTAACCTTCTCTTGATATGTATTTAAATCTATATACACAAAAAAATAGTGTCAAGTACAAAAAACCGTCTAAAATTAAAATTAACACATACAAATCAACAACTTAATAACACGGATTTTAATTTTGTCAACCAAGCTCATTCTTACAAAGCATAATTTTTTCAATACAACAAAAGGTTAAAAAAACGACAAATAACAATAATATAAGCAGTAGTTAATCAATAATAAATCGGAAGGGGAAACCAAATGGTAATAACTGAAACGAAGCTAAAACTATTCGAAAAGCTGATTAAAAGCAGACTTTTTTCTCAAAAAAAATATTTTTATTTTTTTATAAAAAAGCAAAAAATTAACAAAATGACAACGCTAATTGATCTACTTGAATCACCAGAGGGGCTGGATAAGCTCGAAAAAGAGCTCGATTTTTTTATTCGTACTAATAAAAAACAACATATAAAGCGCTTTTTAGGAGCATTAAAATGAATGATTTCTCGCGAGCTCAACAGTACATTCAGTTTTTTACTGAAGTACTCAAACTTAATAAACTTACAAATGCGCCTACTGAGCAACACCGTATTTATTACAATCAAATCAACTTATTCTTATCGCATCACGCTCTTTTATCGGCGGCTCAAGTCATTGATTTACTTTCGACACCCACTAAGCTATTTACTGAACAAGATTTAAAAAACTTAGTCGATACAAATAAAGCCTTTTTTGTAACAGCACCAACTTTCGCAGGATATGAAGGCTACCCTGCTTTTCAGTTTGATATCTATAATCGACGCGTTAAACCTATTTTAGAACCTATTATTGAACAGGTAAGTAAATACTATTTCGACTGGGATATTGTACTTTGGTTAGGGTCATACTTTGGCGACCTGAATAGCTCAGCGATTGAAGCAATAGATAACCCTAAGCAACATTACTTGTTGATTCAATTAGCGAGGAATATTGAAAATGAGTGCTTGTAGCTAAAATTCAGTTCTATTTATACGCTATACAACACATAAATATTGAGCTTTTAGCTAAATTACAATACTGTACCTAGATAGTATAAAAGTTACAGTGCGCAGTATTGTCGGCCATTGTACTAACAACACAAAGGACTGCTAGTGATACCTAATTACCAGCAATTTATGCGCCCATTTTTAGAGGTTGCACATAGAGCCCATGGAAGAGAAGTTAAGTTAAGGGATGTAATTAACGAACTAGCTGAACAGTTTAACCTTACTGACGAAGAAAAAACGGAGACACTCCCAAGTGGGAGGCAGCCTATTCTCGATAATCGAGTTGGCTGGGCACGCACATACCTCACAAAGGCTGGACTTCTAGAAGTTACAAGACGCGCGCACTTTGTAATTACTACACGAGGCATAAAAGCACTCAAAGATGAAGCAACGGTAATAGACAAAAACTATTTAAAACAATTTGATGAATTTGTCGCCTTTTCTGAACAAAAAAATGAGGCAGCAGTAATAACTGCCCCAATAAATCCCCAAAGTAATGATAATATAGAAGACATAACGCCAGATGAAGCATTAAGAAACGCTTACAAAGCAATTAATGACGCTCTTACATCGGACCTTTTATCTAGAACACGTAAAGTTACACCTGCATTTTTTGAGGAGCTGTTGATAGAGCTACTAATTGCTATGGGCTACGGAGGTACTGGTGAGGGTGCAGCTCATGCATTAGGTAAAACTGGAGATAATGGCATTGATGGTGTTATAGACCAAGACCCTTTAGGCGTAGATCAGATATACATACAAGCTAAACGTTATACCAAAGGTAACAATGTGGGCGCTGGTGATATTCGTGACTTCTTTGGTGCATAAAACCTGAAAAAAGCACAGAAAGGTATTTTCATTACAACATCTGAATTTACATCATCAGCCATCGAAACCGCACAAAACTTAGGTATTCGTATCGTACTTATAAACGGCACAGAATTAGCTAACCTCATGCTGCGATACAACATCGGTAGCAGAGACGAGCAGGTATTGCACCTGAAAAAAATAGATGAAGAATTTTTTGAATTATAAGCTTGAGAATTAAAAATGAATCAACAAGAAATTAAACAGTTAGAAGCTGAGCTTTGGGACAGTGCTAACTCATTACGCGCTAATTCTAAACTCACAGCCGCAGAATATAAAGACCCTGTATTAGGGTTAATTCTATTGCGTTATGCGCAAAATCGATACGAGCAAGCAAAACAGCAAATTGAAGCGAATACTCCGAATGGGCCTCGTGGTAAACGTGCGCCTTCAAAGGATGATTTTCTAGCTGCTGGTGCGATGATGTTACCGGAGGAATCGCAATTTGATTACTTAGCAGACTTACCCGAGTCAGAATCATTAGATGAAGCTATAAATAATGCTATGAAGCTTATTGAAGAGCTATATCCCGATTTAGCGGGTGTACTACCCAAAAATTATCAAGAGTTTGATACAGACCTTTTACGTGAGTTAATTCGTGTTTTTAACAAAGACTCTGTAAAGGAGATTAAAGGTGATATCTTTGGTCGAATTTATGAGTTTTTCTTAATGAAGTTCTCAATGGATGGCGCAGGTGCGCAAGAAGGCGGTGAGTTCTTCACACCACCGTCATTAGTGCAATTAATTGTAAATATGATTAAACCAAATCACGGTATCATTCATGATCCAGCTTGTGGTTCAGCAGGTATGTTTGTACAAACGGGTCACTTCATTGAAGAACAAGAAAAGTACGCTTCGGTCAACCAGAAAGT
Organism: Pseudoalteromonas sp. SG43-8; assembly: GCF_014164245.1. Lineage (NCBI taxonomy): Bacteria > Pseudomonadati > Pseudomonadota > Gammaproteobacteria > Alteromonadales > Pseudoalteromonadaceae > Pseudoalteromonas > Pseudoalteromonas sp. SG43-8. The sequence continues at coordinate 302,117 of NZ_JACJEX010000002.1, read as the reverse complement.
GAAGTGTTATGGTTCAGAACTTAAGTCTAACAATACCCGTTTAGCCAAAATGAACTTAGCGATTCATGGCATTGAGGGCAAAATAGTTGAAAGTAATAGTTTTTACTCAGATCCCCATGCGTTAGTGGGTAAATGTGATTTTGTTATGGCTAACCCACCTTTTAACGTTAAAAAAGTCGATAAGAAAAAGGATTATGTTAAAAATGACATTCGCCTTTTTAAAGATGTAGGCATTCCTAAAGCTGATAATGGCAATTACTTATGGGTGCAATATTTCTATCACTATCTAAATGAGCAAGGTCGTGCTGGTTTTGTAATGCCTAGCTCAGCCACAGATGCTGGCAATACTGAGAAAGCCATTCGCCAAAAACTAATTGAAACCGAGGCGGTTGATTGTATTGTTGCGGTTGGAAATAACTTCTTCTATACCCGCTCGTTACCTTGTCACGTTTGGTTTTTAGACAAAGGTAAAAAAGAAGAAAATAAAGATAAAATTTTAATGATTGATGCTCGCAATACGTTTCGTGTAGTGACTAATACCATTAATGATTACTCACCGGGTCAGTTATCAAATTTTAATGCGATTACAGAGTCTTACCGAGGTGACAATACAGCCATTGCAGCGGCGAAACAGTCACATAATCATGAAGCTATTTTGTTAGCAAAAGATATAGCACAAGAAATTAATCAATTGCGTAAAGAGTGCAAAACGATTCTAGCAGCATCTAATGCCGATGATTTCACCGGCAATAAACCAAATCTAGATTTCAGTTCAATCTCAGGAGAGCTAGATGAGCAACTTAGTGTTGCTGATGGCAGTGATTTTGATAAATGTGAAACATGGAGCGAGCACTTTAAACTACCTGTTGAAAAGCTATTTTCTTTAATTGAGCAATACCAAGCGCAGTCAGAAAAAGCCTTGGCTGACTGTAAAGCACAAGCCAATAGTATCAAGGAGAGCAGGGAAGACAAAGCAACAAAAGACCAATTGAGTAAGCTGAACAAACAGCTCAGAAAACAACTTGATGCGAATAGCCGTCTACTTAAATCATTGAATACAGCATTAAACGATCATAAAGAACTTCTTAAGCAAGAGATTGCTGATTACAAACAACGAATCACAGACTGGGCTTCACTGAGAGAGAACTTCCCTAACGACGAATATCAAGATGTTGAAGGCCTGTGTAAAATTGTTAGTCGTGAAGAAGTTGAAGAAAATGATTACAGCTTAACGCCTGGCCGTTATGTTGGTTATCGTATTCAGATAGATGAAAATTTTGATTACCGCAGTCGTATGAAAGAAATTAAATCTGAGTTGTCGGAGTTATCTAGTAGTGCAAATGAACTCCTCGGGAATATCCAGGAGTTAAAGTATGACTAAAGATTGGTCAATTAAAAAAATTAAAGAGTTTTGTGTATTTAAGTATGGAAAGAACTTGCCAGCCGACAAGCGAATAGATGGTCCTTATCCTGTCTACGGTTCCTCTTCTATAGCTTCTTACCACGAAGACTATTTAATTGAAGCTCCAGGATTAATCATCGGGAGAAAAGGTACTGTCGGTAAAGTTCAGCTCAGTAAAGAGAATTATTTTCCTATTGACACAACATTTTATGTTGATAAAACATGCACAAAAGAAAACATATATTTCTTATATTACTTTTTTCAGCTTTGCGGTTTTGAAGGAATGAACTCTGATGCTGCGGTTCCTGGCTTAAACAGAAATGCGGCTGTAAATCTCAAAGTATCTTTACCCCAAAGAGTATTACAAAACAAAATTGCTACAGTTTTGCTGACTTATGATGACCTCATCGAAAATAACTTAAAACGCATCAAGTTGTTAGAAGAAATGGCGCAAATAACTTACGAAGAGTGGTTTGTTCGGATGAAATTCCCTGGCCATGAAACAGCGGTTTTTGATGCAGAAACAGACTTGCCTGAAGGTTGGACTACAAAAAACCTAGGACACTTTATAGAACACGAAATTGGCGGTGGATGGGGTGAAGAAGAAGCTTCGAAAGAGTTTTCAGAATCAGCTTATGTCATTAGGGGCACTGACTTTGATAGTTTACCAACAGGAAAGACGCAAAATGTTCCGTTAAGGTGGCATAAAAAGTCAAATCTAGCCTCAAGAAAACTAGCTCCTGGAGATATCATCTTTGAAGTGTCGGGCGGAAGTCAAAACGAAGGAGTTGCTAAAACAGCCTTGATGACAGAAGAGTTTTTGTCGCTATTTAATGAAGGTGTAATGTGTGCAAGCTTTTGTAAGCTAGCTAGACCGACTTCAATGGAAGTTGGACATTATCTTTTCTACTTTTTGAGATTCTTACGAAAGATAAAAGCTTCTGAAGTATTTGAGATTAGAAGTGCAAGTAATATTGTAAATTATAACTGGACAGCTTTCTTAAAGTTCCAAGAAGTAAACCTTCCAAGTGAATCGCTTCTAGATGAATTTCATGCCTTGAGCGAAAATTCGACTAAGCAAATATCAGTATTAGCAAAGCAAGTGAAGCTATTAAAAGAAGCCAGAGATATTCTCCTGCCAAGATTAATGACAGGCATGATCGATATCGAGAAAGTGGAATTGCCGGAAGCTATGTTAAGACGGCTAGAAGAACAAGAAGATAAGATGGCAACAGCCGTATAAGTAAATATAAGAAAGAACAATGACAAATGCTTTAGCTTTAAAAATAAGTTAATAAAGCGTATTGAATGGAGTATCAATAAATGAGTTATGAGTATTCTGAAGATGGTTTAGTAGAAGCTGCCAGCGAAGAGGTATTGCTTGACCTGCAATGGCAGGTTGAAACCGCTTGGCATAATGAAATCCTATCGAGCCAAGACGACCGCAGTGATGGTTTACTTGGTCGTGCTAATAAATCAGAAGTCATACTCATTCGTTACTTACAACAAGCACTGGTTAAGCTAAACCCTCAACTACCTGATATGGCCTATCAAAATGCCATTGATCAAATAACCCAAATTGAAGCCGATAAAAGCCTAGGTGCAATTAATAAGGCCAAGCACGAGCTATTAACTAAAGGTGTGCAAGTTAGCTATCAAGACGATAATGGGAAACTGCAAAAGAAACGCCTTAAAGTATTTAACTTTAAGGCGCCTACAGAAAACCATTTTCTCGCAGTTAGGCAGTTTGAAGTAGTCGGTAAGCTTTATAACCGCCGCCCAGATATTGTTGGCTTTGTTAACGGTATTCCGCTGGTGTTTTTTGAGCTTAAAGCCCATCACACAGATTTACGCAACGCTTATGAAGATAACCTAAGCGATTATAAAGATACGATTGAAGAAGTATTGCATAGCAATGCCTTTATCATTTTAAGTAATGGTACTGACTCTCGCGTAGGTACAGTGACCAGCCCTTATAAGTTCTTCCTTGAATGGAAGCGTATTGAAGAAGACGACAAAGGTGAAGTGAGCCTAGACACTATTTTACGTGGCACCTGCGAAAAGCATCGATTGCTCGATTTATTTGAGAACTTTTTGCTATTCGATGGTGAAGGCGATGATGTTGTAAAAATCATGGCGAAAAATCACCAATTTATTGGTGTAAACAAAGTAGTCAATAAAGCCAAAAATATTAATGACTTAAAAGGTAAGCTAGGCGTTTTCTGGCATACCCAAGGATCAGGTAAGTCATACTCTATGGTATTTATTTGCCAAAAAATATTACGAAAATTTGGCAAGAGCTACACCTTCCTAATTGTGGTTGACCGTACAGAATTGGAAAACCAGCTTTATGATACCTTCACTGGCTGTGGCGCATTGACCGAAGAAAATATGCGAGCTAAATCACGAACTCATTTACGCGAATTATTGAGTGAGAATCATCGTTATGTATTTACGCTTATTCATAAGTTCGCCATTGATAAAAAGAAAGAAACCGAATACCCAAAGATCACTGATAGAGATAACATCATTGTTATTTCAGACGAAGCTCATAGAACGCAAGGCGGTACATACGCACAAAACATGCGCTTTAAAGCCATCCCTAATGCGTCTTTCCTTGGCTGTACCGGTACACCGTTAATCGATGATGAAGTTGAATTAACTAAAAAAATATTCGGTGGTTATGTATCTATCTATGACTTTAAAAAAGCGATGGATGATGGTGCAACACTGCCTTTGCGTTATTTAAATCGCGGTGAAAAGCTCGATATCGAAAACCCAGACTTAGACGAACGCATGGCTGAAATCATCAATAATGAAGATTTAGATACCGATCAAATTGCTAAGCTTAGAAGAGAGTTTGCTAGAGATTATCCAATTCTAACTTCCGATGATCGCCTTGACAAAATCGCTAAAGATTTAGTGTGGCACTTTAATGATCGAGGCTATCAAGGTAAAGCGATGTTTGTAGCGCTTGATAAACCTACCGCTGTTCGTATGTATGAATTAGTGATGAGTTATTGGCCTGAGTATATTAAAGAGTTAAAACAGCGCATTGAAGATGTAAGCGATCAGCAAGAAGAACTCACCATTAAGAAACATTTAGCTCGTGTTGAAGAAACCGAAGTTTGTGTGGTGGTCAGTAGTGAACAAAACGAAGTTAAGAAATTTAAAGCGCTTGATTTAGATATCGAAACCCATCGCAAAAAAATGGTGGAGCGTGATCTTGAAACTGAGTTTAAGGATGAAGACAACCCGTTTCGCTTAGCTATAGTGTGTGCCATGTGGATTACAGGCTTTGATGCCCCCTGTGTATCAACCGTTTACTTAGATAAGCCTATCCAAGGCCATACGTTGATGCAAACCATTGCTCGTGCCAACCGAGTGTATGATGACGAAAAAGAAAACGGCTTAATTGTTGATTACGGCAATGTGTATACCCAATTAGAAAAAGCCTATTCAGTTTACGGTGAAGGCGGTAAGCCTTCGTCATCTGGAAGTAAAGGCAATGGTGGCGAAGAAAAGCCAACCAACCCAGTTGAAAAACTAGAAGAAATGGCTGAAGAACTTAATGCAGCTATTCTTGCTGTTGCTAATTTTTTATCAGAAGTTGACTTTAACCTTGATGATCTTGTTAACGCAAAAACCGCTATGGAGCGTTTAACTTCATTGGGCAAAGCGGCAAATGCAGTAAGCTTAAATGAAACTACCCGAACTCAATTTGAAGTTGCTGCTCGTGAGGTAATGCGCAAATACAAAGCACTTTACCCAGAAGAGATTGTTAAGCAATTTATTCCTCGTTATAACGCTGTTGAAGCCATTTATAGTCAACTTAATCAAAAAACAAAATCTGCGGATATCTCATCAGTTATGCGCAAACTTCAACAAGAAGTCAGTATGAGTGTTAGCACGCTCAAGAATGAAGTTCGTGGAGATGATTATGTTGATTTAGGTAATTTAGACTTTGATAAATTACGACAAGCGTTTGCCAAATCAGAACAAAAAAATGCTGTTGTTTTTGACCTGCAAGAAGCAATAGAAAAACAGCTTGAAAGAATGATACGAGAAAACCCTATTCGCCTTGAGTTTTACGAGAAATATAAAAAAATTATTGCCGAATACAACGCTGGCAAAGATATTCAAGCTGTTCAAAAAGCATTTGACGACTTAAGTGACTTTATGAAGAATGATTTGACCCCTGAGCAAGAAAGGGCTGTGCGAGAAGGCGTAGACGAAGAAACCCTTGCGATTTATGACTTACTTAAAAAGCCAACGTTAACTTCAGATGAAGAAAAGGAAGTAAAAAAAGTAGCAAAAAAAACATTAACAAAACTTAAAGCAGAAAAGCTAAAAGTAGAGCGTTGGCGTGAAAGCACTCAGGTTAGCTCTCAAATAAAAACGATGATTAAAAATAGCTTAGAGTGGTTACCTCAAGATGCTTACCCAGATGAAGAGTTAGCGGATATGAATTTAGTTATTTACCAGCATGTTTATACTAACTACCAAGGTGCTGGGAATAGCACATATGGTTCTTTTTAGGTGTAATTATGGACTTAACATTTAAAAAAATAGGACATAAATCATTCCCTTCTTCGGGCCGTAAACTAATGGCATATTTATGGGAAGATAACTGGGACGACCATTCCTTCAAGACAACATTTTCATTGGTAGTATGTGACGAAAATCGAGAGCAACATACGATAGGTAAACTTAAACTAGGTATAGCTGGTATGGAGGCAGGATGGTCTTCGGAAAAGCTAAACGATACCTTTGAAGATTTAGACGAAAGCCACTTTAGCTTAGGGCAGGATGAAGAATATTATAAAAATATTCGTGAACTACTCAGCCCAAGTTTAGGTAATTATATTTTGGAAAAGTTAAATGACGTCGCTTATTCTAAAAAGTGCTTCGATCTTGCTTTAAATGAGCCTGTTTTTAAAACGTCATTATTACGTTCTGTGAGTGTTTCAATTATTCATGGTCAATACTCTAGAATACTAAATGGTGAAACACCGTTAACAGAGTTTAACTTTTTTTATAGAAAAGAACAGACAGAAGAAAGTGCGCAAGTAGATTTGAGTTTCGAAGTAACTCCGGGATCTCTTCCTTCTAGCAATATTCATGTATTAATTGGTCGTAACGGGGTTGGCAAAACCACTCTATTAAATAATATTGTAAAAGCTATTATTGATGAACCTTCGGAAGATTCAGATGTTGGTTTACTGCACTGCGAGCAAGATTTCGAAATAAAGACTAATTTACCTAAAGACTATTTTAGTAGTATTTCATCAGTTTCCTTTAGCGCTTTTGATCCATTTATACCTCCACAAAACAGGCCTGATCGTAGCTTAGGAACATGCTATTTCTACATAGGCTTGAAGGTAAATAATGACGAAAATATAAATGAGTTAAAGAGTACAGAACAACTTAGGTGTGATTTTATTGACAGCTTGGAAGTATGTTTTGGCTTAGATAGTAAGAAACGTCGTTGGTTAAGAGCAATTAAAACTCTTGAGTCTGATAATAACTTTGCTGATATGAACTTAACACGTCTAGGTTATTTAGAACGCTTCAGCGAAGTCGAAAAGTCAATATCTAATTTGGTCGAGCGCATGAGCTCTGGTCACATGATCGTTTTACTCACAATAACAAGTCTAATTGAAACTATTGAAGAGAAGACGTTAGTTTTAATTGACGAGCCAGAGAGTCATTTGCATCCTCCTTTGCTATCAGCTTTCACTAGAGCATTGTCAGATTTATTGATTGACAGGAATGCAGTGGCAATTATAGCTACTCACTCCCCTGTGGTACTGCAAGAAGTACCTAAAAATTGTGTTTGGAAACTAGAAAGAACTCGTAATGAAGGCAAATCATTTCGGCCTGAAAACGAAACCTTTGGGGAAAATGTGGGTATTTTAACAAGAGAAATATTTGGATTAGAAGTTATTAAGTCTGGATTTCACGCCTTACTTGCAAAGTCCGTTAAAAGTGGCAGTACCTTTGATGAGATTATGGATAATTATGAAGCTCAGCTGGGATTTGAAGGACAAGCTATTTTAAGAGCTCTGATTGCCAATAGAGAGGCAGATAATGAGAGCTATTAACCCGCCACAAGTAAACTTTACTGACGTATTAAACACATGCGTTGGAAGCATTAGTTGCCAGAAACTGACACAAGAGCTTAATGCAATTAACCCTCAATTTAATAATGCAGTACAAGATTTTATTTTAAAAGTAGCCACTGCTGATTTGTTTCAAATTCCTAGTTTTCAAGGTGGAGATGACGATACAGTAACAGGAAATATAACGAAAAAAGAGCTTAAAGGCCTATATACACAACATATGGTCCCAGAAAGAAAACCTGCTAGATCTTATTATGACCAGCTCATGATGTCGGCTCCTCTACGTATTTGTCCATTTTGTGGTTTTGGTCATGTAACGACGTTAGACCATTATTTGCCTAAAGCTAAATTTCCGTTGCTATCAATTTTGCCAAATAACTTAGTACCAAGTTGCGCTGATTGTAACAAAGGAAAAAGTGCTGGGATTGCAGGTACAAAGCAAGAGCAATGCTTACACCCATATTTTGATCAAAAACACTTTGTTGATGATCAATGGTTATATGCTGATGTACAGGAAACATCTCCACCCACAATAAGGTATTATGCTCGACCTCCACACCAATGGCATGATGATGATAAGGTAAGGGTTCAAAACCATTTTATTGATTTTAAGTTAGAGAATAGATTACGCACACAAGCAGGAACCGAAATACCTCATTTAAAAGGTGAGTTGGAGTATGATTTTCAAATTAATCAAGCTGTAGGAGTAAAACAAGCATTGCAAAGAAAATTTAATATAGCTGTGGCACAACACGCTAACTGTTGGAAAACTGCAATGTATCAAGCATTAGCTAATAGCGATTGGTACTGCACTGGTGGTTTTAAATAAATTTATTACCCGATTAATTTAAACAGTGAATGAAAAGGTGAGCTATAAAAGCTCACCTTCTTTATCCATTCGCAAACTTATTTATACGCGTTCGCAAACTTATTTATCATGAACATCTCTGCTCTTAGTCGCGATATGTCTCAACCGCTGGGCATGAACATACTAAGTTACGGTCGCCGTATACGTCATCAATACGTGTAACGGTTGGCCAAAACTTGTTTTTAGCTACTGCAGGCACTGGGAATGCAGCGTAAAAACGGTCGTACGCGCGGTCCCATTCGTTACCTAATACGTCGCCTTGTGTATGCGGTGCAAACACTAGCGGGTTGTTTTCGATTGACCATTCGCCAGAGATTACTTTTTCAATTTCGCCTTTAATCGAAACCATTGCTTCGATAAAGCGGTCAATCTCACCTTTTGATTCAGACTCAGTTGGCTCAATCATTAATGTGCCAGCTACTGGGAACGACATAGTTGGTGAATGGAAGCCGTAATCTTGCAAGCGCTTAGCTACGTCCATTTCAGTAATGCCTGATAGCTCTTTAAGTGGGCGCAGGTCAACAATACATTCGTGAGCAACACGGTTGTTACGACCACGGTATAAAATTGGGAAGTGCTTGCTTAGCTCATGCGTTAAGTAGTTAGCATTAACGATTGCCATTTCAGTAGCTTGTTTTAAGCCCTCTGAACCCATCATGGTAATGTAAGCCCATGAAATAGGTAAAATAGCGGCTGACCCGTAAGGCGCTGCCGATACCGCACCGTTACCAATGTTAGTACCTGGTACGTTAATTACGCTGTGGTTCGGCATAAACGGCGCAAGGTGCGATTTAACACCAATTGGGCCAACACCTGGACCACCGCCACCGTGTGGAATACAAAACGTTTTATGCAAGTTTAAGTGCGATACGTCTGAGCCAATAAAGCCTGGGCTTGTTACACCAACTTGCGCGTTCATGTTTGCGCCGTCCATGTAAACTTGGCCGCCGTGCTCATGAATAATGTCACAAATTTCGCGAATTGTTTCTTCGTATACGCCATGCGTAGACGGGTATGTGATCATGATGCACGATAAGTTTTCAGACACTTCCTCAGCTTTCGCTTTAAGGTCTGCCATGTCTACGTTACCGTTTTTGTCGCAGTTAACTACCACAATTTTCATGCTTGCCATTTGCGCTGATGCAGGGTTAGTACCGTGCGCAGAGCTTGGAATTAAACATACATTACGGTGTGCATCGCCGCGTGACTCGTGGTATTTACGAATCGCGATTAAGCCTGCGTATTCACCTTGCGCGCCAGAGTTTGGCTGTAGTGATACTGCATCGTAACCGGTAATGTTTACTAGCCAGTCGTGTAGCTCGCCAATCATTATTTGGTAACCTTCTGCTTGATCTAGCGGGCAGAATGGGTGAAGGTTTGCAAACTCAGGCCACGTAATTGGGATCATCTCGGCGGTCGCGTTTAGTTTCATGGTACATGAGCCTAACGAGATCATTGAGTGATTAAGCGATAAGTCTTTGCTTTCTAGTCGCTTAATGTAGCGAAGCATGTCTGTTTCGCTGTGGTAGCTGTTAAAGTTTGGATGCGTTAGTACTTCGTCGTCACGTACTAAACTTGCAGGAATTGACTCGCTGCCGTTTGCTTCAACGTCGGCGGCAATAGCGTCAACACTTAGGCCATGACCTTCGCCTAAAATAATATCGAATAACTGTGCAATATCGGCACGTGTTGTTGTCTCTGATACCGAAATTGAGTACTCGCCTTCGTGGTTTGTTGCAAAGTTTACGCCTTTTGCAATTGCACGTGCTATTACGTCGTCTTTGCTATCGCTTACTACTGTTAGCGTATCAAACCAAGTGCTGTGCTTAAGTGCGATGCCTTTAGCTTTAAGGCCACTTGCTAAAATATCAGCAAAGCGATGTATACGCTGCGCGATAGTTTTTAAGCCTTGTGGACCGTGGTACACCGCGTAAAACGCTGCCATGTTGGCAAGTAATACTTGCGCTGTACAAATGTTTGAGTTGGCTTTGTCGCGACGAATGTGTTGTTCGCGCGTTTGCATTGCCATACGTAGTGCGTCGTTACCTAAACGGTCTTTAGATACACCAATAATACGACCTGGTAATGAACGTTTGTATGCGTCACGTGTTGCAAAAAATGCAGCATGTGGGCCGCCGTAACCCATAGGTACGCCAAAACGCTGAGCCGAACCAAGTACTACGTCTGCACCTAGCTTACCCGGTGCTTTTAATAGTAATAAACTCATTATGTCGGCAGCAACACAGGCAATGGCCTTTTTGCTTTGTACGCCAGCAATTAGGTCAGTTATGTCGACCACTTCGCCTGATGTAGTTGGGTATTGGAACAATGCGCCAAAAATATCAAAGTTAACGGCATCTTCTGCTTTACCTACAATTATTTCAAAACCAAACTGCTCGGCACGCGTTGTTACTACGTCGATTGTTTGTGTGTGTACGTCGTCTGCAATAAAAAAGGCATTGGCTTTTTTTGCTTTTGATACGCGTTTTGCAAGGCCCATAGCCTCTGCAGCCGCTGTTGATTCGTCAAGTAGTGATGCACTTGCTAAATCAAGACCTGTTAAATCTAGGGTCATAGTTTGGAAGTTTAATAATGATTCTAAACGCCCTTGAGCAATCTCTGGCTGATACGGTGTGTACGCTGTATACCAACCTGGATTTTCTAGTACGTTACGTAAAATTACGTGCGGTACGTTAGTTGGATGATAGCCTTGGCCAATGTACGATTTGAAAACTTTATTTTTGCTTGCTACTGATTTTAGGTAGCTTAGTGTTTCAACTTCAGTACGGCTTTCGCCAACTGTTAATGGCTGCTCTAAGCGAATGCTTGCAGGTACAGTTTGGTCAATGAGCTCTTGCACACTCGATACTTCTAAAGCACTTAGCATATCGCTTACTTGTGCTGGGCTTGGCCCAATATGGCGGCGAATAAAATCTTGCTTTTGCTCTAGTTCTTCAAGAGATTTGGCGTTTGACATGAATCCAGATTCCTATGATCCTAAATGCTAATGGGTAACTAGCATTAATTAAAATATTTGACGATTTAACAGCTCACTCAGTATGGGGTTGTGCGCTGTAAAATCATAAAAGCCCCATTTTTATACATTAAACGGGGCTTTTAGTTATCTACAAAAAATGATTATTCTTCGTCGATAGTGTGCGAGTAACCTTCAGCGTCTAATAAGTTATCTAGCTCAGACTCGTCAGATGCTTTAATACGGAATAACCAACCGTCGCCGTAAGCGTCGTTGTTTACTGTCTCTGGTGAGTCTTCAAGTTCTTCGTTAATAGCAACAATTTCGCCACTGATAGGTGCGTAAATGTCTGATGCCGCTTTAACTGACTCTGCTACTGCACAGTCTTCGCCAGCGTCTACTTCGTCGCCAACTTCTGGTAATTCAACAAATACCATGTCGCCAAGAAGTTCTTGTGCATGCTCAGAAATACCAACAGTAAATGTACCGTCGCCTTCACTGCGAACCCACTCGTGTGAAGGTGCGTATTTTAACTCGCTAGGAATGTTGCTCATTTTATTTGTCCTTTGGTTTATATTGGGAGGATATCAATCACTGTAATTACACTGATTGATATAACCAAATTATTTAAATTATTGATTTACCGTTACGTACAAAGCTAGGCTTTACTACTTTAACGTTTACTAATTTTTTACGCATTTCTACTTGAGCTGTGTCGCCTGTTGAACGTGGTACACGTGCAAGGGCTACACTAAAACCAAGTGTTGGTGAGAAAGTACCTGAGGTAATAACCCCTTCACCACCATCAACAATTACTTTAGAACCGCTACGCAAAACGCCTTTTTCTTCAAACACTAAGCCAACTAGTTTGTCAGTGCTTTTTTCTGCGCGTTGCTTAACAAGTACGTCACGGCCAATAAAGTCACGATCTTCTGGTTCCCATGCAATGGTCCATGCCATGTTAGCTGCAAGTGGTGATACGCTTTCGTCCATATCTAGGCCGTAAAGGTTCATACCTGCTTCTAAACGTAGCGTGTCGCGTGCACCTAAACCAGCAGGCTTAACACCTGCGTCTAGCAGTTGTTGCCATAAATCGGCTGCTTGGTCGTTCGGTACTACTATTTCGTAACCGTCTTCGCCAGTATAACCCGTTGTGGCAATAAATAAATCACCTACTTGAACACCAAAAAATGGCTTCATACCTTCAACAGCGGCTTGTTGCTCAGCATTTAAAAGAGTGGCTGTTTTTGCTTTAGCGTTAGGGCCTTGTACTGCAACCATTGCAAACTCTGGGCGCTCTGTAACAGTTACGTCAAAGTCGCTCGATACGTTAGCTAAATGCGCTAGGTCTTTTTCGCGCGTTGCTGAGTTAACAACTAGGCGGTAAAACGTTTCACTAAAGAAATAAATAATTAAGTCGTCTATTACACCGCCTTGCTCGTTAAGCATGCCTGTGTAAAGCGCTTTGCCTGGTACGGTTAATTTTGCAACGTCGTTAGCTACTAGCTTACGTAAAAATGCTTTTGCTTGAGGCCCTTCAATATCAACAATAGTCATGTGTGATACGTCAAACATACCAGCGTCGGTACGCACGCTATTGTGCTCTTCTATTTGTGAGCCGTAGTTGATTGGCATTTCCCAGCCATGAAAATCAACCATTTTTGCGCCCGCTTCTAGGTGCTTAGCATGTAGTACAGTTTTAGAAGTCATAACATTCCTTCACGTTTAAATTAACCCTGTTTAGGGCGTGGCTTAAATAGATATAAAAACAGGCAAGCATTGTTATGCTTACCTGTTGTTTGTATTCGTTATGCGGCTTCACTATGCATAAGTGCAAAACCTTGCGCTTGCATGTAGCTTTGCCATTTTTGTAGTTTTTGTTGTTTAGCTACTAATACAAAGTGTTGTTCGTCGTTTTTATCAATGGCGGTAATAAATACATCACCGCTTTGTGCACCGTAGCAAAGTTGCGCGTCAGAAAGGCGCAAACCTGGTGTTAATTTAAAAGCATTAACTAGGGTATCAAATGCGTTGTCGCCACTTAAAATAAAGCTTGCAAGGTCGGTGCGTACTACATAATCAATATCAAAACGTAATTGCTGCTCGTTTATAAGCGCTTGTAGTTGAAGGCTTGCGTTGTGTGGTAGTACGAATCTAAAGGCGGTTTCGCTAAAGTAATAAACAGCAAAACTGTAGTCAGAATTATAGTCGCCATCAAGCGTGCCTTTTAAGCCTAAACCGCTGGCGGTAAGCTTAGTTAAATCAAGGCCTAAAATAGTGCTTAAAAATACACTGGTTTCGGTGCCGCTAAAATCCATTACAACGTGATTGTTGTTAGTTTGCAAAGCGTTAGTAACCGCACTACTTGCGTTGCTGTGGCGGGCAAACATTATTGGGTTAAAAGTCATAACAAACACCTGTGTATTTTCGATTACAAAAGTATATTGCCCACGCCTATCAACAACAAATTGTAATTATTTATCAATTGATAAATAATACTTATATATATGGCTATATAAATTGTAATTTTAAATATGAAAAACATATCAACAGACGGTTTACGTACTTTTGTGATGGTAGTTGAAATAGGTGGCTTTGCTAAAGCAGGCGATTTACTTGGCCTGTCGCAACCTGCTGTCAGTTTGCAAATCAAGCGCTTAGAAGATGTGCTTGGCTATAAACTATTTAAAAAACAAGGGCAGCGCCAAGTATTAAACCAATACGGCGAGTTATTATTGCCTTTGGCAAAACAAATGATGCAACACAACGATGCTATTTTGCAGCAGTTCACCTCAGAAAACATTGCAGGTAAAGTGCGCTTGGGTATTCCGAGCGAATTTGCAGCGCGTATTTTACCCTCAATTATTGGCGACTTTGTGGCGCTCTACCCTGAGGTGTCGTTAGAGGTTAAGTCGCGTTTAAGTAAGCATTTGCTTTCGGCTTCTCGCCAAGATCAGTTTGATTTAGTACTTGCGCTAAATGAGCGACTCAACTCTGATAAGTTTCCTATTTTTATGCAAGACGAACTAGTGTGGGTGGGCGACCTGTCACTTGCGCATAATGAGGTGGTTACCCTAGTTACCGCACCAGAGGGGTGTATTTATCGTCGCCGTGCTACTGATGCATTAAAAAGTGCAGGCATTAAATACCGAATAGTTTATAGCAACGCCGATTTAACCGGCCTTATTGCTGCATTAAAAGAAGGCTTAGGTATTACGGTACTTGCCAAAAGTACAGTACCGAGTGAGCTTAACTATCAGGTTCAAACCAAGCATTTACCAGCTCTTGGTAATATTGGTATTAGCTTGGTTAAAAGTTCGGGTGAGTCGGAAAATGCGGTAGATAAACTCGCTGAATTTATAGCTCTACGCTTGGGCTAGCGCTTACGTAGCACATATAATTCGTTCAGCCTTTATAGTTAGTAAAGCAATTACAAAATAATACAAAAGAAACAATTTAGTTAATTAAGTTGCATAAGCAGGTGTTTTTAGTTCTATTAAACTGAATAATTAAATAGTTAATAACATTGATTCGTATTCGTTAACGTGTTCAAATTGCGCCAATTAAGATAATTGACATGATTAGGAACACAATGAACCCTAAGTTTTTAGTATCTACTTTGGCAACTGCGGTTGCTTTGTCTTTTAGTGCTACTGCAATAGCAAAAGACACCAGCAATAAAGAACAACGCTTTGAACAAATTACTGTTATTGGCTCTCAGCAAGCAATTAACGATATTCCTGGTTCGGCTACGTTTATTTCTGAAGAAGAGCTTCAAAAATTCCAGTTTACCGATATTTCTCGCGTTATAGCGTCTGTTCCGGGCGTTTACGTGCAAGAAGAAGACGGTTATGGCCTTCGTCCTAATATTGGTATGCGCGGTACAGGTACTGGCCGTAACGATAAAATATCAGTAATGGAAGACGGTGTATTAGTTGCACCAGCACCATATTCAGCACCTTCTGCATACTACTTCCCTACTATGGGTCGTATGGAATCTATTGAAGTATTAAAAGGCGCAGCCTCAGTTAAGTACGGCCCGCGTACTACGGGTGGTGTTTTAAACTTACTTTCGCGCAGCTTACCAACTGAGCCAAATAGCTCAAAAGGTATGGTAGATGCAGCCCTTGGTAGCGATGGTTACTACAAAGGTCACGCTTACTTCGGTAAAGAAAAAAACAACACAGCAGGTTTAATTGAAGTATTTACTTACGGCGCAGACGGCTTTAAAGAACTGCCAGTAGGCAATGACAACACCGGCTTTGAAAAAACAGATTTACTACTAAAGTTTGGCCATACGTTTGGTCAAAACGATGCACATAATCTTGAGCTAAAAATTAAGTACTCTGACGAAACATCAGACGAAACTTACATGGGCTTAACTGACGAAGACTATCAAGAAAGCCCTTACCGTCGTTATGCTGCATCGCAAAACGATGAAATGAATACGCGCCACAATGCATACCAACTAAACTATGCATACCGTTTTGGTGATGGCTATGAATTTTTAGCTACGGCTTACTTAAACGATTTTCATCGTAACTGGTATAAAGCCAGCAAAGTAAGCGAAAGCTACCTTGAGCAATACAGTGAATTTGAAGCAAACCCTACAAGCGAAGGTATTGAAGGTATTGGTATTAAAGCTAATAACCGCGATTACCAAGCTAAAGGTATTCAGTCTGAATTACATATTCCTGCAGGCGATCACTATGTGACTGTTGGCGTACGTTACCACGAGGACGAAATGGATCGTTTTCAATGGGAAGATAAGTACACACTTAATCAAGACCTAAGCTTAACGCTTACAGAGCAAGGCGTTCCGGGCTCTGATAGCAACCGTGTAGATAGCGCAGAAGCAAGTACCTTGTTTATACAAGACGAGTGGACAATTGATGCATTAGTAGTAAGTGCAGGACTTCGTTATGAAGACATTACTATTACGCGTGAAGAGTGGTCTAAATCAGATCCAACACGCAGCAACGGTTTAACTAAAGATGTGTCGAACGACACTGAAATTTTAGTCCCGTCACTAGGTGCTACTTACACGCTTAACGAAAACGTAACGCTACTTGCGGGCATTCAAAAAGGTTATGCACCAGCTGCACCTGGTAATGCTGACCAAGAAGAAGAAGAAAGTGTAAACATTGAGTTTGGCTCTCGCTTTAATATGGATGGCTTTAGCGGTGAAGTAATTGCGTTTTACTCAGACTACGACAACATGCACGGTAACTGTACTGCAGCGGTTGGTTGTAGCGACGACAACATTGGCGACCAATACAACTACGGTGAAGTAGAAGTAGCGGGCTTTGAATTTAGTGCAGCACGTACGTTTGCAACTGATACAGCTATGTTCCCCGTTAAATTAACGTACACCTACACAGACTCTGAGTTTAAAAACGATTTTGATTCAGAAATTTGGGGCGCGGTAGAAAAAGGCGATGCAATGCCTTACGTACCAGAAAACCAAGTAGCGTTATCGTTAGGTGCTGAGTTTTCTGCGTTTGTAGTTAACAGCCAAATACGTTACGTATCTGATGCGCATGCTAACTTAACTGAGGCGGGCTTAAACGCAATTGATAGCCGCGTAGTATGGGATTTAGCTGCTAAATACTTAATCGATGAAAATCAAAAAGTATACCTAAGCGTTGATAACTTGTTTGATAAAACATACGTTGCTAACCGTTCAAACGGTGGCATTCAGCCAGGTAAGCCGCGTACTGTACAGATGGGCTACACTTACTCATTCTAAATTGAAAGCTGGTTAAACGATTCACTAACAGCGTTAATAATTTTTTATGTAAGAACACTACACGTCTAAATTATTGCCTTGTTATTAAACCGCTTACCTGCGCTTTGTATAGGAGAAATGGTTCACTAACAGCGTTAATAATTTTTTATGTAAAAGTATTACACATCTAAATTATTGCCTTGTTATTAAACCGTTTACCTGCGCTTTGTATAGGAGAAATCGTTCACTAGCTGCGTTAAAAATAACTCATATAAGAACAACTATATTGCGTTATTTTTGCCTTGCTATAGAGTTATTTTCCTATCGCTATAATAGAGTATCAATTGGTGTAAAGTTAAAGCGTAAATTACAGACACAAAAAAGCCGAGATTGAATTTCAATCTCGGCTTTTTAATACATAAAACTTATCGTTTTATATATTAGTTATTTGCGTTACGTTGGCGTAATACTTCAAACAAACAAATACCCGTGGCTACCGATACGTTTAAGCTTGAAACAGTACCTGCCATTGGGATTTTAACGAGCATATCGCAATGCTCACGCGTTAAGCGTCGCATGCCCTCGCCTTCTGCACCCATAACAATAGCCATTGGCCCCGTTAAGCTTGCATCAAATACGTGGTTATCAGTTTCGCCAGCAGTGCCTACAACCCATACTCCTGCATCTTTAATTTCACGAAGCGTACGTGCAAGGTTAGTCACTTGAATAAGCGGTACTGTTTCGGCTGCGCCACAGGCCACTTTACGTGCTGTGCCGTTAAGCTTTGCCGACTTATCTTTAGGTACAATCACAGCGTGAACACCTGCCGCGTCTGCACTACGTAGGCATGCACCTAAGTTATGAGGATCGGTAATACCATCAAGCACAAGTAAAAATGGTGTGTCTTCACGAGCGATTATCGCATCAAGATCTTTTTCATTAAACGTTGGCGCTGCTTTTACGTTAGCAATAATACCTTGATGCTGCTCACCTTTTGATTTGCTATCAAGGGCTTTACGCTGCATAAACTGTACTGAAATACCAAATTTACGTGCTTCATCAATAATCGGAGTTGAGCGTTTGTCGTCACGGCCTTTAAGGGCGTAAATTTCTACAAAGCGCTCTGGTTCGCTTTCTAAAATTGCTTCAACAGAATGAAAGCCAAAAATTAATTCATTACTCACGTATTGTCTGCTCCTGGGCTAGTACGTTTGCGGGCATTTTTGCCTGCTCTTTTAGGCTTTTTAACGGCCTTCTTCTTTGGTTTTTTCTTTACGGCAGAGTCTGCTGCTTTTTTATCTGCAGGTTTTGTTGCAGACTTATTTGCAGGCTTGCCTTTATCTTTATTTGCTGGCTTTTTTTTACCTTTTGGTTTGTCATCGCTGTGCGATTTTTTACCAGGTACTTTGCCTGCTTTTAATTGCGAACGCACACTTGCTGGCGCATGCTCAGACTTACCTGAGCCTTTTTTTGGTGCACGACGACGTGAGTATCTGTCTTGTGCAACATCGCCTTTAAGCGTTAAGTTTATACGGCGATCGTCTAAACTAACCGACGCAACTTTTACTGTTACTTTATCGCCAAGGCGATAAACTTTGTGAGAGTGCTCACCTATTAGGGTGTGTTTTGCAGCATCATGTGCAAAAAACTCGTCACCTAAATTAGTAACGTGAATAAGTCCATCAATTTGTAAATCGTCTAAACGAATAAACAAACCAAAATTGGTAACCGATGAAATAACACCATCAAACTCTTCACCTACATGGTCTTGCATAAACTCACATTTAAGCCAATCAGCTACTTCGCGAGTTGCATCGTCAGCACGACGCTCTGTTGTAGAACACTGCTCACCTAGTTGATCAACTTCATCATCGGTGTAAGCATATTCGCCAGACGTTTGCTGACCTTGTGCTTTTATTACTGCTTTAATAGCACGATGCACTACTAAATCTGGGTAACGACGTATTGGCGATGTAAAATGCGCGTAAGCCGATAACGCTAAACCAAAGTGACCAATGTTATCTGGCTGATATACTGCTTGTTTCATTGAACGCAGTAACATAGTTTGAATAAGTTCAGCTTCTGGGCGCTCACCTAATCGCGCTAATACTTGCGTAATTTCTTTTGGTGTTGGCTCGTCGCTCAATGTGCTTTCAATACCTAACTCGCCTAAAAACTTAGTAAAGTTACCTAGTTTTTCTTGATCTGGTTCGTCATGCACACGATAAAGCGCACTCGCTTCATGCTTTTCAAGAATTTTAGCCGCTGATACGTTGGCTAAAATCATACATTCTTCAATGAGTTTGTGCGCGTCATTACGAATAACAGGCACTATTGACTCTATTTTACGCTGAGCGTTAAATACAAAACGTGTTTCTAGGGTTTCAAACTCTATGGCACCACGGTCTTGGCGTGCTGCTTTAAGTGCCATGTACATTTGCTGTAAATCAGTTAAATGTGGCACAACGGCTGAGTATTCTTCGCGTAGTTTTTCGTCGTTTTGTAAAATGGCATTTACTTTGGTGTAAGTTAAACGTGCATGCGAGTTCATTATCGCTTCGTAAAACTTATAACCCGAAAGTTTACCCGCGCTCGACACGGTCATTTCGGCAACCATACATAAGCGATCTACTTTTGGATTAAGCGAACATAATCCGTTAGAAAGCACTTTTGGTAGCATCGGAATAACTTGCTCAGGAAAATACACTGAGTTACCACGCAAAATTGCTTCTTTGTTAAGCGGCGTGTTCATTCCTACGTAATGCGATACATCGGCAATAGCAACCCATAAGCGCCAGCCACCTGATTTTTTAGGTTCACAATATACGGCGTCATCAAAGTCGCGTGCATCTTCGCCATCAATAGTTACAAGTGGTAAATCACGTAAATCTACACGACCTTGTTTGTCAGCTTCTTCAACAAATTCACCTAGGTGAGCAACTTGTGCTTCAACTTCTTCTGGCCATACATGTGGAATATCGTGATTGCGCAGTGCAACTTCAATTTCCATACCTGGGGCTAAATGCTCACCAAGTACATCTATAACTTTACCTACCGCGTTCATGTTACGGCTTGGGTTTTGCGTAATTTTAACCTGCACCATTTGGTTATGGCGGGCACCGTTTTCGTTGCCTGGTAAAATCATTATATCTTGCGTTATGCGCGGGTCTTCAGCGACTACAACAGCAACACCGTGTTCAACAAAGTAACGGCCAACAATTGGTGCGCGCTCGTTAGTAAGCACTTTTATAATACGTGCATCGCATTTTGAGCCAGAACCACGTTTAGTGCCTTTAGCTAGTACAATGTCGCCATGTAACACCATATTCATTTGGTGCTTAGCAATAAACCAATCTTTACTCTCGCCTTCAACTTCTAAAAAGCCGAAACCGTCTCTGTGGCCTATTACTTTGCCTTTGGTTAAACCGGCTTCGTCAATTAGGGCGTAGCATTTAAATTTATTGAAATACAGCTGTCCGTCACGCTCCATAGCGCGAAGGCGGCGTTTAAATGCTATTTGGCGTTCGTCATCATTTACTGCTAGTTCTTCACATAATTGCGCGTAGTTAGCAGGCTTTGAACGCTCTTGAAGGTGAGTAAGTATAAACTCACGACTAGGGACTGGGTTTTCGTACTTTTCTTGTTCTCGACTGAGATTTGGATCTTGGTTTGACATTCACTATCTTGTTAGTTGGTTATGTAGGTATTTTAACCCATATAGTTATAATGAGACAGGTAAAAGCTATTAAACTTTTAAGAAAGCACTTTTACCTTGCTGTTTACCTTGGTGTATAGTTTAAAAATCTAGCGCAATGGGGCTTAACGATCCCTTAACTGCAAAGTGTTTATTCATCTCGTAGCAATGCTAAAACCTATACTATTTTTTTTGTAGGTTTTTCCACAGCAGTTTACTTATATTATCAATAAAGCTTGGGTCTTCTTCTTTCATTGTAAGTAAAATCTGCTTATTCATTTGTGTTTTATTTTGAGCGTAAATCCAACGATTTTTATTAAACTGCTGGGCAAACTCAAGTACACCCGCTTGTAGTTCATCGTTATTTGCAAACACAGCTTCAACTACTTTGTTCTCTAGCAACTGCTGTGCACCAACCCGCTCTCCTGACATAGCTAGACGATTAAAGAAGGTTTGCGAAATAGCCTTATTAATTATAGGAAACATCGACGGAACAAATGGCACCATTACATCCACTTCAGGAAAACAAAAAAAGCCTTTGTCTGATTTCATAAATCTAAAGTCGCACGCACACGCAAGTACAGAACCATTACCATAGGTATGCCCGTTTAACGCAGCAATAATAGGCATAGGAAAAGTAACTATGCGTTTAAATAAGTCACTTATTTGAATCATAAAGTCTGAAATTGCTGCAGGTAAAATACTTGGATTAGACATCCATTGGAGGTCGATACCCAATGACCAGTTTTTATCACTTGAAGACGTTAAAATAACTGACTTAATATTTTGTTCTGCTTCAATGTGGTCTAGGTGTAAATTAAACTCAGCCAAAAACGCTGGGTTGTGGCGGTTTTCAGCGGTATTCATGGTGAGTATAGCGATATTATTTTTAGTTGTTAGTTCTATTAAATTTGCCATTAAAACCTCTTTTAGCGCTTTTTAAGCTAATTTTAAGCGCTGTTCGTTACTTTTACATATCATAGTAATACTTTGCTTATAATTTATAAACCCGCTAATTAAAGCCACCCTTTTTGTTTAGCTATACGCGCAGCATCTATGCGGTTAGTGGCGTTTAATTTTGCAATGGCATCCGATAGGTAGTTACGCGTAGTCCCTTCGCTAATAAATAACTGCTTGGCTATGTCGCTTGTTTTAAGGCCATCGCTTGCAAGTTTAAGGGCTTTGCGTTCTTTATCGGTAAGTGGATCTGCGTCGTCTAATGCATTAATAGCAAGCTCTGGGTCAATTACCTTTTGTCCCTGCATTACTTTTTTAAGCGCATTTATTAACTCTTCACTTGGTGCTTCTTTTAAAATAAAACCTTTAACGCCTGTCGTAAGCGCTCGCCTAATATAACCCGCACGAGAAAATGTAGTCATAATAACCATTTTTATAGCAGGAAATTTAACAGCTATTTTTTCGCTAAGCTCTATACCATTCATGGTTGGCATTTCTATATCGGTTAAAATTATATCGGGATGTAAATCACTATCAAGCGCCTCAATTGCATTAAGTGCATCTTGCCCGTTACTTGCTTGCCCAATAATCTCAATATTAAAATCAAGCCCTAACAATGCTGCTACTGCGTCGCGCACAAGCGCCTGATCTTCCACTAAATATACTCTGATCATTATAAATCCTTAGCTGTAATTGGCAGCACTACTTTTAAAGTAAAATTATCGCCACAGGTAAATGCTGCACTGCCATTTAGTTGCTCTGCTCGCTCTTTAATACCATTTAGGCAATTGCCCGAATTCAATGTACTGCACGGACCATGGTCAATTACACTTATAAGTAACTGCTGCGCAGTTTGTTCTATATTTATTTCGCAATTTTTTGTGTTGCTATGGCGTAATAAGTTAGTAACTGCCTCTTTAATTATAAGGCCTGCTATACCCTCTACTTTAGCGGGCAGAGCATTTAAAACCACATTAAATGAAACGTTAAACCCTTGCTCTATTAACCTTTGCTTTAACTGTGCTACTTGGCTGACAAGATTAAGCTGTTTTAAATCACTTACGGCGCTTCTTACATCGCTAAGTAACTGCCTTGCCAAATCGGCCACTTGTGCAATTTCGCTATTTGCTTGAGCGTATCGCTCTCCTTGGTTTAATTTATTAGCAAGCTCAGCCTTTAGAGCAATAGATGAAAGTGAATGGCCTAAAATATCATGCAAGTCGCGAGCTATTCGTTCTCGCTCTGCAATAGCTGCTAATTGCTCTAGTTGGTTAGCGCTTTCTTGTTCGCGCTTTTTGTATAAGCTTTCTCTTTTTGCTGCAATACCGTAACTAAATAATGTGGCGCATAGAATCAAAGCAACGCCTAAAAAGTATTGAACCTTACCTATATCACCAATATATGTGCTTAATAAAACCGTGAATATAATTGCGACCGCAGCATAAATTCTTTGACGGGAGCTGTAAGAGTAGCCTGCTATATAGGCTACGAAACCAAATAAAGTAGGCGTACCTGTGGTGTAAAAAGTAGCGCAAAAACAAATTAAGAGCATGGCTACAAATAACTTAGTCACCCCTGCACTTTTACAGTTTATTGCTTTTATATACAAAAGAATAAAAGCAACATAGAAGGCTAAAGACATAACAATTTGGTTAACGGTAAAGCTCGCAAAATTAATTATTAGCGGGAGTAAATAAAAGCCGGTAAAAATTAAATGTCCATATTTCCAAAAACCTTTATCACTTTGTTGAGAAAAGCTGCTTAACGAGCTCATACTAATACCTCAGACATATTATTTTTACTTATAGCACTATTTTTATTAATAAATATAAATAACATAAAAATGCATACCAGCATAAAGCAATCTGCGTACGTAATAGTAAAACTTAACGCCTCTAGCACTTCATTAATAGTTAAGCTGATTAAAATTAAAGAATTCATAATTACCTCCTGTTGAGTAAGGTAACTATGCCCGCGTACAAAAATAATAAGAGTGTGAAGTGTCATCAACTTTAATGACTTTTGTCATGCGGTAAAAAATTCATCTTAAGAATTTTTAAGCAATGTTAATATATTCAAAAAGTACAACAAGGAAACTAAATGCAGCCTCAGCAACAAAGTTTAATTTATTTACACATAGCGGTATTACTTTTTGGCGGGACCGCTCTATTTGCCAAACTTATTGGTTTAAATGCTTTAGATATTACCGTTTACAGAACTGCAATTGCAGGAATGGCTATTTTAGCCATGCTTTATTTTCAAAAAAAACAAATTAAACTCAATAAACCTAAAGACTATCTTATTGCATTATTTTTAGGTGTTGCGGTGGGTATTCACTGGGTTACCTATTTTGCTGGTATGCAAATGGCCGGTATAACTATTGGAATGCTGGCATTTTTTAGCTACCCCGTAATGACGGTGTTTTTAGAACCCTTATTTAATAAAAGCAGGCCAAAAGCAAAAGATATAATAAGTGCAGCGGTGGTTGTTTTAGGTATTTACTTATTAGTACCAAGTGCAAACTTGGGCGATGATGTAACCCTAGGTGTAATAACAGGTGTGATATCAGCATTGTTTTTTTCAATAAGAAACATTACTCATAAGCGCTACTTTAGCCAATATGGCGGGCCGCAAACGATGTTTTATCAAACCTTAGTGGCAAGCATTATGTTGTGTGCATTTATAGAAGTACCAGTGTATGAGGTTAGTAATCACGACCTGATTTTAATTGCTGTAGCGGGTGTTATATTTACAGCTACACCGCACTCGTTATTTGCAGCAAGTTTAAAGCATTTATCAGCGGCAACCGCGGGGTTAATTTCTTGCTTGCAGCCACTTTATGGCACCATACTGGCTATAGTAATTATTCATGAACGTCCTACTGTTATGACGTTAGTTGGTGGTGCACTCATAGTGAGTGCCGCTTGTTTTGAAACGTGGTCAATCACTAAAAAGGCTCGACAATGAAAGTATTTGCACACCGTGGTGCCAGTGGGTATTTTCCTGAAAACACCAAAAGCGCTATTTTAGAAGCGTTAAAAGTAGGTGTTGATGGTATTGAAGTAGATATTCAAAGTTCCTTAGATGATTACATGGTAATACATGACTCATGGCTTGATAGAACCACCAGCGGTAAAGGTAGGGTGAGTAACTTTACCGCTCATGAGCTCTCTAAGCTTGATGCTGGAAATGGTGAAAAAATTCCTACTCTTCAGCAGCTGTTTGATTGGAATAACAATAAATCTTTATTAAATATTGAGCTTAAACACACGTTTGCACTAGAAAGGTTTGTGGCTCAATTAGAACAAAACATTGAAGCTAAAAAAATATCGAAAGCCAATATTTTAGTATCATCGTTTGATCATCATCAACTACAGTGGCTTAAAAACAAGCTACCATGGCTTAAAATAGGTGCCCTTACTTCTTCGATTCCAATTAACTATGCAAAGTTTGCTAGTGATTTAAACGCTTATAGCGTACATGCAGATAAAACCTTTATAAATAAGGCTTTTGCAGAGGATGCAAAAAAAAGAGGCCTAAAGATTTATGCTTATACAGTCGATAGGGAAGAAGATATAGCGCTAATGCTTGAGTATGGCATAGACGGAATTTTTACAAATTACCCAGCGCGAACCAAAGCTTACTTGTTGTCGTTACAAAAAGGCTAACTTACATTCCCCTCACTTAAATAACAATCGTAGGGCTTGAGCATAATGAGTGGTTTTATGAAAATTTATAACTATATAGAGCAAACATTCTTTTTTACGTTAACCCGTAAAATAGTCGGTAATTTAAGTTTTGTATTATTGTTCCAAGCAATTACGTTATTTTGGCTGCATCAGAGTTTAAGCGAACAACAGCAAAGTACAGGGCTATTTTGGCTGCTTACGCTTGTGATTATATCTGGTTTTATTTTTACTCTTTTTTATATGCGTTTTTTAATTGTTCGCCCTGTTACTGCTATGCGCGATACTTTGATAGAAATAAACCAACAAGATGCAAATTTAGCAGCAAAACTTCCCCACTTTTCGTATGACGAATTTAAAGATTTAAGTTCACAATACAATATATTTACTGCCCATTTAAGTGAGTTACTCAGCACAACATATAACAGTGCTCAAGCTAGTGCACACAGCAATACACAAGTCACTGAATCAATGAAAAATACTAAGCAATCAAGTGAGCAACAAATACAGTTAAGCCACAGTATTATTAATGCCAGTATGCAAATAACCCAAAGCTTACAAGACATAGTAAATAATACAGATAGCGTACATAACGTTAATAATGAACACCTTAACTTTGTAAAACTATCTGCATCAGAACTCGCTGCTTTAGTAGAGCAGGTGAAACTTATTACTAATATGCTAGGTAGCTTTTCAAATACAATTGCGGGACTAAAAGAGAACAGTGAAAACATTCGTAGTATTTTAAAAATGGTTGAAGAGTTTTCTGATCAAACTAATTTGTTAGCCCTCAACGCCGCAATAGAAGCAGCTAGAGCGGGTGAAGCTGGCAGAGGATTTGCCGTAGTTGCAGACGAAGTACGCACGCTTTCAATAAAGGTAAGTGGCGCAACTAGGCAGATTAGCGACTTTATAAATCAGATGAATCATTTGGTAAACGAGACAAATAAAGAGTCAGAGCAATTAATGACTCACTCTAATAACGCACAAAGCTCAATTAGTGCAACCTGTGATGGCTTTACTAAAATGCTTAGTGAGTTTGAGCACAACCAGCAGCAGCTGCAACAAATAGCCAGTGCTGTGCATTTGCTTGAGGGCACCCAAAGTACGACTCACCAATCGGTAGAGCAAATCGTAGCTTTAGGGGAGCAAGCTAAACAGCAAATAGATACGGCATTAGCCGATAGCGAGCAATCTCAACAGCTAAGCTTGCAAACCCAACAACAGTTAAAACGCTTTGTGCACTAAGAAGCGTTTTCGGGCTCAGAGAAATATGGTAAATTACGCAGCTATTAATTTAAGTGTGTAAAGCGTGTGAGCAACCCTACCCCAGACTATGAAAAATTAGCCCTGCAAATAAAAACCTGGGGGCAAGAGCTTGGCTTTAGCGAAGTGGGCATTACTGATATTGACTTATCTAAGCACGAAGCCCAATTGCAACGTTGGCTTGATGCAGGCTACCACGGCTCGATGGATTATATGGCTGCCCACGGTATGAAACGCGCCCGCCCTGCTGAATTAGTACCTGGTACACAGCGTGTTATATCTGTAAAAATGAATTATCTGCCTCCCGATGCTGGCTTTGCAAAAACCTTAAAAAATAAAGAAAAAGCATATATAAGCCGCTATGCATTAGGTCGCGATTACCATAAATTAATGCGTAATCGTTTAAAAAAACTCGGCCAAAAAATAGAGCAAGAAGTTGGCGAGTATGGCTTTAGACCCTTTGTAGATTCAGCCCCTGTACTTGAGCGTCAACTTGCCGAAAAAGCCGGTTTAGGGTGGCGTGGTAAGCATTCGTTATTAATTAACCAAGAAGCGGGGTCGTGGTTTTTTTTAGGCGAGCTATTTATTGATTTACCTCTACCAATTGATGCAGAAAACAGCTTTGAAGGCTGCGGTAAATGCGTTGCTTGTATTACTCTTTGCCCAACAGGTGCAATTGTAGAGCCCTACGTTGTTGATGCACGTAAATGTATATCGTATTTAACCATAGAACACCAAGGGCCAATACCAGAGCAGTACCGTTCTTTATTAGGCAATCGTGTTTATGGTTGTGATGATTGTCAGTTGGTATGTCCTTGGAATCGTTATGGACAAATAACTGACGAAAATGACTTTCATCCTCGCACTCAATTAAAAGATAAAGATTTACTTGAGCTGTTTGCTTGGGATGAGCCTACATTTTTAAAAAATACCGAAGGCAGCCCTATTCGTCGCATTGGCCACGAACGTTGGTTACGTAATTTAGCAGTTGGTTTAGGTAATGCAGAGTTTAGTCCCGCTATTATTAATGCCCTACAAGATAAAAGCCAAATATGCAGCGAACTTGTTTTAGAGCATATTGAATGGGCACTTGCTCAGCAAAACGATAAACAACGATTACAAATTCGTAAAACAGCTAGGTTAATTAGAATTGTAGAAAAAGGCTTACCAAGGGATGCATAGCACCGCTTAAGTAAACCTTTATATTGCGAAGTAACTAGTTTTTCAAAAGTAACGATAGATCTTGTTCTATCTCTGTAAAGGCTGCTTTGACTTGTTTAACAGACTCTTCTCTTGCTACTGAGTTTTGGATAGTTTCATCTACTTTTTTATAAATAAACACCTCCTGATCTTCATCCAGTCCCATTGATGGGATACGTTCTTCGAGCTCTTCTTGTAACTGTTTAAACACTTTTTCGTTGTTTTGACGGTTTTCATTCAACAAGCTAATTAAGCTATGAAACTTACTATGAACAGTACTTGCTACGGCATTAAGTTTCGCTCGTTGTGATTCAAGCATTTTCTTGGTCATGATGGCGCGTAGCTGCTGCTCGGTAACACTGACAATAAAACATACGTGGTCGCGTATACGACCATGCTTATCAGGGTCATGATCGGGCATATTTAAAATAAGTAAGCTAATCAATTCATAGTTAACTAAAATTCGGTGCGAAAACTCATGTAAGCGCCCTTTGTTTTTCAGCATTTCAAATAGCTCCACCACAATAGGTGAACACACGCCGTTTAGCGCAAAGTGGCTAATTTCATTATTTTCTCTAAATTCTACATTGCTTTGTAAATCAAAAGACTGCAGGCAATCTACAAGCGCTTTACCTAGCTCTTGAGGATCGTTAATAAAGCCTATGTTTTCAACGTAGTTAACTATTTGCCCCATTTCACTGCTATTGGCCATTGCATTAAATGCAGTTGATGTTGCATCTTCAACTTGCTTTTCTAGGCTTTGTTTTTCAACGAGTACTTGATTTAAATTTTTAAGCTTTGACTTAAGTTCATCATGGCCAAAGGGTTTTACAATATAGTCTTCTGCACCAACCGAGTAGCCTTCCATGCGCTCTTCAACTGTGCCACGAGCAGACACAAACATAACAATAATGTGTGCTGTATTTGGGTTTGCTTTAAGTGCCTTACATACTTCATAGCCGTTCATTTGCGGCATACTTACGTCGAGCAATATAACCTGAGGCATATAGCCCTCAACCATGTTTAAACACTCAGGACCATTCGTTGCTACTTGTAATTCAAAATCAAGATCCTCTAAAATTTCCTCAATAATTTCAAGGTTAAAGGGTTCGTCATCAACGGCAAGTATTTTAGTTAAGGCCATAATTTATCATCCATTTAAATTCTTTAAAAAGTTACTTGGTATGCCAAAAAACAATTAATTAGTGTGTTGTATTAACTGATCTTCAGCTAAATGCTCGTCTAAGTTTATTTCTAATGGCACTTGTATAGATATAGTTGCACCACCATTTTCGTTGTTACGTGCAGTGATTTCACCTTGGTGTAAAGATACAAACTCTCTACACAATGCAAGGCCTAACCCTGTGCCACCAGCACCACTATTTGTTTTACTGCTTTGCACAAACTTAGTAAAAATATGCTCCAACTCATCTTCTGGTATACCGACCCCATTATCGGTAACCTCTATAGTAGCAAGCTTATTATCTGACTCTAAATTTACCCGTATTTTACTTTTAGGTTCGCTAAATTTAAGTGCGTTACCTAGTACGTTTCGAAGTAACTGGTTTATTTGCTCTTCATCACATTGTGCAATTACAGGTAATGGCTGTGCGGTAAATATAATCTCAATTTCTTTTTCCATTGCCGTACCAGACACATCATCAATACTTGTTTTAATAATATTCGCTAAATTATAGGGACGAGGGTTAAATGGAAACTTGCCTACATCTAGCTTAGATAGGTCGAGTAAATTATTTAGTAACGACAGTAAACGCTCACCACTACTCTCTATTCGCGATAAGTACTTAATGAGTTTTTCTTTTGCAAAATCTCCAGCTTCTAATTTACTTAAACCAAAACGAGAAAAGCTTAAAATAGAGTGCATAGGTGTTCGAAGTTCATGCGACATGTTTGCTAAAAATTCTGATTTACTTAAGTTTGCAGCCTCAGCCACATTTTTAGCATGCTCGAGTTGTGAAGTACGTGCTCTTACTTGCTCTTCAAGAACATCTTTTGCTTCAAGTAATAAATCCTCTTTTTGCTTAAGATGGGTTACATTTTTAAATATGACCGCAAGTGCTATTTCGCCATGGTGATCTATCTCATTAAAAGAGCCAACCAAGGGTATATAACCTCCCGCTGTTTTAGATAAACGTAAATCGCAGCTAAATTGTCGATTACTATTTAATGTCGAAATCTTATCTTTAATACCTAAAATTGAATCATCATCTAAAAAATCAAATACTGATTTACCTTCGAGTTCATTAAACGGTAAGTTAAATAGTCTCAAGCAAGCATCATTAGCTTCTATCACTCTACCGCATTTCTCAAACAACATAATTGCATCGGGCGTATGCTTATAAATAACCTGAAGTAGGCTGTCTTTTTCAATCAGGGCATCAACTGTATCTTGTAGCCTTTCGACAAGTTCTGCGTTATGGCGTTTTAATAGCTCTGTTTGCCACAGTTTATGTATTGATTGTAATAATGAGCTGTCGTTCAATGGCTTAATAAGTACGTCTTCTACACCTTGACGAATAGCTTCAATCATTGAAACTTGATCGGGACGTGAGGTAAATAATAAGC
Source organism: Pseudoalteromonas sp. SG43-8 (assembly GCF_014164245.1). Lineage (NCBI taxonomy): Bacteria > Pseudomonadati > Pseudomonadota > Gammaproteobacteria > Alteromonadales > Pseudoalteromonadaceae > Pseudoalteromonas > Pseudoalteromonas sp. SG43-8. Next base: position 271,634 of record NZ_JACJEX010000002.1, on the reverse strand, counting down.
AACGGCAATGTGGTTGCATTATTTTTAAGTTTGAAAAAATTTCTAAACCGGTTCCGTCATCTAAAATAAAATCGCTTATCAGTATATCGATTTGCTTTTCTTTCGTAATTTCTAAAGCTTCTGCAGAGGTGGTTGCTGTATGGGTCTCGATATGAGCACCGATTAAGCTATTTTTCATTTTTTCGAGACGCTCAGGAACATGATCGACGAGTAAAATAGCGGGTAATTGCAAAATATGATTAGAGCCTAATTCTAGTAGGCTCTCTAAAAGAGAAGTAATTTCTTTATTAGAAAAAAATGGATATATCACGGTTGCGTCAGGCGCAACATGATTTAGCTCACTAAACGCAGTTAGTTGCTCACCACTTTGTGCTTTTGGAGCAAGCAGCATAAAACGCTCTTGCGCTACTTCGCTTACAAGCGGTTTTATAGAATCAACAGGCACACCATTGGCAACAACAACTAAGTCGTAGTCGCCTATATTGGTATACATGTCTAGCATGCTGAAATGAATTAATTCGACTTCACATCCTATTAATTCTAAAAGCACTTTCACACGCATTGCGATGACACTGCTACTATCAACAATTAATATTTTTCGAATCATCAAGCTACACTTCAAATTAATAAACTTAATATGTTAATAGCGTAGACTATTTTTATTTAATTGGCATAAACCCTTCGTCTTATTTTGTAAAAAAATATTACAACATTATGAAAAATAATTTATTCCAGATGTTTTCCAAAAATAGTAAGGCTATACGCCTTATCATCCATTATGGCAACGCTTGGCAACTCACCCCATATTGCAAAATCAAAATGCTTAAACAATTTAACACTCGGTAAGTTATGACTAAAAATAAAACCAAGCAATACTTTAATATTTAATTGCTTAGCTTGTGTTTGAGCAAATATCATTAGCTTTTTACCAAGCCCTTTACCTTGTGCTTTACGGGTAATGTAAATGCTCATCTCTACTGTGCCATCGTAAGCAGGACGCCCATAAAACGATTTATAACTTACCCAAGCAAGTACTTGGTTATTTTCGCAGTAAACATAAATAGGCCTTTTATCGTTATGGCTATTAAACCAGTCACGCTTTTCGTCAACAGTAACTTCTTGCGTATCTGCAGTTACCATTCGCCCTGCAATGGTTTCGTTATAAATGGCTACAATTTCACTAAGATCGTCAATAGTTGCTAAACGGGTTGTCATAGGTCATTCAAAGGTTGATCAATTTGTTTCATATTAGCGTATGATTATCCAATCAAACAATTGAAAAGTTTAGGTAATGTAATGCTAAAAAAAATTATAATAGGATTAATGGCTTTATTTATTAATGCCCCACTCCACGCTGAAACATCATCAACTATAAACCAAACCTCTACCCAAGACTGTCAAGATTTTACCAATGTCGATATTCGAAAGCTGCGCTCAAAAGAATCTATTAATTTATGCCAATTTAAAAATAAGCCTTTATTAATAGTAAACACGGCAAGCAACTGCGGTTTTACACCCCAATTTAAAGGCCTTGAAGCGCTATATCAGCGATACAAAGAACAAGGTTTAGTCGTATTAGGCTTCCCTTCTGATGATTTTTTTCAAGAAGAGGATAGTGAAAAAGAAACTGCAAAAGTATGCTTTGTAAATTATGGTGTAACCTTCCCTATGTTTGCTACAAGCGAAGTGCGTGGTAGTAAAGCGAATCCAATTTTTAAATATTTGAATGAGCAAACTAGCTCTCCAAATTGGAACTTTTATAAGTATTTAGTGTCTGCTGATCGTGAGACGGTTTTACGGTTTAACAGCAAAGCAGCACCTGATTCAGAACAAATGATTGCTGCAATTGAAACTGTGCTTTCTGATAAATAAGTTTATACTGGTACAATTAGTTCAAACTAACTAGAATGATATTTTAATTCGGTTAAAAAAACACCACACTATACTCGGGAGATTTTATGACAGTAGCAAGCGCACGACATATACTTGTAGACAGTGAAGCACAATGCTTAGACTTAAAAACAAAAATTGAGCAAGGCGAAGACTTTGCTGAATTAGCCAAAGCGCATTCAAACTGCCCATCAGGTCAAGATGGCGGTGCTCTTGGTGAGTTTGGTCCTGGTATGATGGTTCCAGAGTTTGATAAAGTTGTGTTTTCAGCTCCAATTAACCAAGTACAAGGCCCTGTGCAAACTCAATTTGGTTATCATTTACTTGAAGTTACTAGCCGTTCAGAATAAATTTAACTGTATCGTAAGTAACGTTTTATAAAAGCCGCTTATGCGGCTTTTTTATGGAGTAATTATGCAATTAATTGGTTCTGTACCTTCACCTTACGTGCGCCGAATTAGAATTTGGGCACAACAAAACAACTGTAAACTAGAGCTTGTGAGTCTTGATATATTTTCTGAGCAAGATCGCCCTACTATGGCCAGTAAAAATCCAGCTCGAAAGATTCCCATTCTGGTAGATGGCGACTTAACACTTAGTGACTCTAATTCTATATTGCGCTATTTACTTGAAAAAACAGGGCAACCAAAACTAACGTGGCCGCAAGAGCACTTACTTACGACTATAAATGCCTGTAACGATTCGCTAGTAGAAATGCTGCTATGTGAACGCTCTGGATTTGACACCAAAAGCGATAAACTCTTTTTTAATTTGCAAAACGAACGAATTGAACAAACATTAAGCTTTTTAAATACCCATTTAAGCGATGAAGAATTTAAAAGCTGTGAATACCTCAACATCAGTTTATACTGCCTGCTTGATTGGATTTGCTTTCGTGAATTAACTGACTTTAGTCAGTATTCAGAGCTTGTTGCTTTTCATAAGCAATATGGCAAGCGTCAAGCAGCAATAGATACTAATCCTCGTCACTAATTTAAAAAGGTAAACACATGAGCGATATCGAAATTGAATCACAACTAGTTAACTTTGTAGAAAAAGTACGTGTTAGCGAAGTAATTTGGGCACTTGGTGCAGAAGATAATGGCTTTGTAGTGTGCGATTCTAACCAATTTGACGAAACTGACGTACTACTGCTTTGGGAAAGTGAAGAAGCAGCTAAAGCGCAATGTAAAGAAGAGTGGAAAGACTACAGCCCTGTAGAAATAAATCTTGATGAATTTTTAGATGCATGGGTTGAAGATTTAAATGAAGATAACGCACTTGTTGGCATTAACTGGAATGATGACCAAGTATGTACAGAGATTGAACCTACTGGTTTAGCTCGCGCATTAAGTGAGTAATACTTTATACGCTTTATTTTAAGAGCGGATAAAACCCGACTAGCATCTACTGCTAGTTGGGTATAAAATAAAACACATCATTATTTTCAAGGTATTACGTTGAAAACCCATCTTGGTCGCCGGCCCTTTTCAGCCATGGAACTGCACACTCTTTATAATGGATATATATACGGTGATTTTAAAGTTGCACGTGAGCAACCAAAACACTGGCATTTTTGGCTTCCTCTAATTGCATATTACAGTGGTGCATATAGCGATGAAATTGGCTATCTAACGCTTGATGATCTGTTTCTTGAGAAAGATGTCTTATGTTTTAATTTTCATACTCACGGTAAGATAAAACCTCGCTTAGTTCCAGTGCATCAGGCACTTATAGATGCCGGGTTTAATGAATATTTAGCATTCATAAAATCACAAAATCAACAACGATTAATGTTCGACTTACCCGCTAAAACTGGCAGATACAGTGAAAAAGTCCGTATTTGGTTTTCAGGTGAAGGTGAGCGAGCCGGCTATTTACAAAAATGTGATATACCAAACGTTGATCAACTCGGTATGAAAACAGCCATAAGCAGCCTTCGTCTTAACTTTGAGCAACAAGTGCGTATACATGCTCTGCAAGCCAACTCTAAAGACGCCTTTAATTACCTCATGGGATTTAACGAATACCCACATAATGAATTTAAGGACGTGCTTTTATTAGATAACGTGATTCAAAAAATACGTATTATTAACTCACACCTGCATTGGCAGCGTTTTATAACACGCGAAAGCCACTGACAAACTTTGTTACTATTTCCCCTTAAAGTCACCGTTATAATCAATTACTCTATTAAAAAAAACTGTTAGGATATCTAACCCCCTAATAATATGAGCATAAAAAAGCCTATTTAGGGTAGTTTCTAACAACAACAATCTAGGGATCACTATGTTTCTTAAAAGCCTCTTAACAGTGAGCGTTGCTTTGGCAATGGGTGCTGCAAACGCTAACGAATTCGTTATTGAAAAACTCGCAAAACCAAGTTCACAACAGGTATCGTTAACACTCGATCCGAGCCAAGATACATTCACAGGGATGACTGAGATTTCCCTAGAAGTACTAAAACCAACAAAATACATTGAATTAAATGGCGTAGCTTACGCTGTTAAAATGGCGCAACTGCTTGGCGACGAAAACTGTGACTTAAACAACGAAATGCTTAAAACAGGTAAAGTTAAATTTAGCTGTGATGAGCAAATCCAACCAGGTAAATACACCCTTAAAGTTGATTTTTCAGCGCCATATAACCGTCAAAGTGTTGGTTTATACAAAACGTTAGACCAAGGCACACCTTATTTATTTACTCAATTTGAAATGAGTGATGCACGCCGTGCATTTCCTGTTTTTGATGAGCCAAGTTACAAAATTCCATTTCAGTTAACGATTACTGCACCTACATCACAAAAAGTATATTCAAATACGCCAGAACTAAAAACAACGGTTGATGGCGATATGACCACACACTTTTTTGATAAAACGCCGCCAATTCCTTCATACTTAGTCGCGATGGCTGTTGGCCCGTTTGAAGAATTAGATATTAAAGGCATGCCAATTCCTGGTCGTGTAATTACCCCTCAAGGTAAAATCCACTTAGCCCAATACGCAAAAGAAAACATGCCAAAAGTACTGGGCGCACTTGAAGCGTATTTTGGTATTCCTTACGTTTACAAAAAATTAGACTCAGTAGCGGTACCAGAGTTTCCATTTGGCGCAATGGAAAACTCCGGCTTAGTAACCTACCGAGAAGATATTTTATTAGTTGATTTAGCTGCAGCAACACGCAGTAAAAAACAACGTAATGTATCAATTATTGCTCACGAACTTGCTCACCAATGGTACGGTAACTTAGTAACCATGAAATGGTGGAACGACTTATGGTTAAACGAAGCATTTGCTAGCTGGATGGCTGCAAAAATTACTAAGCAGCTTAACCCTGAGTTTGAATCGCACTTAGACCTGCCACAAAACAACGTAATGGCACTTGATGCACGCCTAAGCACCAAGCCTATTCGTAAGCCAATTAAAACCGAAGCCGACATTATGGACGGTTTAGGTCTTGCTTACAGTAAAGGCAGCTCAGTACTTGCTATGGTTGAAAACTGGATTGGCGAAGATGCATTTCAAAAAGGTATTCAAAGCTACTTAAAAGAGTTTTCATATAAAAATGCAGAAGCAGCCGACTTATGGGAAGCACTTGGTAAAGCATCAAATAAAGACGTAGCGAGTGTTTTAAAATCGTTTATTGAGCAATCTTCTTTCCCACTAGTTAAAGTAACTCAACAAGGTAGCAAAGTAACTATTTCACAAAGCCGCTTTGTAAACGCAGGCGTTGATGCGCCAAAGCAGTTATGGAATGTACCGTTGGCAATTAAATATGGTGCTGGCGATAAAGTAAAAACAGCAAACGTATTACTTAATAAACAAAGCCAAACACTAGATTTAGACTTTGAACCAGAGTGGATTTATCCTGACCAAGGTGCATTAGGCTACTACCGCTGGGTAATGGATGATGCACAATTTAGCGCGCTTGTTAAAAAGGCGCCAAGCGTACTGAGTGACCGTGAACGCTTAGCGTTACTATCGGCTACTGATGCGCTACTTGATGCTGGTGTTATATCTGCTGCTAAGTTAATGCAAACACTTGAAGTGTTCGTAAGCGATAGCCACCCTCGCGTAGCAAATACCGCACTAGGTTACTTAGTATCGCAACAGCGCACTTTTAAAGACGATAGCAATAAAGACCTATGGCCTGAATTTATTCGCGGTGCAGTAACGCCTGCAGCTAAAAAATATGGTTTAGAAGCAAAAGCGGGAGAAGACGGTGCTATTGCACAACTTCGTGCAGCCGTTGTATCACGCTTAGGTTTTGATGGTGAAGATCAAAACGTCATCAATAAAGCCAAAGAACAAACGCAAGTTTATTTAAATGATCCACAAAAAGTAGATCCATACTTAGCAGGTACGTACTTAACTCTTGCTGCTTTTCATGGTGATAAAGCACTGCTTGATCAATTCATGACAACGTTCAAAACGACTAAAGATCCGCAAGTACGCACAAACATGCTTGCAGCTATGGGCTTTTTTGGTAAACCTGAGTTACAAAAAGCAGTATTAGCTTATAGCTTAACGGATGAAGTAACTGCATCTGACATGCGTACTATTTTGTCAGGTCAAAGTTACAAAGATGAGCGCCAAGCATTATTTATTGATTGGGTTTACAGTAACTACGATAAAGTAACAGCAAGTTTACCGCCGTTCTTTATACCTAACTTGCCGTACTTTACAACTGCAAGCTGTGATGCAGAAAGCTTAGCGACAACGAAAACCTTCTTTAACGAAAAAGTAGCTGATGTAGCTGGTTACGCTCGTACATTAAGTAAGCTTGAAGAAAGCACAAACGATTGTATCGCGCTTAAAACACGTGAACTTGAATCGGTTAATAGCTTTTTAAAAAGTAAGTAATTATTAGGTTTATTGAGCTATAAAAATACAAAAGCCGCTGAATATAAATTCAGCGGCTTTTTACGTTTATATTTTTGCTTTATTAATTACCAATAATCATAGTTAGCTTGGCTATAAAATCTTTGGCTGCTTGCTCAGAATTTATTTTAAACGCAACACCGTAGTGAATAGGTTGGGCGCTTTTAAAAATGCGCGTAGGAAAGCGTGTCATCTCACTGCTATGGAAATACCCTTGCGCACGTGTTACGCCATCTATATCATTAAAATCATCGCTAAATACTTCAAATGCTGGGCGAATTACTATTTTCCCCTTGCCGCTTTCGCTGTGGGTATAAAATGCTTCTTTAGAGTTTACTAACATGTACTCTGCAATATTTTTAATCTTAAAATTACTTCTGCACTGTAATTTAATGAGCTGTTCTGTCAGCTCGTCTGCACTATAAGCCACGTGTAATCCCTATTAGTTAATTTGCGTATTAGATTAACGCATACACACAATAAAATCTGAATTTATTTGCCTGCTTTACTTTGTTATATCACATACAAAAGCGAGTTTTTCATTGTTGTAACTCATTCTTGTTATATTTGTTTCGCAGTAGGCGCTTAAATTAAGCCATTGCGATACTTCATCACTTCCATCAAGTTTACGCTGATAAACGCGGTTTTTAATAGCATAAGCAATGGTCGCATTATCTTTTAAAATAAAATCTTGAACTTGAGCCGGTAACCTTAATAGGTCTTCAACTTGTTTATCTTGTGGATTAAAACTCGCTAAAATGTGTTGCTCGTTTTTAGTGTAACTAAATAAAAATGCAGCCATCGAGTTGTTATAAATAAGCGTTCGGCCAATATTACTGGCAGCTATTTCCCCCTTCGCTTGTGCAACAGAAGTATATTGAAGAGTGTGAGGCTTTCCTAAAATAAACATCACTAAATCATTTTGGACACCCCATGCATGGTATCCAACAGGTTCAATCCAATCAAAAATACGACTTGGCGCATCTTGATTTTTGAGTGGGTATTGCCACAATTTTTGCTTACCGTCAGCTTCTACAACAATCGCTGATATCGCATCACCACTTGGCATAACCGTTGGTGAATATTCGCTTACAGGAGAGTTTGTTATATTGGTAACTTTTTTTGACGTGAAATCATAATAAGCAATATCAGTTTGGCTTTGCACTTTATTAATTACTTCATGAGTAAAGTATAAACCTGTACTTGTTAAGTGCGGTTGGTTGTTATAACTATTTTTATCGCTCACTATACTAACTTGTACCCCGAAAGGTGTATTTAAATCAGCAAGTAATACTTGGCTTTTTGGCATGCTAGCCTGCACCACTATTGGGCTCAGCGCTGCTATAGAAAATAATCCAAGTAATGGTTTAATAAGTTTCATGCTTTCTCTCGTTTTAATTTTAAGCACCTCATGATAACGTTATTTGCTGATGACGTCACTTGAGCTAAGTCAGTCAACTCTTAAGATACCCAAACGACTTAAAATAATGTTAAGTTTAGTCTGGTTATAAAACCTGGTCCTAAAAAAGAGAATTAACATGTCAGCTAAAAATCCTATTATTGCGATTACGGGTTCATCTGGTGCGGGTACAACCACCACAACGAATGCAATTAAACATATTTTCCGTAGCCTTAATATTCAAGCGGCTTTTGTCGAAGGAGATAGCTTTCATCGTTACACTCGCCCCGAAATGGATAAAAAAGTTCGAGAAGCACAACAAGAAGGTAAACATATTAGTTACTTTGGCAGAGAGGCCAATGACTTTGGCGCTTTAAAAACGCTGTTTGAAAACTATAGCGAAACAGGTCAAGGAAAGTTACGCCGCTACTTACATACCTTTGATGAAGCCGTTCCGTACAATCAATTACCTGGTACATTTACACCTTGGCAAGATCTTGATCATAATACTGACATTTTGTTTTATGAAGGATTACATGGTGGTGTAGTTGATCAAGATGTAGACGTGGCAAAGCATGTCGATTTATTAATAGGCATGGTTCCAATTATTAACCTTGAGTGGATTCAAAAATTAATACGCGATACATCCGAACGAGGCCATTCTCGCGAAGCGGTTATGGGCTCTATTGTGCGCAGTATGGATGACTATATAAATCATATTACCCCGCAGTTTTCTCGTACCCATATTAATTTTCAACGCGTGCCAACTGTTGATACATCAAACCCATTTAGCGCCAAAGATATTCCATCTCTTGATGAAAGCTTTGTAGTTATTCGCTTTAGGGGTATTGATGATGTTGATTTTCCTTATTATTTACGGATGATCGAAGGCAGTTTTATGTCTCGTATTAATACGCTTGTAGTACCAGGGGGCAAAATGGGCTTAGCTATGGAGCTGGTTCTTACTCCACTTATTAAAGATATTATTTTGAAAAAGCGTGCACTTGAAAACTTAGCACCTTTGGATATACCTATTTAACTCCTCTTCTAAGATTGAGCTCTCTCACGTACACTGCTGATTTTAGTAACAATAAGGGACATTGTGTTGTACTCATTAAAAATTATTGTGGGTTCTAAAAACCCTGTAAAAATTAACGCTGCTAAACATATTTTTGCAATGTATTTCCCTGAACATGAAATTGATTGCCAAGGTGTTGATGCCCCATCCAATGTGCCAGATCAACCTATTGGCGAAGAAGAAACACGTGTTGGCGCACAAAACCGTGTTAATTATTGCAAAGAGCATTACCAAGCTCACTACTACGTGGCAATGGAAGGCGGTGCAGAGCAATTTAGCTATGGTGCAGCAACCTTTGCTTACGTAGTTATTGATAATGCCTTAAATCAGGTTGTAGGGCGCAGCAGCAACCTCCCCTTGCCTCAAGTGCTTTATAACGCATTACTTAATGGCGAAGAGCTTGGCGATGTAATGGACAAAGCATTTAATACCACCAACGTTAAACAAAAGGGGGGCGCTATTGGGTTACTTACAAACAATCACGCCACGCGCGAAAGCACCTATACACAAGCACTCACTTTAGCTATGGCACCTTTTCTACACGTAGATCTCTACAGCCAAACAAATTAATTTAGGAAGTTTAATGAAATACAACTATGTATTGTTTGATGCAGACGAAACCTTATTTAGGTTTGATATTTTAGCGGGCATGACTCGCATGTTTAAAGCTTACAACGTAGATTTTAGCCAAGACGATTATATTCATTATCAAAAAACCAATAAGCAGCTGTGGGTTGATTATCAAAATGGCACTATTAGCGCAGATTACTTACAAGTAACACGCTTTAATGAGTGGGCTTCAAAGCTTAATGTGCCCGCAAAAGAGCTAAACGATGCTTTTTTAGATGCTATGGCGCAAATTTGCGAGCCATTACCTGGTGCTATTGAGCTTTTAAATAAACTTAAGCCAAATGCTCGATTGGGTATTATTACTAACGGATTTGCCCGCTTACAAACCGTACGCCTTGAGCATACTGGCTTAAAAGATATGTTTGAATGGTTAGTAATATCTGAACTTGTGGGTATAGCAAAACCAAATAAAGCGATTTTTGAGCACACATTTGAGCTAATGGGTAACCCTGATAAAAGCGAGATACTTATGGTGGGTGATACTGCTGCAAGCGACATACTTGGCGGCAACAATGCAGGTATTGATACTTGCTGGTTACAACACCCTGGTGAGCAATTAGCCGAAGGAATAAAGCCAACTTATACAGTAACTCATTTAAATCAGTTACAAGATCTTTTAGAGTTGTAATAGAGTAAATTTTACGCAAAAAAAATGACGCTAATTAGCGTCATTTTTTATAACTGTTTGCGAGCTGTTCATTTGCTGCTTTTAGGCTGGAGCTAACTCAAGACCGGGTGCAGGCATCGTCACAGGCGTTTCAAATGTTGCCCACTCCCATGCTGACTCTGTAGCCATAATTTTACGAAGTAATTTGTTATTTAAATCATGACCCGATTTAAATGCAGTTACTTTACCTAAAAGATTATGACCTGTCATAAACATGTCACCAACACAGTCTAATATCTTGTGCTTAACAAACTCATCGCTATAACGTAAGCCATTAGGATTTAAAACTTTGAATTCATCAAGTACCACAGCACTATCCATGCTACCACCTAGCGCTAGGTTGTTTGCATGCATGTATTCAATATCTTTCATAAATCCAAAAGTACGCGCACGGCTAATTTCTTCAATAAAGCTTTGCGTTGTTATATCCAACCCAATACGTTGGCGACTTTCATTGATAGCTGGGTGGTTAAATGCAATCTCAAAGTCGATATGAAAACCATCATATGGTTCAACTTCAGCCCACTTGCCATCTTCTTCAATGCGTACTTTTTCTTTAATACGGATAAAGCGTTTAGCAACGTTTTGTTCTTCAATTCCGCCTTTTTGTAACAGATATATGAATGGTAATGCACTACCATCCATAATCGGCACTTCTGAGCTGTCCAATTCTACAATTAGATTATCAATGCCCATTGCAGCAACAGCTGCAATAAGATGCTCAGTAGTTGATAAGCGAACACCATCTTTGTTAATTAAACAGGTACACAACTGCGTATCACCAACGGCTTCAGGTGTTGTTTCAAAATCAACAACCGGATCAAGGTCGACACGACGAAATACAATCCCAGTATTTGCGCTCGCAGGTCGGAGAGTTATTGTGACCTTCTCACCTTTATGAAGTCCAATTCCTATGGCTTTGACTACTTGTGCAATCGTACGCTGTTTAATCATAGGTATGCTCACTTTTAAATCAGTTACAGTTAGACGGCGGAGTTTAACATAAATCCTTTTGCCTTTCAATATTTGTACATATTTCAAACAAAAGTATTATTAAATGTTAATCTGCCTGCTTACGTAAAAAAGCGGGAATATCAAAATAATCACCACCTTCTGATTTATCTGCTTTTTTACTATTTTGCGCTGAAGAACTTGAACTACTTGAACTCGTTGAAGGCGCTTTTTCTTTGCTTTGCGCTTGCTCTTTAGTCGTGTTTTCTTCAGCGTTTGTATCTTGGCTTGCAAAGCTTGGTACGTACATGCTGCTCGTTTGGTTTGATGTGCTTGCAACATCAGAACCTGATGCTTTTTTAAAGCCGTTATCAACAATACCAAACTGTGGACGGCGATCGCCGCCTAAACCAGTTGCAACAACCGTTACACGTAGCTCATCAGTCATTTCTGGGTCGATTACCGCACCAACAACAACCGTTGCGTTTTCTGACGCAAGTGCTTTAACGTGATTACCAACAATTTCAAATTCTTCAATCGCAATGTCCATACCAGCGGTAATATTAACTAAGATACCTTTAGCACCTGTTAAATCAACGTCTTCTAGTAGTGGGCTTGAGATAGCGGCTTCTGCAGCTTCTTGTGCACGATCTGGACCTGACGCAGACGCCGTTCCCATCATTGCAGTACCCATTGCAGACATTACTGTTCTAACATCGGCGAAATCCACGTTAATTAAACCAGAACGTGTAATTAGCTCTGCTATACCTTGTACCGCACCAAATAATACGTCATTAGCTTTAGCGAAGGCATCTAGAAGTGTAGTCCCTTTCCCTAAAACTTTAAGCAATTTATTGTTAGGAATTGTAATAAGTGAATCTACAATTTCTGACAATTCATTAATGCCTTGTTCAGCGGCTGCTGCACGTTTTTTACCTTCAAAATCAAAAGGACGTGTTACAACTGCAACAGTTAAAATACCGAGTTCTTTAGCAATTTTAGCAACTACCGGTGCAGCACCAGTACCTGTACCACCGCCCATACCGGCTGCAATAAATACCATATCGGCGCCTTCAAGGCTGGCACGAATTGTATCTGCATCTTCTTCAGCCGACTTACGGCCTACTTCAGGGTTTGCGCCCGCACCTAACCCAGAGGTTATTTGCGTGCCTAGTTGAACTGTAATATCGGCAGCAGAGTTACGTAATGCTTGCGCATCCGTATTAGCGGCTATAAAACGCACGCCTTCTATTTGTTGTTTTACCATGTGCTCAACAGCGTTACCGCCACCACCGCCCACGCCGATTACTTTTATTACAGCTTCTTCGCTGTGTTGTTCCATTATATCAAACATGTTTACTCTCCGACTTGAGTCTTAAAACTCGCCTTGGAACCATTTAGTAATGCGGTTCCACCAATTATTGTTATCCTCTGCTTTCGACTTTTGTGCATTCATCGATTGCATGGTACGCCCGTATTGTAACAAACCAACAGCGGTTGCGTACGAAGGATCATCTACATAGTCTGTCAAACCAACCATCCCGATTGGTTTGCCTATTCTTACTGGCATTTGGAAGATGTCTTCTGCCACTTCCATCGCGCCAGTCATTTTAGCAGTTCCGCCTGTTATAACGAGACCTGCCGCAATTTGGTCTTCTAAGCCTGAACGACGAATTTCTTCCATCGCAAGCTCAAATAATTCTCTAAAACGAGGCTCTACCACCTCAGATAATGTATGGCGCGACATTAACCTTGCTGGTCGCCCGCCTACACTTGGTACTTCAATTGTGTCTTCGCTACTTGCCATTTGGCTACTAGCACATGCGTATTGTACTTTGAGTGACTCGGCATGTGATATAGGTGTGCGAAATATTTTTGCAATATCACCAGTAACTTGGTTACCCGCTACAGGTATAACGGCAGAGTGACGAAGTGCGCCATTGATATAAATGGTTATATCCATAGTGCCGCCACCAATATCAAGTACTGCAACACCTAGCTCTTTTTCGTCATCTGTTAGTACAGAATAACATGACGCAAGTGCAGTAAAGATAAGTTGATCGACTTCAAGACCACAGCGTTCTACACATTTTTCGATATTTTTTGCCATGTCGTTTGAGCACGTAATGATATGTGCACGCGCTTCCATACGAACGCCGCTCATGCCTAGTGGGTTTTTAATGCCCTCTTGCATATCGATGCTGTATTCTTGCGGCAATGCATGTAGCATTTTACGCTCTGCTGAAATAGGCACAGAACGCGCAATATGTATTACGTTTTCAATGTCTTCGTCAGTGACTTCGGTGTTATTAATTGCCACCACACCACTTTCGTTTTGACACTGTATATGTTTGCCAGAAATACCCAAATACACAGAGCTTATACGACAATCAGCCATTAACTCGGCCTCGTCTATTGCTCGTCGAATAGACTCAGACACTAAGTTTAAATCGTTAACGCCGCCTTTATCCATACCATGAGATACTTGGCTGCCCACACCAACAATGCTGAGTTTGTTATCTGCGGTGATTTCACCTACAGTGGCAACCACTTTCGAGGTGCCAACGTCTAATCCTATTACTAGGTTTCTTTCTGCTGACTTAGTCATGCCTTACTCTTATTTTGTAATTGCTCTTCTTGCATTGGCTTAAAGCTTACTGCAAGGCCGGTATCATACCGTAAATCGATTGTATCTACTTGTGCATCTGCACGTTGTTCCATTCGTGGATAAACGTCTATAAAACGTTGTACACGCTTGGCTTTATCTTTACGCCCTAAATTTAAGCGAATCCCGTTATCTAGCCAAAGTTGCCACGAAAAACGTTCCGATAATGCCAAACTTGTTAATGTTAAACCATTAACTCTGAGCATTTCATCAAATTGCTTAAAAGCAACCCACGCCTCTTCTTCGCTACCTTCTGGGCCATATAACTGTGGTAAGTTATCATCTAACTTATCGCTGCTGGCTTGAAATGCTTGGCCACTTTGGTTGAGCAACAAGTCGCTATTCCAGTGAGCAACTACTTCATGTTCAACTACATACACCTGTATAGTATCAGGCCATTGTTTACGTACCGAAGCGGTAGCAACCCAAGGCAAGTCTTGAACTAGCTGCTGCACGTGCTTAACATTAAGTTCAAAAAAACTACTTAAATCGGCTTTTTTAATTGCTTTTATAATTGCCGTTTCATCTGTGTATTTGGGATGCCCTTGCACTGTAAGGTGCTTAATTTGAGCATCTTTATTTTCAACTAACCAATCAGATACACCTGTGGTTATTTGTACTAAGCCTATAACCACAACCAGAAAAAAACTCACTCCAAAAATCAGCGACCAATTAAAGTTAAGTTGCTGTTTTAGTTGTTGAGCTTTTTCCAAAAGGGGATGCATATTAAAGCGTTTGCTCTAAAATGCGAACAACTAATTGCTCAAAAGTTGCCCCGTTCGCTTTTGCAGCCATCGGTACTAGTGACTTTTCAGTCATGCCTGGTACTGTATTTACTTCAAGCAGGTAAAAATTCCCTTGCTCGTCTTGCATAGCATCAACACGACCCCAACCACTTGCACCCACTAAATCAAACGCATCTAGCGATATGGCTTGTAAGTACTTAGTATCTTGCTCTGATAAATCTGCAGGGCAATGATACTGGGTTGTATTTGATTGATACTTAGCTTGGTAATCGTAAAAACCATTAGGTGTCGTCATCTCAATGACTGGTTGTACATCGTCGCCAAGCACCGTAATTGTAAACTCACGTCCCGTGATCCACTGCTCTACAAGTACTTGGTTATCAAACTTAAATGCATTAGCTAGTGCATCTTCAAGCTCTTGTGTTGTACTTGCTTGCGCCATACCTATGCTTGAACCTTCATGCGATGGCTTAACCATTACCTTTTTAAACTCATTCATAATGGCTTTAGCATCAAAGCCTTTTTTAGCATCAACTACGGTATAAGGTGCAGTGCTTAAACCCGCTGATTTAAATAAGTGCTTACAACGTACTTTATCCATAGCAAGTGCTGAACCTAGTACATTACTGCCCGTGTAAGGCAAGTTCATAAATTCAAGTGCACCCTGCACTGTGCCGTCTTCGCCACCACGGCCATGCAAAGCAATAAAAACGCGATCTACATTTAATTCTTTTAACTCCCACAAAGAACGACTTTGTGGGTCAAATGCAATTGCATCAATACCACTATTTTGCAGCGCCTTTAAAACAGCCTGACCCGATCGTAAAGACACTTCACGCTCTGCTGAGTTACCACCTAGCAGTACCGCTACTTTACCAAATTGTGTGTTTACCTGAGTCATACTTCACCTTGCTTAAGTTTTTCTATCGACATACCCGTTGCAGCTAATGTTTTTACTAGCTGACCTATATTACCAGCGCCTTGGGTTAATACTAAATCATTGTTTTGTAAATTTGCGGCCAAAACACCTGCAAGCTCAGCATTTGTTGCTACGTGCAGCGGCTCTTTGCCACGTTGGCGAAGGCTACGACATAAACTTTTGCTGTCGGCCCCTACAATAGGATCTTCACCAGCGCTGTACACATCAAGTAATAGCAACTGATCTACATCAGCAAGTACTTTTACAAAATCTTCGTATAAGTCGCGTGTACGAGAAAACCTATGAGGTTGATAAACCATTACTAAACGCTTATCAGGCCAACCTTCACGCACTGCTGCAATTGTTGCTGCAACTTCTGAAGGGTGATGCCCGTAATCATCAACTAACATCACATTGCCCCGCTCGTTTTCAAATTCACCATAGTGCTGAAAACGACGACCAATGCCTTCAAACTTCTGCAGCGCTTCTAAAATTGCATGATTCGCAATGTTTTGATCTTTTGCAACAGCAATCGCAGCGGTTGCATTAAGTGCGTTGTGTCTACCTGGCATATTCAACGTGGCAGTTAAACACTCACCTTGCTTGTTAGTTACTGTAAATGTGCACGTATTAGCTGATTGGCTAAAGTCGCTCATGCGATAATCAGCATCCTTCGATTCACCATACGTAATAACTGGGCGACCAAAGCGCGGAATAAGCTCAGCTGCAACTTCAGAATCAATACATACAACAGCTAAACCATAAAACGGCAAGTTATGGATGAAATCGACATACGTGTCTTTCATTTTTTCAAGACTGCCGCCGTAAGTATCCATGTGATCTTCTTCAATATTTGTGATCACCGAGACCATTGGCTGCAAGTGTAAAAACGACGCATCGCTTTCATCAGCTTCTGCTATTAAAAAATCACTTTTACCTACTTTTGCGTTACTACCTGCGCTATTTAACAAGCCACCAATAATAAAAGTTGGATCAAGCCCTGCTTGTCCATAAATACTTGCAATTAGGCTTGTTGTCGTTGTTTTACCATGCGTCCCCGCAATCGCTATACCGTGGCGAAAACGCATTAGCTCTGCGAGCATTTCTGCGCGGCGCACAACAGGGATTCTTGCGGCTTTAGCTGCAATAATTTCAGGATTTGTTTCATCAATCGCGCTTGAAACAACCACTACATTGGCATCTTTCACGTTATTTTCATGATGGCCAATAAATACCTCAGCACCGGCTTTAATTAAGCGATCTGTCATAGCGCTATGAGCAATGTCAGAACCTGTAATACGGTAGCCTTCAAAAGCGAGTACTTCAGCAATACCGCCCATACCGGCTCCACCAATACCAATAAAGTGAATGGTTTCTATTCGGCGCATTGCTGGGCGCGTGTGTTTTTCTTGTACTGACGTTTCTTTCACTTATTTTCTCTTATTTGTTACTTGCTCACAGTGCGTTGCTACGCTTGCTGTGGCATCTAAAATGGCTTGTTTTTTTGCATTTGTAGCCATTTCAGTAATTAATGAAGGTTGGGCTAAATATGGGCTTAATAGTTCAACAATTGATTGTTTATTAAACTGCCCTTGTGGCATTAATAATGCGCCATTAGCCATCACTAAATATTGTGCGTTTGCTGTTTGATGGTCGTCCACGGCATGTGGAAAAGGAACAAAAACAGCCATTTTACCTGCTGCTGCAATTTCGCTAACAGTTAATGCACCAGCGCGGCAAACAACAATATCAGCCCAGCTATACGCCGCGTCCATATCATCAATAAATTCAGCTATTTTTGTATTACCATCCGCAAAGCCATGCATTTTATAAGCTGTTTCTACAGTAGATAAATGACCTTTACCTGTTTGATGCCATACGCTTATAGGAGCTGTATTATTTAGTACTTTAAATGCTTCTGGTAATGTTTGATTAAGCACTTGTGCACCGAGCGAGCCCCCTACCACTAAAATATTAATAGGGCTTGATACATCGCGTTTGGCTATATTCATAACGCTTTGGCGAACTGGGTTACCTACTAGCTCGGCTTGACCCTGTGCAAAAGCACTTGGAAATGCTGCTAATACACGTGTAGCCACCTTAGCTAGCAGTTTATTGCTCATACCCGCTACAGCGTTTTGCTCGTGAATAACTAACGGAATACCTAAACTCTTTGCGGCAATTCCCGTTGGTCCCGTAACATAACCGCCCATTGCGAGTACTACATCAGGACGCTGTTCTTTCAATACCTTACGCGCTTGCAATACTGCATTAACTACCATGAATGGGGCTTTAATAAGACGTTTTAATCCGTTACCACGAACACCTTTTACATTAATAAAATCAATATCTATATTATGCTTAGGTACAACGCTTGCTTCCATTCGATCTGGTGTGCCAATCCAGCTAACTTGCCAGCCCTGCTGTTTTAAATAATCAGCCACTGCAATACCAGGAAAAATGTGTCCGCCAGTTCCACCAGCCACTACTACTAATTTTTTACTCATCGCTTGCCTCCACGTGAGGTGGCTTGTTTGGTTGCCATTTTGGTTTCAAAATCAACACGCAATAAAATGCCCGTGGCAATGGTCATAATTAACAAGCTTGAACCACCATAAGAAATAAATGGCAGGGTTAAACCCTTAGTTGGCAAAATACCCGCGCTCGCACCTACATTCACCATGGTTTGAAATGCAAACCAAATACCAATGGCAAACGAAAAATAACCTTCGTATTCTTTGCCACACTTAAGCGCTTGTTGGCCTATTAATAACGCTCTAAATACTAAAGTAGCTAATACCATTAAAATACTTACAACGCCTATTAAACCAAGTTCTTCACCTATTACAGCAAAAATAAAATCGTTATGCGCTTCAGGTAAATATTGCAGTTTTTGTACACTGTTACCTAAGCCTTGGCCAAACCAACCACCTTGGCTATAAGCCATTAGCGATTGAACCAACTGATAACCTTTACCAAAAGGATCATCCCAAGGGTCTAAAAAGCCGACAACACGCGCCATTCGATATGGTTCAACAATAATCAGTAATACAACCAAACCGACGCCAGTTAGAATAAGTACAAAAAACTGCCATAATTTAGCGCCAGCTAAAAACAGTAAACCAACCGTTGTTACAAACATAACAACCACTGTGCCTAAATCAGGTTGCAGCAAAATAAGCAGCGCATACACTGCAAATACAGCTATTGGCTTTGCAAAGCCTTTAATATTTTCTTGTACTTCTTCGCGTTTTCTTACCAAATAACCCGCAATATAACTAAAAAAGTATAATTTAGCGGCCTCAGCAACCTGAAAACCAACAGGACCAATAGGTATCCATCGTTTAGCACCATTCACTTCACGCCCAACAATCAATACAGCTATTAACAGCACCATGCCTAGTATTAATAAATAAGGGTTGGATCGTTTCCACCAATCCATTGGCACACAAACACTTATCCAAAAAAGCACAAAAGACATTGCCAAAAACATGCTGTGGCGAATAGTAATATGGTATGGGTCATCAAATAACCGCTCAGCGGTCGGCATTGAAGCGCTGGTTACCATGATAAAACCAACACCAATTAACATAATTACGCAGTACAACAGCGGTACATCATACAACTGACCTGAAGGTTTTGGTGTTAATGCATCTCTTATATCGGCAAAAGCAATCATAGTTGCCCTGCCATAACACATTGAATAAAATCATCACCACGTTGCATATAGTTGTTATACATATCAATGCTGGCACATGCAGGTGCTAACAAAACAATATTGCCTGTACTACTAAGTACGTTGGCCAAAGCAACGGCTTCTTCCATGTTGTTAGTTAAATAGCTCTTATTGGTAATCGCAGCTAAGTCACTTGCATCTTTACCAAAACAAATTAATGCTTTTACATGCTGTTCTATGTAGGATTTAAGTGCGTTTAAATCAGCGCCTTTAGCATCGCCACCTGCAATAACAATCAGGTTTTCACCATCACTAGCCAAACTATCTATTGCAGCAATGGTCGCTCCAACATTCGTTGCCTTTGAATCGTTAAAATACTTTACACCCTTAAGCTCAGCTACAAATTGGCAGCGGTGAGCCAATCCATTAAATTGACCTAACGCGTTCTTATATTGCTCTTTACTTACTTCAAACGGACTTAAAAGCGCCATTACTGCAAGCGTATTTAAATAATTGTGCTTACCCACTACCGCAAGGGTATCAACAGGTAAAAATGCATCGCCTTTAAGCATAAAATGAGTTTCGTCATTATGCTGCGCTAAATGGTAATCACCTTGTTGAGCACCAAAGCTGATTAGGGGGGTTGTACCGCGCTCAACTGGATGAGTTTGAATATCGTCGGCATTGACAACTATCAGCTCTGCACAGTCATAAATACTTAGCTTTGAGTCTATATAAGCTTGGTAACTGTCGTATCGATCAAGATGATCTTCTGACACATTTAATACCGTTGCACTTACAGGTTTTAAACTCGTTGTGGTATCTAGCTGAAAACTAGATAACTCAAGCACATACACATCAAAATCATCATTGAGCAAATCAAGCACCGCGGTGCCAATATTCCCACCCAAAGCAACTTTATAGCCGGCTTCTTTTAATACTTCATAAGCAAGCGTAACCACGGTTGATTTGCCGTTAGAGCCCGTTACAGCAACAACCGGTTTTGTATTAATACGAGCAAATAACTCAACGTCGCCAATCACTTCAACACCTGCGTTAATTGCATTTTCAACAGCTGGTATTTTTAAGCTAAGCCCAGGGCTTATAATAATCATATCGTTTGAACAAAGCTCTGCGTCATCCAAATTACCAAAGTGGGTATCTAGATTTGGCGCGTGCTCTTTTAGCCAATCAATCCCCGGTGGGGTTACTCGGCTATCAACGACCTTGGGGGCGAGGCCATGAGATAATAGAAAACGCACAATGCCCAGACCGGTTACACCG
Organism: Pseudoalteromonas sp. SG43-8; assembly: GCF_014164245.1. Taxonomy (NCBI): domain Bacteria; kingdom Pseudomonadati; phylum Pseudomonadota; class Gammaproteobacteria; order Alteromonadales; family Pseudoalteromonadaceae; genus Pseudoalteromonas; species Pseudoalteromonas sp. SG43-8. Next base: position 250,848 of record NZ_JACJEX010000002.1, on the reverse strand, counting down.
AGTCCGAGCACTGTTATTTGTTTGTTTTTTATCTCGTTTAAATACTGCATTTATCGAATCTTTAAAGTAGCTAAGCCAGCAAGCACTAGCACAACAGAAATAATCCAAAAGCGCACAATAACGCGAGGCTCTGGCCAACCTTTTAATTCATAATGATGATGAATCGGCGCCATTCTAAAAATGCGTTGTCCGCGTAATTTATACGATCCCACTTGTAATATTACCGATAGTGCTTCCATTACAAATACACCACCCATAATAATAAGTAGTAACTCTTGGCGTACTAAAACAGCAATAATACCTAATGCGCCACCAAGTGCTAATGAGCCAACATCGCCCATAAATACTTGTGCTGGGTAAGTGTTAAACCATAAAAAGCCAAGCCCTGCGCCCACAATGGCAGTACACACAACTACAAGCTCACTCGCTAGCGGTAAATGTGGAATATGTAAGTAAGCCGAAAAATTAATATTACCTGTTAAGTAAGCAATAATTGCCAATGCCGCAGCCACCAAAATAATTGGCACAATCGCCAAGCCATCTAAGCCATCGGTCAGGTTTACTGCGTTTGATGTACCTACTATCGCAAAGTACGTAAGCACAATATAAAACAAACCTAATTGCGGTAATACGTCTTTAAAAAATGGAACAACAAGAGATGTCTCAGATGCTTGAGCACTAGTAAAGTACAAAGCAGTAGCTACAACTAATGCAATGACCGATTGCCAAAAGTACTTCCACTTAGCAATTAAACCTTTTGGGTCTTTACGAATAACTTTACGGTAATCATCAACAAAACCAACAATACCTAATGAGCCAATTACAAACAGTGTTGCCCACACATATTTATTTGATAAATCGGCCCAAAGTAGCGTGCTGGTAAAAATAGCCGCTAAAATAAGTAAGCCACCCATTGTCGGTGTACCCGACTTAGACAAATGCGATTGCGGACCATCGTCGCGAACTGTTTGACCTATTTGCATACGTTGCAAACCACGAATTAATTTAGGCCCCAAATAAAGAGACATAATTAGCGCAGTTAAAATACCTAAAATGGCACGTAGCGTTAAATACGAAAAAACATGAAAACCACTAAAATACTGTGTTAAATACTCTGCCAGCCAAACTAACATTATGATACTCCATTGATGGCTTGTTGCTGGCCATTAACTAAATCGGTTACTAATAATTCCATGCGAGAACTGCGCGATCCTTTCACTACTATTGTTGTTTTTTTATTCACTTTATTAATGCTTTCTTGAATTTTTTGCTGCATCTGTTCGCGGCTCGAAAAGTGACGATTAGGGAGTTCAAACACATCGCTTGCGTATTTACTTAACACGCCTAATGTAAATAACTCATCAATCCCTTGCTCAAGTGCGTACTCACCAACTTCTTGATGGTATTTACGTGCATCTTCACCCAGCTCACCCATGTCTCCGAGTGCCAAAATGCGGTGACCTTGCATATCACTTAACAAGTCAATCGCAGCCTTTACCGACTTAACATTGGCATTATAGGTATCATCAACCACAGTGAGTAAATCAGACACTTCAATTAAATTAACGCGCCCTTTTACATCACCCATAGTGGCAAGTGCATTGGCTATTTCTTCAAGGGTTACATCAAATTCACTGGTCAGTGCCGCAGCGATAAGTGCATTACTAATATTATGCTTACCAGGTAGTGCCAAAGTAACAGGTACTTGCTTGTTTTTAGTGCAAAGCGTAAAGCTTGCACGTGCATTGGCATCAAGCGTGATGTTCTCTGCCCAAATGTCTAGTTTTTCGGTTGTGGAAAAGCGTTTAACATTACGCCCTTCAAGTTTATCTAACCAATACTGGCTAAATTCACTATCGCAATTAACAATGGCAACACCGTCATCTTTTAGGCCATCAAAAATCTCACCTTTAGCTTTTGCAACGCCCATTAAGCTACCAAAACCTTCTAAGTGAGCTGCTGCAACATTACATACAACGGCCACATCTGGTTTTGTCATTGCCGTGGTGTAAGCAATTTCACCTAAGTGATTTGCACCCAGTTCAATAACAGCAAAACGATGTTGAGGCTCTAAGCGCAATAACGTAAGTGGTACGCCAATATCGTTGTTAAAATTACCTTTAGTAGCTAATACATCACCGTGAACCGACAAAATTGCCGCACACATTTCTTTTACGGTGGTTTTGCCTACACTCCCTGTAATTGCAATTGTTTTAGGCGCTACTTGCGCCATGACAGCGGTGCCAATTGTACCTAGTGCAATACGTGTATCGCTTACTATAAATTGTGGAATATCTACATCAACTTTGTGCTGAACAATAACGCCTATAGCGCCTTTTTGTTTAGCCTCAGCTATAAATTTATGGCCATCAAAATTTGGCCCTTTAAGTGCTAAAAACACTTCGCCATCGCACACTGTGCGAGTATCAGTATTTATATTTAGCACGTGTTGATTATCACCTTGATAATCGGTTGTTAGCACATTAGCTAACCAATCAAAATCCATTGGGATCATTGTGTTATCCCTCTTACTGCTTTTTTTAGTTGTTCTTGTACATAGCGGCGATCGCAAAAGTCGATGCGCTTATCGCCTATAATTTGATAATCTTCGTGGCCTTTACCTGCAATCAAAATAACATCATCAGCTGTAGCATTTTCTATAGCAAAACGAATTGCAGTTGCTCTATCTGCCTCTAAATGTGCATTTTGTGGATGGGTTAGACCGCCTGCTACATCTGCAATAATGTCATCAGGATTTTCAGATCGAGGGTTATCACTGGTAATAATAATTTTATTAGCGTTTTGCTCAGCAGCTTGCGCCATTAATGCGCGCTTACCTTTGTCTCTGTCGCCACCGCAACCAAATACACAACTTACGCCACCTGGCACATGCAACTGCAATGCTTGTAATGCAAGTGCAAGTGCATCGGGTGTATGGGCGTAATCAACAACACACGTTGGCATGCCAGCTTGACTAAAAGCTTGCATTCGCCCAGCTACTGGCTGTAACTGCGCACAACCTGAAACTAATTGCTCAAGCGGATAACCAAGCCCTAGTAATGCAGCGATCGCGGCCGTTAAGTTATATAAGTTGAATTCGCCAAACAGAGGCGATTCAATTGAAATATCACCCCAACTTGTCGACAACTGCGCCGAAATACCTTTACTTGAATATTCAACATCAGAAAAATAAACGTATCGGGCATTCTTAGGAGCTAAGTTTTTTCGGCCATAACAAATTAGGTTATTAAAGTCATACTTTTCAAGCCATTGCTCAGCTTGAAAGTCATCTTGATTGAGCACTACAACTTGCGGTTCAAAATCACGGAAAAGCATTAATTTCGCATCACCGTAACTTGCCATATCACCATGGTAATCTAAGTGATCGCGCGAAAGATTAGTAAACACAGCCGCTTTAAACTGACATTTAGCAACGCGTTGTTGCACTAACCCATGAGATGATACTTCCATGGCTACCAGCTTTTTATGCTGCGAATTTAAATCGCTCAAAATATGCTGTAAATCAACTGTTGAAGGCGTTGTGTTTATCAGTGGAATTAAGTTATCAGGATGGCCATAACCTAAAGTACCTATAATAGCCGACTCAGTACTACAAAATTGTGCTAAGTGGGCAATCATTGCTGTGGTGGTCGATTTACCATTTGTACCTGTCACACCAATTAAATCAAGAGTCTGACTTGGTTGGCTATAAAAGCGACTAGCTAATTCTGGAAGCTTTTTATCAAGCTCTGAGACTAAATACAGTGGCTCAAAACTGCTTTCAAATTCACATAATCTGTCAGCAATGATAGCTATTGCGCCATTTTCAATTGCTTTATTAATAAATTGTCCGCCATCAAGTGTATGGCCTTTAATAGCAACAAATACATCCCCTGGCGTTACTTCACGGCTATCAAGGCGTAAATGCTTTACCAGTTGCGAGGGCGCATCTATTTCGATGTATTTTAAAATATCCTTTAAATCACGCATCGTTATCTTTACCTTGTACGTACGCAACCTCTTCCTTGTCAGGCGCTACGTTTAATATTCTTAATGCGTTAGAGATGATTTCTGCAAATGCAGGGCCAGCGGTGGCACCTCCATAGTACACATCACCACCTGGTTCATTAATCATAACTACCACGGCTAAACGAGGATTACTTGCCGGTGCTACACCTGCAAAGTAACCTACATATTCATCACCATAACCACCTGCTACGGCTTTTTTAGATGTACCTGTTTTACCGGCAGCACGATACCCATCAACTTTTATGTTGCGAGCAGTACCGTCTTTTTCAAATACACTTTCCATCATGTGGACTACGGCTTCTACGTCTTTTTGTTTAAAAATACGTTCGCCTTCAGGTATATTATCTTGCTTTAAAATAGTCAGTGGTCGATTAACTCCACCAGCGCCTAACATGGTATAAAATCGCGCCATTTGCGCAGTACTTACCGAAATTGCATAACCAAATGATAAAGTTGCAATTTCAAAGTCAGACCAACGACGATTTGGATAAAACAAACCGCTGCTTTCACCTACCATTCCAGTACCGGTGTCACTGCCAAAGCCTACTTTTTGATATAAGCCAACAAGGTAATCTTTAGGCACTAACTGAGTAACCTTCGCAACCCCCATATTTGAGGAGTACTTTAGTATTTCGCGCAGTGTTAGTTCGCCGTGATTACGAGTATCTCTAACTAAACTACCACCTAAACGCATCCAACCTGGGTAGGTATCAATCGTGTCATCTGCCTGAATAGCGCCGTAGTCTAGCCCAGCTAAAATGGCTAGAGGCTTAACAGTTGAGCCTGGTTCAAACAAATCTGTAATTGCGCGATTACGACGCTTATGAGGTGCAGCATCGCTTAAGTTATTTGGATTAAATGAAGGACTATTTACCATTGCCAGCACTTCACCGGTTTTAACATCAACTACCATAGCTGAGCCCGATGTGGCTTTGTAAGTCAGTACAGCTGATTTTACAGCTTTGTAGGCAATAGCTTGAATTCGTTGGTCGATACTTAATTCTATACTTTCTGGCTCTACGCGCTCACGCTCGTCAAGCACTTCTACTTCACGCCCTTGTGCGTCTTTACGTATAGTGCGGCGGCCTTCCTCGCCCGTTAAAGCGTTTTCGTATAGCTTTTCAATGCCTTCAATGCCTTTACCGTCTATATTAGTAAAACCAATAACATGAGCGGTAACCTCACCGGCGGGGTAATAGCGTTTAGATTCATCTAGTAAATGAATACCTGGTAGGCGTAAATCGCCAATATAATTTGCTACAGCAGGAGTAACTTGGCGCTTTAAATAAACAAAGCGACGCGAGGGATCGTTTAAAAGTCGAGAGTTAATCTTCTTAGGATCAATACGCAGCACATCTGCAAGCTCACGCCAGCGTAAATCGTTTTTATAATAAAGTGCAGTACGCTTATCAAGCTCGGCGGTATTTTCAGCTAAAGATAAATGATCTTCGCCGCTTTTACGTGCTTGTTTAATTACTTTAGAGACTAGCGACTTGTGCAATGCTTTAGGATCAGCATATACACTTACAACAGGCACACTTACCGCTAACTCTTTACCATTACGGTCAAAAATCATCCCGCGTTGCACATGTAGTTTTTCAACGCGCACGGTACGTTTGTCACTTTCTGAACGTGCTTTATCAGGTTCTATTACTTGTAAATAAGCAGCGCGAGATACGAGTGTTACAAACACCATAAACACAACTGCACACACCAGCATAAAGCGCCATGTGATTAAATTAGTGACTGGTTTTTTGCCTCTATTTCTCATTGTACTATTATTACCTGCTCATCTTGACTCGTAGGTCTTTTCATTTTCAATTGTGATGTAGCTACTTCTTCAATGCGTGCATGTTGCGAATAAAATTCTTCTTCAACAAGTAAGTAGCGCCACTCTAAATCGAGCTCATCGCGTTCTTGTAATAATTGATCTTGCTGTATAAGTTGGCCACGAGCTAAGTGGGTTGTTTGCACAACAGCTAAACTAGAAGCGAATATCACAACCAACAAGGCCGAGGTTAGCTTATTAGCTCCTAGGCCTTTTAATATTTCAAAGAATAAATTAGGTTGCCGATAGCTCGCTTTTTTACTCATCCCAACCTCTGTGCAATCCTAAGTACAGAACTACGAGAACGTGGATTACGCTCTACTTCTGCAGCACTTGGCTTAATAGCTTTACCCACTGCTTTTAACGTCAGATTTTTATTTATTTGTGCATCAGTTAAAGGCAGACCTCTGGGTAATGCTTCTCCCTTACTCTGTTTTCTAATAAACTGTTTTACAATACGGTCTTCTAAAGAATGAAACGAAATCACCACTAAACGTCCGCCTGGCTTTAGCACTTTAACTGCAGACTGAAGCGCAGTTTGAATTTCTTCAAGCTCACTATTAATGTAAATACGAATAGCCTGAAAAGTACGGGTAGCTGGGTGTTTAAACTTATCTTTTACCGGTACAGCTTCATCAACAAGGTCAGCAAGCTGCTTGGTAGTTGTGATTGGCGTGTGCTCACGAACTTCAAGTACTTTGTGTGCAATGCGTTTACCAAACTTTTCTTCGCCCAATTTTTTAATTACGTGGGTAATATCATCCAACTCAGCCTCTGCTAACCACTGTGCTGCACTGCGACCTGTTGTAGGGTCCATACGCATATCGAGTGGGCCGTCTTTCATAAAACTAAAGCCACGCTCAGCGTCATCTAGTTGTGGTGACGAAACACCAATGTCTAATAAAATGCCATCGACTTTACCAATTAGATCGTTTTGCTGTGCTACTTCGTATAAGTTTGAAAAGCGAGTGTGTGCAATTGCAAAACGTGGGTCATCAGCAAATTTTTCAGCTGATTGTATTGCTTGTGGATCTTGGTCAATTGCTTGCAGGCGACCTTCATCACCAAGGCGTGCTAAAATTTGCCCAGAGTGGCCACCACGTCCAAATGTACCATCCATGTATATACCGTCTGGCTTAATTGCAAGAGCATCGATGGTCTCATCCATTAATACGGATACGTGTTCAAATTGAGCTGTCATTAGCTATTGTGTGCCTTTTTTTGTGCCGTTAGAGTGTAAAATTATCTAAATCTTGGTTAGGTTCAAAATCACCAAGCCTTTCAAGCTCAGTATCTTGCTGCATTTGCTCGTGCCAACGCGCCTCGTCCCAAATTTCAAACTTATTCATCAAACCAACCAGCATGATTTTTTTGCCAAGAGATGCATGGGCACGTAATGACGGCGCAAGCAAAATTCGACCATTTTTATCAAGTTGATACTCTGTAGCGTTACCTAGCAACATACGTTGCATTCGTCGAGCTCGTGGATTCATATTAGATATTTTCGCTAAACGGCTTTCTATTTCGAGCCACTCAGCTAATGGATATAACCATAAACACGGTTCATTTAATGCGACGGTACAAATAACTGTCCCCTGATCTTCAGACAACAGAGATTCTCGGTACTTTGTCGGTACCGCAAAACGCCCCTTATCATCCAAACTCAGTGAACTCGCGCCACGAAACATAAAAAACCTACTTTGAAATTGTTTTATTCAATTTTTTGTTTATTTTATCCAATGAGATCCACTAAAAACCACTTTTTACCACAGTGCTCCAGTTTAGGGCTTGACAAGCCATTTTGTCAAGTAAGCTGACCAGCTTTAGTGAGTCTCAAAGCTAGAAAAAATAAGGGCTCAAGCGAAGCGTTTGAATTACGTGGGAAAAAGTGGGATTGGGGTAAAGAAAAATATCAGCTTTGCTTTTATAACTTTCTGTTTACATGCATTGCTTACTGAATAACCAATGAATATTTACAATTTTTAAGGCGTTTTTATCCTCTTTGTAAAATTTACCTAGCCGTGTAGTAATAGTTACTGTTTATTTTAAAATACTAATTATCAAAAATTAAAAAACACAAACAAAACCTATCAAATTCAGTCAGTTAAAATAAATAACAAGTTTGGTTTAATCATTGCATTATCTAAATCACTATTTAAATTTTTAACTTATTAAGGATTGATTATGGCTACTGCAACGAATACGAAACCAAATACAACTTCAGATGTTAAGCCTGACGTTAAACTAACAAATACTGAGTCTCCTCTTACAGAGAAAGCAACATCAGCGGCGCACGATGCTGTAGATGCACTTTCTAGCAAAGCTGCAACAGCTGAAAGCAGTGTGCGTAAAGGAGCTTCTAGCTCAGCAGATGCATTGAGCGAAAAACAACTTATCGCACGTGAAAAACTAAGCGAATGTACTGCAAAAACTCGTGCTTTTGCTTCTGAAAATCCATTAGCAACTGCGGGTATTGCTTTTGCTGCGGGTATGCTAATCACATCACTACTTCGTCGTAAGTAATTAGTGATGAATAACCCACAAACAACAGCAACCAAGGATGGTAATGCGCAAGACCAAACTACTGAGCAACATAGCCAAAAGGACGATTGGCAAGATCATGTTGCAATGCTTTTAGAGTATTCTAAGCAGCTCAAGGATGATTACCAAACTCAAGGAAAGATCACCCACCAGCTTGCTAAAGCTGAATGGCGGTTATCGCTTAGATCGCTTGCATTGATCACTATATTTTTAGGATGCTTTGCCAGTGGTTTGGTTTTGTTGTGGGCAGGATTTCTAGGTGCTGTTGGATACGGTGTATACGATGTTTTTGGGTCGGTATGGCTAAGTATAGCAACAGCTACTTTGCTACAAGTTGCTTGTTTAATATGGCTTTGGAAAAATACAGTTTACTTAAGCAATAAAATTGGCTTTAGTAAAACGCTTAAAAGTTTAAAGCAGCTATTTAACCTACAAGGAAATTAGTATGTTAGTTAACTACTTAATTAAAGCACCTAATGAAAACGTTGATGCTCTAAGTAGGCAAATGGATACGCGCAGTGAATTGAAACGCCAACATCATGCAGCGTTCCAATATAGACTAAAGCGTTTTGCCGTAACCAAAGTTGGGCTTTCAAGTGCCTTTATCGCAGGTGCAGCAGTGCAAGCGGGTAAAAGCGAAACCAGCTTCGTAAGAAAATATGGCTGGCTAGTGAACTTGATAGCTTAAGCGCTAAACATTTCTACCGTGATCAGATAAGTAATCAATACTTGGACCACTTGGCACGACTTGTGTTGGGTTGATCATTGTGTGACTAAAATAGTAATGACGCTTAATATGATAAAAATCAACTGTTTCAGCCACTCCTTTAACTTGATATAGCTCCCTAAGGTATCCACTTAATGCTGGATAGCTTTTAATTGTGCGTAAATTACATTTAAAATGGCCAACGTACACACTATCAAACCGAATGAGTGTAGTGAATAGTCGCCAATCTGCCTCGGTGAGCCTATTACCTGTTAAATAACGCTGCTTGCTCAGTATCCCTTCTACTTTATCGAGTGCTTTGAATAAATCGTTAAACGCCTCTTCGTATGCATCTTGAGTTGTTGCGAATCCCGTACGATAAACACCATTATTTATATTTGGATAAATCAACGCATTTAATTCATCAATTTTTGGTCGTAGTGCCTCTGGGTAGTAGTCATCGTTATTACCTGTCAGCTCATTAAACGCACTATTGAACATACGTATAATATCAGCAGACTCATTACTGACAATTTTATTTAGCTTTTTATCCCACAATACGGGGACGGTGACTCGCCCGGAATACTTAGGATTATTTTTTGTATACACTTGATGTAAGTAGTTACTATTGAATAAAGCATCACCAGTACTGTGGTTTTGCGTATCAAAAGCCCAACCACTATCAAGCATATCAGGGCTAACAACCGACACCGTAATTAAATCTTGCAGTCCTTTTAACGCTCTAAATATAAGCGTTCGATGCGCCCAAGGACACGCAAGTGATACATATAAATGATACCTGTTCGCTTGTGCTTTAAAACCGGCCTCGCCCGTTATTCCAGCGCTACCATCAACAGTTACCCAGTGACGTAACTGCGCCGCTTCGCGTTCAAACTTACCGTTACTTGAACCAGTGTCGTACCATTTATCTTGCCATTGACCGTTAACTAATAATCCCATAAAACTCTCCTAAAAATACCGTTATATTTTGCCAAATTCGCCGTTTTGATAATCACGCACTGCTTGCTGTACTTCTGCTTGCGTCGTCATTACAAACGGCCCCATATGAGCAATCGGCTGATTAAGTGGATCGCCTGCTAAAACCAAAACACCAGCGCCGTGCTCAGAGCTAATATTGATATCACTGCCTGGTTCTAAAATAAGTAACTTACCCGCTGGTATTGTTTGATTGTCGCTCATTATTAGTGAGCCGCTATGAATATAAAGCATTACTTTTTGTTGGCTAAGAGGCTCTAAATAAGTGCTTTTACCAGCAGGTAATGTAATATCAGCGAGCGCCGCATTAGCAGCTAAACTTTGCAGCTCGCTTGCAAGCGTTTCACTTTCGAACTGCCACGATCCCGCAAGTGCTTTTAACGTCACGCCTTGCGTATTTGTAAAACTAGGAGCTGGGTTTTTAGTCGTATCTTGATAACGTGAATCACGCATTTTTTCTGCGCTTGGCATGTTTATCCAAATTTGAAAGCCATGCAGACCATCTATAGCATCAGCGAGTGGCATTTCACTGTGCATGACGCCGCGCCCTGTGCTCATCCATTGCACATCGCCTGCTTTAATTGCTTCTTTGTTACCCATTTGGTCACGATGTTCAAAGCCACCTTTTAGAATATAAGTAAACGTTTCAATTCCTCGGTGCGGATGCTCAGGAAAGCCTCCCATATAATCTTTTTTGTCATCTGACTTAAGTTCATCAATCATCAAAAATGGATCTAAATATTTACCATCAAACCCAGGTATACGGCTAATGTTCACGCCATCGCCATCTTGAGTTGCATAAGCTGTAAGTATTTTTGATATTTCCATTTTTTAATTCACTCTAAAGAATAAGTTTATGAGGCTATTAAATCATTCATTAAACAAAACAACTATGTCTTTAAATCGAGCTTAAGGTTCTAAAAAATAGAACGACATTGATTCATTGGTTACATTTTCAACCTTATAATTACTATGGTTATTTGGAGTGAATTTGGCTACAATTGTTATTGCAAAATACGAAATTAAGGAATGGTTATTTTTACTTATTCTCTCAAACATCAGCTTTATCGTTTGCTTATATTGCTAAGTATTCCGGGCACCGCTGTAATTATTTTTACTCTGCTGCTTGAACGCCACCACTCTATTGAGCAAAGTGAAAAAAAAGTAGAAAACATTGCTAAGCAATTAATTTTACAGCAAAAGCACTTAGTCGATGATATTGACCGTTTAGCTCGTTATTTGGCTAAAGAGGAAAGTAAGAAAGAAAATTTAGCAACGTCATGCCCTAATTATTTTAATCAATTTAGAGCTATTTATGCCCATGTTGCCAATATAGGGATTATAGATCCAAATGGCATTGTTATGTGTACAACAAGCGGATTAACCAAAACAATAAGTATTGCAGATCGTGCGTATTTTCAAAATGCCTTAAAAAGTAACCAATTGTCAGTAGGTTATTTTCAGCACGATAGAAACTTGCAAAAAAACACCCTTAACTTTGCGTTACCTATCATTAATAAAAAAAATGTAATTCAGGGCGTTGTAGTTATCGTTGTTGCGCTTGACTGGTGGAACAATGCTTTTAATAATATTGAACTGCCACCTGGCTCTATTGCTGCAATCGCTGATTCTAATGGAAAAATTTTAGCGCGTTACCCACCAACAACTGCAGCCCTTGGCGATAATATTGCAAAGACTTTATTAGCAACTGATTCTTCGATTGATAATGAGGCATCAACAAAAATAAAATCTATCAAGGGTGAAGATCGAATGCTTCATCACTCTATTATTTATAAAGATCCGAGTAATAACAGCTTAAATATACATATTGCACTTCCTATTACACATGCTTTAAAGCAAATAAATAATAATTTTTTTATAGCGATTGGTGTGTTTATTTTATCACTGCTAGTGCTATGTTTAATTGCACGTAAGCTGCTTAAAACCAGCATTATCGACCCAATTAATAATCTAACAAATGCAACAAACGTGTTGGCTAAGGGCGAAATGCCGTCACAAAAAATACAGCCAAATAATCCAGAGCTAAATACTCTCTATCAGCGCTTTAAATCAATGGCGCAAACCAGGTTAACAGCCGAGGCTAATTTAAAAAACAAGCACGATGAGCTTACCAGCTTGCTTAATACTCTACCCGACAGTTACGTTAGAATTAACATCCATGGCGATATTCTCAACATAACGGGACAATTTAAGCCTCAAGTAAACCCAAACAGCACTGCAGTACCTCATTTATCATCAATACTTTCTCACAACAATGTGCAGCTTTTGTTATCGCAGTTATCTAAGCTTGATGTTTCGAGTAATTTAGAATTTACACTCGAAAAATCAGATCCTAAACGCAGCTTTGAAGCGCGTATTAGTGCAATGCAAAGTAAAAATGAATACGTTGTTGTGCTAAGAGATATAACACAACGAAAAATAAATGAAGAAGCACTCCACCTTGCCTCGCTAGTATATAACAACAGTAGTGAAGGCATGGCAATCACCGATCCAGCGGGTATAATATTTGATGTAAACCCTGCGTTTTGCAAAACGACTTTATATAATAAAGAAGAAGTTATTGGGCGCTCCTCTTCAATTCTTTCATCAGGAAAACATGATAAGAATTTTTACAATAAAATGTGGTCTGAATTACAGCAAACAGGCCGCTGGCAAGGCGAGGTTATTAACCGTAAAAAGAACGGGCAGCTTTACTCTGAGTGGCTCACAATCGATACGGTTTATGATACAAACAACGCACCTATTCGTCGAATCGCGATATTTACAGACCTCACTGAGAAAAAACAAGCCGATGAAACAATTTGGCGACAAGCCCACTATGATCACCTAACTGACTTACCAAATCGTTTAGAGTTAAAGGAGCGATTAAATCAACGATTTTCAAATGTTGTTACTCCCGACAATCAATTGGTTGTCATGCTTTTAGATATAGATCACTTTAAAGATATTAATGACACATTAGGCCATCACTATGGCGATAACTTATTAAAACTCGTATCGCAACGCATAGTTCAGTCGGCAAAAAATGCTGAGTTTGTGGCACGTATTGGTGGTGATGAGTTTGTTATTGTGTTTAATCGTATAAAAAGTACGCGTCATATTAATCAAATTGCCAGTAATATTTTGCTTAGCCTATCGTCGGCTTTGCATCTTGAAAACGAAGAGTTATTTATTAGCGCCAGCATGGGCATAGCATGCGCCCCTAATGATGGTGAAAATACTGAACAGCTTTTAAAAGCAGCCGATCAGGCTATGTATAAAGCAAAAAGTAATGGTCGTAACTGTTTTGAGTTTTTCTCTGCTGACATGCGCGAATATGCACACGCGCGCATGGTGCTATTAAAAGACTTACGAAGTGCCATTGAACTTGAACAATTTGAATTGTTTTATCAGCCCATTGTTGCTTTGAATGATTTACATATTCATAAAGCTGAAGCACTTATTCGTTGGCAACATCCCGAAAAAGGCCTAATTAGCCCTGTCGTATTTATTTCACTTGCTGAAGAAACCAGGCAAATAAATGCAATTGGCCAATTTGTATTTGCTCAAACCCTGCAAACGCTTAACGATATAAAAACCCTAACCGATGACACTTTTCAAATAAGTGTAAACGTGTCGCCAGTGCAGTTATCCACGCCAGAGAGTGGTATAGATGAATGGTACGATATGCTAAAAGCTGCAAAATTACCTGCATCCTCAATTGTGGCAGAAATAACTGAAGGCCTAATGATTAACCCCGAAGCATTAACGCAACGTCGCTTAAAAGAAATAGTAAAATCAGGTATGCAGCTTGCCCTTGATGATTTTGGCACCGGATATTCGTCGCTCGCTTACTTACAAGAAATGGATACCGATTATTTAAAAATAGATAAACGTTTTGTTGATAATATCCAAGTAGGCAGTCAAGAACTTGCACTGTGTGAAGCAATAATTGTTATGGCGCATCAACTGGGCTTAAAAGTAATCGCCGAAGGAATTGAAACTAAATTACAAATGCAGCTATTACTTAAAGCCGGATGTGATTACGGACAAGGTTATTTATTTTCAAGACCTTTAAATAAAAGCAGCTTTATGGCACTTCTATCTGATAAAAAAGTCGCTTTATTAAAATAAATAAACAAAAAATTACTGTTACGCAATAAATAATGCGTCTGCGCGGTCAAGTTAAGCAATCAGATATAAGTAGTAACAGGATTTAAAAATGGCAAAAGCAACATTAGAGCAATGGCGAATGTTTAAAGCGGTTGTGGATCACGGCGGATTTGCAGGCGCAAGTGCGGCTGTACATAAAAGTCAGTCAACCGTACACCATGCTGTTCAAAAACTTGAAGCCGCCTTGCAAATTAAGTTGCTTGAAGTAAAAGGTCGTAAAGCATTTTTAACCGATAGCGGTAAACTAATTTTACGCAGAGCTGAATTTTTAATTGAAGAAGCAACTAAAATAGAATCGGTAGCGAGCACACTAAGCGAAGGCGTAGAAAGCACATTAAAAATAGCTGTTGATGAAGTTTTTCCACACACCATTTTATACCAGGCACTTGCTAAAACGAGTGAACTTTACCCGCTTTTAAAGATTGATTTAGTAGAAAGCGTGCTAACCGGTGCAAACGAATTACTACATAACTCAGTGGTTGATTTAGCCATTTCATCAATTCCTATCTATGGAATTAGTTGCAGTACGTTATGCGATATAGAGTTTATAGCCGTTGCGCATAAAGACCATGTATTACACCAACAAACTGAACAACTCAACTTTCGCGATTTAAAGCTACACCGGCAAATAGTAGTTCGCGACTCAGCAACCCACACCAGTCACAATGATGGCTGGTTAGGTGCTGATATGCGCTGGACAGTCAGCCATTTACGCAACTCTATTGATATGGTTAGTCAAAATTTGGGTTACGCTTGGCTGCCAAAAACACAAATAGCACATTTAATTGAAGATAAAACGCTCATCCCACTTAATTTAGACCAAGGTACAACCCGTACCCTTAATTTATATTTAATGTGCAACGACAACGACAGGCTTGGTCCTGCAGCACAAGAGTTTAAAGAGCAGCTTACGGCTCTCACTAACTTAGCTAGCTATTCGTTTTTTACATCGAGGTGATCTGCCACATAGGCGCCTCGCTGCCCACGCTCTTTAGCTGGGCCTATAGTACTGTCTTTACCTGTTTGCTGCTCAGTAGCTGCATTAATAACAGCACCTAATGTGATTATATAAGCGCTGATGTACAACCACATCAACATGATCACTACACCACCTAGTGAGCCGTAAGTTTCGTTGTAACTAGAAAAACGCGACACATAAAAAGAAAAACCTATAGATGCCAAAATCCAAAGTACAGTAGCAATAGACGAACCCATAGTGATCCAACGCCATTTGGCCGGTTTACGGTGTGGGGCATAACGATATAAAAGTACCAATGCAAAATTAAAGGTAAAAGCTAATAATGGCCAAGAGATGAGTTTAATTAATAAATCTATACTTTCTTTTAGCCCCACTAAATTAAGCACAATAGGTAAAATACCAATAATTAATAACGCAAAAATTGCGACAACAATCGCCCCTACCGAAAATAAAAAGCGTACTAATTGAGCTTTAAAAAATGAACGTTTTTCATATTCACGATAACTAATATTACACGCAGTAATAAGTGCTTGGCTGCCCTTAGAACTACTCCAAATGGTAAGTATAAGCGTACCAATTGCACTTAAGCTCAAGCTGGCACTTGATGTTTTTGCAAGGCTAGAAACCTGAGATAAGATTAGTTCACTGGTACTTGGTGGGAGCAAAGTAACTATTTTACTTAAATGATCACTTATATCTGCAGGGGATGAAAAGTATGCATACACAGATACCATCGCCGCAATGGCCGGAAAAATAGCAAGTAACGCATAAAATGCCACACCCGCTGCCACTATAGATAAGTTATCTTCACTCATTTGCTTAAAAATGCGCTTAACAATATCCCACCAACCTATAAAAGGGATATGACCAGGCTGCTCAGCTTGCTGTCCTCGTTTAGCTTCTTTCATTCTAAACCTCAATATTTGTATTACATTACTACAGCACTACAGCAAAATGTTTGCCAAGTTAAATAAAGTATTTGGTACTAAACTTGCTGTTACCTAATATTAACGATTATAAAAACCAAATACGGACGATAAGCCATGCCTAGTAGCCAATCAAACATTATAGCTTTAAACAATACGCTTCCCAGCACACAAAGTTTTCAAGGCGATGTGTTTACGTGGCAGTTTTTTCATGAACAAGCTGTGCAATTACTTCATGCAACAGCGCAAATATTACCCACACTATTACTCGGTATAATACTTTTAGCATTAAGCTATTTAATTGCAGGGCCACTTTCTCGATTGCTTATAAAACCTATTGACTACATGACTGACAGTAAACTAGTTCATCTAGTTGTTAGGCGCAGTATAAGCACTTTAATTATTTTATTTGGCGTGTACTTATTCCTGCGCTTAGCAGGGCTTACCGAGTTTGCTGTTGCCATTATGAGTGGAACGGGACTAATAGGACTTATATTAGGTTTTGCCTTTAGAGACATAGCTGAGAATTTTATCGCCAGTTTATTACTGAGCATACAAAGGCCTTTTAAAATCGACGATGTAATTGAAGTAGACAATCGTTTAGGTGTTGTTAAAAAAGTAACCGCAAGAGCAACCACACTTGTTGATTACGATGGCAATCATATTCAAATACCCAATGCGACGGTATATAAAAATACTATTAAAAACCTGACTGCCAATCCAAAAATGCGCGGAAAAGTAGAAATTGGTATTGGCTATGATAACGATATACGCAGCGCACAAACCCTCGCCCTAGATATTGCCAATCAACAAAATGCGGTGCTTAGCGATCCACCTGCGCAGGTTTTAATAAAAAACTTAGGCTCATCTACTATTAATTTCGTTTTGTATTTTTGGGTTAATAGCGAGCAGCACAGTCCATTAAAAGTAGCTTCCCAGCTTATGCGCGAATTAGTCAATGAGTTCACAAAACAAAACATCAGCATGCCTGATGACGCACGAGAAAGAATTATACTCACCGACCCTAGTGAAAATGTTTCTAGTTTAGAGGAAAAACAACCACCGCAAGTGCAAAGCGAAAAAAGTGAAACTGTTGAGCAAACTAAAACACTTGATGATGTGAGCAGTGATACTGACGAAATACGTGAACAAGCAGAGCAATCTCGCGATCCAGAACAAGGTAAAAATATTATTTAAAGATGCTGAAGTTGTATTAACTAAAATTTAGACACAAAAAAGCCCGCAGCGTTAACTGCGGGCTTTTTATTGAATGAGTGAGTCAGCCGGTAAGCCGGGTTTTGTCCTTTCCGAAGAAAGTGATAATCATTCGTCTAGGCCATAAATCGCTCTATGGCTCAAGCAACCTACCCGGTTCTCACGTGGGCCACGCGTTCATTATTTAAAATGATAGAACCCTATTTGGTCTTGCTCCGAGTGGAGTTTACCTTGCAACCGACTATTACTAGCGGCCCGGTGCGCTCTTACCGCACCCTTTCACCCTTACCAATCGAGATTGGCGGTCTCCTCTCTGCTGCACTTGTCGTGGGCTCACGCCCCCCAGCCGTTAGCTGGCACTCTGCCCTATGGAGCCCGGACTTTCCTCCCCCTGATCATTTTCGTCACAGGCAGCGATCATCTTGGCTGACTCGGCGCGCAGTATACATGAGGCTAATACTAAGCGCAGTAAAATTTACTCTTTTTCTTCAATAATTGTTTTATATAAAGCGTTTTTCTTCATACCAAAGTATTCGGCTACAACGCCACAGGCTTTTTTCATTGGCATTTCACTTTCAAGAAGTGCCAGCATTTTGCGCGCTTCTGGCGGAACATCGTCTATTTGCTTTGGTTTACCCGCAAGCATCAGCACTATTTCGCCGCGCTGCTTGGTAGGATCATCAGTTAAAAATTGTTTAAGCTCACTTACACTACCATTAAAAAATGTTTCAAAGGTTTTGGTTAGCTCTTTAGCAAACACGACTTGCTGCTCATCACCAAGGGCTAGTGCTAAATCATCAAGGCTTGCCATAATACGGTGCGTACTTTCGTACATTATGCTGGTAATGCCTGAGTTAACAGCTTCGGTAAAAAAGTCTTGGCGAGCTTTGCTTTTAGCTGGCGTGAAACCAATAAACTGAAAGCGGTCAGTTGGTAAGCCTGAACAACATACGGCTGTAATTGCAGCACATGCACCTGGAACAGGTGTAACATGAGCGCCTTGTTCGCGACATAGATTTACCACAGCGTAGCCTGGATCACTAATTAGCGGTGTACCAGCGTCAGATACTAAAGCAATATTTAAACCTTGATTAAGTTGATCAATAATTTGCTGTGCTTTTTGCTTTTCGTTGTGGTCGTGTAATGCAAACGTTTTTGCCTTAATTCCAAAGTGGCTAAGTAGCTTGCCGGTATGGCGAGTGTCTTCAGCAGCTATTAAGTCAACTTGCGATAATGTCGCAATGGCACGGTGACTTAAGTCGTCATAATTGCCAATTGGGGTGGCAACAATGTAAAGAGTGCCAATTTTCTGTGAATTCTCCTCATTTAACATTGAGGTCTCCTGCGTCAGTCAGTAATATAAGCAAATCGCGTTAACGTATTGGGAAATCATTGTGCGACTTAAACTAGTTAGTCTATTAATTATATTGTCAGGGTTATCGGCGTGTAGCACAACCGAAAAACCAACTAAAAACAGCGATAACGTAAGTAACCGCACTAATGCACTGCAAAATCAGGCAACCAGTGCGCAATCTATCTACCAATTGGCGCAAAACCGCCAAGGTGCCGATAAAATACAGTTATTGTATAGCGCCCGTGATGCCGCAATTAGTGAGCAAAACTGGCCTTTGTTAGAGAAAATAGGTAATGAGCTTGAATTAACCGCAAGTGTTGATCAAATCCAAAACCGTCTTTATATAGCATTTGCACAAAAACAACAGAATAAGAATGATCAAGCTTTGGTGATTTTACAATCGCTAGACGGACAACTTACTCAACCTGAGCATTTTGCTTGGCATCAGTTTTTAATAGCCAGTATTTATGCATCGCAAAATTTTCCAAAAAAAGCTGCCCCCTATTTCTTTAGAGCTTCTGAAACAGCCACAAAAAATAATATAGAAATCCCTCAGCTCAATCAAAATTTGTGGGATAACTTAAAACAGCTCTCTTCATATGCGCTTGAACGTTTTAACCGTGGTTCGGTTATCCAGCAAGGCTGGGTAAACCTTGGTCTATACTATCAAGTATATGCAAGTAGTGGTGTGGAGCTAGACCAAGCAATTAATAATTGGCGCAGGCGCTATATTGGGCATCCGGCTTCTTCTGTATTACCTGAACAAGACGAAATGCTTACTGAGCTCGCCCCTATTAATATAGAGCGTTTAGTTGTGTTGTTTCCACAATCAGGCCCTAACGAACGCTTAGGTGATGCGCTTAAAGCCGGTGTGTTAGCTGCACTTGATACGCAAACTATCAACGACACTATTTTTATTGATGAAAACCTAAGCATTGAGGAAATCGCAGCGCAACTTGAAGAAATAAAGCCTGATTTTGTAATTGGTCCTCTACTTAAAGCAAATATTGATAAACTAGCCAATGCACAAACTCTTATTGATACTCCAGTACTGCATTTAAACACCTTTGATGGTGAGCGCATTTCGCTTCAGCATTATTACTTTGCATTGAACCCTGAGCACGAAGTACAGCAAGCTCTGGAACACTTTTTAACTAAGGGCTATCAAAAGCCTATGCTGCTTGCGCCAAATAATGCAAATGGCCAACGTTTAGTTGATTATTTTAACCTACAGTGGCAACGCTACAGCGAAACCAAGCCACAAATCGGTTTTTATAACGATAAAAAAGATATGCCGAACACAATTACCAGCTTATTAGAAGTTGATAAGTCAAAAGATCGCATACAAACAGTTAAAGCATTATTTAAGCAAGAAGTAGAAAACGAAACGCGTTCACGCAGTGATATAGACGTTATTTATATTTTGGGTGATGCAATAGAAACTCGCTTAATTAAACCTTACCTTGATGTAAACGTCAGTACATTTGCTGATCGCATTCCACTTTATGCAAGCTCTAAAAGTCATAGTAAACAAATTGACAGTACAGACAAAGGCGACTTAGACGGCCTATACTTTACTGAATTACCGTGGATGCTTGATTCACAAATTAAACAACATAATTTACGCCAGCAGTACAACTCTCTATGGCCTGAGCAAATTGATATTAGCCAACGCTTATTTGCAATGGCGTACGATGCAGTATCAATATTACATGACATTAGACAGCTAAGCGTAATGCCAGGCAATCAATATAGTGGTTTGAGCGGTAAGCTATCTGTTAATACCAGCGGCCATATAGAACGTATGCTCGACTGGGCTCAATATACAAACCGTCGCATTAAGCCTGTGCAATTAGAAACACAACGCCCGGTACCATTGTTTATGCAATCAGCGGGTGATATACAAACTATAAATTAAACTTTATTTAGTTAAGGGGGCGGCATGTCGTGGTTTAAAGAGCTGTGGCACAATAGTCGCGAAAAAGGCCAGTACTATGAGCTTGAAGCGCAAAAATACTTAGTTACTCAGGGCTTAACACCCATTGAACGTAATTATTACTGCCCCTTTGGCGAGCTTGATGTCATTATGAAAGAAGGCGACACCCTTGTATTCATTGAGGTCAAATTTCGCAAAAATAATGCCCGTGGCGGTGCCAACTATGCACTTAGCCCACAAAAACAAGCTCGATTAAAACGTAGTATTTATCATTACTTAGCAGCTAAAAATTTAACTAACCAAGCACTAAGAATTGATTATGTAGCCATTACAGGAGAAGCATCTCCTAATATTAATTGGCTTAAAAATGTATTTTAAACGCAAATACAAAGATAAATTATTGGTAGGCTATGCAAGACACAATTAAAGAAATTTTTACAGAAAGCATTCAAGTTCAAATCGCTGCTGGTGAAGTGCTACCTAGTGCGCTTGAGTCAGCTGCATTTACTATTGCACAAAGTCTGATCAACGGAAATAAACTCATTTGCTGCGGTACTGCAAATTGCCACATGCTCGCTCAGCATATGGCGGGTGTATTGGTTAATCACTATGAAACCGAACGTCCTTGTTTGCCGGCAATTGCTCTATCGCAAGAAAACGTTAATCTTGGGCAAAGTACTCAGGTAGACGATCACGATACATTTGCTCGTCAAGTCCGCGCTTTTGCCCAGCAAGGCGACTTATTGCTCGTACTGGCTATTAACGGTAACGAAAAGCATGTTATTTCTGCCGTTGAAGCAGCACTAACTAAAGATATGAAGGTCATAGTTATGGTTGGTGATGATGGTGGCGAGTTGGTTGGCCTACTTGGCCCTAACGATGTTGAAATTAGATCCCCATCTAAACGCCCTAGCCGCATTATCGAATCCCATTTAGTTAACTTACATTGTTTAAGCGAACTTGTTGATTTAACGCTTTTCCCTCAGGATGAAAATTATGTTTAAACGCTCTCTTATTGTTTTAGGAACTGTTGTATTACTACAAGGCTGCGCAGCTGCTGTTGTTGCAGGTACAGCCAGTGCAGTAACTGCAGCGAACGATCGCCGTACCATTGGCTCTCAAATTGACGATAACAATATTGAAATAAAAGCGAGTATTGCACTTAGCGAAGTAGAACGCCTTGAAAAGTTTGCCAATATAAGCGCTGTAAGCGTTAACGGTATTGTTTTACTTGTAGGCCAAGTATCTAATGAAGAAATGAGAAACGAAGCACAGCGTACCATTGAGGGCGTTTCAGGTATTCGTAAGATACATAACCAAATTCGTATTGGCTCAAATATTGGCATTACTACACAAACTCATGACTCTTGGTTAACTTCTAAAGTAAAAGCTCAGTTACTAACAGCAAAAGACATTAGCAGTAATAATATTAAAGTAGTTACTGAAAACGCTGAAGTATTTTTAATGGGCTTAGTGTCTGACTCTGAATCTACTCAAGCTGTAAATATTGCCCGAAATGTATCTGGCGTAGAGCGTGTAATTAAAGTATTTGAATACTTGTAAACACAAAATACAGATATAAAAAAACCGCTTATTAAGCGGTTTTTTTTCGCATTTACTTATTATTTAATAACGCGTAAATGAGAGCCTTTTTTCTTCTGTGGCTTCTCTGGTGGTGTTTCATCAATAAATTCAGCTGATGAATCAACACTTTCAAGCTCAGGCACAAAATCGTCTTCGTCCTCTAAAAACTCATCTGCAGTAAAGACTGTTCCTTCGCCATTTTCACGCGCGTATATTGCAAGCACAGCACCTAGAGGCACATACACTTGCATTGGCTGACCACCAAAGCGCGCATTGAAGCTAAGTTGGGTTAAGTCTAACGAAAACTGTGTGACCGCTGATGGACTTATGTTTAAAACAATTTGTCCATCTTGAACAAACTGTGTTGGCACTTGTACATTTGCAAACCCAGCGTCTACCACTAAATGCGGTGTACACTCGTTATCGACTATCCAATCAAAAAAAGCACGTAATAAATAAGGACGATTAGGCGTCATTATAAACGGATCTCACGCTCAGCTTCAGTTAAAGAGGCTTGGAATGACTCACGTTCAAATAAGCGGATCATGTACTCTTTAAGCTCTTTAGAACCTGCACCATTAAGCTCAATACCAAACTCTGGTAAACGCCATAATAGTGGAGCTAAATAACAGTCTACTAAGCTAAACTCTTCACTCATAAAGTAAGGTGCTTCGCTAAAAATAGGTGCTACAGCAAGTAATGCTTCTGTTAGCTCTTTACGAGCTTGAGCAGCATCTGACGTGTTGTTACTGATTTTATCAGCTAGGCTGTACCAATCAGTATCAATACGATGCATCATTAAGCGACTACGACCACGCATTACCGGGTAAACAGGCATTAGTGGAGGATGAGGAAAACGCTCATCAAGGTATTCCATGATGATGTTTGCCTGGTATAAACCAAGCTCACGGTCAATCAGTGTTGGCACTGTGCCGTAAGGGTTAATTTCGTGAAGTGCTTCTGGCAAGTTATCTTTTTCAGCCAAATGAATATCTACACTTACACCTTTTTCCGCAAGTACAATACGTACTTGGTGGCTATACATACAGTTAGCACCAGAAAAAAGGGTCATTACAGGGCGCTTATTGGCAGCTACGGCCATGCCTATACCTCCATTAAATAACTAAAACAGCAAAAGGGGCTTAAGCCCCTATTGCAAAATTACCTTTAAAAATGTTCAACTTAATGAACATCTCTCCAGTATTCTTTCTTAAGCATAAATGCCAAGATAAATAGAATTATTAAGAATCCTATTACCTTAATACCTAGCGCTTCCGATTCAAGACGTGAAGGTTCACCCACGTACTCAAGGAAGTTTGTTAAATCACGAGCCGCTTGGTCGTATTCATCTACGCTTAATTCACCCGTACCATCAGTTTCAGTAGCAATAACTTTGGTCACAGTGTGGCCATGTTCTTCTACTTCTTTAGTGATAGGCGTTGGTAAACCTTGTAGTTCTTGAAGAACATGAGGCATACCTACCGATGGAAAAACAATATTGTTAACTCCAAACGGGCGAGATTCATCTTTATAAAACGATTTTAGGTACGTGTAAATATAATCTGGTGATTTTACACGTGCAATTAGAGTTAAATCCGGCGGAGCCGCACCAAACCATTTTGCTGCATCGTCTTTTGTAATTGCGTTGGTGATATGGCTACCTACTTTAGAGCCGTCAAAAATTAACTGCTCTAAACCAACTTCTGTT
This sequence comes from Pseudoalteromonas sp. SG43-8, assembly GCF_014164245.1. Lineage (NCBI taxonomy): Bacteria > Pseudomonadati > Pseudomonadota > Gammaproteobacteria > Alteromonadales > Pseudoalteromonadaceae > Pseudoalteromonas > Pseudoalteromonas sp. SG43-8. The sequence continues at coordinate 226,873 of NZ_JACJEX010000002.1, read as the reverse complement.
GGGATACCGATATCACGAAAAGTACGTTCATAACGTTGATACTGCATTTGGTGACAACCAAGACAGTAGTTCATGAACAACTTTGCACCGCGTTGTAAAGATGGTTGATCAGTAAGGTCGTTATTCGCTTCCATTAAAGGAACCGACGGACCTGCTGCCATAACCATGTTAGGCAACAAGTTTACTGATAAAGCAAATAAACCAATAATAAGCTTCTTCATCATTTCGTTAACCTCTCTGGCAATGGCTTAGTTTTTTCGTTCTTACTGTATACAAACAACAGTACGAAGAACATAAAGTAAGTCACAGTACAGATTTGAGAAATAATCGTTTTCATATCAGTTTGTGGAGTTGCACCCACCCAACCAAGAAGAACGAAAGTTACAACAAAGCCTGCAATGTTCCATTTATGGAAACCACAACGGTAACGAACCGATTTAACTCTACCACGGTCTATCCAAGGTAGTAATGCAAGTACTACAATCGATGCACCCATCGCCGCAACACCAATTAACTTATCAGGGATTGCACGTAAGATTGCATAGAATGGCGTAAAGTACCAAACTGGGAAAATATGCTCAGGTGTTTTAAGTGGGTTAGCCGCCTCGAAGTTTGGACCTTCTAAAAAGAAGCCATTCATCGCCGGCATAAAGAACACAACCCAACAAAACAGTATTAAGAAACCAACCACACCCACAATATCTTTAACTGTGTAGTAAGGGTGGAACGGTATCGCATCAACAATGTCTTTTTTGTTAGTGTAATACTCGTGGAATTTAAATTTAGGCTTATCTTCTTCAGCTACTGAGCCTTTCTTACGTTTAATCTCAATACCTTCAGGGTTATTTGAACCCACTTCGTGTAGAGCAACAATGTGTAAGAAAACTAAGATTACAATAACCAGTGGTAGTGCAATTACATGTAATGCAAAGAAGCGATTAAGCGTTGCACCTGATATTACGTAGTCACCACGGATCCAAAGTGTTAAGTCATCACCAATAACCGGAATAGCACCGAATAATGAAATGATTACTTGTGCGCCCCAGAACGACATTTGGCCCCATGGTAATAAGTATCCCATGAATGCTTCAGCCATTAGCGCTAAGAAAATGAACATACCAAATAACCACAGTAATTCACGCGGTTTTTGGTAAGAACCGTAGATCATGCCACGGAACATATGCATATATACAACGATGAAAAACGCTGATGCACCTGTTGAGTGCAAGTAACGTAGTAACCAGCCATATTCTACATCACGCATGATGTACTCTACCGAGGCAAAAGCACCTTCAGCAGACGGAACAAAGTTCATCGTCAACCAAATACCTGTTAGGATTTGGTTTACTAGTACTAACATGGCTAGTGAGCCAAAAAAGTACCAGAAGTTAAAGTTTTTAGGTGCTGGATACTGTGCAATGTGCATGTTCCAAACACGTGTCATTGGGATTCGGTCGTCTATCCAACCAATAATCTTACCAAACATTAGGCTACCCCTCTTTCTTCGCCCACTAAAATAGTGGTGTCATCTAGAAAAGTATAAGGTGGTATTTCTAAGTTTAATGGTGCAGGTACCGATTGAAATACTCGACCAGCCATATCAAATTTAGAACCGTGGCACGGGCAGTAGAAACCGTCATCAGTCCCTTCTACTTTCTCACCAAAATTACCTTGTAAAAAGCCTGGTGAACATCCTAAATGCGTACAAATACCTACAGCCAAAAATATTTCTGGACGTAATGAACGGTAATCATTTGTTGATGATTCTAATTGTTGTGGCTCTTGCGATTGCGGATCACGAAGTTGACCTTCATGTTCTTTCATCTGCTCAAGCATTTTTGGGGTACGTGATACAACCCATACAGGTTTACCACGCCACTCGACACGTATTAATTGTCCAGGCTCAAGTTTGCTGATATCTACTTCTACAGGCGCACCCGCAGATTTAGCTCGCTCACTTGGATTCCAAGACGCAATAAAAGGAACAGCAGCCCCAGCCGCACCAACACCACCTACAACAGAGGTAGCTATGGTTAAAAAGCGACGTCGGCCATTGTCTACAGGCGCATTGCTCATCCACTTATCTCCACTATGATTCTCAACACTTGCTATATTGAGAACATCAGTTACAGCAGGTTAATTATTCGAAATTTTTAAAATAGAAGCGATCATAATTAAAACCCTTGATTAAAACAAGGTTATTCAAAGCCCCATGCTCGAATAAACCTGACTTGATCAAAAATTTGATTAAGCTAGCTCGAGAATAAAGCCGAACGACTATAATAACGCTTCTGTAAAAACAATATACTGACCGAGATCAACACCACTAAGAGGAAACAGTAAAAACTGTACATAGTGTCGTTAAACTCACTCATTTTACTTCCACGCCAATTGTAGCAAAAAATTCCACCAATTAACTGATGGATTTAAACTAATTACGATAATTATTTAACTTTTTTGCAGCTATCTGAGTGTTTTTTAACTTTCGTTCGATTAATACGCAGTTATTGATAAATTTGATCATCATTAATTACAGCAATACCAAGTATGGCGACCGCTATAAACAAATTTAAATTAAGTAGGAAATGTAAACTTTTTGATTTGAAAACAAAAAACCCAGCATAAGCTGGGTTTTTGGATTCTTGATAACGTATAGATTAACGTTTTGAGAACTGTGGACGCTTACGCGCTTTCTTAAGACCCACTTTCTTACGTTCAACTTTACGTGCATCACGTGTAACAAAACCTGCTTTACGAAGTTGTGGACGTAGTGACTCGTCAAACTCCATAAGTGCACGAGTGATACCGTGACGGATAGCACCAGCTTGACCAGTTGTACCACCACCAGAAACGGTGATGTAAAGGTCAAATTTTTCAGTCATATCAACTAGCTCAAGAGCTTGATGAACAACCATGCGTGCTGTTTCGCGACCAAAATACTCTTCTAGAGAGCGTTTGTTGATTACGATGTTACCAGTGCCTGGGCGTAAGAATACGCGAGCACTTGAACTTTTACGACGACCTGTACCGTAGTATTGATTTGCCATGATGGTGCTCCTTAAATGTCTAGAACCTGAGGCTGTTGTGCAGCATGGTTATGCTCAGTACCTGCGTAAACTTTAAGTTTACGGTACATAGCGCGGCCTAAAGGACCACGTGGCAACATGCCTTTTACAGCTTTCTCGATGATCATTTCAGGCTTTGCAGCTTGAAGTTTATCAAAAGTAGTAGACTTAAGGCCACCTGGAAAACCAGAGTGAGCGTAGTACACTTTATCTTTGAATTTGTTACCAGTTACAGTAACTTTTTCAGCGTTGATAACGATGATGTAATCACCAGTATCTACGTGAGGAGTGTATTCAGCTTTATGCTTACCGCGTAGGCGGTGAGCGATTTCAGTAGCGATGCGACCTAAAGTTTTACCTTCAGCGTCAACTACGTACCAGTCACGTTTTACTGTTTCTGGTTTAGCAACAAACGTTTTCATTTATAAAAATCCAATGTTTTTCAATTAAAACCACAAGTAGTTAATATTAACTACTGCTCTAAGTTTGCTATAACCCCTTCGAGTTTTAGACTTTTGCGCCGCTCACAAGTGGCTAGACTATATGAGGACATAGAACGCAACGTGGCAGACGCGGGAGTATACCAGCACTTAAAACACATTGCTACTCGCCGGTTGTTTTTTCCACAAGAAATTTCAGAAATAAGAAGTACTATATATGTACCTCTTTTTTTATAGTTGCCCTATTACACATTTACTTACTTATTTAAACTAAATGCTCTCTAGCTAAATATTCTAAGGATTGCATTTCTTGTAAACGACTAATACAACGCTTAAATTCAAAGTTTAAATTACCTTGGGTATAAAGGTCGGTAATAGGTTTTTCAGCCGATATAATTAAAGTTACGTGGCGCTCGTAAAATTCATCCACTAAAGCAATAAAGCGTCTAGCAGCATCATCATTAGTTTGCCCTAGCTGTTTTACGTTAGAAATAATCACCGTATTGTATAAGCGGCTAATCTCCATGTAATCGACCTGGCTACGTGCTGTTTCGCACAATTCACTAAACTCAAACATCACAACGCATTTAGCTACTTTACGCGTTTTGATTTTTCGCCCTTCTATCTCTATCGGCTCATCTAATTGTCCTGGCTCTGGCGATAACTTATCGAAGTACTCAAATAGATTCTTATCCGCATCTTCATCTAACGGACTATGAAAAATTTCGGCTTGCTCTAAAGTACGTAAGCGATAATCAATACCTGAATCTACATTAACTATCTCGGTATTTTTTTTAACAAGCTCGATTGCTGGCATAAAACGCGCTCGCTGTAAGCCATTTATATAAAGTTCATCAGGCACTATATTAGAGGTTGCTACAAGTACGATGCCCCGTGCAAATAGCGCTTCCATTAAGCCACCTAATAGCATGGCATCAGTAATATCTTGTACAAAAAACTCATCAAAGCAAATAATGTCTGTTTCAGCTTTAAAAGTGTCAGCAATTTTTTCTAATGGATTAGCCGTATTATTTAGCTTTTTAAGCTCGTTATGCACTCGGTGCATAAATCGATGAAAGTGCACACGCATTTTACGTGTGCCCGGTAATGATTCGTAAAAAGTGTCAACTAAATAAGTTTTACCACGCCCTACTCCCCCCCAAAAGTACAAACCTTTTACAGGCGCAGGTTCTTCTTTACTAAATAGCTTAGCAAAAAAGCCTTTTTGTTTTGGCTTTGTCTGAGTTAGGTCATCGTATAGACGTTGTAAATGGCGCACAGCATTTTCTTGTGCTGCGTCGTGTACAAAGTCATCTCGCTTTAAGTCTTGTTGGTATGTTTGCCAAGGAGTCATATCTATTTACAGTTAAAACACAGTTTAATTTGCAAAGCATATTAACACGCATCATAACTCGGGGTATATTACACTTAGTATGATTTATAATTGAATCGGCATTCGTTAGTTATTTTCCCAAAGGGGTAGTTTTTATGGGCACAGTTATGTGGGTAGGTTTGATTGTTATTGTTGCTGTTGTAGCATTTTTTATTGGCGCATTTGTTACTAAAAAACAGTTCAAACAAGATGAATTAAAAGAGCAAGCAGAGCAAGCTGAAAATGCGTTAGAGCAGTATCGTCAAGATGTAGCTGATCATTTAGCGAATACTGGTAAGCTCGTAAATAAAATGAAAGAAAACTATGATCAGCTGCTTAGTCACGTTGAAGAAACAAACCAGCTTCTTCTAGAAGATAGAAATAAAGCACCAGCTGAACCATTCTTTTCAAAAGAAACAACAGAACAACTGCAGGCTTCATTAAAAGAGCGTCAATGCGATCGTTCTACAGCCGCAGCACAACCAGCTGATTATGTATCAGGTGAATCAGGTTTATTTGCTGGTCAAAATAAAGTTTCAGAACATTCTAAAGCATCTTGATGAACTTTTTTTTGACCCCATAGTCTTTAGATATAACAGCTTTGTTGTTTTATCTTAATAAACCGAAAAGGGCTGCTGTAAAGTAGCCCTTTTTGTTTTGCTTTATCTTAAGTGGAGTTACCCCTGACTATGAAAATGAAATTATCACTTATCAGCGCAGCTATCCTATCTACAAGCTTGTTAATGAGCCCAGTAGCGTCTTATGCAAAAATGCCAATTGCAGTAAATGGTCAACAACTACCAACTCTTGCCCCCATGCTAGAGAAAATATCTCCAGGTGTTGTAAGTATCCAAGTTTCAGGCTCAAAAGAAGTACGGCGCCGTGCAGATCCGCTTGAATACTTTTTTGGACAGCAACAGCCTCGCAGTCAAAAGCGTCAATTTAGTGGATTAGGCTCTGGGGTGATTATTGATGCTGATGAGGGTTATGTAGTCACTAATAATCACGTCATCCAAGATGCCGAAAAAATGGTAGTAACCCTCGAAGATGGCCGTGAATTTGAAGCAACTAAAATTGGTACTGATACAGAATCAGACATCGCTCTTTTACAAATAGACGCTGATGACTTAACTGAAATAAAACTCGCAAATTCAGATAGTATACGAGTGGGCGACTTTGCTGTCGCTATTGGTAACCCATTTGGACTTAGCCATACAGTTACATCTGGTATTGTTAGTGCTCTTGGCCGTAGTGGTTTAAATATTGAGGGCTACGAAGATTTCATTCAAACCGATGCTGCTATCAACCAAGGCAACTCTGGTGGTGCATTAGTTAACTTAAACGGTGAATTGATTGGTATTAACACTGCTATTTTAGGTGCTTCTGGCGGTAACGTGGGTATTGGTTTTGCCATTCCATCAAACATGATGAAAAACTTAGTTGATCAAATTGTTGAACACGGTGAAGTACGCCGAGGTTCGCTGGGTATTTCTGGCCGCCCACTTGATGCAGGCCTTGCTAAAGCGCAGCAACTTGACGTCAAACAAGGTGCTTATGTAATGCAAGTAATGGACGACACTGCCGCAAGTAAAGCAGGTATAAAAGCAGGTGACGTAATTGTTAGCATTAATGGCGGCGATATTAGTGGTTTCCACGAGCTGCGCAGCAAAATTGCTACGCTAGGTGAAGGCCGCGAAATAAAACTAGGTATTTACCGCGATGGTAAAATTAAAACGGTAAAAGTAACTCTTGATGGTGCATCAGGTGTTACAGCGACAGGCGAAGAGCTGCATCCTGCCTTCCAAGGCGCGACACTTGAAAACGTGCAAAAAAATAGTAATAAAGGTATTGAGGTTACGTCTGTAGACCCTCGCTCACCTTCTGCCCGTGTTGGCCTTGAAGAAGGTGATATTATTATGCAAGTGAATCGTCAACGAGTAGAGACTATTCGTGATATGAATAAGATTATCGAAAACACCAAAGGTAATATCGTACTTGGCGTGCAACGTGGTCGTGAGTCTATATTTATTTTAATTCAGTAATAAATAGCACTATTAATGTAATAAAAATAACAGTGGCACTTGCCGCTGTTATTTTTTTTATGTCATCATAAAGAGATTGCTCACTTACATAATAAGAAAACTGTGCTGAAATTAATAAAATTTATTCTTCCCCCTTTATTTGCAGGTCTAAGTATTGCTTTTTTAGTGGTTTTTTTCAGCCCTAATATGCGAGCTGCCTTACTTCCTAATGTTCCCCTTCCGAGCGCGATGAGTGCGAGTCACTTGAGTTTTTCTGATGCAGTTAAACGAGCAGCTCCTTCTGTAGTTACTATTTTTTCAGAAAGCATTTCCAAAGAGCCTCGTTATAAAAGAAAAAACACGGTACAAGAGCTAGGCTCTGGCGTCATTATGTCGCAAGACGGTTATATTCTTACTAACTACCATGTTGTGAATAATGCAGACCAAATTATGGTTATCTTAACCGATGGCCGACGCTTTTTTGATGTGCAACTAATTGGTTTTGATACCATTACTGATTTAGCCTTACTTAAAATCAATGCAGATCACCTCCCGGTAATTCCCGTAAACGATAACTATGTATCAAATGTAGGCGATGTTGTACTTGCTATAGGCAACCCGCTTAACTTAGGGCAAACAATCACTCAAGGCATTATTAGTGCAACCGGTAAGCAAAAAATTACAGATAGCCCTTACAATAACTTATTGCAAATGGATGCAGCTATTAACGTGGGCAACTCCGGCGGGGCATTAGTTAACTCCAATGGTGATTTAGTCGGCATTACTTCTGCACAATTTAAAACGCGTGAGAACCTGAATATTCAAGGAATATTTTTTGCGGTTCCTTACTCACTTGCTAAAAAAGTGATGGGTAAACTCATTCGTCACGGTCGGGTTGTGCGCGGCTATTTAGGCTTTGAAGGCACAGCAGTAGATAGTACGGGTAAAGAAGTAAACGACAGCCTAACGCCGGTTACCGGCATGCGTATTACTAATTTAGACCCTTTGGGGCCAGCATGGCAAGCGGGTATTGAAGAGCAAGATATCGTCATTAAAATTGCAGGGCTTTCGGTAGCAAACCCACAAAAAGTGCTTGAAAAAATAGGTAATACGGAGCCCGGTAAAGAAATAGAATTTGAGCTTTACAGAGATGGAAAAATAGAAAAAATCATGGTGGTGGTAGCTGAGCTTGAAACAAAGCTCTAATAAAGAGTAATATCAATCGTCAATAAAAAGGCCGGATAGCAATTTGCGTATCCGACCTTTTTTAAATAGCTTAACTAGTTATCTACTTAGCTACTTCTACGTTTAATGTTTGCGCCTAATGCACTTAGCTTATCTTCAATGCGCTGATAACCTCTATCAACGTGATAAATACGGTCAACAACCGTTTCACCTTGTGCCACTATACCCGTTAAGATTAAGCTAGCTGAAGCGCGCAGATCGGTTGCCATCACTTGCGCGCCCGTTAAGCTATCAGTCTCACCACAAATTGCGGTATGCCCTTCTAAACGAATATTAGCGCCCATACGCTGCAACTCTGGTACATGCATAAAACGGTTTTCAAAAATCGTTTCTGTGATCGTTGCACTACCATTTGCTACTACATTCAATGCTGTAAACTGAGCTTGCATATCCGTAGGAAAACCTGGGTGTGGAGCTGTTTTAATATTCACGGCTTTAAGTTCTCGGCCGCGCATATCAAGATAAATACTATCGTTATGTACTTCTAGGTGCGCATTCGTAGCACGTAGCTTTTCAATCACAGGCTCAAGAGAATGAAAATCTGTATTTTTACAAAGTACTTCACCGCCAGCCATTGCTGCTGCGACTAAAAACGTCCCAGTTTCAATTCGGTCAGGTAAAATACTGTGCTCGCAACCAGCTAAACGCTCAACGCCCTTAACTTCAATGCGGCTAGTACCTGCACCTGTGATTTTAGCGCCCATAGCAATTAGGCAGTTAGCTAAATCAATTATTTCAGGCTCGCGTGCCGCATTATCAAGTATGGTTTTACCATCAGCGAGGGCCGCTGCCATTAATAGGTTTTCGGTAGCGCCTACGCTTACCATTTCCATAAAAATTTCAGCGCCTTTTAAGCGACCATTTACCTTGGCATTAATATAACCATTTTCAACGTTTATTTGTGCGCCCATGCGCTCCAAACCTTGAATATGAATATCAACCGGGCGAGCACCAATAGCGCACCCACCAGGTAAAGACACTTGAGCTTCACCAAAACGTGCAACTAGAGGGCCTAATGCAAGCACAGAGGCACGCATTTGCTTTACTAAGTCGTAAGGCGCTAATGTTTTATTAACCGTAGCACCGTCAATTACTAGCGTATCGCCCTGCCAATTAACATCTGCACCTAAAGTTTTTAATAAGGCTTCAGTGGTCACTATGTCGCGAAGACGCGGTACATTAGTAAATATACTTTTACCATCAGCTAATAGTGAAGCAAATAAAATAGGAAGTGCGGCATTTTTAGCGCCCGAAATAGTCACTTCACCAGCAAGTGAAGTGCCACCTTGAATTACAAATTGATCCATTAGGAGGCCCTAGTTATTGCGGTAAAATGAATTTTTGTTCACGCTTCCACTCTACAGGAGTAAATGCACGAATAGATACTGCGTGAATTGTCCCATCTGAAATTGTATTCATTAATGGACCATAAACTAGCTGCTGCTTTTTAACTCGGCTTAAACCGTCAAAGCATTCGCCTACTGCAACAACTTCATAATGACTACCATTGGCTTTTACATGTACTTCAGCTAATTGAAGTTCTTCGCGTAATAATGTTTCGACTTGGCTAGTTTCCATAACTCTCACTCAAATAGGGTTGTAACCTGACCCAATTGCATTAAATTTTGCAATTGCTCAGGTAGGTTTTGCAATTCAAGGCGAATGCCTTGCTGCTTTAATTCTGCAAAAGAGTGAATTAACCAAGCTAAGCCTGCTGTGTCAACCCTTGATACTCCACTTAGGTCGAAATAGATGATTTTATGCTTAGTTAATAACTTATTGTTCAGAAGCTGTTCATCGCCAATTGAATTTCGAGTAAGCTCACCGCTTACTCCAAAATGTTGTCCATCAACTTGGCTTATTGCCAATTTAGTCATTCGAGTTACTGCCTCTAAACTGAACTGGTAGCTGACTCTTTTGCTCTAAAAGGTTACTTACATTATCAATACCTTGCTGGCGCAAAATACCTTGCAGCTCACTTTGTTTTGCGTCTAGTAAACTAATACCTTCGGCAATCATATCGTACGCGCGCCATTCACCGTCACGGTCTTCGCGTACTTTAAAATCGATTCTGATATCAGGTTTACCGTCTTCAATAATTTTAGTCTTAACAACAACAACGTCTTTGCCTTTAAACGCTTGCTCTGCACCAAACTCAACTTTCTGGTTTGTGTATTGAGTAAATACACCTGCATAAGTAGCAACTAAGTACTCTCTAAATACACCAATAAAGCGTTGAATTTCTTTAATTGCTTTGGCCTTTTCAGCCTCATCGGTAATTGCACGAACTTTAGATACTTCACTGCCAAGTACACGAAGTGCTGCATATTTATAGTCGATATAAGGCATTAATTCTTCTTCGACTATTACGCGAAGGTATTCTTGATCTTTAACAATTAATGGCTGATCTTTTTTAATGCGCGCAAATGTATTATCGGCAACTTGGCGTACCATTTTATTAGGATCGATTAATTTCACATCTGCTGCACTTACGCTTTGAGTTAGCGTCATTGTGCCTATTGCTACAATAGCTAAAAACTTTTTCAACATAATAATTACTCACTACCTTGGTTGAATAAAAACTGCCCGATTAATTCTTCAAGTACAATGGCAGACTTAGTATCAGTGATTGAATCGCCATCACCTAGTGCTTTACTTTCCACACCAAATAAATCGTCAATTGCTTCATCTTGCTTGTTTTCTGTCACTGTTTCGCCTAAACAACGTTGCTTAGCAGAATCTGGAGAAATTACAGGGTGAATACCCAAGTACTGCTCACCTAAAATACCCGACGTTAAAATAGAGATTGAGCTTGTGTCTGAAAAACGACATAAGTACTGTGCGTCAATGGTCATATTAACGACTGGTAAAAACTCTTGTGGGTGAACATAAATTGATTCAACACGACCAATTACAACACCACCTACTTTTACTGGCGCACGCGCTTTTAACGAGCCGATATTTTCAAACTTGGCATTAAGCGTATATGTTTCGCCAGAGCCACTAATACCTGAATTGGCAACTTTAAGTGCAAGCATCGCAAAAGCTAAAATGCCAAGTGCTACAAAAAAACCAACTAAAATTTCTAATTTCCGTGAATTCATTATCTATACCCTATTAACTGGTAAACATTACCGCTGTCAAAATAAAGTCAAAACCTAAAACTGCTAATGACGAATGAACAACCGTTTCGGTGGTTGCTTTGCTGATCCCTTCTGAGGTCGGCACACAGTCATATCCTTTATAAAGCGCAATCCAGGTCACCACTATGGCAAATACAAAGCTTTTAATAATACCGTTTAGTATGTCTTGCTGAAACGACACTTGCGATTGCATGATTGACCAAAAACTACCTGTATCAACCCCCAGCCAATCTACACCCACTAAATGAGCGCCTATAATTGCTACAGCTGAAAATATCAATGCAAGCAATGGCATGCTTATAAAACCCGCCCAAAAGCGCGGTGCAATAATACGTTTTAGCGGATCGATTGCCATCATCTCAAGTGATGAAAGTTGCTCTGTTGCTTTCATTAAGCCAATTTCAGCTGTCAAAGCGCTACCTGCGCGTCCTGCAAATAATAATGCAGTAACAACCGGGCCCAGTTCTCGCAATAAGCTCAGTGCCACTAACGGCCCCAAACTATCCTCAGCGCCATAACCAACCAATACGGTGTAACCTTGTAGAGCCAACACCATGCCGATAAACAAACCCGACACCATAATAATGAGTAACGATTGCGAACCAACCATATAAAGCTGGCGAACAAATAAAGGTGTGCCTTTTTTAAAATTAGGAACATGCGCTAATGCACTAAACAGCATATAAGCAGAACGACCAAGGGCCGCAAAACGTCCTAGCGTTTTATGCCCTAGCTTTTGAAATAAATCCAACATTATGCTTTTTCTCCAAGTAGTTCGTCTGCATAAGCTTGAGCCGGAAAATGAAATGGTACTGGACCATCCGACAAGCCTTTTAAAAACTGTTGAACTAAAGGAGATTCATGATTACGCATTTCATCTGGAGTACCAGAACCAATTACCCCTTGATCGGCGATAATTATCACGTGATCGGCAATGCTCATGACCTCTGTTACATCGTGCGTCACGATTAAAGACGATAAACCTAATACTTCGTTGAGCGACTTAATTAGCTTAACCAATACGCCCATCGAAATAGGATCTTGCCCTGCAAATGGTTCATCGTACATGATTAGCTCTGGATCAAGTGCTATAGCGCGTGCAAGTGCAGCACGCCTTGCCATACCGCCGGATAACTCAGATGGCATTAAATCTTTAGCGCCACGTAGTCCAACAGCTTGCAATTTCATTAACACAACTAATCGAATCAGGTCTTCACTTAGCTTTGTGTGCTCTCTTATAGGAAACGCGATATTGTCAAATACCGACATATCAGTAAACAACGCACCACTTTGAAAAAGCATACTCATTTTAGTACGTGCTTCGTATAACTCTTTACGAGACATTTTAGGAATGCTGCCACCTTCAAATAAAATATCACCTGAATCTGGTTTAAGCTGACCACCAATTAAACGCAACATAGTGGTTTTGCCAATTCCGCTTGGCCCCATAATCGCAGTAATTTTACCTTTAGGAACGCTAAAACTCATATTTTTATATATGGTTCTATTGCCTCTCGAAAAGCTAACATCCTTGACTTCTACTATTGATTGCGACAAGTCGCTCTCCATAAAAATGTTCACTAGTGCCCCTATTTTAAAGCTTTTTTGTCAAAGATGGAAAAAACAATTCGTAAGATTTTGTAATACACCCATGAAAAGGATTATAAGACTCGCTCAAAACAGCTTAACCCCGGCTTAAATTTTTAAATTAGCTGTTTAAAAGCAACATTGTTACCTAGTTGACCTTACTCTTTTATTTATACTTTCATCTTGGCTTTTGTTACTATTCGCGCCATCCGTATTTTGTATAACTGGCTTAACACAATGGTTACCTCGTTTGTTATTTTAATTCTTGGTTTTGCAGCTCTTGTTTGGAGTGCCGATAGGTTTGTTTATGGGGCTGCGGCTCTTGCTAAAAACTTTGGTGTACCTACACTTATTGTTGGTTTGACCGTTGTAGCCATGGGCTCTTCAGCCCCTGAAATGATGGTTTCAGCCTCTGCCGCTTTAGCTAACAAAACCGACACAGCCGTTGGCAATGCTGTTGGCTCTAATATTACAAACATTTTACTTGTGTTAGGTATCACAGCTCTATTTCGCCCTCTTTCAGTTTCATCTAGTACGTTAAAACGTGAAATGCCATTAGTGATGCTCGTATCTTTAGCTACTTGGTATGTGTTCTCAGATAACTACTTTTCATTTAGTGAAGGTGTTGCGCTTTTAGTTGGCTTTATCGTATTCATCGGTGGGTTAATTATTGTATCTATGCGTGCAAAAAACCAAGATGACCCATTTGTCTCAGAAGCCTGCGACGATGTACCAAACGATGTACCTACTAAAAAAGCGGTATTTTGGTTAATTGTCGGCATGATACTCTTGCCGGTTAGTTCTCATTTTTTAATCGGCTCAGCTGTTGATATTGCTAAATACTTCGGCTTAAGCGACTTAGTCATTGGTTTAACAATTATTGCCATTGGTACTAGCTTGCCTGAACTTGCCGCCTCGGTTGCAGGTGTACTTAAAAATGAAGATGATTTAGCACTAGGTAATATTGTTGGCTCAAACATATTTAATATTTTAGCTGTATTACCTCTAGCAGGTATTATTAATCCTTCAGCAATTGATCCATCGTTAGTAAGCCGAGATATATTAATTATGATTGGTGCAACACTTGCTCTTATTATTATGTCATTGAACTTTAGAGGCACCCAGCGTATCAATAGGGTAGAAGGCGGCTTATTGCTAATAGCGTTTTTGGGTTACCAAGGGTATATTTTTAGTCAAGTAGGGTAAATGATGGCAACGCTAAACTTTATTGAACAAGGCCTTCGCGTTTTAGATGTTGAGCGCCAAGCACTTAGTGATATTGCACAATATGTAGATGAAAATTTTCATAACGCGTGCCAATTAATGTACGACTGTGAAGGCCGTATTATTGTTATTGGCATGGGAAAATCAGGCCATATTGGCAATAAAATAGCGGCAACTCTTGCAAGCACTGGCAGCCCTGCGTTTTTTGTTCACCCTGGTGAAGCAAGTCATGGTGATTTAGGTATGATCACTAAAAATGACGTGGTTATGCTTATTTCTAATTCAGGGGAAACCAGCGAAGTTTTAAATATCATTCCGGTTTTAAAACGACTTGGTGCCAAAATGATAGCGATGACTGGCAATACGCAATCAACCATGGCAACCCTTGCTAATGTACATGTGTGCATTAAAGTAGAAAAAGAAGCTTGTTCATTGGGTCTAGCCCCTACATCAAGTACCACTGCAACGCTTGCGATGGGCGATGCCATGGCTGTTGCATTATTAGAAGCTCGCGGCTTTACAGCTGATGACTTCGCGCTATCTCACCCAGGTGGTAGTTTAGGCAAGCGCTTATTACTTACTTTAAAAGATGTTATGCACAGCGGCGCAAATACACCTATTATTGATGTTTCACAAACAGTTAAAGATGCCCTAATTGAAATGTCAGCTAAAGGGTTAGGTATGACAGCCATTGTTGATGAAAATCAGCAACTCGTAGGGTTACTTACCGATGGTGACTTACGTCGCATTTTAGAACAAAGAATTGATATTCATACAACACAAATAGATGTTGTTATGACTAAGTCATGCACTACAGCTACGCAAGATATTTTAGCCGCTGAAGCGCTCAATATTATGGAACGTAAACGTATAAATGGCCTAATCGTCGTCAATGAGAAAAACCAACCTATTGGCGCATTAAATATGCAAGACCTATTAAAAGCAGGAGTGTTATAAATGCAATTTGAAGAACTCTATCAACCGCTGAGCGATGATGCAAAAGCACGCGCTAAAAAAGTAAAACTACTTATATGCGATATTGATGGTGTATTTTCTGATGGCCGTATTTACCTTGGCAATCAAGGTGAAGAGCTAAAAGCATTTAATACAAAAGATGGTTTTGGCATTAAAGCACTTATAAACAGTGGCTTTGAAGTAGCTGTTATTACTGGTCGTCATTCACAGATAGTACTACAACGTATGAGCAGCTTAACCGTACAGCATATTTATCAAGGCCAAGAAAATAAGCTCATTGCCTATCAAGAATTAAAAGATAAACTCAACCTTAGCGATGAACAAATTGCTTATATTGGTGATGACGGTCCTGACATGCCTGTTATGGAGTTAGTAGGCTTTGCCGTTGCAGTAAATGATGCCCACCCACTTATTAAGCGTTTGTCACATTATGTAACGCAAATGCCTGGCGGTTTTGGTGCTGTGAGAGAACTCACCGATTTGCTCATGCTTGAAAATGGTAAAGCATTGACTACACAAGGCACTAGTTCATGAATGCAGCGCGCATAATATTAAGCGTTTTATTCATTAGCTGTATGGTTTGGCTTTGGTACCCTTATTTTACACAAACAAATATTGTGCCTCAGGCTGAGCCTGAAGTTGTTGCTAAGCCTGATTACATAGCTATTGAGCTCAAACAGACAGCCTATGATGAGCAAGGTAAAATTAGCCACAAAGTCACTGCGGCTAAAATGGAGCTATACCAGCAATTAGGTTTCACGTTTTTCGAAAAACCCATTTTCACTTTATATAACGAACAACAAACGTGGCAAATAAATGCAGACGAAGCAACATTATACGAAGATAAACAATTAATTTTAGAAGGTAATGTGGTTGCCAAAAACTTAACCGATAACGCCATGATAGACAAAATCAATGCTGATAATATTCAGGTTGATATAAAGTTATTAACAATGCGTTCGGAGCAACCCGTCATTATCACTGGACCCAATTTAAAAATCACCGGTAAAGGCCTAGAAGCCGACTTAAAAACCGAAGTGATAAAACTAATTAACCATACGCGAACCATATATTATGACCAATAAAATATTAAAATCACTTATAATTCCTACACTTATACTAGCGTTTAATAGTAGTGCTGCAGAACAAAACACGCAACCTGCTGCCAATCAAATTTCAATAAGTGCCGACAAGCAAGAAGGTCAATTAAAAGCTAATGTCGGGATTTTTGAGAAAAACGTTGAGATTATTCACGGTAATCGCCGCATTACAGCCGATCGCCTAGAAGTACACAAACGTGATGAACTTGGTGATAATAAACAATTATTAATTGCCACAGGTAGCCCTGCGCACTTTGAAGAAAAGCAATCAGACGGCACGACTATGAGCGCCAGTGCTGATGAAGTACGTTATGATGTATCTAAGCGTTTTTTAACGCTTGTTGGTAATGCACAAGTATCGCAAGCCGGACAAAAAATAAATGCTAAAAGCATTACCTACGACATAGAGCAGCAGCTCATCAGTGCCGAAAAAGATGAAAACTCAACTGACCGCGTTCACACGATTTTAGTACCGATCGAAACTAAAAAAAGTAAAAAAGGCGATAAAGGTCAACCATGAGCACATTAAAAGCAGAACTATTGGCAAAAAGCTATAAAGGTCGTGAAGTTGTAAAAAACGTCGGCCTTGAAGTACAAGCTGGCAGTATAGTTGGCTTACTTGGCCCTAACGGTGCTGGTAAAACAACGACTTTTTATATGATTGTAGGGCTTGTTCCTAGCGACAAAGGTAAAATATCTATTGATGATAACGATATTACTCTTTTACCTATGCATAGTCGTGCTAGATTAGGCATAGGCTACTTACCGCAAGAGTCATCAATTTTTAGAAAGCTGACTGTTTATCAAAACTTAATGGCCATTTTAGAAACGCGCAAAGAACTAAATAAACAAGCCAGAGAAGACACGCTCAATAACTTATTAGATGAATTTAGCATACAACACATTCGTGATAGCCAAGGTATGGCATTATCGGGTGGAGAACGTCGTCGTGTAGAAATAGCACGAGCGCTGGCAGCAGATCCTAAATTTATATTACTGGATGAACCGTTTGCCGGTGTTGACCCTATTTCGGTATTAGATATAAAGAAAATAATAGAACATCTTAAAAATCGTGGGATTGGAGTATTAATTACCGACCATAACGTAAGAGAGACCCTTGATGTTTGCGAAAAAGCCTACATTGTTTCTCATGGGGAGCTGATTGCATCAGGTACTCCAGAACACGTATTAAATGATAAAACAGTACGCGATGTTTATTTAGGCGAGCAATTTAGGCTGTAACATTTACGCCATGTCTTTAAGCATCTGCTAGTATTAATTATAACAACATAAAAGGATTGTTAGAGATACATGAGGCAATCACTACAGCTGCGCATGGGCCAGCAACTTACAATGACTCCACAGCTGCAACAAGCTATTCGTTTGTTGCAACTCAGTACATTGGATCTCCAGCAAGAAATACAAGAAGCTCTCGACAGTAATCCACTATTAGAGGTTGAAGAGGCAGACTATTCTGAAGACGCTGCTGGTAAAAACGAGCAAAAAGCTGATACCGATGACATAACTGTTAGCGCATCTGCTGATGATGCTCCGAGCGAATATGAACAAGATACTGGTGAAGCACTTGCAAAAGACACGCTAAGTGACGACATGGCTATGGATGTTAGTTGGGATGAGTACATGAGTGCCGCTCCTGCAGCCTCATCAGGTCCAATGCCTGAAGACGAATCAATATACCAAGGCGCCTCTACTGAAACGCTCCATGAGTATTTAATGTGGCAATTACAACTAACGCCATTTAGCCCTACCGATGAAGCCATCGCTATTGCGATTGTAGAGGCCGTCGATGATTCAGGTATTTTAACATTAAGCTGCGAAGAGATTTTAGAAAGCTTTAATCAAGAAAACGAAGATGATAACGAAGTCGAACTTGATGAAATTGAAGCGGTATTAAAACGCATCCAACTGTTTGATCCTGTGGGTATTGCTGCACGTAGTTTACAAGAGTGTTTGTGTATTCAGCTTAATCAATTTGATAAAGAAACACCTTACATTAATGAAACGAAAATGATTTTAACCGAGCATATTGATCTATTAGCAGCTCGCGACTATCGTACATTAATGAAAAAAACTAAGCTTAAAGAAGAAGAGCTTAAAGAAGTGATGACACTAATACATACTCTCAACCCAAAACCTGCAGATACTATTGTAAGGGAAGAATCTGAGTATGTTATTCCTGATGTGTCAGTTAAAAAAATTAAAGGCCGCTGGGTTGTCGAATTAAACCCAGATAGCATGCCTAAAATTCGTGTTAATAGCCAATACGCGGCAATGTCTCGCACTGTAAAATCAAGTGGCGACAGCCAGTTTATTCGCTCACATTTACAAGAAGCTAAATGGTTTATTAAAAGCTTAGAAAGTAGAAACGACACGCTATTAAAAGTTACTAATTGTATTGTTAAGCAACAACAAGGCTTTTTTGAACATGGCCCTGAAGCCATGAAACCAATGGTTTTAAATGATGTCGCTGAAATGGTAGAAATGCACGAATCGACAATTTCGCGCGTGACTACTCAAAAGTACATGCATACACCCCGTGGTATATTTGAGCTTAAATATTTTTTCTCAAGCCATGTAAGTACTGAAAACGGTGGTGAATGTTCATCTACAGCAATACGTGCGCTTATCCGAAAATTAATCGCAGCAGAAAACTCAGCAAAACCATTGAGTGATAGCAAAATAGCGGATATATTGGCTGAGCAAGGAATTAAAGTAGCGAGACGTACAATCGCAAAATACCGCGAATCTCTTGCTATTCCACCGTCAAATCAGCGTAAAAGCCTGATTTAAGACGCTAAACTAAGAGGGTAATGCTTATGCAACTAAACTTAACTGGTCGTCACGTAGAATTAACCGATTCACTAAGAGACTATATTAATACTAAATTTGCGAAGCTTGAAAGACACTCTGATCATATTAATAATGTTCATGTCATTCTCGATGTAGAAAAGTTAAATCAAAAAGCAGAAGCCACAATACACGTAAGCGGTGCTGAGCTATTTGCCTCTACAGAACATCAAGATATGTATGCCGCTATTGACTCGTTGATCGACAAGCTCGATCGCCAAGTAATCAAACACAAAGAGAAGCTTGCTCGACACTAATATGATGAAATTAAGTTCACTTATATGCCAGGACTGCAGCAAAGCTGCGGTCCTTTTTAATAGCAAAAAAAGAATTTTAGAGTTCATTAGCGAACTTGCTCACGACAAACTTCCGTATTTACCGCAACAAGATATTCTTAATGCTTTAATGAGCAGAGAGAAATTAGGTAGTACAGGTATAGGGCGTGGCATTGCTATTCCTCATGGAAGAATGAGCGGTGCAGAAGAGCCTTTGGCTTTAGTGCTCGTTAGCGAAACTCCAATAAACTTTGATGCAATCGATAATCGCCCTGTTGATATTTTTGTCGCACTCATCGTACCAGATGGCGATAACCAGCAGCACTTAAAGACTCTAGCAACCATTGCTGATAAACTAAACAACAAAGATTTTTGTAAACAGTTACGCAGTGCAAAATCTGATACTGAGCTTTACCAAGTTATTGTCGATCAATCATAGTTTTATAAAGGGTGTTAAATGGAGTTAATTATCATAAGCGGCCGTTCTGGTTCTGGAAAGTCGGTTGCTTTGCGCGTTGTAGAAGATTTAGGTTATTATTGCGTTGATAATATTCCAGTAAACCTACTACCTTCATTAGTTCGCAGTGTGTCTGATAGCTACGATAAAATTGCTGTTAGCATAGATGTGCGCAACATCCCTAAAGAACAAGATGAATTTAACGATATTCTTGAATACTTACCAGGCTTTGCAAACCCTACGTTATTTTATTTAGATAGCGACGATCAGACATTGATCAAACGCTTTTCTGAAACACGCAGATTACACCCACTATCAATAGACTCGTTGCCGCTTGATTTAGCCATCAAAAAAGAAAAAGAATTACTTGATGTATTAACCACTCGCGCCGACTTTATGATAGATACGACTGATTTAAGTGTTCATCAACTCGCTGAATCTATTCGTGAAAAGATTTTAGGTAAAAAAGATAAGCAACTGATTGTCACATTTGAATCATTTGGTTTTAAACACGGTATACCAAAAGAAGCAGACTACGTATTTGATGCACGCTTTTTACCAAATCCACACTGGGAACCAGAGTTAAAGCCTTTAAATGGGTTAGATCAACCGGTTAAAGACTATTTAGCTAATCACAGCATAGTGCAAAAATTCACATGGCAAATTCAAACATTTGTACAAACGTGGTTACCGCATTTAGAACGAAATAACCGCAGTTATTTAACCATTGCTATTGGGTGTACAGGCGGGCAACATCGTTCTGTGTATTTAGCGCAAACTATCGGTGAAAGTTTTGCAATGACACATCCCAATGTAAAAATTCGCCATCGCGAACAAGAAAAATAATATAGCTGAATAATCACCTGTTCAGCTTAGGTAGAGTAAGTTATGCATTGTGAAGATACCTTTTTAATAAAAAACAAATTAGGCTTGCACGCCAGAGCAGCTACTGTGCTTGCGCAATTAGCAGTACAATTTGATGCGACAATCACATTATTCCAAGATGACAAAGAAGCAGCAGGCGATAGCGTACTTGCACTAATGTTACTTGAAAGTAGCCAAGGAAAAGAAGTTAAAGTTGTTTGTAAAGGCCCTGATTCTGAGCAAGCTTTACACGCTGTTGGAGAATTAATAGCACAACGCTTTAATGAACAAGAATAACCTGTTTTATAAAAACAATATTCGCATTACTAATGCTTCAATTAAAACAGGTATATAAAATAAATAGGTTAGTAACGCCAGTTAACTCACCTCCCCCCATAAAGTAATATAACAATTTATAAAGGACGCCAATGCCTGAAGCTTTTGAACAAGATTACCCACTACAGCAACTAAAACAGGTGACGAAGTCACTCAATAGTGGTCAATTTGTTCAAGTTAGGCGCATGCTCGCAAAAACGGCTCCTTGTGATACCGCATTATTATTAGAATCATCACCGCATAAAATTCGCCGACTGCTTTGGCAATTGGTCGATCCTGATGTGCAGGGTGATGTTCTTGAAGAGTTATCTGAAGATGTTCGTTTAGGCATTATTGCCCAAATGGAACCTAAGCACATTGCCGCCGCAACTGAAGACATGGGCCACGATGACTTAGGTGAAGTATTACGTAGCCTGCCAGATACCGTCTATAAAGACGTTGTTAGCGCGATGGACATTCAAGACCGTGAACGTGCCACGCAAGCACTGTCATATCAAGAGCGTTCAGCAGGTGCGCTAATGAACACCGATACGGTGACCATTCGCCCTGATGTAACACTCGATGTTGTACTTCGTTATATTAGACTGCGTGGTGAGTTACCAGAGGGTACAGATGATTTATATGTTGTTGATAAACATAACTGCTTTATAGGCGCTTTATCGCTAAGTACATTATTAACTAATCCGCCAGAAAAAATTGTCCGCGATTTAATGGATGAAGATTGTGAGTCTATCCCAATCTCAATGGATGAAAGTGAAGTAGCGCAATTATTTGAGCGCCATAATTGGATATCGGCCCCTGTGGTGGACGATAACGACCAACTCCTCGGTCGTGTTACTATCGATGACATCGTTGATGTAATCCGAGAAGATGCCGAGCATAGCCTATTAAGCCTAGCCGGTCTTGATGATGAAGAGGATACATTCGCGCCTGTACTAAAAAGCTCTAAAAAACGCTCAGTTTGGCTAGGAGTTAATTTACTAACCGCACTTGCAGCTGCTTTTGTAGCTAGCTTTTTTGAAGGCACTTTAGATGTGCTCCCTATTTTGGCTGTGCTTAACGGTATTGTCCCTTCTATGGGTGGTGTTGCTGGTAGCCAATCATTAACGCTTGTTATCCGTGGTATTGCAGTAGGTCATATAAACCAAACAAACCAACGTTTCTTGATGATGAAAGAACTGGCCATTGGCGCGCTAAACGGTATTTTGTGGTCACTATTAATTGCGGGTGTTATTGCGCTATGGCAGTGGGACTTTATGCTTGGTGGCGTACTCGCCTTCGCTATGTTTATGAACTTAGTGGTGGCAGGTGTTGCTGGTGCAAGTATTCCAATAATTCTTAAAAGAATGAATATAGACCCTGCTCTTGCAGGGAGTGTGGTGCTAACCACAGTGACTGATATTGTTGGTATATTCGCCTTTTTAGGTACTGCTACATGGTTGCTGATATAAATTAAACGCTTTAAATGTAAAAAACTACAGCAAAAATACTTAGGGTAAATCAGTAGCTATGGCAACGGATACCAAACATAAAAATGACATACCTAAAAAAACGCTAAAACAAAAAAGCGTATCCATATTAAAAAGTGTACTGGTATATAGCTCTATATTTTTCGTCATATATACCGCCGTCAATTGGTGGCGGCAACCTGTCATGCCAGCAAATCCTCAACTACAATTAATCGACTATGAAGGGCAAAACATTAATTTAGCAGCAATGAGCCAAGATAAACCCACGCTTGTGTATTTTTGGGGAACTTGGTGTCCTATTTGTAGTATTACCTCCCCTGCCATAAACGAACTCGCAAACGAGAATAAATACCCCGTCGTGAGCATCGCGATAAAATCAGGCTCTGATCAAGAACTGCATGATTATTTAAATGAGCAAGGCTACAGCTTCAGTACTGTTAACGATCAACAGGGGGAGATATTTTCCGATTGGCAGGGACAAGTCACGCCATCTTATATAATCTTAAAAGATAATAAAATGACGCAAGGACTCACCGGCATTCAGCCGTTATGGTCACTTAAATTGCGTTTGTGGTTATCATCAATGCTTTAAAAAAAGCTAAACTTAGCACAGGATATCTAAAGAGAGGGGCTCTAAA
Organism: Pseudoalteromonas sp. SG43-8; assembly: GCF_014164245.1. NCBI lineage: Bacteria > Pseudomonadati > Pseudomonadota > Gammaproteobacteria > Alteromonadales > Pseudoalteromonadaceae > Pseudoalteromonas > Pseudoalteromonas sp. SG43-8. The sequence continues at coordinate 203,794 of NZ_JACJEX010000002.1, read as the reverse complement.
ACCTCACTCTTTATCACCTACAATAATATAGATAATAAAGAGCAAGGCTTACTTAATTTGCGTATGAAAAAGCGCGTACCGCAATTAGCCTTATCTATTAGCAAATAAAATTACTAACGTGTACTTTGACGATTACCGCCTACTTTTGGCTTAGTGTTTGCCTTTTTAAATTGGCTAAAACCAGTATGTCGCGTTAGTGCCGGACGCCCACTTTTTTTACCACCTTTACCTGCTTTTTCATCGCGCCCTTCTTCTGGCACTAAACAGTTAGGCCCTTTACCAATTAAATTAGCTTTACCCATTTTACGTAGAGCTTCACGTATCATTGGCCAACCAGCTGCATCGTGGTAGCGTAAAATAGCTTTATGTAATCTACGTTGGCGTGCGCCTTTAGGTACTGGAACAACTTCTGAGTTGTTTTTTATATTACGTAAAGAGTTCATCTCTGTATGGTAAATAGTCGTCGCATTAGCCATAGGTGATGGGTAAAAATTTTGTACCTGATCAAGCTTAAAGTCGTTTGATTTAAGCCATAAAGCCATGTTTACCATGTCTTCATCTTTTGTACCTGGGTGAGCAGAAATAAAGTAAGGAATTAAATACTGCTTTTTACCGGCTTCTTTAGAGTACTTATCAAATAGTTCTTTAAATTGATCGTACGCTCCCATACCTGGTTTCATCATTTTTGATAATGGACCATCCTCTGTATGCTCTGGCGCTATTTTTAAGTAACCGCCTACATGATGCGTTACTAATTCTTTAACGTAACGCGGGTCGCGTACAGCTAAATCGTAACGTACACCTGAAGCAATCAATACCTTTTTAATACCCTTAACTTCACGTGCTTTTTTATATAAATCTATTGTTGGCGTATGATCTGTATCCATGTGTTTACAAATATCTGGATACACACATGATAAGCGTCTACAGGTACTCTCGGCCTTTTTGCTCGTACAGCGCAGCTTATACATATTCGCCGTTGGGCCACCTAAATCAGAAATAACACCAGTAAAGCCGGGAACTTTATCTCTAATTTGTTCAATTTCTTCAATAATAGATTCTTGCGAACGACTTTGAATAATGCGCCCTTCATGCTCTGTAATTGAGCAAAACGAACAGCCACCAAAACAGCCACGCATAATATTAACTGACGTTTTAATCATATCGTAAGCAGGTATTTTAGCATCACCATAACTTGGGTGAGGAATACGCTGATACGGCAAACCAAATACAGCATCCATTTCATGTGTTTCTAATGGATATGCTGGCGGGTTTACCCAAATAGAGCGATCGCCATGTCGTTGGTAAAGCGCTCTTGCACAACCAGGGTTTGTTTCTTGATGTAAAATTCGTGAGGCATGGGCGTATAAAGGTTTGTTAACACTTACTTGCTCATAAGCAGGTAACTTAACATAGGTTTTTTCCCACGGCTTAGGACGTGCAGGCTGAACCATGATTGGTTTTGCCGCTTCTGCTTTTAAATCAATACCCGCTTGTTTAAATTCAGATTTACTACAGCCAACATCATCCGCGCCATATGGGTTTGGAATAGGGTCTATTTTACCAATTTTATCAATAGCGGTAGAATCACTGCCACGCCAACCAGGTAGAGGCTCTTTTCGAATAACAGCCGTGCCGCGAATATCCTGAATCGTATCCATCGTTTCACCCGCCGCAATACGGTGTGCAACTTCAACTAGCGGGCGCTCTGCGTTACCGTAAATTAAAATATCGGCTTTTGCATCAAACAAAATACTACGACGTACTTTTTCCTGCCAATAGTCGTAATGAGCAATACGGCGAAGGCTGGCTTCAATACCGCCAATAACAATTGGGATACCTTTGTATGCTTCACGGCATTTTTGCGAGTAAATCATCACGGCGCGATCTGGGCGCTTACCGCCAACGTTATTAGGCGTGTAAGCATCATCGTGGCGCATGCGTTTTTCCGCTGTATAGCGGTTGATCATCGAATCCATGTTGCCGGCTGTTACACCAAAAAATAAATTCGGTCTGCCGAGCTCCATAAATGCATCTTTAGAGTCCCATGCAGGTTGGGCAATAATCCCCACTCTAAAGCCTTGCGCTTCAAGTACACGGCCAATTACAGCCATACCAAAACTAGGATGGTCAACATACGCATCGCCACTAATTATTATTATGTCGCAGCTATCCCAGCCAAGTGCATCCATTTCTTCACGTGTAGTTGGTAAAAATGGCGCGGTGCCATAACATTCAGCCCAGTATTTCGGGTATGAAAATAAGGCGCGCTTAGCTTTGAGTGTGCTCATAATTGTGGCCGTAGAATAACAAAAGGCGCGAATTATACCCTACTAAATTCTTTATATATACAAAGTAGTCAAAGCATATCGCGCTTTAAATTCTAAATCGTTCATTAGCATAAATAATAAGTTAATCTTTTTTAGCGTTTATTTATAAATTCTATCAATTCATGCTCAGGCATGGGTTTAGCATACATAAAACCTTGTACCTCATCACAGCCTAAGTTTTTTAAGAACTGAGCTTGTTCTTGTGTTTCAACGCCTTCAGCAATCGTTTTTAAACCCAACTTAGCACCAAGAGAAATAACTAAGGCAGCAATAGCGCCAGTGTCATCATTTGGCAGATCCTTAATAAATGCACGATCTATTTTCAACCTATCCAAGGGTAAACTTTGTATATAACTAAGCGATGAAAAGCCAGTCCCAAAGTCATCAATAGCAACCTCAATCCCTAACTCTTGAAGCTCTCTAAGTGTATTAATAACAGTTTCGAGTTCATCCATTACTACGCTTTCAGTGACTTCTAACTCTATGTTTTTTGGCTTAACACCATATTTTAATAATGTATTTTTAACTTTTTGAGCATAACCTTTTACTTTAAACTGCGGAACAGACACATTAACCGCAATACAAATTTCGGTGCCCATATTTTCTAGGCGCTTTTGTTGTTGGCAAGCTTGCTCTAAAACCCACTGCCCTATATCAACAATCAAGCCCGCATCTTCTGCAAGTGGAACAAATACCGCTGGCGATATATATGATCCATTACCGGTAGGCCACCTAAGTAATGCCTCACACCCAATTAAAGACAAGTCATCTAATGAAAGTTGAGGTTGATACCATACCTCTAACTTGTTTCGAGCAAAATCATGACGTAATTGTCTAATAATTCCTATGCGCCAAGCCATTTTATCTTGCATGTCTACACTGTAATAAATTCCCTCTTTGTGTTTTGTTTTTTTAGCTTGATTAAGTGCAATATAAGCAACTTTAAGTGTATCAATCCCGCTACTTTGAAAGTCTTGCTGTTGGCATAAACCCAATCTAAAATCGATAGGCAATGTATGCTCTTCTGCGCAAAATGGAACACCTAACTGCTCATTCAATTTTTTTAAGTCGAGTTCATCACGGCGAATAATAAAGCCAAAAACATCAGCACCAATACGAGATAGTAATTCAGCTGTTGGGTAGTTTTCTTTTAACCTTTGCACAATGCCAATTAATACTTTATTGCCGACCTCTTGCCCTAAGCCGTTATTAATATCTGCAAAATTAACTATATCAAGTAGTACAAATACATAATCATTCACGTGCGGCTTTTGATAACGCTCTACCCGTTCAATAAAATTGGTACGATTTGAAATACCTGTAAGCACATCTTTATAAGCTGCATCTCTTAACTTTACAAACAGCCTTATATTATCGAGGGCCACACTCACATTTGTTAAGAAGATTTCAGCAAACTGCAATTGTGCTTGCAAAGGAACATGGTCACATTCTATATATAAAGCCGCTTTTCTATGCTTACTTTTTAATACAAACGTTGCACTTGAGTCTGTATGTTGATGCTTTGATAAATCAAAACACGACTCGACTTGTTTAAATACTTTGCTATCAACATTAATTAATTTTTCACCAAAGTAGTTTTCGTAATGCCCACAACCACCTAAGACTTGAATAAAGTCATCGCCATCTAATTTGCTGCACACAAGCCCTCGAGGTGAACACTTTAAAATAATACTCATGTGCTTGATGATTTCTTTGCATAGTTGCTTAATATCAGTAAGCCCTAAAATAGACTTTGATGCAGAAACAATCGTGTTCATTGCATCACTTTGATATTTAAGCTGGCATACCTGCTCGTAAGAGCGAATAGCGGTTATGAGCGATGTTACTAATTTAGAGCGAGTGAGTTCTGTTTTAGTTTTATAATCATTTATGTCGTACTCACGTATTACTTTTTCCTCTGGTGTATTACCAGCTTGCCCTGTTCTTAAAATAATTCTTACATGTTGATTATTTAATTCGTCACGCACCCTTTTTACAACATGCAAGCCAGCATCGTCAGTTTCCATAACAACATCTAAAAAAATAACTGAAATATTGTTATTTTTAGCTAAAATCTCTATTGCTTCAGCTCCCGAATAGGCATCATGAAATCGCAAGCCTGCCCCCCAAAACTCAACCCCAGACAAAGCCAACTTTGTGACAGAGTGGATCTCAGGTTCGTCATCAACAATTAAAATATCCCAAAACTTAGTCGGCTCAATTACTGCTTCATCTTCATAGTCTTGTTCAAAAAATAAAAAATCGTTTTGATCTGACGACATTCGCTCTCCTAGGTAGCAATTTATAAATTATTTTTGGTTTATAATCTAATTCATACTATAGTCGATTAATAAAAAGTTGTTGTATTTCAACTCAAAAAACTAATAAAAGGTGTGCTTATTAAACCATTAAAAATATTGATCAAAGGCGTACTGTTATTGCTATTGGTATTAGTACTGGTAGGGCTAATACTTCCTCAAAGTTATAGTGTAAATAAAACAATAGAAATCAATGCAAATATTGACGCAGTAAAACCGCTTATTACTGACTTTAATCAATGGCAAAAATGGTCTCCATGGGAAAAAGTAGACCCCAGTATACGTTTTACCTTGGGCGAACCTAGCTCTGGCCTAGGTGCTCATCAGTCTTGGAAAGGAAAATGGGGGTATGGTGAAATGATCATAACTTCGGTGAGTCAAAATAAGGTCAGCTTTAATATACTTTTAAATGCTGAGCATATTATTAGAGGGACTTTTAATTTTAGTGAGCAAAACGGTATCGTCACTTTAATATGTAAGATTAACGGACAAACAACCGCTCCTTTAATATCTGGTTACACTGCAATTTTAAGCGAATATGTGCTCCGTAATACAGTTTCATTGGGGTTAAATAACCTTAAAACTGTTGCTCAGCTTAGCCATTCACAAAGGACAATGCACAGCCATGACAGTCAAGACAGCACAAGCGAGAATTAACCTTGCTAACATTATCGAATCCTTACTTGGTTACCCTATAACAAAAGTTGGCAGTAACGGAGTATTGCCTACCTCTGAACAAAGTTACGATATTAAAGGCCAAGTTAAGCCGCTTTATCATATTAACAGTGAAAACTCTGTTTTAGCTCGTGCCCAAAAGCGCCAAGATTTACTTCTAATAAAACAACAACAAAATATAGAGTCAATTTTGGCGATGGCTATGGGGTTTTGCCCCGATGTAGCAAGTAGTAAACAACCTGATGTTGATTGGGTAGAGCATTTTATCGCACTGTGCGAAGATACTTCAAATGCGTCAATGCAAACTTTATGGGCGAAAATTTTAACGGGAGAAACACTCAACCCTGGCACGTTTTCAATTAAAAGCCTGCAAACGTTAAAGCATATGACACAGCGAGAAGCTGACTCTTTACAAAAATGTGTGTCGCTCTCAGGCTATAACGAAAAAGACGACAGCCACTTTATTTTACTTGGCTTTTACAAAAAACCATCATTGTTTGATTTGCTACGAAAAGGCAATAAAGTGTCTCTAAATTTAGGAAAAACAGGTATTAGTTTTCCTGATATTTTAACACTTATGGATCTTAATTTACTGTATAGAAAAGAAATTGAATCTGCAGTGCTTAAAGCGGGACAAGAACTTACCCTTTCATTTTTATCGCAAAAAGTAACGTTAAAAGCAAAAAGCAGTGACTTGGTATTAAGCTATTATAAATTCACGCAAACAGGTGATGAGTTATCTAAACTCATTAATTTTCCTGTAAATAAAATTTATAAGCAGTTAATTAATAATGCGCTGGAGGGAGAGTTTGATTTAGCGTGGCACGCAATAAAATAATATGCCACGCTTTGTTTAATTAGAAAATACTAATTAAAAGTGAACCTGAATACCCGCAAATGGGCCAGATGCATCAATATCAGTAGTAATATCATCTACATCATCAAGTTCTAATACCATAGAGCGGTAACCTGCTTTAACAGCAACATCTACTGCTAGGTTATCAATAAGTTCCCACGCTACGCCTACTTGGTAATCTTGTACTTTGCTATCGTCAATAGCCAAAAAGCTACCTTCAAAAAATACACTTAAGCCAGTAAAAGGTAAGCCTGCTTCAGCACGACCATACGCAAGAGGAACAAAACTAGAGAAATCTTTTGTTTCGGTAAAGTTAGTACCACCATTTTGAGTAGTACCATTTACAATAATATCACCATCAAACTGCTTAGCATTTAAACCTAAGTCAATTGAGATTAAATCGTTATCAAAAATCTCATAATAAAAAATGTAATCGATGTGTGTTAAATCACTTACCGTATTTACCGTAGAGCCTACAACATAATCAGAGCCATTAAAGCTAAATGTATCTGTAAGTAGCGCAGAACCATTTAACTCAAGCTCGGTATACTTTAATTTAATATTTGGAACTAATGGTACAGGGTGCTCAAGTGCCGCGTAGTAACTTACAAACGTCTCATCTTCAAAATTAAAATCTTGAGATGCATTATTTTTATAAGAAAATTGACCATCGTTATCTGACTTCCACCCATCAACACCTACGTATAAACCTAGTAGAGTGTCAGCTTGCGCTGCTGGTGCTAAACATGCCATTGAAAGGGCTGCTGCTAAACAATACTTTTTCATTTTTTATCCTTGAGCTAGTAGTTCGCTGAGTTCGATTAAAGCCGCATTGGCTCTAGAAATATAATTTGCCATAACTAAAGAATGGTTTGCCACATAGCCAAAACCATTGCCGTTTAAAATAAGTGGGCTCCACACTGTTTCTTGAGTGGCCTCAAGTTCACGTATGATTTGTTGTAAGCTTACACGTGCATTTTTCTTTTCAAGCACGTCATTAAAGTCATACTCTATCGCTTGTAAAAAATGCAGTAATGCCCAAGTTGCACCGCGCGACTCGTAAAACACATCGTCAATTTCTAACCACGGTGTTCTTACTTGCTGCTGCAGTGGCGCAAGAGTTGCTTGTTTATTAGATGAATTACCCGCTAAATCGGTGTTCACTTTTTCCTGACCTACGCTGGCACTTAAGCGCTGGCTTAGGCTACCTAAACGTTTTTCAGCTTCTTTAAGCCAACTACGTAAGTTATCTGCTCGTGCGTAAAATTGGCTATCGCGCTCATGCTCATTAGCTATTTGTCCACGATATACCATTAAGTAGTCAATACCTTTTTGGTACTCACCTTCAGCACTTGGCCACGCCCATGCCTCAGAGCTTATATTAAACTGCGGCTGCGCCTTTTTAAGAGCTTCATGTTCCGTTGATTGTGATTGAGAACGGCTAAAATCTTTTCGCATAGAAAGCGATAAATCACGTACCATTTCTAGTGCGCCATATTCCCACGCTGGCATATCATCCATAATAATACTTGGTGGTATTACATCATTTGATAAGTAGCCACCCGGTTTATCTAGTAAGGTATTGGCTACCGTAATTAATGTAGAAGTAGTTACATAACCCGTTACTATTTTTTCATTACGAAGCTGCGCTTGCTCTTTCGCGTTTGCAACAACATCAAAACGTGAAGGTTCTGTGCTCCAATAAACAGCAATTGCGTAAAAAATGATAAGCAGTAAAACAATTATTCCTGCTATTTTTCCTTTATGTTGCGACATGTGTACTCCTAATGATGAGCGTGTTGAGTAGATGGTTTTGACTGCTTAGCTTGCGCTTCAAGCGACACGACTTGAGCATTAGTAAATAAGCGATTACCGTCACTAAAATATAGTGTGAGTTTACGTTCTTGTCCTACTTTTAATGGCTCTTGTGGTTCAAATGCCATTAAATGATAACCGCCAGGCTGAAAGCTGACGCTTTCGTGCGCCTTAATTTCAACCGATTCAACTTGTTGCATTTTCATCATGCCGTCTACATGTGAATGCTCGTGTATTTCAACACGCCCTAAGCCATCAATAGTTGCCTTAGTTAAAGTTGCTGCGGCTCCACTGTGATTAATAAGGGTTAAATAACCGACAGTTGAAGTACTGCCAGGTAAAAACTCTCTAACTTGCGCGTTAGTTACTTCGAGCACAGCCACATCAGAACCATGATCGTGCCCTGAGTGCGCCGCCAACGATGACGAAAAAAAACTAAATATTAATGCAGAAGCCATCGAAAAACATAGTTTCGTCATCATTCTTATCCTTATGAAAACTTTAAATTACAGGCTAAATTTAACATAGTTAACCTATAATAGTCAGTCAAATTAAGGATTAAGAGGCTACTTTTTTGTTATCGGCAACAAGCCAACACAACACTGCAACAAATAGTAACGGCCATGCAATCATTATAGATCCGAATAAAAGCGCTAAAACAGTCCCTGCTAATGCCACTACACCCGCACCAACTAATCCCATAGTAATTAAAGCCACTACCGCAACTACAGCAATAATTGCGGCCAAAGCACCTACAAGCTCGAGCCCAGCCCAACTAATATCAGCAATCCATAACGGCAACTGCCAAGAGTCAATCTGCACAAACGTTATTAAATCAGTAAACAGTAATAAATAGATAATTACACATACTGCCAAAGCTTTCATAGTAATTCTCCTTATACCAACTGGCTTATATATGAGGTCTATTTAACGATAAGAAAATTGCGCTATAACTAGGCAAAAATTTTTATACTTAGCTGTTCTAAATTTATAACAACGTTATAGGGTGATTTAATTCGTTAAATTGTTCAAATATTTATGCCTGTTGGTATTAATACTCTTTATTTTCAAGGCAGCAATGCGCTATAAAATAACCAAGTGCAATTGCAAACGGAAAACTCAAAAACAACAAAATAGTAACTACGCGTGTTGCCCATACCGGAAAGTCCAATCTATGGGCTAAACCACTACAAACACCCGATATTTTTTTATTCAGAGTATCTTTATACCAACCTCGTTGACGATTAAAGCTGTTCATAGCAATCTCCTAAGCAGTGTGTTTTAAATTAGTATTTAAGTTCGCTTTTAAGCGATCCAACTCAGCATCAATTTTTTCATTTTCAACTAACGACTCAATTTGGGCACTGGTAGAGCTTGCTGTATCAGTCAGCTCATAAGCCTCTACTTGAGCTTCAATACCTTCAACACGCTGCTCTATTTGTTCAAAACGAGACAACGCATGAGCTACTTTATCGCTTTGTAGTTGCGTACTGATTCGCCCTCTAGCAATAGCAACATTATGGCGTTGCATTAACTGAGCTTGCTTAGTTTTAGCCATAGCCATTTTTTGCTGCAAGCGCTCACAATCAGACTTAATTTTTGCAATAGACTCTTGCAAAGTTTCTAGTTGAGTTTGCTTATTTTCAATGCTTTCGTTAACGCGTTGCTTCTCAAGTAAAGCTGATTTAGCAAGATCATCACTGCCCTTCTCAACCGCACGTGCTGCTTTAATTTGCCAAGCTGCTAATTCTGTTTTTTTAGTATCAATTTGGCGATTAATTACTTTCTCTTCACACAATAAAGCGGCTGCTGTACTACGACACTCATTCAATGCATCTTGCATCTCGCTAAGCATTAGGTTTAAAAGCTTTTCTGGATCTTCTGCTTTATCAAGCATGGCGACAATGTTTGATTGAATTACATCGTTTACGCGATTAAATATTCCCATGGTATTCTCCTGTTGATTTTTAATTAATTTCAACAAGAAGATTCCAAGAGTTGTGCCAAGTCCATCAAAACAAAAATAAAGCATTTAAAATCATAACATTAAATAAAAACCACTCTAAATTTTAGTGACTTTAAGCTGAACAAAATAGAGTGTAATTGGCCAATAAATTATGATTTTGACTAATTTTTAGGATCAAAAAAGCCACTCGAAAGTGGCTTAAATTTAGAATTTTTAAAGCTTAGTTTTATTCTGGTACAAAGCTTAATGCTTTATCCATTACCGATAAATCAGCTTGCTTACCGTGACCACTTTCAGAAAGGTGGCGTCTAAAACCTCGCGCGCCAGGCTGCCCCTGAAAAATACCGAGCATGTGACGTGCAATATGCCAAAAATTAGCACCCAAACGCATTTCTTCTTCAATGTAGTCATACATTGAACGCACTACATCGTGGCGTGACTGCGTATTTGCAGCATCACCATAAATTTTCTCATCAACGTCATTGAGCATAAATGGGTTGCTATAAGCCTCACGCCCAATCATTACACCATCAATATGTTGCAAATGTTCTAGGCTCTGCTCAATTGTTTTAACACCGCCATTTAGGCTTAAATCTAGCTGCGGATAATCTTTTTTAAGTTGATAAACACGTGGGTAATCAAGTGGCGGAACCTCACGATTTTCTTTCGGGCTTAAACCATTAAGCCATGCTTTACGAGCATGAATAATAAAATCATCACACCCTACTTTATGAGACGCTTCAATAAGCGCACATAAAAACTCATACGAATCTTGCTCATCAATACCAATACGCGTTTTAACGGTAACAGGAATGCTTACTTCGTTTTTCATTGCTGCAACACACTCAGCAACTAATTGAGGTTCAGCCATTAAACATGCGCCAAATCGACCATTCTGAACTCGGTCTGACGGGCAACCTACATTTAAATTTATTTCGTCATAACCACGCTCACCTGCGAGCTTCGCACATTGCGCAAGCGCTTTAGGATCAGAGCCACCAAGTTGCAGCGCAACGGGGCCTTCGTGTTCATTAAAATGTAAGTAATCGCCTCGACCAAATAAAATAGCGCCTGTGGTTATCATTTCTGTATAAAGCACAGTATGTTTAGTCATTTTGCGATGAAAGGTACGACAATGGCGATCAGTCCAATCAAGCATTGGGGCCACAGAAAAGCGTCTATCCAAAGTACATTTATTCAAAGCAAACCTCAGGGTATTAAAGTTATTAAGCACAGCTTAAAAGGCGCTGCATTTTACACAAAAGCCTAGCGAGCATCAATGTTAAGAGAAAACCTGCAAGCCAAAATAATGGGCTATGCCATTTAAAATATTGGTAACCGCAACCGAGCTTAAAATAAGCCCCATAATTCTACTTATTATACTTGCACCACTATCACCAATTAATTTATGTACATGTGTTGCAAGCAGTAACAAAACCAGTACAACCGCTAATACAGCAAGCATCATCGAAGACGTTAGTAACTGCTCAACCCAGGTATATTCTTCATTACGAGTCATTAATACGGCGCCTAACATAGCGCCAGGGCTCGCGATAGAGGGAATCGCAAGCGGAAAAATAGTGGTTTCAGTGCTGTCGCGTACACTTTTAATTTCGGCTTCTGGTTTACTTTCACCAAATATCATTGAGAGCGCAAAAATAAGTAATATGATACCGCCGGCTATTTGAAAAGCCGAAAGTGGAATTTCAATTGCGTTAAGTAATTGCTCACCTGCAAGTACAAAAAATAAGAGCACTAATGCAGATACGCCTACCGCTTTATATATAACTTTGCGTTTAAATTTCTCATCATCACCACGTGTGACAGCAATAAATACAGGAACAGTACCAATGGGGTCAATAACCGCAAAAAAGAAAATAAATATAGCTAATAGTTCGTGCATTACTGGGTTTCCTAGGTAAAAAGCGCTTAATAAAAACGCTGCAACTACAACACAGTATGTTAGTATATCACGGTAGCATAAGGATAAGAGTAATGATGAATATAGAATCACTCGTAAGTAAAGCAAAACAAGTTTGTGACAACCGTGGTGCGCGTTTTACGCCTATCCGCGAGAAAGTATTTCGCCTATTAGCCAGCGCACAAGGTGGTGTTGGTGCATACGATTTGCTTGAGCAATTAAAAATAACTGAAACGGGTGCTAAACCTGCAACTATTTATCGTGCATTAGACTTTTTAGCTGAGCTAGGTTTTATTCATAAAATTGAAAGCACAAATGCATTTATGCTGTGTCATCATTTTGATCATATACACCCAGTACAATTGTTAATTTGCGATACCTGTGGTTTTGTCAAAGAATTACACTCGAGTGTAATTTCGCATGAGCTAAATAATTTAGCTGCCGAAGGTGGCTTTGTTGTATCAGGGCAGACAATAGAAGCACATGGTAAATGTGAATCTTGCAGAGCATCATAATCCTTCAAAGTTATCCTTAGTGACTATACTCAAACTATATAGTCATTTCACAGAACAAATTTAAGAGTAGCCACTATGAATGTAGAATTCATCAATCCTTTTTTATCTTCTTTAATTAATGTTTTGAGCACTATGGCTCAAACTCAATTGAAGCCAGGTAAACCTCGCATTAAAACTGATGAGATAGCCTGTGGTGATGTATCAGGTTTGATTGGGATGGTTGGCCCGCAAACGCGAGGATCATTTTCAATTACATTTGATGAAGAACTAGCATTGACCATCATGGAGCGTATGCTTGGCGAACGCCCTGATACCATAGATGAAGAAGTTACAGATATGGTTGGCGAAATAACCAACATGGTAACAGGTGGTGCTAAAAATTTACTTGGCGAGAAAGGCTTTGACTTTGATATGGCAACGCCTATTGTGGTATCGGGTAAGGATCATACAATTACTCACAAAAGCCAAGGTAAAAAAATCATCATGCCATTTAGCTGTGATGCTGGTAATGCAAACATTGAAGTTAGTTTCGATAAATTATGAGTTGGCAGCAAAAGCAAATTACATTAAAGCCTCGCCCGCGAGGTTTTCATATAATCGATGACGAAATATTGTCTCAGCTTCCTGAACTGGCGAGTTATAAAGTTGGCTTGTTACATTTATTTATTCAGCATACCTCAGCGAGCCTTACAATAAACGAAAATGCAGACCCTACTGTTCGTATGGACATGGAGAGCCATTTCAATAAATTCGTTCCTGAGCGTCAACCTTATTATCGCCACGATTATGAAGGTGACGACGACATGCCTGCACACATAAAAACCAGTACGTTAGGCTGCGAGTTAGGTATTCCTATTTCAAATGGTTATTTAGCGTTAGGTACATGGCAAGGTATTTATTTAGGTGAGCATCGCGATTCTGGTAGCTCTAGACGAGTTATAGCAACTATTCAGGGGGAGCTTTTTTAACACAAGCTTCTCGGTTTAAAATGTTAACCTCTGTTTTTCTTCAGCCATACCCTCATAGATTCAAAATACGTCACTCTATAGACGTAAATCTTAGGCGCGCGAAGTAATAATTTCTAACAACCAAAACTTTAATGCTGAATATTGCACATAGAATAAAGTAGATAAGAGAGATTTTAAATTATAATTTTATTTATGATTTTTAATACAAAGGATTTTGAAAGGATATAAAAAGATTGGAGCGGTACACGAGGCTCGAACTCGTGACCTCGACCTTGGCAAGGTCGCGCTCTACCAACTGAGCTAGTACCGCATTACATTTTCATTCAACACTACAATTTCTTTTGGTTAGAAATTGGAGCGGTACACGAGGCTCGAACTCGTGACCTCGACCTTGGCAAGGTCGCGCTCTACCAACTGAGCTAGTACCGCATTTTTCAGTTATTTTATTGATGCGCAATGAATTGCGTTCAACATCCTAGCAACTGAGCTAGCTTTTATTCACTTCAATTTCTTTTGGTTAGAAATTGGAGCGGTACACGAGGCTCGAACTCGTGACCTCGACCTTGGCAAGGTCGCGCTCTACCAACTGAGCTAGTACCGCATTTTTTATTTCTTCAGTTATTTTACGTTGGTGCGCGACGGGTCGCGTTCAACATTCTAGCAACTGAGCTAGTACCGCATTTTCATTTCTTCAGTTATTTTATGCTTAAGCGCGACGGGTCGCGTTCAACATTCTAGCAACTGAGCTAGTACCATATTTATTGATGGTAATTCAATCACTCAAACACACTAACCCCGCGTGGGTTATCGTCTTGAGCGGGGCAGGATTCTACAATAATCCGATGTGTTTGCAAGTGTTTTTTACAAATTAAAGAAATTTTCTCTATAGACTTTTAATTCCATAATCGAATCTTTAATGTCATCCAAAGCAAGGTGCGAACCTTTTTTGTTCACTTTTGCAAGCACTTCAGGTTTCCAGCGACGTGCTAATTCTTTAATAGTACTCACGTCAAGATTGCGGTAATGAAAAAAATCTTCAAGTTCACGCATGTATTTATTCATAAAGCGGCGGTCTTGCCCAATTGAATTACCACACATTGGTGATACACCTGCAGGCACCCACTGTTTTAAAAAATCTAACGTTTGTTCCACGGCATACTCTTCATTGAATGTACTTGATTTACAGCGTGCTGTTAAACCCGACTTACCATGCTGCGTAGTACACCACTCGTCCATACCATTTAGTAATTCATCACTTTGATGAATAGCTATGGTTGGCCCTTCAGCTAATATATTCAGGTCTGCGTCAGTGACAACCGTCGCAATTTCGAGTATTTTATCGGTCTCTGGTTCGAGTCCTGTCATTTCAAGATCGAGCCAAATTAAATTTGATTTATTAATAGTCATAATTACCTAAGCGGTGCTTTCCTTTAGATCCAACGCATTTCGATATATCATATTAGCATCAACCGTCGAGCTAAAGCTTTTTTTAGGAAAAGCGACATTTAACTAAGGTTATAGGCCTCCAGTGGCAAAACAGAAAAAATTAAGTAAAGGCCAATCGCGTCAGATCAAGGCCAACCACCAAAAGCGCATTAATAGCGCAGACTCAAGACCAGCTAAAAAAGGCGCGCAAGAGTGGCAAACCGATAATTTAGGTCAGGTCGAGAGCGCAATTGTGATCAGTCGTTTTGGGCAACACGCCGATGTCGAAACTGAAAATGGCGATGTACTTCGTTGTAATATACGACGTACCGTGTCAAATTTAGTGTGTGGTGATGAGGTATTGTTTCGCCGTGCCAAAGTAAGTGAAGGTGATTTAGCCGGAGTAATTGAAGCCACGCAAGAGCGTCGCTCGCAACTTACCCGCCCTGACTTTTACGACGGCGTAAAAGTTATTGCGGCTAACATAGATCAAATACTCATGGTATCGGCGGTATTACCTGAGTTTACCCCAAGTATTATCGACCGCTATTTAATAGCCTGTGAAGATATGGGTATTGAGCCAATTTTAGTACTCAATAAAATAGATTTAATTGATGACGCAGGTCTTAGCGAAATACAAAAAGTTCTCGATATCTATCGTAAACTTGATTACCAAGTACTTCTTGTTAGTAATATATCGGGCAATGGTATTGATGAATTAAAAGAAGTACTTGTTGGTAAAAATAACATTTTTGTTGGCCAAAGTGGTGTGGGTAAATCCACCCTCGTTAATACTGTATTACCTAACGCTGAAATATTAACTAAAGAAGTATCTGAAAACAGCGGCTTAGGACAGCACACAACAACTGTTTCACGCCTTCACCATTTACCAAGTGGCGGTAACCTAATCGACTCGCCAGGAATTCGTGAGTTTGGTTTATGGCATTTAGATGTTGAGCGTGTAACCTGGTGCTTTAAAGAGTTTAGAGAATTTATAGGCGGGTGCCGCTTTAGAGACTGTAAACATTTAAACGATCCGGGCTGTATAGTTAAAGAAGCTGTAGCAGATGGCAAAATTTCTCAATTGCGCTTTGACAGCTACCACCGAATTTTAGAAACAATGGCCGATGGCCGTGCAGGCGCCCGTGCGCCTCGCGTATAATTTAGGATAAATACTGTGAGTTTAGACAAATTTAAAATCGCAATGCAGTACGCAATGCCAAAACATTTTATTTCACGCGTAGTGGGTAAATTAGCCGCAGCTAAAGCAGGCGCTTTAACAACGACTTTAATTAAACTATTTATTAAGCAATATAAAGTAGATATGAGCGAAGCCCAATACCCAGATCCGGCTCACTATAAAAGCTTTAATGAATTTTTTACTCGCCCTTTAAAAGACGGCATGCGCCCAATGGTAGAAGATAGCAATATCATCATTCATCCAGTGGATGGCGCAATCAGCCAGCTAGGCGATATTGTTGACGGACAGCTAATACAAGCTAAAGGTCACGATTACAGCTTACAAGCGCTACTAGGCGGCTCACAAGATGATACAACACCATTTTTAGGCGGTAAGTTTGCCACTATTTATTTAGCACCTAAAGATTATCACCGTATTCATATGCCAATTGATGGCACACTAAGCAAAATGATTTACGTGCCAGGTGATTTATTTTCAGTAAACCCACTTACCGCGCAAAACGTGCCTAACTTGTTTGCGCGTAATGAACGAGTAGTAGCAATTTTTGAAACTGAAATTGGTCCGCTTGCTATGGTACTTGTTGGCGCAACAATTGTAGCCAGCATAGAAACTATTTGGGCAGGTACTGTCACGCCACCAGCAGGTAGCGATGTATTTAGTTGGAAATACCCAACCACTGGCGATAACGCCATCACGCTTAAAAAGGGTGAAGAAATGGGTCGCTTTAAGTTAGGCTCTACTGTGGTACTAGCATGGGGTGCTGATAAAGCTGAAATACTGGATGACCAACTACCAGAAGTGGTTACTCGCTTAGGTACTGCGTTTGCAAAAATTAACGACTAAAATAAATCGTTAATTAGAAATCAAAAAACCGCGTTATTTAAACGCGGTTTTTTTATTTTTGTAGGCGTGAAGCTTGCTCACGCGAAAAGCGCAGATTTTAGTTTCTTAAAGCCACATGTAATAACAGGCACAAGCCCATTCAAAACCTATTTTCCACACTCTTTACACTCTGAATCTTTAATCACTTTAAAGTACTGCTGCTTTAAAGTAAGCGCATCAAACGTTATAAACACACTTCCCTCTGCATGCCCTAGCAATAAGTTAAGCGTAAGTTGCGCCTGCATAGAGCCTATTACACCAAGTAACGGGCTAATAACCCCAGCATTACTGCAATTTATAACCGGTGTAGCTTCGCCCTGTGGAAAAACACAGCCATAACATGGGCTATCACTTTGCCTAAAATCAAAGCCCATTAACTGCCCTTTGGTTGCGAGTGCAGCACCAGAAATTAACGGTATTTTATTACTAATACAATAACGATTAACACTATAGCGAGTACTAAAGTTATCAGAGCAATCAAGTACTATATCAGCACCTTTTAGAATATTAGTGGCGTTACTCTCAGCTAATTTTTGGCAATGCGTTACTATTTCTATTTGATTATTAAGACTCGCTAATACTTTACCCGCTGCAGCGACTTTGCTTTGTCCTAAGTGATTTATTTTATAAAGCACTTGGCGCTGTAAGTTTGAAAGCTCAACCTCATCATTATCAATTAAAATAAGCGTTCCAATGCCCGCCGCAGCTAAATATAAAAGCGCTGGGCTACCTAACCCACCAGCCCCCACTAAAGCAACCGTTGAGGATTTAAGTGCTAATTGCCCTTTAAGCCCAACTTCTTCAAGCAACAAATGGCGGCTGTAACGCAGAGTTTCTTTATCGCTTAGCTCACTCACGTTTATCAGCCTTGTTAGTTTTAATAGGCACTGCTTATGGCCACTTGCAGAGCGCTTATAGCCTCTACGTAATTATCAGCTTCGGTAATCGCACGCACTACGGCAACACTGCCCACGCCTGTTTTCGCTACCTGCTCAGCACGGCTTAAATCAATACCGCCTATTGCTACTTTTGGGTAGCTTTGCATAAGTGGTACAAACTTAATCAGCTTTTCAAGGCCTTGTATTTGACCTGTCATATCTTTTGTTGTGGTTGGGTAAATAGCGCCAAATGCCATATAACTAGGGCGATAATTATGCGCACGCAACATTTCATAAAAACCATGAGTAGAAAGCCCAAGCCTTAACCCTGCGTCTTTAATTGCCGCTAAATTAGCAATGTCTAAATCCTCTTGCCCTAAATGCACGCCATATGCACCGTGCTTAATAGCTAACTGCCAGTAGTCGTTTATAAATACCTGTGCGTTGTATTGTTTGCCCAGCTCAACAGCTTGCTTAATGAGCCCATCAAGCTCGTCTTGCGTTTTATTTTTAACGCGTAACTGCGCTGTTTTAATGCCTTGTTGTAAGCACTTTTCTAACCAATCTATACTATCTACAACTGCATACAAGCCAAGCGATTTACTTTCACAAGGTGCAAAATCAGCAGCCATATTAAAATCAAGCGGCACATCAAAATCTAGTTCATCACCCAGCCAGCTCCCCGGCTCAATCACTTGTGGGTAGTCAGCTAAATTAGTGGGGAACGATGTATGAGCAACCGGTCCAATCCCTTCGCCATAACGTACCGACTGTTTTAGCCCTTGGTTTATATATGCTTTAGCTAAAATAAAGGCATCTTTTAATGGATAGTCTTTAGCTAAACATGCAGCAATTACCGAAGCCATGCTACATCCGGTGCCGTGGTTATGCGGGGTTTGTATTTTTTGATTGCCTAACCAGTATTCTTCACCATTTTGCGTATTACTATCAATACAATAATCAATGCAGTAGCCACTTGGGTAATCCCAATGTCCGCCTTTAATAACAACGGCTTTTGCGCCCCAGCTTAATAACTTATTAGCCGCTTCTTTTATTGCAGCTGGGCCAATTAAATACACACCGGTTAATAACTGTGTTTCGTGGGTGTTTGGGGTTATTACATCCACCAGCGGCAGTAAACATTCTTTTATTGCGCTTACTGTGTCTTCTTCTGTTAGTAAGTCACCGCTTGAGGCAATCGCAACAGGGTCATATACAATAACGGGAGGCACCGGCCACTTAGCTTTATAGTGACTTATATGTTCGCTGATCAACTGAATTTGCTGCACATTGGCAAGCATGCCAATTTTTATCACTTTGGCTTTCATGTCTTTTTCAAGCGCTAGTAACTGCGATTCAATAATATCGGTAGACACCGCATTAATAGCTTCTACGCCTAAACTATTTTGTGCAGTAAGCGCCGTAATTGCCGTGCAGCCATGTACACCAAAACTTTGCATTGCTTTTATATCAGCTTGAATACCTGCGCCGCCGCCCGAATCAGAACCGGCAATAGTCCACACTACGTTATTCATATTCTCTCCTTCACTGCTGATGCCAAAATGGCATACCCATTGTTGGGGTTGATGGGGCTGCAACGTCTTTTTCAGGCATTGCTTTTGCTTGATATGCAAAGCGCCCTGCTTCAACTGCGGCTTTAAATGCGCGGCTCATAGTAATTGGGCAACCCGCCCCTGCAATGGCTGAATTTAATAATACCGCATCATACCCCATTTCGAGTGCTTGGCAGGCATGCGATGGCAAACCTAAACCTGCATCTACTATTAATGTGGTATCGGGTAAACGCTCTCGAATAGTTTTTAAATTATAACTATTTAACAAGCCTTTACCGGTGCCTATTGGCGCCCCCCACGGCATAAGCACCTCACACCCTAGCTCATTTAAGCGCTGGCAAAGTACTAAGTCATCGGTGCAATAAGGCAATACTTTAAAGCCATCATTAATTAATATTTTTGTGGCTTCAAGTAACGCAAAAGGGTCAGGCTGTAAATTGTAATCATCGCCAATCAGCTCCAGCTTAATCCAGTCGGTGGCAAATACCTCTCGGCACATTTTTGCAAGTGTAATCGCCTCTTTTACACTGTGGCACCCTGCAGTATTAGGGAGTATTTTTAAGCCTGTATTTTTTATTAACTGCCAAAAGTCATCACCGGCTGCTGCACTTTGTTGGCGCCTAAGCGACACGGTTACAATTTCAGCACCAGAGGCGACTATCGATTGGGTCATAATGTCGGGCGACGGATAAAGCGCAGAGCCTATTAATAAACGGCTATTTACTTGCTCACCATAAATAGTTAAACAGTCTTTAGTTTGCATGAGCTTTATCCGCCTTGAATGGGTGACAGCAACTCAACACTGTCGCCTTTATTAAGTACATAGTTACTGTGCCGACTTTGTGGAATAAATTCGCCATTAACAGCCACAGCAAAAGGCGCAACCGCACCAAAACTTTGAAGTACCTCAACGAGCGCTTTGCTATTAACATTAAGTAGCTCGCCATTAATTGTAATGTTCATTTTATTCTCACTCTATTCGTGAAACTACTTGCGCCACTAATGCCGGTGCCAGCATATAACCATGACGATATAAGCCGTTAATGCTAATTACATTGCCAACTTGTGATACTTCTGGGCGGTTATCGCTAAATGCAGGGCGTAATCCGGTTTGAATATTAAGTAGTCGTGCTTCGGCAAATCCGCTGTGTACGGTATAAGCCGCTGAAAGTAACTCAAGAGTTGATCGCACTGTTGCGGCGCCGCTATCTTGCGATTCTATTTCGGTCGCACCAATTACATATTCATGATTCGGTTTAGGCGCTATATAAATTGGGTAACGCGGATGCATTAAACGCACAGGTCGCGTTAAATTTACTTCAGGTGCATATAGCCTTGCGACTTCACCGCGCACACCTCTAAGTGGTTTATCGCTTTTAGCACCAAGCCCACGACAATCTATAATGTAGTCAAATGGTCGATTATTTATTTCACCGTTTTTAATGGTTACGCGCTGGTTAAACACACACTTAACTTTGCGCTTGTTGAGCATGGTAAAACTTGCTTTATAAAAGGCTTGGTTATCTATTTGCCCCTCGCAGGGTAAAAATAGACCTTGGTTAAACCGATTAGCAAGCTCTGGCTCTAACTGCGCTATTTGCTGAGCATTCAATGCCTGAGCGCTTTGCCCTGCTATGGGCTTTATTCTCTGAGTAAAGCTTTGTAGATCGCCTTTATCTTGCTGATGCGCAACGACCAATGTGCCTTGCTGCTGAAAAAACACATCCCCCTCAAGTTCACTCACTATTTCTGGCCAGCGCTTCATTGAATCAAGCCCCATTAAAGCTAAATCAGCCTCGCATAACACCGACTCAGCCAGCGGTGCCAGCATGGCTGCTGCCACTTTACCGGCGCTATTTGGGGTTTGCTCATCGTCTGCTTCAAACACCGTTACATGATGCAACTTACTTAGCTCAAGGGCAGCTAAGCGCCCTGCTAAACCAAAACCCACCACAGCAATGTTATAAAACATAAAACCTCCAAAAGCAGTTATTAGTAGGTGCGAACTCACTCGCACTTCTTCAATGTTTAAAGAAGCGAGGTATAAAACCTCACCTACATCTGCATCTAACTTCTTGCTATACCGCTTTGTGGTAAATTTCTGAGCCTGTTTGCTTAAACTGGGCAGATTTAGCTTTCATTTCGGCTTCTACATCAATCATTTTGATCTCAATAGCCTCGCCAGCGTCATTTGGATCAATACCGCGTGTTTCTAAATCTTTAGCGTAATCGCGTACTTCTTGGCTAATTTTCATAGAGCAAAATTTAGGGCCACACATAGAACAAAAGTGAGCCACTTTGCCTGATTCTTGCGGCAGGGTTTCGTCGTGATATTCACGAGCACGCTCTGGATCTAAACCAATATTAAATTGGTCATGCCATCTAAATTCAAAGCGTGCTTTTGATAGCGCGTTATCACGCTCTTGCGCGCCTGGGTGACCTTTTGCTAAATCGGCGGCATGTGCAGCTATTTTGTAGGTAATTAAGCCTTCTTTAACATCTTCTTTATTTGGCAGACCTAAATGCTCTTTAGGTGTTACATAACAAAGCATTGCACAGCCGTACCATGCTATTTGGGCCGCCCCAATACCTGAGGTGATATGATCGTACCCTGGTGCAATATCGGTCGTTAGCGGGCCTAAAGTATAAAAAGGCGCTTCGTCGCAATGCTTTAATTGCTCATCCATATTGGCTTTAATCATGTGCATTGGCACATGCCCTGGGCCTTCAATAAATACTTGTACGTCGTGCTTCCACGCAATTTTAGTCAGTTCACCTAATGTGCGCAGCTCACTAAACTGCGCTTCATCGTTGGCATCAGCAATCGAACCAGGGCGAAGGCCATCACCTAATGAAAAACACACATCGTATTGTTTTAAAATTTCACAAATGTCTTCAAAGTGCGTGTATAAAAAGTTTTCTTTGTGATGCGCTAAACACCACTTAGCCATAATTGAGCCACCGCGCGACACAATACCGGTTACACGTTTAGCCGTCATTGGTACGTAGCGAAGCAGTACACCGGCATGAATAGTAAAGTAATCAACGCCCTGCTCAGCTTGCTCTATAAGCGTATCGCGGAAAATCTCCCACGTTAAATCCTCAGCCACACCGTTTACTTTTTCAAGCGCTTGATAAATCGGTACTGTGCCAATAGGTACAGGCGAGTTACGTACAACCCATTCGCGCGTTTCGTGAATGTAACGCCCCGTTGATAAGTCCATCACGGTGTCTGCGCCCCAGCGGGTAGACCACACCATTTTTTCTACTTCTTCTTCAATAGATGAGCTAACCGATGAATTACCAATATTAGCATTAACTTTTACTAAAAAGTTACGACCTACAATCATAGGCTCTGTTTCTGGATGGTTTATATTATTTGGTAAAATAGCGCGACCGCGGGCTATTTCGTCGCGTACAAACTCTGGGGTAATAAATTCAGGAATACTCGCACCAAACGACTCGCCTTTATGCTGCGCGGCAAGTAATTCTTTACGGATTTCTGCACGCCCCATATTTTCGCGAACAGCTACGTATTCCATTTCAGGGGTAATAATCCCTTGGCGTGCGTAGTGCATTTGCGTTACGTTTTTACCAGCGACACCACGGCGAATTTTTGGAAGGTGATCGAAGCGAATATGATCCAACCCTTCATCTGCCATGCGCTGCTGCGAAAACTGCGACGTCACTGATTCTAAAATTTCAGTGTCACCACGGTTTTTAATCCATTGTTCACGAAATTTTGGTAAGCCTTTACGCACGTCTAGTTCAAAATTAGGATCGGTATACGGGCCCGACGTATCGTAAACACGTAGCGGATCGTTTGTCTCATAAACAGGGTTTTCATCTGTGCCGCCAATAAACGTATCACTTAACGTGATTTCACGCATACCAACGCGCACGCCTGGTTGAGTACCTTCAACGTATACTTTATGAGAATTTGGGAACGGTTGACCCGTTAAGTTATAAATATATTCAGACGCGGCAGCACGAGTTTCTCGGCGTGACGCTTTATTTGTAGTATTTGACATGACTTGCCTCATTGCTTAAGGGTTGTCTTGTCAGATATTCCGAGGAATAGAGAAAGATCGTAAAGTAGCGTACATGCTACTTTGCAGCCTAAAAAATAAATCACTTTATTGTGCGCATAAAAAAAGACGCACAAGCGTCCCATTTTAGGCAGCTTGTTCCCTACGCAGGTATTAACCTGATCAGGTTCACGGATCCCGCTTTCGCGATCTCAGCCAAAAACTAATTCCTTAGCTTTGGCACTCCGACAAGTATTGATATATAAATTTTGTTCGTCGATTCGAAGATATTATTCAACAAATCTGCGCTGAGTGTACGTCAGTTAAAAACTGCCCGCAAGGGGCTGTTTTTCAAAAACTTAAAATTATTTAGGGATAAACACAAATGTTTGCTCGCCTTGCATGACTAATTGCTGGTCTTGCATTTTAAGCTCGGCACCTTGCTTTAAGGCTTGTAATAACTGCTGCTCAAACTCATCAAGCTCTTCGCCGCACGACTTGCGCGTCATTCCTAATTTACTTACGGTAAGGTTACTTTCTTCAAGCGAGCCTTCACCAAAAAATTTGTTACAGCCAGCAAAACCGTTTACTTGCAGTGCTTCAATAAAGCTCATTGATGCATTAAACGAAGGTGGAATTGCTAAACCATCAACACGTGATAATTGCCATTGGGTGTATTTAAGCTGCTCACTGGTAACCGTCCCTGTTGATGCGCAACCAACACATAAACCGACTATAAGCATCGGTATTGCTGCTAATTTCATGCTACTACTAACTAATTGTCTAATTAATGTAATAGTAACAATATTTATGCCCTTTATCCGTTAAAAATGCATGTTTTAAATGTAAATTTTTGTTCTATGATAGTTTAAAAGTTGTCCGATTAAGTACTAAGTTGTAGTTTTGAATACGTTATCTATTTGCTCTGGTAAAAATGGCCTACCTTTTTCATTAACAGACGTTCCTATAACCAGTGCATTGAGCATTACTTTTTCATCGTTTTTACGTATAACCGTTTGCTTAAAGGCAAATTTTAAACGACTAATACGCTGCGGCTCTACAGCCACATAAAATTCATCACCTGGTAATAGTGAATGTTTATAGTCCATTTCGCTGCGCATCACGACTAGGTTAATTTTATCTTTTGCTAACTGAGCAAAATCAATACCGTGTGCGTACAAGAACTCATGTCGAGCATGCTCTAAATAATTAAAATAGACGCTGTTGTTTACAATACCTTGTAAGTCACATTCGTAATCACGTACCTTGAAGTCAACTTTAAAGGTCATATTAGTAATCCTGATTATTTAACGTATAATTGCCGCGTTTATAGCACATGTGTTTAAATAATTGCTACCATACGAGTCCCTAAAATGGAGTTAAGTAACCCAATGAACTTACGTTTGTCTTTAATTACTGCCGCACTTTTACCGCTGCTTGGTGCACCAATTGCAGCTAACGCTGATGATAGCGACCTAGAAAGAATTGTTGTAACTGGCGATTTTCAGCGCGAAAGCATTCAAACTCTAAGCGCGAGTGCGAGCTTATTTAGCGAAGATGAAATTAATCAACGTGGTGCAAGTTACTTAGACGAAATGTTAGGCAGTACCGCCAATGTAAATTTTGCATCTGGTGCGTCGCGCGGTCGTTATATTCAAATTCGTGGCGTGGGACTTCGCTCACAATTTGTAGACCCTATTAATCCATCTGTAGGCTTAGTTATTGATGGTATTAACTATTCTGGCCTTGGTGGCAGTTCATTATTATTTGATATAGACCAAGTAGAAATTTATCGTGGCCCACAAGGTACACGCTTTGGCGCAGACGGCATGGCCGGTATGATCCAAATGGGTTCAGCTAAAGCCACAAGCGATCCAAGCTTAAAATTACAACTAGGTGCTGGCACATACAACACCCGCGAAGCAGGTATTGCAGCAAGCACAGGCTTAACATATGACACTAGCGCACGCGTTAGCTACTTTCGTAGAAAGTCAGATGGTTACGTAGATAACTTGTACTTAAATGACGAAACACAAAATCAAGACGAGCAAGTAGCGCGTTTTAAATTAAACAGCCAGCTTACAAAGCATTTAAATACTGAGCTAAACCTGCACTATATTGATATAAACAACGGCTACGATGCGTTTACGCTTGATAACAGCCGCAATAGCGTTGCCGATGAACCAGGACAAGATAATCAACAAAGCTACGCAATAGGCGTTAATAATACTTACACGGGTTTTGACGCTTTTGATGTAAATTTAAACCTGTCGGCTATTGATACCGAATTACTTTACAGCTTTGATGAAGACTGGGTATGTAACGATACAAGTGAGCCAAAGTTATGTGCTGCTGGCTTACATCCAGATGGATACAGCTCAACTGATTTATACAGCCGCGATCGCGACGATCAGTCTGTAGATTTACAGTTTAATTCTAAAACGGGTAACTGGGTTGCGGGTATTTATTACCAAAACCGTGATGTTGATTTAGAGCGCCAGTACACATGGTTAGCAAGCCCGTTCTCTTCAACTTATGAAACGAGTAACGTTGCAGTATATGGTCAAGTAGCGACTCCAATTGGCCCTAAAACAACATTAATTACAGGTTTACGTGTAGAGCAATACCAAGGCGACTACACCGATAGCAATGGCTTTATAGAAGATACTGACGATGTAATGGTTGGCGGTAAAATTGCGCTAGAGTATCAGGTAATTGATCGTACGATGCTCTACACCAGCATTACGCGTGGCTACAAAGCTGGCGGTATTAACTCAGAAGCGCTTGCTAAAGCCAAAGATGAAGGCTTAAACCTAAGCGCTGATTTTTTCCAGCAACACACCAGTTTTGACCCTGAATATTTATGGAGCGGCGAATTTGGTGTTAAAGGTTCATCACTTGATGACAAATTTACACTTCGCTTAGCAGCATTTTACATGCACCGCGACGATATTCAGTTAAAAGCATGGCAAGTAGAAGGTCAGCAATTTACCGGTTATGTTGATAACGCAAGTTCTGGTAGCAACTACGGACTTGAAGTTGAAGGTAGTTACCAACTAACTGATAATCTATTTTTAACAGGTAGTGCTGGTTACTTAAACACTGAAATTGACGACTTTGTAACACAATCAGGCTTAAATCAAGACGGTCGCGAACAAGCACAGTCACCTAAATACCAGTATGCGTTTACTGCACGTTACAACTTTACTAACGCATTTTACGGCATGGTTGGTATTGAAGGTAAGGACGATTACTACTTCTCAGATAGTCACAATTCACAAGCACCAAGCAGCAACTTAGTTAATTTAAGCTTTGGCTACGAAGCAGACATGTGGGCAGTTCGCGCATGGGCTCGTAATGTATTTGACGAAACAGTCCCTACACGTGGTTTTGAATTTGGTAACGATCCACAAGATGGTTACGCAACGCATACCTATACACAATTAGGTGAGCCTCGCGTAGCAGGTGTTACGTTTACACTTAATCTGTAAAGCACAGCCGTTGGCTTTCAAATGAAAGTTACAGCAAGCAAATAAAAACACCGCGTTTAATTTAAACGCGGTGTTTTTATTTGTAGGTAAGGTTTTATACCTCGCTTTTTATAAAGTTAAATTACACGAGCACGAAATAAATTCGCACCTACAGGTTTGCCGTAGGTTGTTGGGGTTGATGTTTATTGTAGGTGAGGTTTTATACCTCGCTTATTTATAAAGTTAATTTACATGAGCGCGAAATAAATTCGCACCTACAGGTTTTCCACCTACGCCTACAAGCTAAGCATTACGCTCTTTGCACATCAAACGAGATTACGTCTTTAATTTTTTCTTTATTTGTTGCGAGCATTACAAGCCTATCTATACCCAAAGCCACCCCTGCGCACTGAGGTAATCCATGCTCCAGCGCTTTAATTAAACGCGTATCCATTGGCACTTGCTTTAAACCGTTTTCAGCGCGGTATGCGTTATCTTCATTAAAACGTTTAGCTTGCTCGCTGGCATTTGTGAGTTCGTTAAAGCCATTCGCCAATTCCATATTTTTATAATAAAGCTCAAAGCGCCCTGCTACACGTGTATCGTGTTCACAAATTTGTGCAAGTGCCGCTTGAGAAGCTGGAAAGTGATACACAAAACATGGCTTATCTTGTCCTATTGTAGGCTCCACTTTCATACAAAATAATAATTGTAGTAAGGTATCTTTATGTGTTTCATTTTGGGCTATATCAGCAAATCCCTGCTCACACGCTAGTTGCTTTAATTGCTCTAGGTTCGCTGTTAGCGGATCGAGCCCAAGTGCTTGTTCAAACGCTTGCTGATAAGTAAGCCTTGTTGCCGGCTCAACATCTAAAACAAGCCGCGTTAGCTCATCCATTTCATCCATAAGTGCAAACTCATCAAAGCCTGGGCGATACCATTCCAGCATTGTAAATTCGGGATTGTGATGACTACCTGCCTCTTCATTTCTAAATGCTTTACAAAGCTGAAAAATAGCGCCTGAGCCTGCTGCTAACAAGCGTTTCATAGCAAACTCTGGAGATGTTTGTAAAAAAAGAGGGAGCCCACCAGCATGCCCTGGACCTACAAATGTGGTGTTAAAACTGGCCAAATGCACATCGGTTACACTGGCAGCACTTAAGCTCGGCGTTTCTACTTCCATTACATCACGTGCATAAAAAAAATCACGAATGTTACGTAATATTGCTGCACGTTGTTTTAGTGTTTCAATGCTTGCGCTTGGGGCCCAAAGATCTGCTGACATATTTTCTCCAAAAAAAATCCCAGCTTAAGCTGGGATTTTATAAACAATGTTAAAGCTTACTTAACACGGCTTACGTATTCACCGTTACGAGTGTCTACTTTAATTACTTCGCCAATTTGTACGAATAATGGAACTCGTACTACAGCGCCTGTGCTAAGCGTTGCTGGTTTACCACCAGTACCCGCTGTATCACCCTTAAGGCCAGGATCTGTTTCAGTGATCTCAAGCTCAACAAAGTTAGGTGGTGTAACAGCAATAGGGCTGCCGTTCCATAATGTAATTGTACATAAATCATTTTCAACTAACCATTTAACTGCATCGCCTAGTGCTTTTTCGTCAGCAGCAATTTGCTCAAATGTTTCGTTGTTCATGAAATGCCAAAATTCGCCGTCTGTGTATAGATACGCTAAATCGGTATCCATTACATCAGCACCTTCAACTGATTCACCCGATTTAAAGGTTTTTTCAAGCACCTTACCAGAGATAAGTTTACGGATACGAACACGGTTGAACGCCTGGCCTTTACCAGGTTTTACCATTTCATTTTCTAAGATACTGCAAGGCTCGCCGTCCATCATAATTTTTAGGCCGCCCTTGAACTCGTTGGTGCTATAATTCGCCATCGTTTCCTCTATTTATATTTTTTCGAGTAATCTACATGCCAATGATACAAAGAAATGAAGCAAATTTGCATAAAAACTGGCAAAAAGAATTAGCAAATGTAGTTACCTGCCCAAAAACCTTGCTTGAAATGGTCGGTTTATCGAGCCAAGTCCATGAAAACGACCTAAAAGCCCGTAGTTTATTTCCGGTACGCGTGCCTATCCCTTTTATAAAAAAAATACGCAAAGGCGATCCAAACGATCCTCTTTTATTGCAAGTCATGCCACGCCATCAAGAATTTTTAACTAAGTCGGGTTTTAATAAAGATCCCCTACTTGAGCAAGATAACGAACAACCCGGCCTTTTACATAAGTATAAATCGCGTGTTTTAGTAATGTTTAAAACCGGCTGTGCAGTCAATTGTCGTTACTGCTTTAGAAGGCATTTTCCGTATCAAGAAAACCAACTTAATAAAAAAAGCCTGCTTGAAACACTAAGCTACATAAAATCTGATGCCAATATAAACGAAGTGATTTTAAGTGGTGGCGATCCGCTGATGGCCAAAGACGATGCAATAAGTTGGTTTTTAGATGAGCTTGAGCAATTACCACAAATTAAACGAATGCGAATTCATAGTCGTTTACCAGTAGTTATACCCACGCGGGTTACCGATGAGTTATGTGAGCGATTAGCAAAATCGCCATTAAAAATTATTTTTATTAATCACATAAACCACGCCAACGAAATAGACGCTGACTTTAAAGCTGCTATGCAAAAGCTTAAACAAGCAAACGTAACGCTTTTAAATCAAGCTGTAATTTTAAAAGATGTGAACGATACGCTCGATGCGCAAATAAATTTAAGCGAAGCGTTATTTGACGCAGACGTATTGCCGTATTATTTGTATTTGCTCGATAAAGTTGAAGGGGCCAGCCACTTTGATATTAACGAAGAAGACGCGATAAAAATAATGGCAGAGCTATTAAAAGCCCTGCCTGGATTTTTAGTGCCTAAATTAGTGAGAGAAATAGGTGGTCAAAAAAGCAAAACACCTATCGACCTTAAGCTAATTTAAACATATATATTTACGTTGTTACCCAATGATGCAGTTACCGACTTAGCCGGTGTTTGTGCACTTGACGATTGTGCAGCACCTTCAATAAGTGCAAGTGCTGCTGCGCCATCTGCTAGTTGCTGCTTTTTAGATAAAGCAGCGCTATAAAGCTCACTGCCTTGGCCTGAGCCAGAAACAGCGGGTAAACTTGTGCCTGATATATTCATATAACAAACCTGACTTTTAAATGTAATCCAAGTATTATGTCGGCCATGCAGTACAAAGCTTTAGGAAAACCATGGATTCAATTATTGAACAACTCAATACTAATTTAAAAATTGTTTATCGTCAGGCGCTTGATGCCGACAAAAAACTCGATGAACTACAACAGCAAGGCCATGGCAAATTTAAAGCCTTATTTGCACAAGATGCTGGTTTTAGCTTTGAAGCTAAACGCTTTAAGCCGTATGTTCTTGACGTAGCCGCTGACGTTGAAAGCTTATCTAACGATGGTTTTGATGAAGAAAAACTTAAAACAACCGTTATTAAGTTACAACAAATACTCACGCTGTTAGCTACTTTTAAGTAAAGCTTAAAAATAAAAATGCCGCTATTTAGCGGCATTTTTATTTTAAGTTAATCTAAACTTGGTAATATTTGCTCACCAAACCACTGCGTTAATAAGCGTTTTTCGTAATATAGTGATTCTTCGCGGCCCATTTTAATTTTATCCATAAAGCCCATATCTTTGAGCTCCACATCAGTATCTTTACTAAGCACGGTACCGTCGTTATCGGTTAACGAATAATTAAGCTTAATTCGTGGAAAGTATATTGGTTTTACTACACGAATTTCCTCCATACCACCATAACGCACATCTCCCGCTAAATCTAAATCAGTAAACTCTACGTTTAACTTATAATCTTTTGGTAGTTGCTCAGCTAATTTAGACATATGTTTTTCAAAACTTGCCGCAATACTTTTGTGATACGAGCCCTTAGCTTGGTTAGACGCTCGCACATCACGATAATCATTAAAGTCATTCCATTTAACAACAGACTCACCAGCATGGGCAAGCGCAGGTAATGCGATACACATTGTTGTTGCTATTTTTTTAACTAAATTCATATCTTTCTCCAAAGAGGTAACCAATCACAAAAGTGTGGATTGGAGTAAACCTAGCACTAGCTATTACTAAAGCTATTTTAGCACTTGTTTATTAACTATAACTTAATCTTACGAATCAAGTGTTACTTGTTTTGCACAAAATGTAATCAAAAGTATTTAATGTGCTGATATCAAAAAAATACGATTAAAATCATATAAATTACAGATAAAACATGTAAATCACCTCTATTTATGGTGAAATTAACTTAATTGATAAAAGGTACCCACGGAGCTTTCATGACTATTTTAGTAACCGGTGGCGCAGGCTATATTGGCTCGCACACTGTTTTAGAACTTTTACAGCAAGGTAACGATGTTGTTGTTATTGATAATTTAAGTAACTCATCACAAGAATCACTTGCGCGCGTAAAAAATATAACAGGTAAAGAAGCCACTTTTTACCAAGGCGATATTCTCGATAAACCCTTTTTAGATTCAGTATTTGCAAAACACACGGTAGATAGTGTTATACATTTTGCGGGTTTAAAATCAGTAGGCGAGTCGGTTGCAAAGCCAGTTGAGTACTATCAAAACAACGTTCAAGGTACGCTTACGCTTGTTGATGCGATGCGCGATGCGGGTGTATTTAAATTGGTATTTAGCTCGTCAGCCACGGTTTACGGCGACCCTGCAAGCTTACCAATCAAAGAAGATTTCCCTGTAGGCGGTACAACCAACCCTTACGGCACATCTAAGTTAATGGTTGAAATGATGCTACAAGATATCGCTAAATCAGATGAGCGCTTTGCGTTTGCTATTTTGCGTTACTTTAACCCAGTGGGTGCACATGAGTCGGGCTTAATTGGTGAAGATCCTAATGGTATTCCAAACAATCTTTTACCGTTTATCGCACAAGTAGCGGTAGGTAAATTAAAGCAACTCGCTGTATTTGGTGATGACTACGACACAGTTGATGGCACCGGTGTGCGCGACTATATACATGTTGTAGATTTAGCGATTGGTCATTTAAAAGCGCTTGATAAAATTGCCAGCAGTACGGGTGCATTAGTTTATAACCTAGGTACTGGTAATGGTTACTCTGTACTACAAATGGTTAATGCATTTATTAAAGCAAGCGATCAGGCTGTACCCTATCAGGTTTCACCTCGCCGCCCTGGTGATATTGCAGCGTGTTATGCAGCGCCAGAAAAAGCACTTAATGAACTTGGCTGGGAAGCCGTGCGCGGTATTGATGAAATGATGCAAGATACCTGGCGCTGGCAGTCAAATAACCCTAACGGTTATAAGGGTTAAGTAAAACAAGCTTTGCGCTTACAATAAGTGCGCGGCATCAAGCCGCGCATACCGAGCATTTAAAACACCGAATTCAATTTTATGGCTGCGTCGTAGGCGTAGAGCTTACTCACGCGAAAAGCGCAGCTTTTAATTACTTATATCCAATATTTAATAACGAGTATCTTCGTTATGTCTGTGCCCACTGTCTTAGTAAGTTATGGTACACACCTGTTAATTGAATAATCTCTGGGCTATCTTCTACTTTGCTGCGCAAACTTTGAATCGACATATCTAAATCAAATAACAAACCACGTTTTTCGTCGCTGTTTACCATGCTTTGCATCCAAAAAAATGAGGCTAATCTGCGCCCACTCGTTACTGGCATTACACGATGTAAACTCGTTGAAGGGTATAACACCATACTGCCTGCGGGCAGCTTTACACTGTGTGAGCCATAAGTGTCTTCAATAACAAGTTCACCGCCCTCATAGTCTTCAGGATCGTTAATAAATAACGTCATTGATACATCTGTACGAATTTTTACTGGCGTACCCGGCACTTGTCTAATTGCATTATCTACATGTACACCAAACGATTGCCCGCCTTGATAGCAATTAAATAACGGAGGAAAAATTTTTGCAGGAAGTGCAGCCGACATAAACAAATTACTACGCGCAAGTGCTGCCATAATAATATCGCCAAGCTCTTGGCATTCAGGACTATTTTCAGGTAGCTGTAAGTTATTTTTTGCTTTGGTTGATTGATGACCTGCGGTAATACTGCCATCGGCCCACTGCGCTTTAAGCAAAACCTCATGGCAATACGCCACTTCTTCTTTCGTTAATAGCTCTGGAATTTTAACTATCATGTGCGCCCTCTCACATTTTCATCAAATAATTAAGGGCAGGTAATAGGCCTGCCCTTATGCTTACTTTTGTTTTTTAATTTGTTTTAAAATTAAAAAGAGTAGCTCGCTGTTAAACTAAACTTACGACCATCACCTGGTACAAAGTGTCCACCACCTAACTGATCAACGTAATCTTTATCACCTAGGTTTTCACCATTAAGCTGCAGGCTCAAATCTTTTGATATGTCATACGCAACCATCAGGTCAAAAATAGTATAACCTGGCGCACGAGAGCGTGTTGACGTAGTGCCGTTGTAACGCTCACCTACATACTGCGCACCTAAACCAAACGATAACTTATCCGACATATCGTACGTAGTCCAAACACTCGCGCTATTTTTAGGCGTACGTGCAAGCTCGTTACCAATTTGAGTTGCGTCGTCGCCTAATGCTTTAGTTACTTCGCTATCTTGGTAAGTGTATGAAGCAATTACAGTCCACTCTTTAGTAATTAGGCCTGTTGCTGAAAGCTCTAAACCTTGTACACGCTGTTCACCACCAAGTATTTCGTCACTTGAGCTATCTGCAAATGGGTCATCAGTACGGGCATTGGTTTTTTCAGTACGGAAAAGTGCAGCATTAGTTTGCAGGCGGCCATCCATTAGGCTCCATTTAGTTCCTAATTCATAACTGCGGCTTTCTTCTGCGTCTAAATCAGCTGCATTTGAACGCGTAGATACCGTTAGGCTTTCCGCCGATGGGTTAAATGAATTACCTGCGCCTAAATATACACTGCCATTTTCTGTAGGTTTATAAACTACAGCTGCATTCCAGCTAAATAAATCGTCACTTGTCGAAATTAAAGCGCTTGGATCATTGTAATCGTTGTGATAATCCGTAGTGAAGCTATCAAAGCGAATTCCACCTGTAACTTCCCATTGCTTGTTAAGCGTCACTGTATCAAATGCATAAATAGCTTGGTTTTTAGCTTTAGCTTCAATGCTTGTACCGTCACGGCCGTACACACCCGTAAACGCAATTGTTGCATCAGGGTTGTATAAGTCGTTACGTATTCCATCTTCAATTAAGTTATCAGGCGTAGTGGCAACAAAGTTATGGCGTGTAAACGTTTCATTTGCAAGTTCAACACCCACTACAACATCGTGAGTAAAGCCAGCAAATTCATAGTTACCAATTAAATCAACTTGAAGTGCAGCAAGTGAATTTTCAGTATCACGTGTTTTTTCATCTGCAAAGGTAATGTCAGTGTCTGTTGTAACCGAGAAATAACGCGGTGCAGTTGTTACTGATTCACGTTTTACTTTACCTAAACGACCTTGCACACGTAACGTAGTATTTTGAGAAAAATCATACTCATAACGAGCTGTTGTTGAGTAAGCTTCAATATCTTCGTAATCACGGTAAATATTACCGTAAAAGTTATCAAAATCGACAGGAGAAGGTGAGCGCGCGCTATCTGCAAGTTCAGCTACTGGCGTATCGCTGTAAACCCAAGGAATACCATAATCAGGTAAATTGTCTTGGCGTTGATACTCTAGGTTTAAATCAAAACGGCTGTTTGTACCAAGCCCTGTTGCAAATGCAAACGCAACAGCATTTGTTTCATTTTCAACATGATCGCGACCTGCAACATCACCTTTATCAGTAAGAAGATTGATACGTAGTGCGCTTGTATCGTTTACTTGAATGTTAGTATCAAAACGACCACGGTAATCGTTTTCTGTACCTAAACGTAGAGAAACGTCGTTAAAGTTGTCTAACTTCGCCTTTTTACTTTCTAAATTAACACTACCACCTGTTGCGCCACGACCAGAAACTGCAGAGCCTGGGCCTTTTGCAACTTCAACGGCTTCAATGTTGTAAATATCACGTGTGTAACCTGCAACATCACGAATACCATCAACAAAAATATCATTTGTTGCACTAAAACCACGAATCGACATGCTATCGCCAGTAGGTGAGCCACCCTCACCTGCTGCTAAAGAAATACCTGAAACATTACGCAAAGCATCACGTAGGCTATCTACGTTTCTGTCTTTCATTACCGCTTGGTTGATTACTGTTACCGTTTTAGCTGTATCGAGTAGCGGTTGAGTGTATTTATGCGACGTTGATTTTTCTACAACATAACTAGACTCAGTTTTAGTTTCTGCTTTGGTTACCGATAGTTCTTGAACATCCTGTGCACTTGCCCAAGTTGAAAGCGTAGCTGTAACAACCGCTGCAATTGGCTTCACGTACGCATTTCCTTTATTCGATGGCTTACTCATGGTTACTCCGTAGTTTTTATTAAGCACTTAACTATTGTTAATTTAAGGTACATATTTAATTTCGGCGAAATCCTACCACTCAAACAACTCAATGTAAACGATAACTGTTATCAATTGCATTGTTATGTGAATTCCTATATTGTATACACACTCAAAAATTAACAGTAATTACGTCCTTGTAATTGCTTGTCGTAACTTTCAGGATTGTTGTTAAGTAATGCGAAGCTTAATTAAACCAATTAGCGTAGTTATCGCGCTTTGTAGCACTATGGCAGTAAAAGCCGACACTGTTAGTGAGCTAGAACAACTCGTTAATAAATGGCTACAAATAGAAAATCAAAACACAGAATTAAATACTCATTGGCTTGAACAAAAAAGCAGTATGGAGCAAACCTTAACGCTTCTTAATGCCGAGCAGCAGCAACTTAGCGAGCTTAATCAGCGTAGAAAAAAAAGCACCAGTGAACTTGCCCAAAAACGCGAACAGCTTGTAACTCAGCAATCAGAACTTGAAAATGATCAACAGCAATTAAATGATCAACTAGCACGTATTTCTCAGCAATTACTTTCATTACAAGTGCAATTACCTCCGCCACTATTAAACAGTTGGAAAAATGCAGGTGATTTAAGCGATTCAAAACTCAGTACAACTGACAGATTACAAACAGCGCTCAAAATGCTGACTCTACTTAATGATTTTCAACAGCGTATTTCTATTCACGAAATGGCTATTAAACACCCTGACGGGCAAGAAGTGTGGGTAAAGCAGCTTTACTTA
The DNA here is from genome assembly GCF_014164245.1 of Pseudoalteromonas sp. SG43-8. NCBI lineage: Bacteria > Pseudomonadati > Pseudomonadota > Gammaproteobacteria > Alteromonadales > Pseudoalteromonadaceae > Pseudoalteromonas > Pseudoalteromonas sp. SG43-8. The sequence continues at coordinate 167,711 of NZ_JACJEX010000002.1, read as the reverse complement.
GGTGCAGCTCAAGCATGGTTTGTAAGCGAAGATTTAAGTTATGTAGGTATTGGTTTTCCAAGTGACTTAGGTTGGCAGTGGGAGTTTGATTCAAGCATTAATGCAGAACAAGTTGCACTGGGTATTGCTGTACAGCAAAAAAAGCGCGCTGCTGATTGGGTAACACTCCCAATATTAAGTTATGTAAATAAAAACCAGCAAGGGGCTAAATAATGGCTACTAACAGCATAATTAAAGTATTTAGCGCCACAGTGTTACTTTTTAGTGCAAACATATCTTTTGCAGCTAGCAGTGATGATGCTAAGCAAAGTATTTTAAGTGATATTAAAACAGCGCAGCGTACTCTAAGTAAAACTCAAAATAGCATTTCAAAAGAGCAAGCGACCCTTGCAAAGCAAATTTTTACCAAGCAGCAATCGCTCAGTAAATTACGCGAACAAGCAGCCGTTAATCGCCGCCTAGCTGACGAAAACACATTAAGCCTTGATCAGTTACAAACCCGATTAGACACTTGGCAACAGCAGCAGCAATATCAATTAAACTTACTTAGCCGTTTTGTACGCCAAAATACCAGCAATAGTGCTAGCAGTAACGAGTCGGCTAATAGCCAAAACGAGTTATTAAGCCGTGTTGTATCGCTAATTAATAATCAAGAGCAGGCACTTTATCCACAGTTAAAAAAACAATCGGTTGTGCTAAGTAATGGCGAATTAAGCCAAGCTAATACCCTTCAAGTCGGGCCTGTTGCATGGTTTAGTACGCAAACACCTAAACTTATGGGTTTATTAAATTTAGATGATGAATCTAATGCATTAAAAGTAGCGTTAGTACAATCAACAAGTGACGACAACCCACTCGATAATACTTTAAAGCAAAACGGTGTAGGCTCTACATTACTTACTTTTGATCCTAGTTTAACGCACTTAGTAACTAGCCAAGCCCAACAAGAAAGTCCGCTTGAACACCTAGAAAAAGGCGGTTTATGGGCTATCCCTATTATTTTATTTGCCTGCTTTGCACTTACCATTGCGCTATTAAAAGCCGCACAGCTACTGCGTTTAAGTAAAATTAAAATGCACTCTCAAATGCAATTACAGCAACTTTTTAAAGCTGAAAATAGCAGTGAATTTTCAGGTATGCAGCAGCAGCTATTTAACTTAACGCTGCAAAGCGAAAAAGGCCAAGTACGAGACGATCAATTATTTAATCAGTTAATTCATGATAAGCATAAACTCGATAACTTTATTGGCGCTATTGCCGTTACTGCAGCAGTAGCCCCACTACTTGGGTTATTAGGCACTGTTAGCGGCATGATCGAAACATTTAAAATGATGACCTTGTTTGGCTCAGGCGACCCAGAAGTTGTATCGGGCGGTATTGCACAAGCACTTATAACAACCGAACTGGGTTTAGTCGTTGCTATACCAGCACTCGTTTTAAATGCACTGTTATCGCGTAAAGCAAAAGCGTATTACAGCCAACTAGAAGGCTTTGCATTACAGCTAAGCCAACTAGAAAAAGGAGATAACAATGTTTGAAAAAATAGTTAGTAACCCTATTTGCTGGTGTATTCTTTTACTCGCTTTATTTGTATACCAGCTGATTTTTCATGACTTACTGCACCTTAAACAATACCAAGCGCAGCGCAAAGGTTATTGGCAAGAAGTTAGCTCTATTTTAACTGCAGCGCTTCCGCTACTTGGTTTATTAGGCACCATTGTTGGTTTGCTTGATACATTTAAAGTAATGGCGCTGGGCCATAACGAGTTAATGAGTGACGCCATTGGTGATGCATTGCTAACAACTCAACTTGGTCTTGTGTGCGCTATTCCTGCGTGGTTAATGCAAGCTTACTTAGCGTATTCGCAGCGTAATCCTAAATTACATACATTAAGTAAACAGTTAGGGTAACACTATGCAATCACGATTAAAGCACAAGCTAGAGCAAGAAGCGGGGCAACATATTGATATGTCGCCGCTACTTGATGTGGTATTTATATTGCTAATATTTTTTATTGTTACAACCGTATTTGTACGCGAAAGCGGCGTTGAGGTTGATAAACCACAAGCCGTATCGGCCAGTCGTCTTGAGCAGCAAGTTATATTTTTAGCAATAACCGACAACCAACAAGTATTTTTTGATGGCGGCCAAATTGGTGTTGCCGGTGTACGTAGTAGTGTCGAGCAAATGTTAAAACAGCAACAACGCCCTGTGGTTATTCAAGCTGATAAAACAGTACCTACTGAGTTACTTGTTCAAGTAATTGACGAAGCAAAGCTGGCAGGCGCAGCGCAAGTTAACTTAGCTACGAAACAATAATATGCACACGATTAACCCGCTTCAAAAAACAAAAAACAATCGCCATCCGCTGTTTGCATTTGGCCTTAGTCTCATTGTGCTTAGTGCTGCATTACTGCTTTTATGGCTTGGGCAACTTGCAGAGCATCATATCCAAGACAAAGTGGTTGTACGTGAGATTGCCATGGTGGCACTGCCACCTCCGCCACCTCCATCAATATCACAACAGCAAACAAGTGAGCCAATGCAAAGCTTAGCGGTAGAAGGTGCAGGCGCGTCAATTCAAGCCGTAAAAATTAAGATAAAGAGTGATTTAAGTATTGTAAAACCCGATACCCCCAACGTAAAAGTAAGCGCGCCACAATGGCAATCAATGAGTGTAAATTGGGATGCATTTAGCTTAAATCAACTCGATGGTCTCCCCACTTTACTTACTCCCGTCAAGGCCGTTTTACCAAAAAGCTTAACCCGCCGAGGTGTTGATGTATTTACTGTAAAACTCGATGTATTTATTGATGAAAGTGGCAAGTTAAGTTTAATTGAGGTAGTACAAAACCCATACCCTGAACTTAAACCAGCTATCGACAAAATTATTAAACAAAGCCGCTTTAGTGCACCTAAAAAAGAAGGTGAAACCGTACGCGCTCGCTTTATTTGGCCAATCGAATTTAAACCTTAAGCCTATTAAAATGAAAAATATGAATATATTTAAAACGCTAAAACCATTAACTCGCGCAGTTATCACTACTTTAATGTGCTCACTCCCTTTATTAGGTGTAAGTAGCGTGCATGCTAGCGCTGCTAGTACGCCATTGAAAAGTGCGCCACTAAAAGTAACTCTATCGCCTAGCGATCCAACATGGCAGTTGGCTATAAATAACAAATTACTAGGCCCTACAGAGGTTCTTATTGAGCCGACCGAGCGCGGTTTTGCTCGCCAAGTACAACCACTATTACAAGCCGGTAATTACAGTGAAGTTGCGGCGCTATTTAAAGGCCGAGATATAAGCCAAGATAGCACTGCTTTAAACTTATTACGTGCACAAGTACTGCTTTCAACAAAAGACTTTAATAACGCTGAACTAGCTTACCTAGCGTGTTTAAAAGCTTCACCTGATTTAGTAAAAGCACACCAAGGTTTGAGCCTTTTATACATGCAACAAGCAAAGTATGACAAAGCACAAACACACCTAGTTCACAGTATTGAACTAGGCCAAGCTGACGCACAAAGTTATGCGCAACTTGCTTATATACACGTGCAGCATAGCCAACCTTGGAGCGCAGTAGCGGCGTACCGCCAGGCGCTTATGCTAGCGCCAGAAACAAGCCAATATCAACAAGGTCTATTGTTTGCGTTAATTGAATCGGGTGATTTAAGCCAGGCAAGTGCGTTACTAAAAGAATTACTTAATAAAAGCCCTGATAAAGCTGAACTTTGGCTGCAACGTGCACAAATAGCATTACAGCTTGATCAAAAAAAGCAGGCGCTAGCTGCTATTGAAGTGGCCTTAAAACTCAACCCTAAAGATGCCAGTAACCAGCTTTTAGCAGCCCAGCTGCATTTAACTGAAGGCAGCACTGAACGCGCAGTGAGTTTATTAAAGCATGGTTTAAAACACGCCACTAAACAGCAGCAAGTTGAGGTTATTAATACCACGATGCAAACTTTAGGCTGGCTTGTATCTCAACAAAAATGGGATTTAGCTAAAGAGCTAATAGGCAGCGCAAAAAGATTAACTAAGCAGCTACCCCGTGATGAACAAGCGCAGTTTTCTGTATACAGCGCACAAATTGCTATGCAACAAGGTAATACTAAACGTGCTCTTAAAAGCTTAAATAACGCACTTAAAATAAACCCGAATTTAGGTGATGCCCTACTTAGTTTAGCAAGTATATATCGTAGTAAAGGTCAACTTACCCAAGCTAAACTTATGTATGTTCGTGCACAAGCTCTACCTGATTACCAACTATCGGCGTGGCTTGGATTATCACAAATAGCAATTGACTCTAAAGACTACCCGAGCGCGCTAAAGCATCTTAGAAAAGCATTACAAGCCAATCCACAACGCCAGGACTTAATTACTAATATTCGCGCCCTTGAGAATATAGTGCGCCAAAAAGGGTAAGTTTAACACCGTGGTTAAATTTACTTGTATAAGCACAGCTTGCTGGCTGTGACGAGCAAAGCTCGTAATTTCTATATGCAATAAGATCTTAAGTGATTTGTTCACAAAGAGGTTTAGAGGGCGCTGCGCTTTAGAGAAGTAAAAATATATAATTACTATTGTTTTATGTTTTCTCATTTACTCCTCTTTTACTTCTCTTTGTGCGATAAGTTTTTAGATAATTTATTCACAAAGAGGTTTAGAGGGCGCTGTGCTTTAGAGAAGTAAAAATACATAATTACTATTGTTTTATGTCTTCTCATTTACTCCTCTTTTACTTCTCTTTGTGCAATAAGATCTTAAGGGATTTATTCACAAAGAGGTTTAGAGGGCGCTGCGCTTTAGAGAAGTAAAAATACATAATTACTATTGTTTTATGTTTTCTCATTTACTCCTCTTTTACTTCTCTTTGTGCAATAAGATTTTAAGTAATTTATTCACAAAAAGGTTAAGAGGGGCTGCGCTTCTCACGTGAGCAAGCTTGTTTACAATCAATATTAAGCGTTACCAATTTTGCATTTCGACTATGCGTGATTGTGTGCGCGCATATTCAAAGCTCAACTTTTTACCTTTATATAAATGTTCAATGTCGGTTTGCGCATTTATTACTAGCAATTTATGGCAATCGTAAAATTCATCGACTAAGGCAATGAAGCGCCGTGCTTCGTCGTCAAAAGTATGCTCATCAAGTGTTTGTTTTTCGCGTTGGTAGCTATCTTCTATACCGTGAACAATAACTTTACCCGTTGCTTTAACACCCATTTGCGGCACGTTCGATACATATAACACATCAAATTGCGTTGCTAAAAACATATAATCGTTAGCACTACGCGGGCCGGAGCATAGCGCCATAAAATCAATCATCAAGGCGTTATCTGCTTTTAATAAATAGGGTAAATCGCGGCCATGCACAGTAATTGTATTGCTACATGTTACTACTGGATACGAAGCTAAAAACTCATTTTTAAAATCGAGATTTGATAAATTAATAAAATAGTGACGACTGTTTTTACCATATCTAAAACGGTGATCGTCCTCCCCTGCCACGTTAATTATATGGCAATGGTTATTAATTAAATCGATAGTAGGTAAAAATCGCGCTCGTTGCAGGCCGTTGTAATAAAGCAGCTCTGGCTTTGCGTTCGATGTGGCCACCAGCACAACACCTTGTTCAAACAATGCATTGAACAATCTGGCCATAATCATGGCATCGCCAATGTCGCTCACAAAAAACTCGTCAAAACACAGTACTCGAATATTTTTAGCCCACTGTTTTGCAATTAGAATGAGTGGATTTTTTTGACCTTGTAGCTGCGAAAGTTGGGCATGCACTTGTGCTATAAAATGATGAAAATGCAGCCGCTGCTTTTGCTCAATAGGTAGGTTTTTATAAAATAAATCCATTAACATGGATTTACCACGCCCTACGGGTCCATATAAATAAATGCCTTTTATTAAGGGCGCTTTTTGCCACCATGATGTGTGAGCTTGAAGTTGCTCGCTTAGCGTATTTAAAGCTTCCACCGCATTTTGCTGCGCAGCATCAAAACACAGTTCACCTGTGTCTATTTTTGCTTGGTAAAGGCTTAAAATTTGTGTGCTGTGCACTGTCATGGTATTTCACTATCGGCTATAATCGCGCCCATTGTAGCCGACTAAAAATGTGAACCAAAATGAAATTCCCTTGCCGCTTAGATAAATTCATTAGCCACTTAGCTGAAATACCGCGCACGCAAGCTCGCGCTAGTATTAAGCGAAAAGAAGTAAGCGTGAATGGCGAAGTAATCACATCACATAATTTTCAGTTAGCCCAGCAAGATGAAGTACTGCACCAAGGTACGCCTTTGGTATTTTTAGGTAAGCGCTATTACATGCTAAATAAACCTGTTGGCTATGTATGCGCTAACAGCGATGAGCTTCATAAAACTGTTTTTGACTTACTTGATGAGCCAAATATGAGCGACTTTCACGTAGCAGGTCGCCTTGATATAGATACCACAGGGTTAGTTATTATTACTAATGATGGCGATTGGTCACATAAAATTACGTCGCCTAAAAGCAATAAATTTAAAACCTACCTAGTAGAAACTCAAGAGCCTATTACCGATGAAGCCCTTGAGCAATTACGTACAGGTCTCATGCTGCATAACGAAAAAGATTTAACCCGCCCAGCTATAGCAGAGAGACTTGCTAATTACGGACTCCGTTTATCAATAAGTGAAGGTAAGTATCATCAAGTTAAGCGTATGCTTTACGCGGTAGATAACAAAGTGGTTGAGTTACATCGCGAGCAGATTGCGGGGATTACCCTAGATGAAAACTTGGCCAGTGGTGAATATCGATTATTAACACCCGAAGAAATTAAGTTATAAAAACGCTTTAAAGGAGCCTAAGGCTTGGACTATTAGTTAAAACAATATAGCCAAACTTTTACTTGAGCCTGTTGGCTTGCTCTACTAAAATAGCGCCCTTCAAAATTACTAAGGTCGGCCGTGTTAGTTAACTACAATCCCCCTATGAGTCCGTATTTAACGATACTTTTTCAGGATGACGACTTGCTGATAGTTAATAAACCAAGTGAGTTATTAACTGTCCCAGGTAAAGATCCTAAACATGCCGACAGCTTAATTAATCGTGTTAATCGTGTTTTTCCAACAGCAAGAATAGTGCACCGCTTAGATATGGCGACTTCTGGCATACTGTGCCTTGCCATGAATAAAGCAGCGCACAGACATTTAAGTATGCAGTTTCAAGAGCGCGAAACAGCGAAACGTTATATCGCACGTATATACGGACAACTTGAAGCTGAAACAGGATCAGTAGATTTACCCCTTATTTGTGATTGGCCTAATCGCCCTAAACAAATGGTTGATCACGACAGAGGCAAACCTTCACTTACGCATTTTAAAATACTTGAGCGTGAAGAAAATGCAACCCGTGTAGAGCTAACCCCCATCACTGGTCGCTCGCATCAGTTACGTGTGCATATGTTAAGCCTGGGTCATCCTATTTTAGGTGATAGACTTTACGCCCACAAAGAGGCACTTGCTGCCGCTCCTCGCTTACAATTACATGCACAAATGCTGAAATTAAAGCACCCCGTAACTGAGCAAGTACTTACTTTTGAAGCCGAATTAGAGTTTTAACAGGTTTAAATTTACTAGCTAATTCGCTCTATACATTAAACTTTTAGATAACCTTGCCGATACCTAACTAATTGTCATTAGTTAGGTGCGTTATGCTATTTACACGGTTTTTAAAAGGGGCTTTTTATATACAGCTCAGCTGTGCCCTACTTTTAGCTAACCCCATCAGCGCGGCTGAACATATTGCTCCACCTAGCCTATCAAGTATTGAAAATAGCGATATTGAGCGACTACTTCCAAGTGATGAAATAAAGCCAATATTGGCGGGTGAAACAGAATTTTTAAGCCTTTACAGCGAGTATATGAGTAGTAATTTTAGAGGTATCGTAATACTTATACCCGATTGGCATTCTTCACCTACCAATAATTCAGGTATGAGCTACTTGCGCAAAGAGCTTAATAATTTAGGTTACAGCACCTACGCAATGACAGTGCCCGACATTGACTGGCAAGCAAGTAAACTGGCCGAAACAATGCCCAGCGAAACCGAAGCTGCGCCTAGTAAAGCCGGTGAGCCTGCATCACCCGACACAGCAACAAACGCACAATCACAGCCTGCAAAAATCAAAGGTGAGCCTCATTACGTTAATGCAATAGAAAAAGTAACTGACGACATACTTGATGACTATAAAATAAATCTCATTTCTCGGTTTAATGCGCTGTATCAAACCGCTATGGAAGATTCGAGTAATATAGTGGTTATTGCACAAGGTACTAGTGCGGGTGTGTTGTTGGAGTACTATGCAGATTTTCCAGATGAGAGACTAGATGCGTTTATAAGTTTAAGCAGTTACTTACCTAATACTAAACGTAACGAAAGTTTGAGCCAAACAGCGTCACTTGTTACACCCGCCTTACTTGATATTTACTACGCAAATGACAGCACAGACATTTTAATGAGCCTTAAAAATCGTCAGCGCTGGGTTGAGCGAAATGCAAAATTTGATTACCGCCAACGCCAATTGTTTGGCCTGCGCGATCAACCCGGTCAACACGCACGCCTAACAAAAGAAATAGACGGGTTTTTACGCCGACTTTTTTAAATACTCATAAGCGGCTTGAATATCTTGGCTCTTTTTAACAGCCAATTCCATCATGTGCTTTGGTAAACCTTGCGACACTAATTTATCTGGATGATGTTGCGACATAAGTTTACGGTACGCTACTTTTATATCACGCTGCGTTGCATCGCTATTTAAGCCTAATAACGCCAATGCTTGCGCACGGTTCATATTATTATTTGGCGGTACATGATGGCCAGAACCCTCACGGTAGCTACTACTTTGACCTTGGCTTTGTTGCTGCTGATTAAAGCGCTGTTGTTGCTTTCTAAAGTTAAACTCAGCTTGGTAACGTTTTAATACAAATGCAAAGTGTGTTTTAGAAATCCCTAGCTGTTTACTTACTTCTGCTAATAATTGCTTTTCTTGTTCGGCTAACACGCCATCAGAAAACGCCATTTGAATTTGTATTTCTAAAAACAACTGTATTAAATCGTTTCGTTTAGCAAAGCGTTCTTTAAAGTCGTGTACTGTTTCTTTAAGTGAAAAGTCACTCTCTTTACCTGACTGAAATGCATGTTGTGCTTCGCGGCGCTCTTCGCCCTTTAAGCCCATTTCATCCATAAACAAGTTAGCCGCTTTTATATGTATTTCGCTCACTCGGCCATTCGATTTTGCAATGTGCCCCATAACAGCAAAGCAACTTGAAAAGAATAAAGCTTGGCGCTCGTGAACATCGTCACCACTAAATAAGCTAGAAAAACCGCCTGCTTTATCAAAGTTATTTTTTAAGCTTTTATCAAATAAATGACCTAGGTATAAACCTAAAATAGCACCAAATATTTTGCCAAACATAAAGCCAAAACAAAAACCGAGAATTTTTCCCCACATCTATAATACTGCCTTCTTAAAAATTGAGTTGTTACGCCTCAAGGCGCGTGTTTAATTGGTTTAAACGCTCTGGTGTACCAATGTCATCCCACTGCCCTATGTAGAGCTCAGTAGAGACTAAATGTTCATTTAGCTTTTCACGTAAAATAGGCCCTAAAGGGCGAATACCTTGCGTTAATCCTTTAAAAAAATCAGCCTGATACCGGCCAATCCCCGAAAAGGTATATTTTTGACTCTCGGCCGACAAATGGCTCAATGCAAAGTCGCCATCTGGATTGTGTGGCGGGTTTTCTATAAGCACTATGTGCGCCTCACCGGGTTGCAAATGAAGTTGCATTAGCGCGCTTACATCGTAGTCGGTGTATACATCGCCATTTATTACAATGAACGAGTCGCCCAACAACGGTAACGCTTCAATAATACCGCCGGCAGTTTCAAGGCCACCTTCAACTTCTTGGCTATAAAGTATATTTACGCCCAATTGACTGCCATCTTTAAAGTAGTCTTTTATTTTATCACCCTGCCACGCAAGGTTTATTACAATATCGGTAATGCCGGCAGCTTTAAGGTTATTTATATGGTGCTCAATAAGTGGTTTTTCTGCCACTTTTAACATTGGCTTTGGCATATTTTGCGTAAGCGGCATCATACGCTGTCCGCGCCCTGCAGCTAAAATCATCGCTTTCATGAGCGCTCCATTGCCAACTTTTCAGTCACTTTTGGCACTATGGTATTTTTTGTCCACTCACTCAATGCTTTGAGCTCTGGGTAATTTGCCGCTACTTCAATAATGTAATCAAGCGTCGGTAAAATATTATCTAAATAACCTGTTTTACCATCGCGTAAATACAATCGACAAAATATACCCGCAGCTTTTAAGTGGCGCTGTAATCCGGTTAAATCAAACCAATATTTAAACTCATCGAATGAAGTGTTAGTCAGTAAATTTTGAGCTGTAAATTCTTGATAAGCAAAATCAAGTAAACTTGTTAACTCTTGCTCTGGCAATTTAAAGTAGCAATCGCGCAGTAGCGATACTAAGTCGTAGCAAAGCGGCCCGCGTACAGCATCTTGATAATCTATAATGGCCCACTGGCCATCACTATTCATAATATTACGGCTATGGTAATCACGATGAACGGTAACCGTAGGTTGCTCAAGCATCGCCTTTATTAATAGCTCTGAACTTGCTTGCCACATTATTTTTTGTTCTGCACTGAGTGGCTCATTAATAAAGTCGCTTACTAACCACTGGCTAAATATATCAAGCTCTAGCTTTATAAAATCTTCGTTATACGCTTGCATAGCAGAAGCTGTGGGCGTTTTTGCCCACTGAGCACTTAAACTAATTAATGCTTGGTAATGCTCGGTGCGATTTGCATCATCGAGCATGTCGGCTAGGTGCGTACTGCCTAAATCACTCAGAACAAAAAAGCCCTGTTTCTCATCACTTGCAATAATAGTGGGAAGTAAAAAACCTTGCTCAACAAACACCTGATTTAGCGAAATGTAAGGTTCGTTATTCACTTTTTTTGGATCTGAGTCCATCACTATTAAATGTTTATTATCGTGATTTAAACGATAATAACGGCGAAAGCTCGCATCACCCGTGATCGCATTTAAAGTATGCGACTTGGCATTAAGGTGTGTGTTTATAAATTGTTGTAAATTCTCAAAGCGTGTCATTTTATTAGATATCTATTTTTATAGGTCAATTACTGTAATTGCCATTATTTTCCTTTATTATGTGTATATTATATTAAACACAAAGTATTAAGGTCGATAAATGAGCAAAACCTGGGGCATATTGATGCTAAGCGTAGTTAGCGCACCATCGCTTGCCGAAACTGAACTGGCACACAACCTTTGTGGCATTTCAATGCAAACCAGAGCTTGGCAACCACTTGAAGGCCTTAACCTTGGTGAAGTTGATATCCAAGCTGATGATGTTGAGCTACTTGGCACTCAAAGCGCTGAATTTACCGGCAATGTTGATATTAACACCCTTAAGATGAGTTTGTCCGCACAAACTGCGTTGATAGACAAACAGCGTGGTTTATTAAATGCAACGGGGCCAATTACTTATCAAGACTACGTAAGTAAAGTAAACAGCACCGGATTAAATGCCGATTTAAATAATTCAGAAGTCAGTTTGTTAGGCGCCGACTACAGCCTAACCGAACAACAAGGTAAAGGCGGCGCTGAAAAGCTCACTGTTAATCAGTCTGGCCTATTACTCATGAATGCAAGCTTTACTACTTGCCCAAGTGACACCCCTGCATGGGAAATTGAAGCTGACGAAATAAACCTTTCACGCGAAGAAGGTTGGGGCGAAACATATAACGCCGTATTGCGTATTTTAGATACACCGGTTTTATATTTACCTTATTTTACATTCCCGCTAGATGAACGCCGTAAATCGGGCTTACTTACCCCGACTATTTCAAGCTCTGACAAATACGGCCTTGAAACAATTACGCCGTATTATTTAAATATTGCACCTAATTTTGATGCCACTATTACGCCTCGTTATATGTCTAACAAAGGGCTGCAATTACAAACAGAATTTAGATACCTAACAGAGCAACATGAAGGCTTAGTAGGGATTGAATACTTAGATAGTGATGATTCTGAGCCTGATTTAAATGAACGCTACATGTTTCATTGGCAACAGCAAAGCTACCTAGGTGAAAACTGGCGCGCAAACGTTGATGTAACCAATGTGAGCGATGATAACTACATTACCGACTTAACTTCAAACTACGCAAGTAAAACCGATACTCAATTGTATCGTACTGGTTCACTTACCCATTTAGGTGATACATGGCGCACCGATATTAAAGTGCAAAACTTTGAAGTACTCGGCGATCACTTAGAGTCATACACTGCAATACCACAAGTTAATTTTACGCAAACAGCGCCTTGGCGTTTTGATAATTTTGACTTTAGTGTGTCGGGCGAAATTAGCCATTTTACTAATGATTCATCAGAAGTGGCCATAGACAGCGCAACTCGTGTACACGTAGAACCAAAAGCACGCTACAACTACGCTACGCATGCGTGGTCATTTTTATCTGAAGTAAGCTTATTACAAACTAATTATAAGCAAAGCGGAAACTTAACCGGCACGCAATACAGCGATACCGTATCGCGTACTATCCCAAAAGTACGTTTGTACTCTCAGCTTAATTTTGAGCGTGACGCATCTTACTTTTTTGAAGATGGTATACAAACGCTTGAGCCGCAAATTCAGTATTTATATACACCTAATAAAGATCAGTCAGATATTGGCTTGTTTGATACAACCAAGCTGCAAGATGATTATTATGGTTTATTTAGAGACGTGCGCTTTTCGGGTGTTGACCGTATAGCCGCTGCTAATCAGTTTACTTTAGGTGCTACAACGCGCTTATTTGATAAAAAACAAGAAGAAGTGTTTAACTTGAGTGCGGGCCAAATATTTTATTTAAGTGACGATGCCAAGCCAACAGAGCAAGGCTTAAACTCAGACACTAATTATAATGCACTATTTGCAGCTCAAACCATGTTACATTGGCACCGCCGTTGGTACCTCGCTGGAGGTATTCAATATGATACAGATGGCAAGCAAATGGTACAGTCAAATGTAACGCTTGATTATAAAGGTGATAATAATCAGCTAGTACAATTGAACCATCGCTATGCAAATGATGTCTCAGGAAATACAATCGAGCAAGCAGGTGTATTTACAAGTATTCCTATTAGCGACGAATGGCAATTTATTGCGAGCTATCATCGAGATCTTGAAAACAACAGAAGTATCGAAGTATTGAGCGGATTACAGTATGAATCATGCTGTTGGGCTATCCAAATTACTGGCCATCGCCAAATTGAAACTGATTTAAATCAGTCAATAGGACAAGAACAAGCAACTTTTGATTCAGGTATTAGTTTGAATTTTGTATTAAAAGGACTTGGCAGTAAAAGCCGTTATGATGCACAAAAATTATTACAACAAGGTATTTTTGGCTATCGTAGACCGTATTTTCTTAGTAACTAGAGTACTATCAGTAAGAGTAGTAAAAAGAATATGAATTTAAAAAAATTATTAACATCAGCAGTTTTAAGTGCCAGCCTTTGTCAAAGTGTAATGGCTGCACCAGTAGAAATAGATAAAGTTATTGGCGTTGTAAACCAAGGCGTAATTTTAAAAAGCGAAGTAGACACCATAATTGATCGTGTTAAAAAGCAAGCACAAGAACAAGGCCAGCAATTACCAAAAGATGAAACACTTCGTGTACAAGCTGTAGAGCGTTTAGTTAATCAGGCGCTTATGATGCAAATGGCTGAGCGTATGGGATTACAAATCTCAGACAGCCAACTCGATCAAACTCTCGCTAACATGGCAAAAGAGCAAGGCGGAACAATTGCCGACTTACGCCGCACTATTGAAGGTTCGGGCGAAAGCTTTCAAGCTTACCGTGAAGAAATTCGTAAAGAAATCACAACGCAGCAAGTAACACGTGCAAGCGTTGATCGTCGTATTTATATTAGCGAACAAGAAGTTGATAACCTTTTAAAAATTATGGAAACCCAAGGTCAAAGTGCTGAAGAGTACGACATTGGTCATATTTTAATAGATATCCCTAACGATGCGACAGCTGACGAAATTGCTGATGCAAAAACACGTGCAGATAAGGTTATTGAGCTATTAAACGATGGCCAAGAGTTTAAGCGTATTGCTATTTCATCATCAAGCGGCTCTAAAGCACTTGAAGGTGGACAACTTGGTTACATGGGCATTAACGAAATGCCATCGCTTTTTGCTGAAGCAGTAAAAGGCCAAAAGAAAGGCGCTATTGTTGGTCCACTTCGCTCTGGTGCTGGTTTTCATATCATTAAAGTACAAGACGTTCGTGGCCTACAAGTTGTAGAAACAACTGAAGTACGTTCACGCCATATACTTATTAAACCTTCAATTATTTTAAGTGAAGAAAAAGCACGCTCAATGCTTGCAGGCTTTGCAAAAGACTTACGTGCAGGAACAGCCGACTTTGGTGAACTTGCTAAAGAGTACTCAGAAGATCCAGGCTCTGCACTTAAAGGTGGCGAATACGATTGGACAGATCCAACTACCTACGTACCTGCGTTTAAAGATACATTACTTTCTCTTAAAGAAAATGAAATAAGCGAACCGTTTAGAACACAGTTTGGTTGGCATATTGTGCAGTTACTTGGCAAACGTGTAGCTGATAAAACTGAACTAGCTAAACGTAACCGTGCTCATGGCATGTTGTTTAACCGTAAATTTAAGGAAGAAAGTTTTAACTGGCAGCAAGAAATGCGCGAGCAAGCTCACGTTGAAATTTTCCCTATAGACTAATAAATATGACTCTAAGAATTGCTATTACACCGGGTGAACCAGCCGGTATTGGCCCTGATTTGCTACTCACGCTTGCTCAGCAAGCGTGGGACGCTCAACTAATAGCGATTGCTGATGGCAAACTATTAAAAGAGCGTGCAAAGCATTTAGGCTTAACAATAAACTTAATTAAATTTGATGATAATGCCCCCGCCATAGCAGCACCTGCGGGCAGTTTGTATATTCATCAGGTTGATTTAGGTGCGGATGTAGAGCTTGGCGTACTAAATGACGGTAACGGCCAATACGTGTTAGATACCTTGCGTATAGCAAGTGAAAAAAACATGGATGGCACGTTCGATGCGGTTGTTACGGGCCCTGTTCACAAAGGCATTATTAACAAAGCGGGCATTTCATTTAGCGGACACACTGAGTATTTTGCGCAGCAATCAAATACTGCAGATGTAGTTATGATGCTTGCAACTGAAGGTTTACGCGTTGCACTTGTAACCACGCATATTCCACTTGCGTATGTATCGCGTGCCATTACTCCTGAGCGCTTAACTAAAGTAGCGGGTATTTTAAATCACGACCTACAAACTAAGTTTGGGATAGAAAAACCACGTATTTTAGTGTGTGGCTTAAACCCACATGCAGGTGAAGATGGCCATTTAGGCCGTGAAGAAATAGAAACAATCACCCCAACGCTCGAAATACTTAGAAGTGAAGGGATGAATTTAATTGGCCCACTACCGGCCGATACCTTATTTCAACATAAATACCTATCTGAAGCAGATGCAGTACTTGCTATGTATCACGATCAGGGATTACCTGTGCTAAAATACAAAGGATTTGGTAAATCGGTAAATATTACCCTTGGCTTACCATTTATCCGCACCTCAGTTGACCACGGTACTGCACTCGATTTAGCAGGTACTGGTACAGCTGACGTTGGCAGTTTTGAATTAGCGATCCGCGAAGCAATTAAGCTCGCCCAAGAAAAAGCACAAAATCAATGACCGATAAAGTACATTTAGGACACCGCGCTCGTAAGCGTTTTGGGCAAAACTTTTTATTTGATGAATCTATCATCGATAAAATAGTCTCTGCGATTGATCCTAAACCAGAAGACAACTTAGTAGAAATTGGCCCCGGCCTTGGCGCAATTACTGAGCCAGTAGCCGACTTAAGCGGCCATTTAACGGTTGTTGAATTAGATAAAGACTTAGCACAACGATTAATTGAACACCCATTTTTGGGTCCTAAATTAACCGTTAACCAAGGCGATGCAATGACGTTTGACTTTGCAAGCTTGGTTCGCGATGACAAAAAATTAAAAGTGTTTGGTAACTTACCTTACAATATTTCGACACCGTTATTGTTTCACCTTTTTGAATTTTCAGATCATATTGAGCACATGCACTTTATGCTTCAAAAAGAAGTAGTAAAACGCATGGTAGCAGGCCCAGGTAGTAAAACATTTGGCCGCTTAAGCGTAATGACTCAATACTACTGTAATGCAATGCCGGTTGTTGAAGTACCACCTGAGTGCTTCAAACCAGCGCCAAAAGTTGACTCTGCTGTTATTCGTTTAATACCTAAAAAGCCAGAGCAACGTACAGCAAAAAGCGTTAAAATTTTAAACACCGTGTGTTTAGAAGCATTTAACCAGCGCCGTAAAACGCTACGTAATAGTTTAGGTAACTTACTTACCGCAGAAGAACTAACTAACATTGGCATTGATATAACGCTGCGTGCTGAGCGCTTATCTTTACAACAATTTATTGATATAGCTAACTGGATTTATGACAACAAGCAGTAACATTGGATCGCCTGTAAAGGTATCTGTAGAAACATTTTACGTAGAAGGTCAATCTCAACCTGAGCTTGAAAAATACGTATTTGCTTACTCGGTAACAATTAAAAACCATAGTTTATGCAGTGCAAAATTACTGAGCCGCTATTGGTTAATTACCGATGCAAATGGCAAACAAGTAGAAGTTGAAGGCGAAGGCGTTGTTGGCGAAATGCCAGATATTGGCCCAGGCGAAAGCTATAAATACACCAGCGGTGCAATTTTAGATACACCTGTAGGCACTATGCAAGGCCATTACACGTTACGCAACGAGTTTGGCTCTGAGTTTCAGGCGCCTATTAATGTGTTTCGTTTGGCTTGCCCTAACATTTTGCATTAAGCACTTAGATGGCAGATTATGCGATAGGTGATTTACAAGGGTGTTTTAGTGAATTTAACACCCTTTTACAACGGGTTGATTTTAACCCAAGTAAAGATCACCTATATTTAGTTGGCGACATAGTTGCTCGCGGGCCAGACTCCCTAGCCTGCTTAGACTATATTTACCAACATCAAAATAGCATGACCATCACTTTAGGCAATCACGACCTTCACATGATTGCCTGCTACTTTCTTAACAAACCCACTAATCCAAACGATAAATTAAACTCAATATTTGAAAGCCCTAAATTGGCTAACTACATCGCTTTTTTACAAACCCAGCCATTGGCATTAGAGCTTATAAAACATAACTGCTTTATATCTCACGCGGGGTTAAACCCTGATTGGTCTGTTGAAGATGCGCTAAAACAAGCCCAATTTGCACAAAGCTGTTATCAATCAAGTAACGCAAAAGCGTTTTTTGAACACATGTATCAGCCTCACCCCGCTAAGTGGTCGAATACCCTTGATGACTTTGCAAAGTTTAGATACATAGTTAATTACTTTACCCGCATGCGTTTTTTAACAAGTGATAACACACTCGAGCTTAATGCAAAGGGTGCAATAACCGACAGCGAAACTCTCACTCCTTGGTTTAACCACCCCAATATAGCTAAATCTAAACACGATATTATTTTTGGCCACTGGGCCGCACTTGAAGGTAGAACAGGTAATTCACGGGTTCACGCCCTAGATACAGGCTGCGTATGGGGTAACACCATGAGCCTAATGGAGCTGAGTACTAAAAAAGTAATTGTAGAAAATTCCCACCTTTCGTCTAAATAAACTGAAAAAAAACAATACATCTGTTAGATTTATCAATTAATAGTTAAAATTAATTAAAGTAATTGATTTTAATTACTTAACTTATTGGTACAAACGCCGATAAGTTTTAATTGAAGTACTTTTTGAGTGGAAATCTTATGAACCTGACAGTAAGCCAGCGTATTTGGGGTGGTTTTATATTTATCACACTATTATTATTAATAATTGGTGGTAATTCCTTAATAAAAATTGCAAATATCGACCGTTCCACTCAAAAAGTGAACCAACTATCCCTCCCAGCATTAAATAAAAGCTCTGAGCTACAAGCCGAATTTATTTTAATGAGTAAAGCCGCACAAGCGAGCTTTTACACAACATCAGCCAATGAGCTTGCGCCAATAAAAGCTCAGGTCCTTGAGCAAAAACAATTGTTCAACACGCTGCACCGTGAGCTTCAAGACGTAGTAAAAAACGATGCTGCGCTTAATCAAAGTAGCCAAAATGTAGAAAAAACCTACTTAAGCTTTTTAAGCTCAGTTGAAAATTTATTAGAAGACAAAGCAAAACAACTAGCATTAAATAAAACATTAAAAGCACAATTAGAAAATATAGAACTAAGTGCAGAAGATGCTAACTCTGTTGTACTCGACATTATCGACATTGACGGGTTTGAACAAAACCACCCTCGCGCTTATCAAGCTGCAAATAATTTAGAAAACAACTTTATGTCGGTAGTTAGTAACAGCACCGACATGCTAACCGTTAAAACGCTTAACACTCTCGATATTGTTAAAAACGAGCAAACGTATTACCTTGAAGAGGTAATACGTACCGTTGATTTAATTAAGCCAGCAATAGAGCAAACGCATAGCGACTTATATTCAAGCCTAAAAGAGTATGTTGATGTTTTAGAAAATAACATAAAGGGCAGTAACAGCTTAGCAGCAAACAAAAAACGTTTAATTGATTCGATTACGCTTACGCAATCAGAGCTTGCACAGTCAGAGCAAGCCACCAAAATGGCACTTAACCAAATTGACGAACTAGTTAATCAAGCGAGTGACGTTGCGTTTAAATTACAACAAGGTGTGCGCAGCGACGTTGACTCAGCTAATTTATGGACCTGGGTTGGTATGGTTATAGCCACTCTTTTAGCAATTGTGATTGCCATTATTACTGTTAGCCGCATTACTAAACCACTTGCCGAAGTTAATCGCATTTTAGATATTGTTGCCAGTGGCGACATGACACAACGTTTAGACGACAGCGCTCAAGACGAGTTTGGCGAACTATCTAAAAGTTGTAATACACTAATTGACAGCCTACGCAGCCTAATTAAAGGTATTATTTCGCGCTCTACTCAACTTGCAGCAGCATCAGAGCAAACATCGGCCATTACCTCAGAATCAAGCCAAGCAATTCGTAACCAGCAAGCACAAGTTGAACAAGCAGCTACTGCAACAACCGAAATGAGCAGTACATCGCAAACAGTTAGTAACAGCGCTCAACAAGCACTTAGCGAAATTAAAAATGCTGATAAAGAAGCTGAACGCGTTAAAGGTATTTCGAATAACAATAAAGCAACGATTGAACAACTAGCACGTGAAGTAGACGACGCCTCACAAGTTATAAATAAACTGCATCAAGATAGCGCATCAATTGGCAGCATATTAGATGTAATACGCGGAATAGCGGATCAAACTAACCTACTTGCACTAAATGCCGCAATTGAAGCTGCGCGAGCTGGTGAATACGGCCGAGGCTTTGCTGTTGTAGCTGACGAAGTGCGCTCTCTAGCGAGTAAAACTCAAGAGTCCACCCAAGAGATACAATCAATGATTGAGTCGCTACAAACAGGCGCTGAAGCTGCAGTAACGGCAATGAGCAAAGGTAAGCAACGCGCTGTATCGTGTGTTGAGCAAACCGACCTAGCAAGTAGCGCACTTGATTCGATTACATTTGCGGTTTCGCAAGCTCACGACGTAAGTGAAGAAATTTCGACTGCCGCACTTGAGCAACAACAAGTAGCACAAGAAATTAGCGAACGCCTTGAGTCGATTGTAGCCATCGCAGAGCAAACAGCCGAAGGCGCAAACCAAACTAATATCTCAAGTTCAGAAGTAGCAAAACTTGCTGAAGAGCTTCGCTTGTCTGTAGACGAATTTAAAGTTTAGGTTTACTAAAACGATTAAAAAACCCCGATGGTACACAGTACCATCGGGTTTTTTGTTTATTAGAGCTTTAAAAGTGAGGCGTAAACCTTACCGGTAACGTAGAGCTTGCTCACGCGAAAAGCGCAGCTTTTAATATTTATACTTAATAGACTACCTACTTTTGCCTTCACTAAAGCGCAGCGCCATCTTAACCTCTTTGTGAATAAATTACTTAAACCCTATTACACAAAGAGAAGCAAAAGAGGAGTAAATGAGAAGACATTAAAATAATAGTAATTATGTATTTTTACTTCTCTAAAGCGCAGCGCCCTCTTAACCTCTTTGTGAATAAATAACTTATAAATCTATTTTTTGTAGGTATAACTTATTAAATGCGTTCGCCACCTGCTTTATAGCAAAACACTACATGCAAAACGCGCTCGAATTTAACGGATAGTCTATCACCTGCGAATGATAGCCTACTCCTATATATCCCCACTAATATATCGCTTTTTTCTTCCTTACTTAGGCGTTTATTGCTAACCTCGCGTTAACGTTTTTACTTAAACAAATTTTTGCTAACGGAATAATTATGCTCAAAAAAATATCACTGTTTATCGGGATGGCAATCAGTGCAAATGCTGTTGCTAAAGGTGGCGTATCACCCTACTTACCTTTAAATCAAGCCCCAGAACTTGAGCACCAAGTACAACGACTTTTAGCCGTAAGTAAAAACACACATATTATGAGCAAGCCTTATAAAGCTCACGATATTTATAGAGTACTGCAAACAGTAAGGCATACTTATCCAGAGTTATATCAAACACTTTCGTACCAACTTAGTCCTTATATTCAAAGCGATGCGGGGTCATTTGCAAAAGTAGCGCTTGCTGCTGGCACAAAAGATAAAACACTGCCGAACCAACGCGGCCAAACAACAAAAACAAACCTAATAGTTGAAGGTGGCGCTTATGCTAACTTTGGCCGTTATTTTGGTGTAAGTGTTGCAGGCATAGCCAACGAAGACGAAATATTACCTACACAAAGCTTTTTTTACCTTGGTAATAAATATGCGCAGTTAGATGTAGGTTACCGAGAGCATTGGTATTCACCATTTAACGACAGCGCTATGCTATTAAGTACACAAGCTAAAACAACGCCTTCTATAACGCTTAGCAATGTAGAACCAATAACCAGCTTTAATATTCGTTATGATATGTTTATTAGCAAAATGACCGAGCAACGTGGCATTTTAAAAGAAGGTCGACAAACAGGTGTCGCTAATGTATATGAGCCAGGCAAGCCTTATTTATTTGGTTTACACACAAGCTTTGCAGCAACTGATAATTTAACAATAGGTTTAAGCCGTTTAATGCAATTTGGAGGCGGCCCTCGAACAGTTACGTTAAAAGACTTTGCAGAAGGCTTTTTTACTCCTGGAAGTAAAGATAACGTGGGTAGTAATGATGCCGATGAGTTTGGAGAAAACTTTGAGCTTGGCGATCAACTAGGATCCATAACATTTGCCTACAACAATAGTATTTACGCACTTCCTTATGAGTTTTATGGCGAGGTTGCGCTTGAAGACACGTTAGGTGGATCTCGTAATAATGCCTACAGTTTTGGACTCTACTTACCTTTTATTGCTAATAACCACAGCCTACGTTTTGAGCATAGTAACTTACAAAAAGGTTGGTATAACAACCGTCTCTACCTTGATGGCAACCGTAATTCAGGTAATGTTATTGGCCATTGGCTAGGTGATGAGCATGACTACACCGACTACACACCAGCTAAATCTATGAGCGTAAGCTGGCATTGGCAATTAAGTAAAATAGAAAGCTTAAATACCACTATTCGTATGCTTGAAAATAAACGTGATGGTTATAAAACAAGTTATGAGTTACAAACAGCATACACACGTAAGTTAAGTAAACCAATAATGGGCGCTAAAAGTTGGGGAGCTGAGCTGTATCAAGGAAAGGATATATACGGGGAAACATTTGCTAGATTAGGTGTATTTGCTAATTTTTAATACCCTGTAGGTGCGAATTTATTTCGCGCTAATGTAATTTAACTTTACCAAAGCGAGGTGTAAAACCTCACCTACAATATACGTTCCTGTAGGTGCGAATTTATTTCGCGCTAATGTAACTTAACCTGTCCAAAAGCGAGGTGTAAAACCTCACCTACGATATATGCACCCTGTAGGTGCGAATTTATTTCGCGCTCATCTAACATGACTTTATTTAAGCCAATAAAAAACACTGCCTCAAATTGAAAACAGTGTTTTTAAATGACTTATAAATTGTAACTTTTACTTATAAAAGTCTTTATACCACTTAATAAGCTCACTTACGCCTTGCTTAACACAAACTTGCGCTTCATAGCCTGTTGCATTAAATAAGTCGGTAGTATCAGCATAAGTTTTATAAACATCGCCAGCTTGCATTTCACGGAAGTTCTTTTTAGCTTCAGTGCCTAATTCAGCTTCAATGGCTTCAATAAACTTCATTAGGTTTATTGGGCTACCGTGACCAATATTATAAACCGCATACGGAGCAGAGCTAGAAGCAGGTGAACCTGTTTCAACTTTCCAATCTGGGTTTGCAACAGGTATAACATCGGCAGCACGAACAACACCTTCTACAATGTCATCTATGTAAGTAAAGTCACGCCACATATCGCCGTTGTTATTTATATCAATAGTGTCGCCGGCAAGTATTTTTTTAGTAAAAATATACGGTGCCATATCTGGGCGACCCCATGGGCCATATACAGTAAAAAAGCGTAAGCCTGTTGTAGGTAAACTATATAAATGAGAATAGCTATGCGCCATTAGCTCATTGGCTTTTTTGGTTGCTGCATAAAACGACACAGGGTGATCGACACTATCGGTTGTTTCAAATGGTGTTTTTTCGTTTAAGCCATATACAGAGCTAGATGAAGCATAAATCAAGTGCTTAACTTTAGTATTACGACATCCTTCAAGCACATTTAAGTGCCCTACTAAATTAGAATCGGCATAAGCATCAGGGTTTTCTATTGAATACCTAACTCCAGCTTGCGCTGCTAAATGTATTACTTTATCAAACTGCTGTGTTTTAAATAACTCGCTCATTGCTGGGCGTTCACTTATATCAAGCTTAATAAATGTAAATGCTTCATGGCTTTCAAACAGCGCTAAACGAGCCAGCTTTAAATTTACATCGTAATAGTCGTTAAGGTTATCGATACCAACTACTACATGACCGGCCGCTAACAATTTTTGACATGTTGCCGCGCCAATAAAACCAGCAGCACCCGTTACTAAATATTTCATAATTACCTAATCTTTAAGCTGATAAAGTTAAAAGTTAAAAGTTGAAGACTAAAAGCCTAATCCCAAGTTTCAATAGTTTTCATTAAGGCCGATATCATTTTTGATAACTGCCTAGACTCTTCTATCCAGATTTCTGCTGTTTTTGTATCAACCTCACCAATTTTTAAGGCAATATATATTTGTGAGCGAAGTTCACCACAGCTACCTTTAGAGTAAGAGAGAAAACGGCAGTAATCTTTAGCTGTCTCTCTCTCATAACCCTCAGCAATATTTGATGAAATTGATAATGCAGAGCGTGTAATTTGATCTTTTAAACCAAATTGCTTACTTGCCTTAAAATAAATAAAAACTTCACAAGCTAAATCGGCAGAGCGCTGCCATACATTTAAGTCCTCAAATTGCACAACGCCCCCTAATATAAATTTACCTTAGTTTTTGACTTATACTTTAACTTTTAGCCTTTAGCCTTTAACCTTTAGCCTTTAAACTTTGTTTATTAATCGCTACCAAATAAATCGCGTGTATAAACTTTGTCTGCAATATCACTGAGCTCTTCAACCATACGGTTAGATACTACAACGTCAGATATTTGCTTGAATTCATTTAAGTCTTTAATAACACGTGAGTGATAGAACTCATTTTCTTCAAGTACTGGTTCGTAAACGACTACTTCAATACCTTTAGCTTTAATTCGCTTCATAATGCCTTGAATAGCAGAAGCTCTAAAGTTATCAGACCCTGTTTTCATTACTAAACGATATACACCAACCACTTTAGGGCTACGCTTAATTATTGAGTCCGCAATAAAGTCTTTACGTGTCGTATTAGCATCAACAATCGCACCAATAATATTGTTTGGTACATTTGCATAGTTTGCACGTAATTGCTTTGTATCTTTTGGTAAGCAGTAGCCACCGTAGCCAAATGATGGGTTATTGTAATGATCACCAATACGTGGGTCTAAACTAACACCTTGTATAATTTGCTTAGAGTTTAAGCCATGTGATTCAGCGTAGCTATCAAGCTCATTAAAATAAGCCACACGCATAGCTAAATAAGTGTTTGAGAACAACTTAATAGCTTCGGCTTCTGTTGAGTCAGTAAAAAGTACTTCAATATCTTCTTTGATAGCACCTTGCTTAAGTAAGTTAGCAAACACACTTGCGCGCTCACTTTGCTCACCTACAACAATACGCGAGGGGTATAAGTTATCGTGTAGTGCTTTACCTTCACGTAAAAACTCTGGCGAAAATATTAAGTTACTAATACCCAACGTCTCTTTAATATTTTGCGTAAAACCAACCGGTATAGTCGACTTAATAACCATAACCGCATTTGGGTTATGCGCTATCGCATCTTTAATTACAGCTTCTACTGAGCTTGTATTAAAATAATTGTTTTCAACATCGTAATCGGTTGGTGTAGCAATAATTACAAAATCAGCATTTTTATAGGCAGCTACTTTGTCGGTAGTTGCTGTAAAATTTAAATCACTACGTGTTAAAAACTCACTAATTTCAGTATCAACTATTGGTGACTTTTTATTATTTAAAAGCGCAATTTTGTGTTCGTCTATATCTAATGCAACAACTTCATTGTGCTGTGCTAACAACATAGCATTAGAAAGGCCTACATAGCCCGTACCTACTACGGCAACTTTCATTTTATTCCCTTAATATTTATAGTATTAATCATTTTGATTTTATGAGTATTCACTTAAAAATAATTTTATCATCTACAGCACCGAGCTGCTACGCCGAGAAGTTATAAGTTATATGATTGCGCCAGCAAGCTTGTCGCCTACGAGTAATTATTACTTCTCCTTGTCTTCTCTGTTGTGATAGCTATTACTTATTTTATGAGTGTTCACTTAATAGATAAGATTTAGAACTCTTATAAATACATTACTTATAGTAACCTACTAGTTCAGTTATAAAATTTGAAAGTTGCGTCTCAGGCAGCTCATTAATTCCAGCAGCAGCCGCACGTCCACCACCTGTTGCAAACTTACTGCATACACCAACAGCCCCCTGCTTATTACTAAGCGGAGCGCGTACGCTAACAGTGTAACTTCCCTTATTATTGCTTGTAACAACACCATGCGCTTTAGTCGGCGCTTGGTTAGCTAAATCATTACCTAATACACCACTAACACGACGCGCCCAAGGCTCATTATCTAATAAAATAACTTTGGCAGTATCACAATCATGCAGAACTTTAGCCCCTGCAGCTTTTTTCATATCAGCTTTATAAGCACGCTCTAAAGTATAGTAAGCAGAGTTTTCATCGTTAATGGCATCAAGCGGCGATTTATATTGCAAAAGTTGCTCGTAAAGATTTTCTGGAGAAAAATGTAAATCAGCAACTTCACTCCCATAACCATTATAATTAATATACGTACCAAATGCTTTTAGCTGCGATTTTTGTAATTCAGTCAGTTTTAACTTATCAGCTTCAGCATCAGCCTTTGCAAATAAATTATCACCATATGCAGCAGTAATTGCCCACAGGTGGAATTGATTATTAAGTAAATCACTCACAATTAAACTGGTGCACATATTTGCATCCAGATCTATATGAGGAAATAAATTTGCGTGATTAGGAATGTCACCTGCTTTGTGATGGTCAACATACATAACTTTAGCGCCAGCCGTTAAAGCATCATGAAGAGCTGGCATATTTTTTTCCATTGAAATATCAAGCACACGAATACAGTCGCCTGATTGTGGTGTTACTTTTTTTAGTAACTGAATATCACGCTTAACCCCAGTTACTTTAACTGTGTCTGTCGGATTAGCGAGTTGTAACTGAAGTAATGCGATAATACCATCAGCATCACCATTAAAAACATCGTATTTCATAATAGTCTCAAAGTCAGAAAACAAAGTACTTTGCTTAACTAAGCGGTTAATCTTTAAATTATTCAGGTATCAAAATCTGAATACCTATAATTTTATAACTTCTTTTTCTTTTAAATACTGAATAATTTGCTCAACACTTTGTTCAATACTTTGCTGTGCTGTTTTTACATGTAACTCTGGTGATATTGGTACATCAAAAGCAGAGCTAATCCCCGTAAAGTTAGGTATTTCGCCAGCTCTCGCTTTTTTATACAAACCTTTAGGATCGCGGCTTTCGCATACTTCTATTGGAGTATCAATAAACACCTCAATAAACTCACCGTTGGCCATAATACTGCGAGCCTGGGCACGATCTGTAGCAAATGGAGAAATAAATGCTGTCGACACTATTAAGCCAGCATCAACAAATAACTTAGCAACTTCACTAATACGACGAATATTTTCAATACGGTCTTCATCGCTAAATGTGAGCCCTTTATTTAGACCCATACGAACATTGTCACCATCTAACAAATAAGTATGACAACCTAATTCAAATAATTTTGATTCCACCGCATTAGCAATAGTCGATTTACCTGAGCCACTTAATCCCGTATACCAAAGCAAAACCGGCTTATGTCCTTTATGACCTTGCTTTTGTTCTCGTGACACCGTTTGCGTGTGCCATACTATATTTTCATCCTGGCTCATTAATATACCTTACCTTTTATTCTTATACGGCCCGAGGTAACCCCACACCGACGTAATATAATTTAAAATGTGACAATATAGTCCATTACATGTCTACTTAAATGGAAAAAACACCGGAATACAAACTAAAACAACCACTGCATAAACAACACTGACAGGTAAGCCCATTTTAACAAAGTCATTTAATCTATAGTTACCGGCATTAAAAACCATTAAATTAGTTTGATAACCATAAGGGCTTATAAAGCTTCCACTTGCAGCAAAAGCAACTGTCATAACAAACGGCAATACATCTACTCCAAACCCAAGCGCAATTGTATAACCTATAGGAAACATTAATGCTGCTGCCGCGTTATTAGTCACAAACTCAGTCATTAACCAAGTTGCTATATAAACAAAAATTAAAGCAATATATACATAACTCGGATCGTTATACTGGCCAATAAAAACGCCTAATGTAACTACTACACCAGAATTAACTAAAGCATTTGAAAGCAAAATTGCCGACGAAACAACTAACCAAACATCAACTGGAAAGCGCCTAACTAGCTCATTCGTAGTTAAACTATGAGTGAATAATAACGCTCCGAGTAATAATACCAAACCTTCTAATAAATCTAGAATACCAAAAGCGGCCAGCACAATGATTGAAATAAACCCACCAATAGATAGCCAAGCACGCCACCCATTTATTCTTGATTCAGGCTCAACACCAGAAAGTACTAAAAAGTTTTTATTAATATTGGTTCTTGTTTTGTAATCTTTACCCACCGCTAAGACTAAAAAGTCACCAGAACGAATTACAACATCCCCTAACTTTCCAGAGACCTGCTCACCATCGCGTCTAATTGCAACTACAGCGGCATCAAATAAAGCCCTAAAACCTGTTGTTTTTAAGGTTTTACCAACAATAATACTTTCTTGTCTAACCACCACTTCAGTTAAATTACTATTTAACGTACCGTTTTTTTCAGCAAAAATCTCTAAGCCTGTAAATTGTCCAAGCTGAAGTAACTTAGTAACTTCGCCACAAAATATAAGCCTATCAGAGCACTGTATAACCTCCGAAGGAGACACGGGGCTAATTAAGTGCCCCTTTCTCACTATTTCAACTAAAAACAATGACTCTAAATGCCTCAAGCCATTAGCTTCAACGGAACGCCCGATAAGCTCAGAGTTTTCAGCAACCTTAGCATCAATAAAATACCCTTCAGAGGTCGCCTTTTTTTGCTCAATACTGGGTAACATATTCGTGCAAAAATACATAACAACACCACAGCAAACAACTAAAATAGCCCCAATTGCTGTGAACGAAAAAAACGACAGTGAACGTCCAGAAGCCTCAATATACATTGAGTTAACAATCAAATTAGTTGACGTTCCTATAAGTGTTAAAGTACCACCTAGAATAGAAGCGTAGGAAAGAGGTAACAGTAGTTTGCTCGAAAAGTGGTGAGGATTATTACGTATAGGAGAAAGTAACGTAGCGACAACAGCTGTATTATTTAAAATAGACGAAAAAAGTGTAGTAACTCCAAATAACCTAAACCAAGTAGAATGGTAGCTACTCACAATTATTTTAGATGCGACAACCCTTAACAAACGTGTTTTTTCAAGTGCTAAAGAGCACAATACAAGTAAAATTAAAGTCACTAAACCAGGGTTTGCAATGCTTGTTAAAAATTGTTCTTTAGTAACCAAATCACAAGCTATCAAAGCAATAAGTGTCGCTCCAAAAACAGCGACAGGCCTTCCTTGAATAACAATTAATCCAGTCACCGTAAGTGCAAAAATAAAAAGCGTTAGATAAGCATCTAATGGCATAATTATAGTAGCCATCCATAGTTAATAAAACAAAAGTGCGGGCTAAAAAAGCCCGCAATGCTTAGCACGAGCAATCTATCGGATTACTTTTGCATCCCAATGAGGAAAGTGTTTACGAACCAACGCATTAAACTCAACTTCAAAAACAGAGTGTTGGCTTTGCGATTTATTCGTTTTAGCATCCAGAGGCTTACGTATCATCCCAGCACCAACAGTTACGTTAGTTAAGCGATCAATAATAATAAACGCTCCTGTGTGTTTATTAATATTATAAGCATCAAATTGTACAGGTGCTGTTAAAGCAAATTGACAGTTACCAATCTCATTTAAGTTTAGCTGCGACGCTTCTTTTTGCTCTAGCGTATTCACGTCAACTTTATAGTTAACAGCTTCTACGTGGCCAAAAACAGACTTACTGCCAACTTTTATTTCATACTCACGGTCAACTTGTAATGCCTCTTCAGTCATCCAAACCACATCAGCTTCTAAATTAGCAGATGAATGAGGTTTTTGATGAGGGCGCACTAACATATCGCCACGACTAACATCAATTTCATCTTCAAGCGTTAGCGTAATAGCCATACCCGCAGAAGCTTTTTCAAGGTTGCCATCAAAAGTAACTATTGATTTAACTTTACTTTCTTTACCTGAAGGTAATGATGCAACAGTATCCCCCACTCTAATATCGCCAGCAGCTATAGTGCCACTAAAGCCACGAAAATCTAAATTAGGACGGTTAACATATTGTACTTGCAGTCTAAATTCATCATTTTTAGCATGCGTCACTGAAACCGTGTTTAAAAGCTTCATTAGCGTAGAGCCAGGATACCAAGACATCGCTTCACTTTCATTTACTACGTTATCACCACGCAGTGCCGAAATTGGTACAAAACGTATATCATCAAAAGATAGTTTTTCAGCAAACTCTCGGTAATCTTTTTTAATGTTTTGATAAACAGATTGCTCGTAACCAACTGCATCCATTTTATTAATAGCAATAACTACATTTTTAATTCCTAACAAAGAACAAATATAGCTATGGCGACGTGTTTGTACTTGCACACCATGGCGAGCATCAATCAAAATAATTGCTAAATCACATGTTGAAGCGCCCGTTGCCATATTACGAGTATATTGCTCATGCCCTGGCGTATCGGCAATAATAAATTTACGTTGATCCGTTGCAAAGTATCGATATGCAACATCAATTGTAATACCTTGCTCACGCTCCGACTGAAGGCCATCAACTAAAAGCGCTAAGTCAAAATCGTTATCTGTAGTGTTAAAGCGTTTTGAATCTTTTTCGATAGCAGCCATCTGATCTTCAAAGATCATTTTGCTGTCGTAAAGTAAGCGGCCAATTAACGTTGATTTACCATCATCTACACTGCCGCAGGTTAAAATACGCAGCATATCTTTGTTTTCATGTACTTTTAAATAAGCTTCAATATCGGTTGCAAGTAAGTTTGGTTGTGTTTGTTCAGTCATTTTAATTCCTTTATAAGCTGTAAGCTGTAAGCTAAGAGCTGCGGGCTATAAGCTATAAGCTATAAACTATAAGCTATAAGCTATAAGCTATAAGCATTATTCTGTTGCTATTGAGTTTTTTAAGCTATTGATCATAGCGTGTAACTCTTTGGATTCTATAACCCATTCACGGCCAGTATCGTTATTTATATAACCAATTTCTATGCCGATATAAATCTGGGTTCGGGCTTCTGAAAGAGATGAACGTGCAATATCTAAAAAGCGGCGCTTTTCTTTATTACTATCTCTAGTCATCCCTTCTGCTATATTGCTCGGTACAGATAATCCTGCACGTGTGAGTTGATCTCTAAAGCCATAGTCACGTAAGTCTGCTGTTATTTTATAAATTTGTGCGGATAACCTTGCTGAACATTTCCATACTTCTAGCTTTTCAAAGTTCATAATAATCCTTTTTATAAAGTCATCAGATCTAAGATTTAAAATCTATATATCACTTGTTTAACTTACAACTTACGGCTTTAAACTTATAGCTTTGTTTTAAAAATACCCTTCCATTTTTTTCTTTTCCATAGAACCAGCTGAATCGTTATCGATTACTCTGCCTTGGCGCTCTGACGTAGTACAAAGCAGCATTTCTTGGATAATTTCAGGTAATGTTTGAGCCACAGACTCAACAGCACCAGTTAATGGATAACAACCCAATGTTCTAAAGCGAACCATTTTTTGCTGAACTTCTTCGCCTTTTTCAAGCTCCATTCGTTCATCATCAACCATAATTAATGTGCCATCACGCTCAACAACAGGACGCTCTTGCGCAAAATATAATGACGGAATTTCAATACCTTCAAGGTAAATATATTGCCAAATATCTAACTCAGTCCAATTGCTAAGTGGGAATACGCGAATGCTTTCACCTTTATCGACTTTGCTGTTATAAACATTCCAAAGTTCTGGGCGTTGGTTTTTAGGATCCCAACGGTGGTTTTTATCACGGAATGAATAAACACGTTCTTTAGCACGAGATTTTTCTTCATCGCGACGAGCACCACCAAATGCAGCATCAAAACCATTCATATCAAGGGCTTGCTTTAACCCTTGAGTTTTCATAATGTCAGTGTGTTTAGCACTACCATGAACAAATGGGCTAATCCCCATTTCTAAACCTTCAGGATTTTTATGAACGATTAAATCGAAACCATGCTTTTCAGCCATCTGGTCTCTAAACTGAATCATTTCTTTAAATTTCCAGTTTGTATCTACGTGCATTAACGGAAAAGGTATTTTACCTGGATAAAAAGCTTTACGTGCTAAATGTAGTAATACCGAAGAGTCTTTACCAACAGAGTAAAGCATTACTGGATTATCAAATTCTGCGGCCACTTCACGCATTATATGAATTGACTCAGCTTCGAGCGCTTTTAGGTGAGTTAACTTTTCTTCATTCATAGTGTTTATTTATTCCTAAATTATCAAAATCCATTGTAGCTAATGCATAGCTTATGGTTAAAGGCTAATACCGTTCTGCACGCAACTTATAGGGGCTCCACTAACATTACTGTTGCCTAATAGTGTTCTCGCAATCTCTTGGTGAAATATTAATTAAGCTGTATTTTTACAAAAAAATTAATGCAATATTACTAGTTACTCTAAATTAGTTTCTTTGGGTTTTACACTCCTGGAGTGGCATAGGCCTACTTACTGGTGGAATATTTTTTTTCTGGCAGGTCGAGCTTACGTCTAAAAAAGTTTATAACTGCGCAATAATTAATAAGTATTAATAAGTACACAGTAAATAAAATTATAAAACCATAAAACATTAAAAATTCAGGGATTAAAAATATCTCGCCTATAATACCCACACCAGCAAGTATGGCTGCAATTAAACATATTAGAATAAGTGTTTGTGTAGGAGAGCACCCTAAACGCTGACAAATATGGTGTAAATGATCGCGATCAGGTTTAAAAGGTGACTTACCTTGTTTAACACGGCGTATCATTATTGCTGTCATATCCATTAAAGGCACAGCAATTAACCATAATGCCGTTACAGGCCGAATCATCGCATTATCTGATGTTTGGCTAGCGCCTATTAGCAACCAAATAACAGTAAATCCAATCATCATACTACCGGCATCTCCCATGAATACTTTACGCTCACGACCTATAAGGCCTAAGTTCATAATAATGTAAGGCACCATACAAACAACTAATAGCAAACACAAATAACTTAAACTTTGCTCTCCGGACAAACCAAGTAATATACCCAAACTAGCAAACGTAACGATAGAAAGGCCACCTAATAAGCCATCAATCCCATCAACCATATTAAATGCATTAATACAGCCAATTACAGCCAATATAGTGATAACCGTGCCAAAATAACCAAGGTCAGTACCACCAAAGCCAAACATATCGCCCAACGTATGTAAATTTGCATCTGCGTAGTAAATCATTGCAAACGAAATAAGTGCTTGCACTAGCATGCGTACTTTCACACTTAAATCAAACCTATCATCTAACGCACCAACAGCTGTTAAACCACATATGCTTAGCATAAATAGATTAGCGTGATTAATCATACCTGGATGGGTATAAATATAATTCACTATCGTTATACAAATGGCAACACCACCTACTAGGGGGATATTACCTGTATGTACTTTTCTGCCTGAAGGCTTGTCGACCAATCCTACTTTACGTGCAACTTTTCGCATCAAAAACAATATTGCAAACGCAATAAAAAAGGTAAGAAGTAAATCTATAAACATGTTTCATCCTGAGCAGATAGTACTTACGCCATTCCGTTAAGTATTTTATTGTATTGACTATTTACACACTAAAAAATGTATAACCAAATAATCTTAGGCCTCGTTTAAAAGCTGTTTAACAGCCACAAGGTATTTATTTATAACAATTTTTTCGTCAAATTCGGTTTCAATTTTGTGGCGACTGTTAACACCAAATTTAAGGCGCTCAGAGTGAGGCATAATAATTATTTTATTTAAGACGTCAGTTAAACTTTCGGCACTTCGAGGTTCGCAAATAAAACCATTAAACCCATCATCAACAGTTTCCCTGCAACCTACATTATCTGTTGTTACTATAGGCTTGCCCATAGCACCAGCCTCTAGTAACGACTTAGGAACCCCCTCTCGGTAATACGAGGGCAATACCATACAATCAACTTGTGCTATTTCAGCCTCAACGTTATCGCTAGTGCCAAGATAATTAACTACCCCTTCAGCTACCCACGCATTCATTTGCGCTTTAGACACCGCAGAAGGGTTATCAACATCTAAAAAGCCCAGCAATCTAAACTCAACAGCATCGCCATATTGCTTTTTTAAAACGCGCGCAGCCTCAATATATTGCCCTATGCCTTTATCAAAAAGCATACGGGCTATCAGTAAAAAGCGAGTAACGCCATCATCAGGCGCTAGCGATACAACAAAACGCGATAAATCGGCTCCCGAACCCGGTAATCGGTCACTTTCCACATGGCATGCTATTTGGTGCTGTTTAAACAAAGCTCTGTCGTCTTCATTTTGAAAAAAAATAAAATCAGCTTTACTTTGGCTATATTTATACAAAACCCTCGCAATTTTAGACGCTACGCTTTCATTAATAAACAATGTACCTAAACCAGCAATGTTATTAAGTGCTTTAACCCCAGCACACTTAGCTGCAAGAGTGCTATAAATATTGTTTTTAGGTGTAAAGTTTAAAGTAACACAAGGCTTATGATGCTTATATAGTTTATAAAAAGCATAAAAAGTAGCAATATCGCTTACGGGGTTAGTGCCGCCACTATCAATTTTTATTGGCAGGTATGTAGCCCCTAAATCAGTTAACTTTTGCGAGTAGACATCAAAAGGGGCAATAGCAATAACGCTGTAACCTTGCTCTAACAACGCTAAAATTGTGTTTTTTCTAAAGTTGTATAAATACCAGCTGGTATTTGCTGTTATTGCAATACTTTTCAAAGGGCCTCCAGGGCATTATTATAGTTGAAACTCATCCCAGTACTGACCCCATAATTTATCTACGCACTTAGAGCTCATAGGTTCCCATCCACTACCATGGCAAAATGTAAGCTCTCCAAAATAAATAACACCATCAACATTGTACATATCAACCCTTACATACCTAAAAGGCCTCGCAAGTTGCTTTGCCAGCTTTATTAAGGTTTCCATATTATCGGGAAACTGATAATTACTTCCAAGGGTGTCGTATTTTGGCTGGATATTATAATTCAACAGTTTTAAATCTTCGCTATAAAGGGATCGTTTGTGATTTTCAAATCGATCAGCATCAACCTGAACTATAACTTTTTCATCACGCTCAGCTTTTCCTTGAAATATATGCAACTTAAAGTCAGAAGGGTAACTGCCATCTTTATGTTTTATCAGCTCCTCAAATATAACTCTTGGTAGCTCTATATCATAAAAGTGTTCATCAACAATCTTACCTACTTTAATTTTTAAAAAAGCATTAAATTTTTTACATGTTTTTTCTAGGTCGAGATCCGCTTTGTTTTCAACAATAAGTACGTTTTCTCCACCTCCACCATTGCTGGTTTTCATAACAAAGCTATTAGGTAAGTCATCAAAATCACTGACTTTTAAATAAGTCACATTTTTGATTAAGGGGATTAAGTATTGTTCACCTATTGTATGTTTAACATGCTCTCTAACAGTAAATTTATCTACAAATTTTGAAAGCTTACTAGGTTTCACAGTAAACTTTCTAACTATCAATTTCTCACTAAATGTATTTGGGTGTTTGAGATTGGGAATATATTTATGCGTTTTAAAAAAACGTAGGTAAGTGTAACCTATTGGTCTAAGTACAAAACGGATAGAATCCCGCATTAAATATTTAAGTTTATTTTTCATACCAAATTACTTATAACTGCACTAAACATATTTTAGCCTACTATTTAATATATATTATTAAAAAAACTTTCACTGAATACAGGGTAATCTTTTTCATTATTTAATGTCCCGCGGCTATAGCGCTCAAAACCTGAATTAATATATTCCTGATAAAAATCATCAACTGAAATCTCAAGCTCATCCAATTTAATATAAAAACTATTCATACCGGCTTTGGTATACTGAACCATCTCGCCTACGGGGTTAATAACAGGAATTAAGCCAGATTTTATTGCTTGAAAGCAAGTAATGCACATACCTTCATATAGACTTGTTTGGAGAAAAAATGAGAACTGAGACATTTTATTTTCAACTTCAACAGGGTTTAACTCCCCGCAATATTGCACAACACTCTCTAATTGCAATTCTTTCGCATACTTTAAAATATCAGACAAGTCCCCATCATCTCGCCCAAATAGCGTAAATTTAACTGAATCTGTCGTTTTGCTTTTTAATAGCTTTATAAATTTTAATGCATCTCTCAAATTTTTTTGTGAATGAGAAAAACGGCCTATGTACACAAAAGACAAATCACGATTATTTTGTTTCAGCATCTGCTTATTGAACGTTACATTCATAGGAACAACAACTGAGGGAGTCTTGGATCGTTGTTGTACGACCTCTAGGGTTTTTTTAGAATCGCAAAATATTTTATCTACCGTACACTCAATAAGTTTATTTATAAAAAAGTCAACTCTATGCGCGTAATTTGTGCTATGTATAAATGCAACGCGTTGTACTTTTTTTAAATTAAACATAGTACACAAGTTAACTATGTGCCCTCTCCATAAAGAACTACAAATAATATCAGGCTGGAGTGAGTATGTTTTCTTTATCGCATGCAAAAAACCATTACAAACATGCAGCCTGATTTTCTCAGACTCACTTAGACTAGAAATAAAATTTTTATCGGCACCTTTTACGGTAATCACATGATAATTGTTATCACTTTTGAGCAAGCTTAAGACGCCAACTTCAACACCGCCAATTTCCATTGCATTTATTATATGCACTATTTTTTTCATTATTAATTCAACTTAACCAATAGTTAAAATAAGAGTCAAACTCATATTGTTTTATGTACTTTGTAAATAAAGTCCACACAATAAATGCGAGCACGGTTGTTATAAACAAAATAAAATTACCATAGGGTTTTAAAAACCGAGCATTAACATTAGTATTGCGTTTACTAACTAACATCCAGCAAAGTGTACTTAGTAATATAAAGTAATATGCAAACCGGTCAGCAATTGTTGACGACAACACCGAAAACAACATAACAAGCGGAAACGAGAATATAACAATAAGCACAAGCCTTTGCTCAATTAATGAAAATGTTTTAACTGTGTTTATATGAAGTAATAACAGTGCGGTTGGAACGAGTAAAAATACAGCTCTTAAATAAACACCAGAACTCTCCATTGTAGAGTCAATGTATTGGCTATACTCAGTTAGCATAGAGTAAACAATAGGCGGAATAATTAAAGCAAACAGGAGAACGGCATAGCGCTTTTTATGCTCTATAAAATATAGAGGAGCAAAGCACAAAGCTGATGTATGAAAAGATCCTGCTAAAATAATAAAGACTAAAAATTGATTTTTTTTGTTATTTATTAAACAAGCAATTGCATAAATAAATACACTTAACGCTACTCCTTGCCGAGTATAATTAAGGCCTGACATAACCAAATGATAAGGTGCAACGATAGCAAAAAAATAGAAAGGATTTATATCTACTTTTTTAGCCCCTAACAGAGTAAAAGTAATAAAAATCACTGTTGATAAAAATATTACTGTAACAATACCTACATCAATATAATAAGCGATAACATTCAGAGCTTTGTAACCAACTTCAAGTGTATTCAAAGACCATATATCAGCTACTTGTCGTTCGTACACTTTTATATAGTTAAACCAGTCAACTCCAACTTCAAACCGAAATCCATAGGTAAGCGAAAAAACAAATACAATAAACGCTATAATCTTAGCCTTATCATTATTCTCTCGTCCAACTCGGTCATAGATGTAACCTAAACTTATGGATAAAATAATTGTGAAGTAATATATAGTCATTAACTTACTCCCGTTATATTTTATTCAAGGGGCTAGCCCTAAAAGAAACTCTATTTTTATGTAAATAAACATCGCAGTTTCTTTCAACAAAATACCACATAACCATGGAAAACATGATGAAAAACGGAATGTTAAAAAACCATAGGTAATAATCATCCATATCATTTCTAGCAACATTAAATCCTACATATAAAGCAGCTAACCCTCTGATGATAGATAGATCATTAAAGTTGATTTTTACGTTCATTATTTTTCTCATTTAATACTTTATTAATTAAAGAGTCCCATTCCTCGAATATTTTATTTTTAGAAAATTGCCGAGAACTAATAACTGCCTTCTCTGAAAGAGCTGTTCTTTTTTTCTCGTCTGATAACAAACAATTTAGCTTTTCACTCATTTTCTCTAAATTTTGATCGTCGACTAATAGGCCATCAACGTTATTTGTTATTATATCAGATGGACCGGTTTTACAGTCAAAAGCAATACAAGCACACCCTTGAGACATGGCTTCGATTAATGCCATTGGTAAACCTTCATTTCGGGATGTGAGAATAAAAATGCTAGAGTTCTGTAATAATTTTTTTACATCACTGACAGCCCCAAGGAATTGGACGCTATTTTCAACACCTTTATTGCGCGCTAATTCGAGTAGCTTGTTCTTACCCAGTTCACCAGAACCAGCAAACTGCAGTATCCACCCAGGGTGTTGAGTGGAAACCTGTGAAAATATTTCAATTAAATTATCCCAGCCTTTCACGTGAATACGGTTTAAATCACCTACGCCCAAAACAACTTTACGCCTTTGCTCTTGAGTAACTAATAGCTCGGATTCAAAAGCCCCGGGGTTTTTCATGACGGAAACATTTTTTAAATACTTGCCATAAAAGTTATCGATATCTGAAGTCGTTAACACAGTTATTTCATTCGCCAATTTATATATAAAGCGCCTATCGATATATGCAAACTTGCCTTTAACTCCATAAGGCATATTAAAACTTGTATGTTCACACGCTATGATAGGAATATTTAAAAACCAACAACTTAAAATAGCCTCCCGATTGGTAGATTGGATATGAGAAATAACTAAATCTGGCTTTATTTTTTTTAATTTACTTACAAGATAGAAAGGTGCTAATAGTTTTCGTTTTATTTTACTTCTGATATTAGAAAACTCTAAATTTTCTGCAGGTAATGCATGCTCAACTTTCACTTTACTAGATAGCTCATAAGGAAACTGTAGAGCGCCTACAACAAGTAAAAGAGCTACATCATACCCTCTTTCAGCAAGCTCATTGGCTTGCATACAAGCTACTCTATGAGCTCCGCCATGTATCATGGTGCCTAATACTATTGTTATTTTCATCTTTACTCTATAATTGGTTTAGCTTGCTTTAAAGCTAGACGACTTGCCAAAACGACTTTGTTAGCACTATTGAAGGCATATTGAACTTTATTTTCATTAATTAAAAAACAAGTTCACATCTGACCTTTAAGTCATTTCCATCTACTTATGTTTAAAATCATACTCGAAAACTTATAAACGTTGGTTTACTGTTTTATAAGAAATGATTTATTTACAATACATCAACCCCTCGTAATAATTCGCTTTGCTTTTCTTATGCACAAATTAAAAAAGGAAATAGGATTGCACTTAAATAACAGAAAATAAGCATACACTTCACTCTGACAATTTTTTTCATTTAAATTTAAAAAACACAATGAACTATACTTAGAATAATCAATTCCATTTGATTTATTTAGTTTAACAGAATCAAAATGAATCGTAGATAATTTCCATTGTAATATTTTTTTTGAAAAATATTCTTGGTGTCGTTCCCAAAAGTCAAAAATAGACTTATAGTCAACTCTGGTACTTATATCCCGATGAGACACTGTATATACTGCTGTCGAAAAATTTACATACTTTGCAACATAAGAGCTTCTTAAGATATCAAAGTAGAATTGATAGTCTTGGTGCCTTTTTAACTGGATATCAAAAGAAATATCAGGAAAAACCTCTCTTTTGAAAAAAAAAGAATTTGTTTGGGGCGGTGATAACAAAATTGTATCATAACGATTACTCAATAACTCATGATTATCTACTTCTCTAATTACAATTTGTTCTCCCCTATCTAAAACAACATTGGAATAAATGAAGTCTGCACCTTCAGAGATTATACTATTAAATGAAAGCTCCAAGTGCCTTTCTAACCAATAATCATCTGCATCAAGTAAAGCTACGTATTGACCACGAGCTATATCAATCCCCTTATTGCGACTATATGCGCCATTCATATTTCTTTCATTTCTGAACAATTTAATGTCAAATAATGATTTGTTTTTTTCACGCATCTCATCTATAACTAACTGACTTTGATAGTAATCGTCAGAAAAATCATCAATAATAATCACTTCTTTGGGCAGACAGGATTGCAGTACAATGCTTTCAATACACCTTTTAAGTGATATCGAATCATTATAACAAGGTATTACAACTGAAACGTCTACTGTGTTTTTCACTAATATCTCCTATCTTTTATTGTAACGTATTGCATTTATTTAGTGCTTTTCTACAAAAGCATCTTCACCTAAGATTTATGGTGTTGTGAGCCATTCCATATTTTTATTGCCGCTTTCTCCAACAACGCGAATATACAGCGTTATTACTACACTACTTAGCAAAACCTTAGTGATACATCTATTACCAACCAATTAGATGGTTTTGGAGTTTATTATGCAATGGAGCGAGATATTAAGCTTATCAACCAAAGAAGCATTAAAGGGGGTTAATACAATATAATGATAAGCTCCAAGTAAATACTCGTTTTTATATACTAGATTATATTATCTTCTCTTTAGATAGCGACCTTAAGATAAATGTTCAACGCTGTGATTATTTTCTATTAATTGGGTGGAAACACTATTATTTTTTTAAAGTAATGAGCCGCATTCATTTACTTAAATTTGTTCGGATATTTCCACTAATAGATGATAACGGTTAATTATTAAGTAGTAGACATGAGTCACCTAGTTATATTATTCACAAATGCTAATATATCAAGTAAAAGTTCAAAATCACTTCTTCAAAGGTAGATGTATTTCCGTTCATTTCAAAAAGAAGTAATATTGTAAAGTGCACCTTTAAATTCTAAACGCAATAGCTTACTCGTATTAGTCTTCACTAGATATTTGTCACTAAGAACATATCATTATTCAAGAATTAGAGACCTGACCCAGCACAATTATGTCTCTAAATTTAAACTGCCCTATTAAATTTTAGATTTTTCAAGTATCTCAGGCATTTAAGCATTATTTTATAAGCAAAAAATATAAATTTAAATTTAGATATATAATGCAAGAGAGAGCATTCAAAATCATTGAAATATTGAGTGTTTTCTTTGAGTAATAAGGTCTTATTAACGTTAGAAAATGTCCTATTTAATATAAAAATTTTAATCCATTTTCGATTTTCTGAATGGAAGTATTTCTTATACCTACCATCAGTTATTATGTTTAGCTCATTATAAGAGCGAACTCTTGCCCTAACATGCCGTAATTGTTTTAGCTCATTAGACGTAGAAGTCCATGAGCCAACAGCAAAAATTCTATATACACTCATTGTTTCATGTAAGTAAAAAGCACCGCTATTTTGCGCTCCAAAAAAATGAATGTAAATATCACCAACTGTCAACCATGGACGACTCTCTACGAATTCCGAAAACTTTAAAATCACCTCTTTTTTGCAAAAAGTGCTTGCTGTCATAATTTGGCCGTGAGATTTAGCAATAATATCTTTCAAATTAATCAATAAATCTTTTTCCCCATACTCCCCACTTAAGAGCTGTTCATTAGTTTTACAATTGATAGTTATAGCACTGTGAAAGCATAACCCAACTTTAGGATTATCTTTCAAGCACTCAAATTGCTTTTGCAATTTACTTTCATCCAGCCAGAAATCATCACCTTCACACAATGCAAAATACTCACCTTTAGCATGCGCTGAACTCAATAAAGTTGGTTTCTTACCTTGAGAATATTGGTTTTCTGTTTGAATAACTGGCTTGAATATTTGTGGGTAGCGTTTAGCGTACTCTCTAACAATATCAGAGGTTCTATCTGTAGATGCATCATCATGCACTATCACCTCAAACACAAAGTCGGTTTTTTGAATTAAAAAACCTCGAAAAGCATCTTCAATATACGTAGCTTGATTAAACGTGTTACACAATACACTTACTATTGGCTTTTCAATATCACCTTGCCAGTTTGCTATTATCTCAGATTCTGTTGGTAATGGCTGTGCCCTGAAAGCATCGAGATCAAATTTTTCGTTTTCCATATAAATCCTTTAACACTATTTGCGCATTACTAAGTTTATTGTTTCTGTAAATGCCTTAAGCTTAGTAACATAACCAGCCATTAGGTACACTAGAGGAGTTAATACCATAAAGACTGCCAACTCCAAAATAGGTGTTAGAGCCAACTTACCTTGCATACTGTAAAGCACGGCAGCTATTAAACTTGTGATAATAAGCGCAGGTATAAAATCTGCTAGTTGCTCTTTTAGTGTGTAGCCTATTAATTTATTTGAGTAATATGCATTTGGTAAGTAATTTATTTTACTTACAATTATTTGGCCTATTAAAACGGTTACAATGTCGTATTGAATGGTAAATACAAACACTATAATACCTACTGCTTTTTTAAATAACCCAACATAAAAAAATAAGTCTGCCCTACCTTTTACTTTTAATATGTTTAAGTTAATTGAATGTAGGGGGTATAGCACAGAGGCAATAAGCATTAACTGTAAATAAAGCACTGCACCTTGCCACTTCTCAGGCAATAAAATATCAAAAATTAAGTTAGCTATTGCCGCTGTAAATAACAGGAGCGGAAACACTAAAAATGTCGTTATACGTACTATTTTACGGTAACCAGTTTTTAAACGGGTATTATCTTGCTGTATTTGCGAAAGTGCTGGATAGGTAACAGTTTGAATAGCGCCTATAAATAAATCGAGCAAAATGCCTTTTATTTTTTGTGCAAAGTAATAGTAGCCTAATAAACTTGCTGCAAAAAACTTGGGTAATACAATTAAGTACATATTAGCAAAGGGTATTGCAAATAAAGAGTCGAGCACTACAAAACTAGAAAAACCAGCTAACTTTTTTACCGAGCTATAACTTAACTGAAATTTAGGCCGCCATACACTTATAACCCAATAACACAGGGCCTGCACAGCATGCATTATTAACATTTGAAGTATAAGTGCCCATACCCCAAACTTTAAATAGGCGAGTAATATAGCCGCCCCTGATGAAATAAAAGCTGCAGGTAGCACTATTTTAAGCTGCGCTTTAAAGTTTAATTTTTTAACCAGTAAGCTTTTAGGCACTACTATTACGCTTTGAAAAAATAAACTAAGCGTGACTATTCGTACCAAGGAAGTAAGCAGTGGCTCGTTGTAAAAAGTAGCTATATATGGCGCCGCTATATAACAAAGCAAGTATATGAGCCCACTGAGCGCTATATTTATAAAAAAGGCGGTATTTAAGTCTTCGTCTTTAACATCGGGCATTCTTATTAGGGCTTGACCAATACCCGCATCAACTAACGCCGTAGAAAGAGCAATAAACACCGTAAGCATGGCAATTAACGCATAATCATTTGGCGTTAAAAACCACGCTAACAATAGCGTGGTAATAACTGTTACACCTTTGGTGGCAAACTTTTCAGCTAAATTCCAAAGCAAGCCACTAACTGCTTTTTTTGCAATGCCCGTCATTAAGTTTTATTTTCCCAAGGAAAATCCTTTTGGTTTGATTTAATACCTAAAAACTCGGTAAATTTAGAATAAGCGCCTTTATCTGCAATATTAATTATAAGTAAATCATCAGGGCGATTTTTAAAGTACTCAATAATTTCTTGGTTATAATTTAAATAATGCGAAATCATAATTTCTTTATTATAAGGATCATTTTCAGGGGTACCATGCACTTTAGTTACATTAGCCATATAACCATCTTTTATATACGTTGCTTTTTGCAAATCACTATATGTTGGTATATCCCCATTTTTACCAAACATTTTACCGTGATAACGGGTTATTGATTTATACCATTGCTCTTCGTTATCTCGAATAGTTAATATAAACTTGCTATTGGGGTAAGCTTTATCTAAGTGCTTATATGTTTCGGGGTAGCTAAATGGTATGTCTTGAAATACTTGAGCACTCGTACAATAATTTAAAATTTCTTGGAATTCATTCTCAAAATAGTGTTCAGCGGTTAGTAACTCAGCCTTTCTTTGATTTCCTACAGGGTGACCTAAATCTTCAAACGCTTTTTTCAACGAAGTTGTACCCGTTTTGTTACGACCAATACAAAATATTTTTGTTTTGCCTTTTGCAGACTGCTTATTCTTAAAAGCATGAACAGCTGCTTTTAGTTTATTTTTTATTTTTGGGTACATCATTAATTTAACCTTGTTAAAGTATATAACTATTAGCTGTATTATTTGAGTGGTTAAGCGCTCTATAGCACTCCATTTTAAGCCATTTGCTGTAGACTTCATTTATTTCTCAAAAAAAACTTGGGGGGCTGAAGTTTCACCTAACTTGAAAAAAGTTAAAAATGATTTCGTCAGTTAAAAAAACACGTCATCGCTTAAATTGAATACCTA
Source organism: Pseudoalteromonas sp. SG43-8 (assembly GCF_014164245.1). Taxonomy (NCBI): domain Bacteria; kingdom Pseudomonadati; phylum Pseudomonadota; class Gammaproteobacteria; order Alteromonadales; family Pseudoalteromonadaceae; genus Pseudoalteromonas; species Pseudoalteromonas sp. SG43-8. Next base: position 123,837 of record NZ_JACJEX010000002.1, on the reverse strand, counting down.
AAGAAAAGCTTAGCACTGCTTATGTTTGGGTCATTTATTAGCAAGCCTATTATAGGCTTCTTGTAACTTATCTAATATACTCGATTCTAGCTTTATCTTATTACCATCTTTTACATTCTCAACAACTTCAGATGCTGTATTGTGATTTAACGCATAGTTATTTACTGCATACTTTTCTACAATCCTCTCCAATACCTGTTGCGGTGAGCTAACAAAGTCTTCATAAAGAACCTCTAACTTTGCTTCTTCAGGTATAGAAAAAAGTGCATTTTCTATAGCTTTGTTAGTATAAAAAACTTGCCCGGCTATTTGACTGTATATATCTGAATTCTTTAAAAAACTATACTCTTTCGGCTTAGCTGACCACCAGTTTTTAGCAGAACCGCTCTCTTTAACTCTAGCCGTATAGATAGACTGCATTACATATATAGGATTCCTTTTTATATAGAGAAAAATTGGTTTTCTCAATTGCCTATAAAAAAAATCAAGATTGTATTGCAACATCAACCCCTTACTAACGAATGGCTTTTTATAAAACTTTTCTATCACGCTTAACTGCTGTTGCAGTTGAATACAATCAACCAACCCAAGCTCAGTACTTTCAAGAGCTCTAATTTCATTATTAGGAAAAAATCTTCTATAGAAATGAAAAAATTCATTGGTATTTAGACTACCATTACTCCTTCCGTAATCAGAGGAAAAATCTATATTTCTAGTGCTATCAACCAATCCGAATTCAGCATTAAACATTAGCTCTTGTATAATGGTTGCATACTCCATAGAAGATGAAAATCTAGTTAAGCAATTCGTAGGATATGAGAACCCCCCTGTTTCAGCAAGAAATTGAAGTAATGCTGTAGTACCACTCCGGGGGCAGCCAACTATATAAGTTGTAGGGTAGCTAATATCAAGTGCAGTTTTGTTATTGCCTTTTACTAATTCATTAAATTCGTTTATCAAGTCTACTTCGTTCATTACAAATCCAAAGCTTCTGTTACAGTTTTTACAAGTAATTCAAGATCTTGCTCACTCAATCTTTCATCAATAGGCATAAATAAAGTTTTTTCAAACATTTCTTTACCTACTACACCATTGTGTTTACTTTGCCAGTACCTAGGCAAAAAAATTGAATGTTTAGCTAGTTCACTGCAGACAGCTCGTACAGGAAATATAACTTGAAGCGGATAACACAAAGGGGTTTGCTCATAAAAAGGAAAATCTAATTTATTAATTTCACTAAACTGACTTTGCAAAAAACTATAATTTTTTCTTCTTTTATCAACAATATTATTTAAGTCAGTACTCTTAATTAAATACGAGGATATCGCAGACATTTTTTTAGGTATGAAATCATCTAAGGCATATTCAGCATTCTGGAAATTAATATACCCTTCTCTTACATTACCTGCGGCCCTTAGTAATAAATGACCTATATATGGACTAGAATCGAAATAAGCCTCCGGTACTGTTATTTCACTGTTAGTTTTGAGTAAGCCACCATCAGGAATACCTAAGAACTTCCTTGGGGAATAGATACTTGTTGTACCTTCTATATGGTCACTAAATAATGCTTGTGAATTATCAACAACAAATAGGTCAGGCTGCTCTTTTACTAAGAGCTTTATTTGTTCAGTTAGTAAACCAAAATAATTTACTAATAATACTTTGCTATTTCTTGGTAAATTTTTACGAAAAGTATTTTGAGGTAAAAGTCTCTCATTAATTGAGTAAAACTTAACTTCAACCCTTAATGCTTCTAAAGCAGGAAATAAACTATCACACATATAATTAGGAACATAAAGCACTCTAATATTTTCGGCTTTGATATAGGCATATAGAGCAGCTCTGGCTGATTGAAACCTATAAGCACATGGGTGCAATTGCGTTTTTAAGTCAGGAAGTGAAATTTGGTTATAGCCGCCAATTGCTGTCATTTATACCAACCTAGACTTAGTCAACAACTTTTTAACTTGTTCTTTACTATTCCACATCAATACATCAATCATCGACAAGTAAGGCACAAACTCTGATTTACCTTGCTCGTAAATAACACTTTGCATTTCGATAAAAGATAAATTTACACCTTTATTAGAAAAGTACTCTTTGCTATATAAATCTTTACCGCCGGGGCTATTAATGTAGTGTTTACCATTAAGTAAACCTGCCATTGCGATTAGCTTATCAGCAGCTGGTAAATCACGGTTATACTCAAGCTCACTTGAAAACTTAAATTGCTTATTTATGCCTAAATAGCTAAATACAGAGATGATGCTATTTGCACATAGCGTATGTACTTGGCGTTCGGTACTCGTTAGTATTTTTTCTATAATCGGATAAACGTCATTAAAATAGGGGGATTTTGCATAGCTTTGACTGATTGTTTTTAAAGTTTTTTTTACATTAGCGTCAAAGTTTAGTTCTTTAATTAATATATTTGAAGATGCTCCAGGCACTGGCACGGTGAAGCGTTGAGCTTGGCCATTAACTAAAATATTATTGCGATTAATATAACCATTTTTAATGTAAGTAACATCATCATAAAAAATAAAAGCGTCTACAGCATTAACAAGTTGGTAATAACCTAAATAAGGAAATAGGTACGGCTGCATTACAGCAAAATTCATAACAAGTCCTTTATTATTGAGGTTATTGTAATAACGTCACTTTTGGTCATAAAATTATGTAGCGGCAAGCAAATAACTCCGCCTGCCAACTGCTGGCTATTATTACAACCATAACTTTTTAATTGTGGGTAGGCGGTATCAAGCGAAGGAGTAAAATAGCGACGACTTTGAATATTATTTTTAGCTAACCCGTCTAATACTGCGCTTTGTTTTATTGGGCATTCAATATAAATTGGCATGTATGCACCATTTAAACTGGCCTCTGGGTGCCAGCTTGGTAATACTACTAGGTTATTGAGTTCATTACGGTATAGATCAAAAAGGGTAGCTCGGTTTTTAAGTACTTCGTCCATTTGGTCTAATAATGTTAAACCCACGGCGCATTGGTATTCATTCAACTTGGCATTAATACCTGGCTCGCCTAAAGTACCACCCGCTTGTATGCCAAAATTAATAAGCTGCTTGGCTGTTTCAAAGTCAGCCTTATGCTTAAAAACAATCGCACCACCTTCAACGGTATGAAATACTTTAGTAGCATGAAAGCTCAACGTGCTTGCATCACCAAAGTTAAGTACAGATTCACCAGCAACTTTAACCCCAAACGCATGTGCAGCATCATAAACTATTTTTTTATTATGCTTCTTAGCAACTTTAGCAAGTGACTCTACATCACAAGGGTTTCCGTAAACATGAGTAGCTACAATGCCATCGTAATGGTTATCTTGTGTTAGGGCTTTATCTAACGCTTTAGGGCACAAATTATAACTTTTTGCATCTATATCACTAAACACTGTTTCTATTCCTTGCCATAATAAAGAGCTAGTAGTTGCTACAAAGCTAAATGGCGTAGTAATAGCTGAGTTAACACCAAGTGCTTTGCAGGCCACCTGAATTGCTAATGTTCCGTTAGACACAAGCAATAGATTTTTTATACCTAGGTAACTCTCTAGTCGTAGCGTTAATTTCTCGTGTAAAGGACCAAAGTTGGTATACCAGCCTCTATCGTTAACTTGTGACAGGTATTCTGTAAGCCTTGCTAAGTTAGGCTGTAATGGTTTATTGAGTGCTATCATTTATATAATTGGTCCGCAGATCTTAAGTACTAAATACATTTAAAGCTATGTAAAAGTACATAGGTACTTTTACATAAGTATGACTCTTTATTTATCTGACTTATATTCGTAGTTGTAGTAGCCGTAATAGCCATAAGCATTACTCGCTTTTTTAACAACACCATTAAATACAACGCCTCTTACATCTGTACCATTTTGCTCAAAACGGTTGCGGGTTAGCTCTATCTCGCGCAAATGGTTTTGCCCAAAGCGCGTAACTAATAACGTTGTACCAACATGAGCACTTACTATTGCAGGGTCGGTTACTGCGAGTATAGGTGGAGTATCGATAATTATAATGTCGTAAGCTGCACTTACTTCTTCAACTAATTTACTAAAATTCGAGTGCATTAATAGTTCTGAAGGGTTTGGCGGTATTTGTCCACGCGTAATAACGCTTAAGCCTTCAACTTTGGTTGCTTTAGTAACTTGCTCGAGATTTAAACGGCCCGACAAGTAATCACTTAAGCCATTATCCCATTTTAAGCCAAATTGGGTTTGTAAATAGCCTTTACGCATGTCAGCATCTATGATTAATACTTTTTTTCCACCTTGTGCTAATACGCTTGCTAGGTTAACTGATATAAACGATTTGCCCACACCAGGGCTTGGGCCCGATATAGCAATTATATTATTTTTAGCTTCCATCATCGCAAAATGTAAACTAGTGCGTAAGCTTCGCAGCGCCTCAATTGATAAATCTGCTGGGTTATCTACTGCGAGTATACTTTTAGCTTTAGCTGTTTTATTTTTACGTACTTTAGCAAAACCAGTTAGCTTATCCTGATACTCAGAGTGCGGTACGCTTGCATATACTGGTAACCCAAGCGCTTCTATTTCACTTGGATCTTCTACACCTTTATTAAGTGCTTTTTGTACAATAACAATGGTTATAGCTAATAACGCACCTAATATTGTTGCAATAACAACTATTAATGGTTTTTTAGGCTTTATTGGTCCGGTTGAGTTTAATTCAGCTGAATCTATTATACGCACATTACCTACTGTACCTGCACGTACTACATCAAGCTCTTGAGCTTTGCTTAGAAGCAGCATGTAAATTTGGTTATTTACTTCTACGTCGCGCCTTAGGCTCAATAATTGCTGCTGAGTAGCAGGTAAGTTACCAACTTCTTGTACTAACTCTTCTTTTTGTTTTTTTATTTCATTTATTTTTTCAACCAAGCCTTGATAAAGTGGGTGCTCATTTTTAAATTTGCGGCTTAACTCTAAACGCTGTAAATCTAAATCCTGTAGTTTTGTGTCTAAGGTTACAACACGATCGAGTACTGACTGCGTCTCCAAGCTTATATCTACAGACTGTTGTTCTATTTTGTAATTGTTGTATTTAGCCTCTGCAGCCTCAAGTTGTTTTTTTATCTCTGGTAGTTGTACTTTTAAAAAGTCGAGTGAATTTTGTGCTTCGGCACTATTACGCTCAACATTTCGGCGCACATATATTTGTGCAATTGTATTTATTACTTTCTGTGCGTAGTTTGGCGAGCTATGCTGCATTTCAAGGGTAATTATACCTGTTCCCTTACCTAATTCACTTGCCATTAAACTATTTTGCAAACCTAAAATAGTACCAAGTCGATTTTTTCGTGTAATTAAAAACTCAGTACCTGGGCGTGCATTAATACTCCGTACTGTTAGCGTAAAGCTACCATTGGTTAACTCTTCCCCTATATTGCCTTCTAATATTTGCTCTTCATTATTATTTAGTAATATTACTGTATTGTTAGGAGCAACTTTTAAAATAAAAGTTTTACCTATTGCCGAGTTAGGTACTTTAAATCTGAATACATCTATACTTTCTCCCCCCCAAGCATAACTTTCGGCCCCATATTGAGGTTCTGCCAGTTGGTTTGGCTTAATAGGTGAAAATACGCTGTATGCGCGTGCTCCAATGTAAGGAAATAGTTTTGGGGAAGCGATTACATCAAGCTTGAGAGTATCGACAGCCTCACCAATTATACTACGCGATTTTAATAGCTCTATTTCTGCAGTTGAGTTACTTGACGACTCAAACATACCACCAACATCATCTAAACCAGGCACATTTGAGCCTGAACTCTCTACTTGTAAAATTGAGTTAACCTGATAAATTGGTGTTGAGTATCTTGCGTAAACGATACCTACTAACATAAATACTATTGTAATAGTTAGTACCAAAAATTTACGATCAATTATGGCACCAACAAATAACATTAAATCAATATCTTGTGCGTTTTCGGCTTGTTTATTAGTTTGAGTTGTACTTGGCTGAGAATTCATTAAATTAGCCATTCCTTATAAATACTTTTGCCAAGCGCTACATGCGCTATCGATTAATGTGTAAACGTGTTCAAAAGCTTCTTGGCTTTGGCGGTATGGGTCTGGTATTTCAGCGTTATTTATCCATTTACCGAGTAAAAACGTTTTACCACGAGCTTCAGGGTAACGTGCATGTACATCGTTTAAATGGCGTTCTTCCATTACGAGTATTACGCTATTTTGCGCAACCAAGCTTGATGTAAGCTGCTGGCCTTGATGAGCATCCATATTAACGCCATGTGCAAGTGCTACTTGTTTTGCTTTTGTATCTGCTGGTTTGCCTTCAAGCGCTGTTAAACCCGCAGACGATACTTTAATATTTTTGCCTTCAAGCTTTTGCTTTAAAACATACTCACCTGTTGGGCTACGGCAAATATTTCCCGCACATACAACTAAAATTGAATCAAACATATTTTCTCCGATTAGTTGCTAACTGAATCAACTGTGTCATCTATTTTATCTATTGCACTAACTGATGGTAATAGTAAGCTAATTACACGATTCCAGCGTGCTAACGGTGCAGACGTTACATAAACTATGTCGTTTGGTTGTAATTTAAATTGTTCTGCAATAACCATTGCTGTAATGTTTTTTGCATGTAATTGGTATACATCAGCAATTAAGCCTGTTTGCTGCAAGTCTCGTTTACGCACAACAAATACGCCATTTGCGTCAGCGCTACCTTCATTTATACCGCCAGAATCACTTAGCGCCTCAGCTAAGTTTAACCCGTAACGACTGACTTTTAACGTGCCGGGGCGCTTTACCTCTCCTAACATAAATACTTTTTGTGCGTCATTACGGCTTACGTGCACTATATCGCCATGCTCTAAAAGGCGATTTTGTGATATGTCACCATTTGTATAAAAGTCATCTAGCTTGATTATTTCGGTTTTACCATTGTGGGTATATGTAACAGTGCGCCAGTCTGCTGAATCATTTAAACCGCCAGCTTGGTTTAGCGCATCAATAAGCGTAAGAGGAGTTTCAGTTATTGGGTATACACCGGGCTTAGTAACTTCACCTGTTACATAAGCTTTTTGACTTTTAAAACTAACAACTTTTACATCTACTTGTGGGTCTTCTATCACTCGACTTAGGCGTTTTACAAGTGCATCACGTATTTGTGGAATTGTTTTCCCCACAGCCGGTACATTTGGTGCATAAGCAAAAGTTATAGTTCCATTTTCTTGTACTCTAAAACCATCAAACTCTGCTGTGCGCTGCGTACCGGCTGGTATTGTAAGCTCTGGATGATCCCATACACCAATTGTTATAACGTCGCCTACTCCCAGCTTATACTGATAGCTTGATGTATCCAAAGCTATAGCTTTAGCTAAATGGCTAACCTTTTGTTTTTTTTGTTTTTCTGCAGCTATTAGCCTTGAATCTATTATTTGAATATTTACTTTTTCGAGATCCTGTTCAAGGTTATGAGTTTGCTCACCTGGGTTGATACCTTCAAAATGACTACCAGGTATAATAGTACAACCTGTCATGCTTAGCATTGCGAGTATTGATGCGAGTGATTTACAGCTTAACGCCATTGTAGAATCCCAAAATTATTTTAAATATTGCACTTACTCACCAACCTTGGTGAGCACTTGTATTTTAGCCGACTAATTAAAGCATGTGCACTATTGTGAAGCAATAGCCTTTGCTTTGTAAAAGCTTTGTAACTAAGTTTTTAATTAGCACTAAAATTATATCAGTATTTTCATAAGGTATTTATGAATAAATTTAATTGAAAGCCGTTTTTAGTTAAACACTTAACGCATTCATCACCAATTGCATAAAGAGAAGTGAATTAGAGTAAATGGAAGTCACTTAAACAAGTGCTTTATGGCTGTTTACTTCTCTAAAGCGCAGCGCCCTCTTAACCTCTTTGTGAATAACCCTTATTACGAGCTTTGCTCGTCACGCTAGCAAGCTGTGCGTCTACAAATGATTTTAACTATGGTGTAAAACTTTGCTGTTTTGCTTTCACGTAAAAAGTGCAGCGTGTTCTTAACCTCTTTGTAAATAAATCACTTAAAATATGATTGCACAAAGAGAAGCGAATGAGGAGTAAATGAGAAGTCATTTAAACAAGTGCTTTATGGCTGTTTACTTCTCTAAAGCGCAGCGCCCTCTTAACCTCTTTGTGAATAACCCTTATTACGAGCTTTGCTCGTCACGCTAGCAAGCTGTGCGTCTACAAATGAACTTAACCACGGTGTTTTAAGTGTTTTAGGAACGCTTCCGCCCTTAGGTTACAGTTCCTATGTACTGATATGTAGCTATTTTTTACGGTGTTACGCTTTTAGTTATTATTGCTTAATATCTTTATTATCTACACTTACTTCAATTTTTTGGTTGAGTAGGTTAATTAGTAAAATACTGCGTAGGTCGCCGTCTGGCTCTTTGTATATTGCTTGTATATTACTAAATGAATAGTTATTCACACTTACTACATCACCTGCTTTTGGTATTAGTGATTCAGTGGTGTGTGAACGCTCATTTTTTAGCTGATTAATTATATGCGTAGAAACTAATTGATACTGTGATCCATAGGATACAAAGCCACCAATTCCACGTGTATTTTTTACAGCAGAAAAATTACCGTTTTTTGACTCAAGGCATACAAATAAATAATTAGGGAATAAAGCAGTTTGTTTAACGGTACGCCGACCTTTAACCAACCTTTCGGTAGTTAATTTGGGGTAAAACGCTTCAATCCCTTGATTTTGCAAGTTAGTTTTAGCTCTTTCTTCTTGTTTAGGTTTGCATACGACTAAATACCAGCTTTCCATAATAGTCCTTAACACATAACTAAGTTGCAAAAAACACAACGCTAAACTAAATAACGGCGGCATTATAACCACCATAGAGTGCCTATGTAAATAAGCCTTAGTGGTTAATAGCCACTCACATTAGTAAACAATGTTATTGAATTTAAGAGAAATAAAGGCTTTAGCGCTTATAAAGCAATGTTTAGAGCAAACTAAACAAAAGTTTAGGAATAGGTAATAAATTTATTAAAAACCTGAATTAATATGATTTTAAAATTAATATTTAAGTAAGAACGCAAAGCGATAAAAATAATAAAAGCGCGAAGTAAATTCGCACCTACAGGTTGGTTCATATTTGCAGTTGAGGTTTTATACCTCGCTTTTTAAGTAGTTAAAACATGAGCGCGAAATAAATTCGCACCTACAGGTTGGTTCATATTTCTAGGTGAGGTTATTAATTTAGCTCAAGCGCTATAACCTTGAATATTTATGGCTTTGCTTCTATCTTAAAATTCAATGTAACAACTTGATAACAAGGAAGTGCAATGCAAATACTTCACCACGGAGCGGTTAATGGAGTTACCGGTTCGTGCCACGAGCTAGTAATTAACAAGCAAACAAGTGTGCTTGTTGATTGCGGGTTATTTCAGGGTGAGGATTCTAAAGCAGATCTTTCAATTGAATTTGATATTACCCATGTTACTGCGCTTATTGTTACCCATTGCCATATTGACCATGTTGGTCGAATTCCTTACTTGTTAGCAGCCGGTTTTAAAGGCCCTATTTTTACAAGTATTGCATCGGCCAGTTTATTACCTTTGGTAATTGAAGATGCTTTAAAAGTAGGTGTAACCCGCGACCCCAAAATTATAGCTGCCTGCTTAAGCTTATTAAATAAACGCATAGTTGCTGTTGATTATAAAACGTGGTTTGAACTGCCTTGCAAAGCGCCCGATAGAGCTAAGGCGAGATTTCAGCGTGCGGGGCATATATTAGGTTCTGCCTACGTTGAAATTGACGTTAAAAATAATAATAACAACAAACATCGCGTTGTGTTTTCAGGAGATTTAGGCGCACCGTATACCCCGCTACTCCCTTCGCCTAAGCCGCCTTATAAAGCCGACACCCTAGTTATTGAATCAACTTACGGCGATAAAAATCACCAAGGCCGTAAAGAGCGCACAAAAACGCTAAAAAACATTATTGAACGCGCAGTAGCCGACAACGGCGTTATTTTAGTACCGGCTTTTAGTATTGGCCGCACACAGGAGCTGCTATATGAGCTTGAGCAACTCATACATGGCTCATCTAAAAAGTCTAAGTGGCGAGACATTCACGTAATACTCGACTCCCCTATGGCAGCCAATTTTACTGAGCAATACAAAAACTTTAAACACTTGTGGGATAGCGAAGCTGAGCGCAAAGTTGCAAACGGTAGGCACCCGCTCGATTTTAAAAACCTAACTACGGTTGATTCACACAAAGAGCACATGGCTGTTATTAACTATTTAAGTTCGCGGCAAACACCAGCAATAATATTAGCGGCAAGCGGTATGTGTACTGGTGGGCGAATAGTTAATTATCTTGAGCGATTTTTAAATGACAAAACCACCGATGTATTATTTGTAGGTTACCAAGGTAATAAAACGCTAGGTCGCGAAATTCAAAAATATGGCCCACGTAATGGCTATGTTTTTATAAACGATACTCGCATTAATATAAACGCCAAAGTACATACAATTAGTGGCTATAGCGCCCACGCCGATCAAAAAGGATTAGTTAAGTTTGTAACGGGTATGCATAAAAAGCCAAGCCATATAAAAATTGTACATGGCGATGATGATGCAAAAAACGCGTTAGCAGCAAAGTACAAGGAAGTGTTAAGTAGTGAAGTTAAAATAGAGATTGGTAAATTGTAGGCAAGAAGCTTGCTCACGCAATTTAATGAATACGTAAAAGCTGCGCTTTTAGTGCGCCAGCAAGCAAGGCGCCTACATGGTCACAAACACCAAGAAAATCCACGTAGATACGCCATTCCCTACAAAGATCAAACTATTGCAATCTATTCACTATAGGAGCCACTTACGTTCGGTAAAACTGTAACATTCGTTTGATTACTAAATTTTTGTTTCCAGTTTAAATCACAAATACCGTCAGTTGGTGAAAAAGCTGTAGGTGCAGTTAAAAGTAGTCTACGTATTTCTTGATGATCAGACTCGTCACATGCAATTTTAAGTTTATCTAAAAATGGGTCGAGCTCAGACCAAGGCATTTTAACTTCTTGTGCACTTAGGATTCTTGGGTGGTCAGTTCCAATAACGTTATCTCCGATGAGCAGCTCTTCAAAGAGTTTTTCACCTGGACGTAATCCTGTGCACTTTATTTCTATATCACCATTTGGGCGTTTTTCATGTTTAACTTCAAGCCCTGATAAATGAACCATTTTAACAGCTAAATCTTTAATTTTAACAGGCTCTCCCATATCAAGTACAAACACGTCACTACCAACTCCCATTGCTCCCGCTTGAATAACCAACTGGGCAGCCTCTGGTATTGTCATAAAGTAACGGGTTATATCTTGGTGAGTAAGTGTTATTGGGCCGCCTGCTTTAATTTGTTTTCTAAACAACGGTACAACAGAACCAGACGAACCTAAAACATTACCAAATCGAACCATGGTAAAGCGTGTTGTGTCTTGGATTTCAGATAGCCCTTGCAGTACTAATTCTGCCATGCGCTTAGTAGTACCCATTATATTAGTTGGACGTACTGCTTTATCTGTGGAAACCAAAACAAACGTTTCTACATTTGTGTAAATTGCAGCGGTTGCTACATTGTAGGTGCCATAAACATTGTTACGTACGCCTTCAACTACATTATGCTCAACTAAAGGTACATGTTTATATGCAGCAGCATGATAGACAGTTTGAACACTAAAAGTAGAAAATGTTGACTCAACTAATTTTTTATTTTGAATAGAGCCCAGTATTGGTAGTACTTCTATATTTAAATTATTGGTATCACAGTACTCCGACAACTCTTTTTCTATAGCATATAAAGCAAACTCAGAAAGCTCAAATAACACTATTTTAGTCGGGCTGTTCTTAATTATTTGTCTACAAAGTTCTGAACCTATAGAGCCGCCAGCACCGGTTACCATCACAGCTTTGTTAGCTATATTTGCCGACATTAAATCTTGTCGTGGTTGAACTGAATCACGGCCTAACAGGTCTTCTATTTCAACATCTTTGATTTCGTCAAGATTCGTTGTCCCTGCAACAATATCTGCCATTCCGGGAACAGTCATAACTTGTAATTTAAATTTTTCTATTGCGTTAAGTACTTCTTTTCGACGACTACGAGATGTACTTGGTAGTGCCAACAATATTTTATTTGCACATTTTTGCTTTGCGATTTCAGCTATTTGAGAAGGTGCATGCACACAAATACCTTGGATTAACGATAAATGCTTTTTAGGGTCGTCGTCTATAAAGGCGACTGGTGAGTATTCAGGGCCATTTGCTAAGGCTGTTGCTAATTGGCGGCCAGCAGAACCTGCTCCATAAATAATTACGCCTTCTTTGCGGCGCATAGTTATTTGGCCAACTACAGCTCGCACGGTTAGCCTTGCACCACCAACAAATAAAATACAAAAGCTGGCATAAATAAAAGGAACGGTGCGTGGTACGGGCGCACTAAGAAAAAAAGATAAAATAGTTAAATAAACGGTCGAAAGTACAACACCGGCAATAATGGCCCACATAGCTTGAGTGTTCATATAGCGCAGCACAGCCCTGTAGAGCCCAAGCTTTACAAAGCTTAATAAACTAAGCGGCAATAATGCTGATAATAAAATCCAAGTATGTGTATTTTTTAAAACGGCGGTGCTGTCTAGCCTTAATAAAAAAGCCAGCCAAAAAGCTACAATTATAAATACGCTGTCGATGAGGAGAGAAATAATTCTTTTTTGAGGACGAGGTAAATTAACTAAAAATTTTAAAGACACAATACATTTCCCTGAAGCTAGCAGTAAGACTACTATTCTATTGATTACAATTTTACTACAAGATGAACAACTATTGCACTTAATAAATAAAGACTATATGTAAATATTTATATAGTCTTTATGTATTTGGTTATTTTTTGTAATTTTTTGTACTACTGCAGCTTACTATTTTACTCTATCACCGCTTCCCTTACCTGCAACAGTTTGGAATATATAGCTAAAGTAGTTTTTAAAATTTAATGTGCTAATCATTTTATAATCAGTCTCAGCTAATAGCTCTGGTGTAGACATATCAATCTCGTTAACTTGAGCTAAACCTGTAATACCAGGGCGAACATTATATATATTTTTAGCATCACGAGCTTTTGTTAGCTCGTCTTGATTAAACAGCCCTGGGCGAGGACCCACTAAACTCATTTCACCTTTTAATACGTTCCATAATTGGGGCAACTCATCTAACTTTGTTCTACGTAAAAAGCTACCAAATGGCGTAATAGATGATGTACTTGCTAAATGACTTGCTACAGATGCAGTATCTACTGACATTGTTCTAAACTTTATCAAGGTAAAAGGCTTTTTATTCTTACCAACACGCTCTTGTTTAAATATAGGCGAGCCTGTATCGAAGAGGCCAATGATGTATAAAATAAGTAGAAATGGTAAAGCAAAAAGCAAACCAAAAAGCGCAAAAAAAATATCAAATAATCTAATCATGAATATCTCTGTTTATATATAACATAGCTTGGTTTAATGAGTACGGAGGTTTCCAATTTAAAAGCTTCGCTATATTAGAAGAATCAACTTCTAAGTCGTCAACTAGTTGCCCCACCATTTCTGACTTCCTGGTGATTTTTCCGATTAATAACATCAAGCTGATAGGTATTGGTAATTGGAAGCTAGTTTTATTAAGACCTTTTGCCAATTCATTCGTAAAGTGCTTTATTGATACGGACCTACCATCTGAAGCTAAAAACGTTTCCCCAGCTGCTTTTGAATGACGGGTACATAATAGTATTAAGTCAGCCAAATTTTTTATAAAAATAAAACTTCTTTTATTGTTGATTAATCCAAACGGTAATATTGGAAGCGCACTAACGAGTTTTTTCAGTAAGCCAAAGTTACCTGGTGCTGAAGCTCCGTACACTAATGTAGGCCTTATAATAACCACTTCTAAACCTGTTTCTAAAGACACTGTTTTTAAGCCTAGCTCAGCCTCAAGCTTAGACTTTGCATAATCATTATGCGGTTCTGCAGAATCAGAGCTACAAAAAGGAGCACCTTTAGTACTTTTACCATTTACACCAATAGTGCTTATAAAAACAAACCGCTTTACATTTGCTTTAGCAGCCATTCTTGCCAAGTGAATCGTGAGCTCTGTATTATAGTTGTAATAATCATTAGCTGTTACTCCCTTTGTATGGGCTATACCGGCTAAATGAATGATGGCATCGTACCCTTTCATATCTTCAGCTTTAGCATCTTTAAGTTGAGGGATTACTTTATGCTCACACCCTTCGATATAGTTTCGCGTTAAAGCAAATACATGCAGCTTACTTTTAGCGCAAAGTCTTGTAACCTCTTTTCCAATAAATCCAGATGCACCTGTTAAGAGTAACTTCAAAATACATTTCCTTCTTCTTTATTGGGACCTTTTATAAACATTGCCAAGAAAAATAAAGCACAAAAAAGTTTATGCGAAGTTTTTCGCCTTAATTTGTAGCTAATAAAGGAAAGCTTTAAATACCCTAGTCGCCCTTGTCTTAAATATTTCATAGGTTTAGTATTTTCTTGCCCGATAAACTGGGACTGAGATTTGGCATAAGCTAACCCACTACCATCGAACATTGCTTTGGCTCGATTTATGAAAGACGATATTCCTGCATTAGCACCAACCTCATTCTGATTATGCTGCCTGTATTTCATAGAAGATCTAGGATCTATAACCCACTTATAGCCATTAAAACGAGCAAATGAGTAACAGAACCAGTCATGCAACCATAACAGATGAACTTTTGAATAGTTGACTCGAATATTATCTTGGATTAAACAAAATAAGTTAGCTGTAAAAACAAAAGTGCATCCAGGGCCTGGAGATTCAAATAAATAATCAAACTCAGATTGTGGAGAAGATTTATGGACTAGCTTTTCTCGACCATCCTCCCAAAATGCAAGAACATTTGACGAGTATCCATCTGCGCTAGTTTTGTTTAACATGCTAACAGCATCGATTAATTTTGAAGCGTTCCAAATATCATCTTGGTCTGCAAACGCAACATATTCAAACTCTTCAACATTCACAGATTTTATTAAATGAAAAAAATTGCTTCCTGCAGAACCAAATTTTTCACCATATTCTAACAATTCAATATTAGGATATTTTAAAGCAAAAGCGGTGATAATTTCATAACTACGATCTGAACTTTTATCTAAAGAGATAAATACTGTTAAGTCTACTTCCTTTTGCTCGAGTATAGACTTTAACTGCTCGCTAATATAAGACTCACCATTGTAAGCAGCCAGTAAAATAGCGATTCTATTTTTCTTAGCCATCAACTAAATCGCCCTAAAACACCATCTTTACAGCCTCTTATTAGGCTTTTTAAATAGGCCACTCGTTCTCCTTTAGAAAATAAAATAAGGATACCTTGATGAATAATAGAGAATATTATCTCTCTCAGTGCCATCACCTTAGGGACATAGGAAAGCCTAAGTAAGAAAAATGAATTTCTAATCCGATAATAACGTCTGAAGGGGCTATGCTTTGGAATATAAAAACGCCCTATCTTCAAGGTTTTATCACCAATAGAGTGGATCATCCTGGCTGAAGGAACGATTAAAACTTTCAAATTTTTACTAGCTGCTCTTAGGCACCACTCAGTATCTACATAATCTATGAATAAACTATCAAGCATGTAACCTATTTTTTTCAAAGCCTTTGGCTCTACCATTGTACCCGACGATATGGCGTTATTAACAAAAAACTCTGGTTTATCTGAACTAGGGTAATGCTTTATACGCCCACCATGTTTAGTGATTTCGACTATCGGATAAATAAATCCACGCGCGTTATCAATAAATACTGGAGCAGTAATTTGGGCTCGCCCATTAGAGATTGGTTCATATAATGATGCGATAAAAGTATTATCTTTAATGCTTGAATCCTGATCGAAAAATATTAATGCATCAGGAGAAAAAGATAAAGCATATTCAATCCCGACATTCTGTGCTTTAGCAATACCCAAATTAGATTCTAATTTAATTATTTCACACTCTGCAGTAACCGGTTCTGCGCTTCCGTTATCAACTATTACAGGAGTAACTTGATTGTTTTTCAGCGCATTAATTAGGGTAGTCAAGTTATCTTGAATTGGATTGTAAGTAACTATTACTGCAAATATCATTTGTTAGTTTTAGCCTTTAAAGTAATAAAATATATAAACAAAAAGATTAACCATGAAAATAAAACGTTATAAAAATTGGTAAAAACAGACATGATCATTATGAAGCAAAGAACAGCCCAAAAAAACGTATACCGAATAGAATCTGAATGTTTTGCTTTTAAGAAAAATACTGTATTAATTATACCGTATAATATTGCTAACAGTGTAACTCCAACTAAGCCAAAGTCTAAGTATGGATCAGCGATGATAGTCCCTAAACGTGCAAAGCTATCTAGCTGAACGGCATATTCAATATTGTATGCTTGATCATATTTAAGAACTTTGATAAATGACTGTAACGAATATTTACCATAGCCAAATTCTTGAGAATCGACCTTGGTAATCATATCATTTAGTGTCACCAAGTTTTGACTCGTATATAAGTTGAATGTCACATCAAATGTATTAACATTTCTCTCTTTTGGCACCCCAGCATATGCTTTAAGGTATTCGAGCTGAGAAATCGAATTATTTATAGATTGAATCCTAACGAACCCAAGCACTAAGAACATAACAGAAGTAAAAATAACAGCTTTTAATATATACTTATTAGTATTTATTTTATTAACTTTAGCATATGTAAAAAACATGAAAACAATTGAGAATATAAATATTTGCCTTGACATAATATTGAGCAATACAAATATAGACACGAATAAAACAACGAAAAACTTAAGCCTTCCTACTTTATTATTTTTATAGAAGTAATAATATACTGATGGAAATATCGCAATTAGCATCACAAAGTAATGAAGAATAGGAACATAATACATGTCTTCGTATACATTTATTTTGTGTATTAATGCAATAAAAAACGGAAACCCTCCAGTTAATGCACACTCAATCAAGAAAATAACAAGTCCAAAAATTAAAAAAAGATCGACCACAAGTACACTATGAATTTTATGATTAATTATCTTCTTTTTCAAAATTGATTTTTTATTTAATAAAGTTAATAAAACACCTAACACATAAAAAGATATAAAAAATATAATAGCGGAGATAGTATCTAGACTCAGAATCTCTTGCTTAGATGAAAGCATATACTGGTAATAATAAACACCTAATATAAAAGGAAACATGAGAGACAAGGGGTTAACAATTTCCTTATCTATAGAAAGCATTAAAAAGACATAAAAGAATAGTCCAATTGTCATACTAAAAAATACAGTGTCAACATTTTCAGAGAGTGTAAAGAAGTAGTAAAGCAATATCACTGAAAAAAAACTAATTAAGATTTTCGTTTTATTTATCATTATTAATTACGCAGGGTAGCTAAATAGTTCTTCATTGGGTAAAAGCTGTTAGTTTTAATACACAAGGCGCATGCTTTGAAGAAACTAAGTTTCTTCAAAGATCTTAACTCTTGAGTTTTAATTTTGTAAAACCACTGCTTACCAAACTTATTTTTATGCTTATCGGCGAGCTCTCGTAATCCTAAGTGATCATTATGTGATACTCGATTAGGGTCGACATCATTTTTTACAACATAGCTATAGCTTTCAACTTTATAAGCATCTCCATACTCTAAACAACGAATGATAAAGTCCCAATCTTCTAAGTTAGTAAACGATGTATCAAAGCCTTTTAATGATTCAAATAATTCTTTTTTTACTATAAATCCAATATCTATTTGATTATGGACGTTAATATCAGAAAGCTTTAAAGTCCCGAATAATTGTTTTTTAACTACCTCTACTTTTTGAAAATTATTATATTCATAGAGTCGCCCAGTAGAAATTAATACAACATTATTTACCTGTTGCTCATTAAAGCTGGCCAACATAGACTCTAATCGTCCAGGTAAGATAAAATCATCATCGTCTAAAAAAGTAATTAATTCGCCGCTTGCGACTTTTACACCGAAGTTTCTAGCTCCTGCAGCTCTATTAACACCTTTATTATTTACTAAGGTGATTTTAGATTGATACATATTTAAGGCGGTAACAAAAGCGATGTCTGCCTTACTATTATCATTAACCACAATAACTTCAACATCAATGGTGCGAGTTAGCAAAACCGATTCAATTGCTCGTTGTAAAAGCTCGATACTTTTTAGCATTGTTGGAATTATTACTGATAACGTTGTCATGATTTTCTCAATTTTTTAACTAAGTATTTTTAATAATTATTTGAATAAACGCTTAAGTTTATTTTTTAAAAGTACTAATTGTAATGATATAGGCACATACATAGAGATTAATAAGCTCGGTAAACGTGTGTACTCACATAATTGATAATGCCAATGCTCATAATATTTAATCAATCGCCATTTAAATTTTGCATAACCTTCATCATGCTCATTTGATGCATTATGATTAATAACCGTATCTAATAAAATAAATTCTTTGTGATCCTTAGCATAGTCAGTACAAAACTCAGTATCTACTCCATAAAAGCTTAAACACTCTCTAAATTGTATTTTACTCAACCATAACTCTTTGGGAATTGTCATACCACTACCGACAGCAAAAAGACCATCACTATTGTGCTTACCAGCCATTATATTTGCGGTGAAATAGTTTATTTGGCAATGATTAGTTAAATAATTATAACGCTGATACCTAGGCGATATTAACTTTCCTGTTTTATCTGAGCACACTTTAGGTACTAATAAATATGGCTCGGTTATATTATTTATACTGTTTTTAAAATTAAGATCTAAAAAGCTATCTTGATCTAAAATCGTTATGTAGCAACTCTCTGCCTCAAATGCTAACGCCATTACTTTATTATAAACAATCGATAAGCTTTCATTTTTAGCACTGTGGTAATAGTTAATATTTAATGTGTTAACTACTGATTTTAGTGGCAATGTATGCTGAGCTTCAGGGCTATTATCCCATATATATAGTGCTGCCTCATGCGGTGTATGCATTAACATTTGTATGAGCGTTTTGTATGTTGGTGTATCGAATACACTCTCATTATAAATGAGTATTAAATAGCTATGCATGCTTTACTTGTTGAACCTTAATATAAAAAAGTAAAAATAGCAGAATGGCTACTTCAGACACAACCGTTGCAAATGCAGCACCTTTAGCACCGTATTCCGGAATAAGTTGATAATTTAAAATTATATTCAAAAGAACCATCACTACATTCATCAAAATTAATATCGCTATTTTACCCATCGCGACTAACGAACTTGATAGTGATGTATATCCAAATACAATCAAAAGGTACCACACGAGTACTTTATAAATTTCTGCTGATGCTAAATACTTTCCGTCGAACAGATGTGTGTATAAATATGGCGATATAAAATATAAAAATGATGATAAAACAGCACCAAGTCCCAGCATAAATATAAGAATTAACTTTTCTTCTCTTGCTGAGTCATTCGATCTTACTGCCATTCTGGAAAAGTAAGGAAGTATGGCAGAACTCGCCGCGGTACAAATAAACATAAACGGATAAACAAAAATTGTAGCCCCAGCATAAAAGGCAACCTCACTAATATCAGCGAGTTCATTTAACATTAGAATATCTATTTTGTTATAAATAACATTAAACAATGATAGTAATAAAAAAGGAGAAACCACCTTTAATATATTTAAAAACTGATTTTTTTTTGGAGGAGTAAATTTTTCAAACCCGATTAAAATACGTTTATAAAATATAACGCCTAAAACGACTGATACAATTAATGCGCCTACGGGAATAAAATAAATATTGTGTGAGCTAAACGAGAACTTAAAAATAATCACGATTAAAACTAATCGAATCACAGCAACTATCACATCTTTAGCAACTATAAGGTGTCTTTTCTCGTTAGCTATTAATAATGCAAAAATAGGGGTCGCCAAACCTAACAATAATGTTAATAAACCAAATGCTAGGTAATTGATAATAAAATTGCTATCAACAGTAGCTAATACTGTTAATGTGTATAAAAGCATTAACAAGCTAGTGACTAAAATTTGATAAGTGTACGTGGTACAAATTAACAAATCGCGTTCAACAGAAGGCTCATCAAGATGGTATCCTTTATTATTAAATTCTTTAATAATAAAGCCCGTTAAGCCCCCATCAATTAAAAATGAGAAAATTGCGACTAGTGAAATAACTAAATTGTAATTCCCATACTCTGCTACAGGCAATTTATCCATTAATATGAGTGTAAATACTAATGCAAAAACCTGAGCGAATCCCGAGCCAATCAGGTAAGTAATTGTATTGAAAACTATTTTTTTAACCATTACTTAATTTCTTCGCTAATTTAGGTATTATGCTTTCCCAAGTAAAATGAGTAATTGCGTACTTTCTAATTTCATTAAATTGAATTATTTCAATATCATTATTTATAACATTTTGGATAGCTTCGGCAAATAAATCACTATTATTTATAGGCGTTATACTTCCTAAGCGACCATTATCTGTAATATCAATAGAACCTGATACAGCCGTAGTAATAATATGACAACCAAAAAAAGCAGCCTCCGCATATACCAATGGAAAACCCTCTTTACGGGATGAAAGAGTAAAAACCTTAGCCGTCTTATACATTTTAATTACTTCAGTACGATTTTTTGAACCGAGAAACTCCACATTATTAGCTAAATTTGGATGTTCTTTTTGAAAAGCAATAATGTCATTTTGAAAGTCATCTTCTATAGGCCCAATAAAAATATATTTCCAGTTTTTTAAATCACATTTAGACAGGGCAGATAACATAAGTTGATTATTTTTTACTTCGGTCCCTATTCTTGCAATTGTGATTATTACGTTTTCTTTTTCGTCATATAAAACGGGGGAGTTATTCCTTTCGAGCTCGGAACTGCTCACACCATTAGGTATTAAAATCAATTTTTCTTTTGCATAAGAGTTTCTACTACGTAGTAATTCATATGCTTCTTTTGATTCCACCGAAACAACATCGAGTAAAGTTTTAAACTTTTTAAATACGGTTTTTTTAATCCAGCCTATAATCCCTTTATCTGGGATCCCTCTATTTTTTTTTGCATCTTCTAGGTCTAAATCTAACTTAATATAAACCTTACCATTCCTATACATCGTTTTATAAATAATAGTATAAATTTGAGAAGCAAATGTAGGATGATATAAATTCAAATATTTGAATTTTTTTGCATTAAAAAAAAGAAAAAACACAATATTTAAATCTAATTTAATATGTGGAACTCTTTTAAAAATACTCTTAATTTTAATAAAGCTAATATCTAATTCGGGAGGAGCGCTAAGCTTTGGATCATAAGCTAAAACACATGCTTGTGAAGAAAGCTGTTGGGCTGCAAAAAAATTAACTTGGCC
Organism: Pseudoalteromonas sp. SG43-8; assembly: GCF_014164245.1. Taxonomy (NCBI): domain Bacteria; kingdom Pseudomonadati; phylum Pseudomonadota; class Gammaproteobacteria; order Alteromonadales; family Pseudoalteromonadaceae; genus Pseudoalteromonas; species Pseudoalteromonas sp. SG43-8. The sequence continues at coordinate 102,297 of NZ_JACJEX010000002.1, read as the reverse complement.
TACATCTTTATAAAGATGAAAACGTTCAAAGTCAGGGAAAACCGTCAAAAACTTCATGTTTTTATTTTTCCAACTATCAATTTAAAACAGCTCATTATCACCTTCTGCATCAATACGTTAAAGGTTTAATTTCAGATAAGCTTAGTGCATGTTTATCTTTTTCAGATAACATTGGTTCTCCATTAAGCGGCCACTCTATAGCAAGCTCTTTATCATCCCATGCTAATGACACTTCTGATGCTGGATGGTAATAATTTGTGCACTTATAAACAAATTCGGCTTCTTCACTCGTTACATAAAAACCATGTGCAAACCCTTCAGGAACCCATAGCTGGCGTTTATTTTCTGCAGATAGGTAGACCCCTACCCATTGCCCAAATGTAGCGGAACTTTTACGTATATCAACTGCAACATCAAATACTTCGCCTGAAGTTACACGTACTAACTTACCTTGTGTATTTTCAGTTTGAAAATGTAAGCCGCGTAAAATGCCTTGCTTAGATTTAGAGTGGTTATCTTGCACAAAAGAGGTAGGCTTTTTAGTTACTAGTTCTTCAAACTTTTTCTGGCTCCACGTTTCCATAAAAAAGCCGCGTTCATCACCAAATACCGCAGGCTCTATAATTTTAACATCAGGGATGTTGGTATCGATTACTTTCATATTTTCAACCTACTTATTTATACTGTTGAATAGTGTTTAATGCGGCTTTCCAGTCACTCGGCTGTATAGAAAAATCTGTTGTTATTTTACTACAATCTAATTTTGAGTTAGCTGGACGTTTAGCTGGAGTTGGGTAGTCTGCGGTCAAGATTGAGTTAACCGTTATAGGTGATTGAATAAGATTCTTAGCCAATGCTTTTTCAAAAATTTCTGATGCAAACTCTTGCCAACTAACATGCGGATAACCTGAATAGTTATAAACACCGAATTTAGTACTACCCTGCTGTAGTTGTTGCGCTATGCTAACTATGGCTTTAGCTATATCACCTGCGTATGTGGGGCCACCAAATTGGTCACCCACTACACCGAGAGTGTCGCGTGTTTGCGCTAAACGTAGCATAGTTTTAACAAAGTTGTTCCCAAACTCGCTAAATACCCATGCTGTGCGCAAAATAATATGGGTATCGCACTCTTGTGCAACGCTTTGCTCACCTGCTAGCTTTGTTTGCCCGTAAACGCCTTGTGGATTTACTTCATCAGTCTCAGTATACAAACCCTCTTTATTGCCGGCAAAAACATAGTCAGTTGAAATATGAATAATCGCTGCGTTTACTTGTGCCGCTGCTTTGGCTAAGTTTTTAGGCCCAAGATTATTGATAGCATTTGCTAACTCAACCTCAGATTCAGCTTTATCAACCGCAGTGTATGCCGCAGCATTGATAATAACGCTCGGCTTATATTCATTCACTATTTTACTAACTTGTTCAGCATTAGTAATATCAAGTTCTTCACGGCTTAATGCCAAAAAGTTAATTTCCGTCATATTGCTTAACTGTGATACTAAACAGCTACCAACTTGACCGTTTTTACCGGTAATAAGTACTTTCATTATTTTGCCTCTGTCGCTAAGCGAGTCAGATATTGGCCGTATTCGTTTTTCATCATTGGCTTGGCTATTTCAAGCAATTGCTCTGTACTTAACCACTCGTTACGCCATGCGATTTCTTCAAGACACGCCACCTTTAAACCTTGAACATTTTCAATGGTTTGGACAAATGATGAAGCCTCATGAAGACTTTCATGGGTGCCTGTATCGAGCCATGCAAAACCACGCCCTAATAATTCAACATTGAGCGTCCCATCATTTAAATACATTTCGTTTAGTGTTGTTATTTCAAGCTCACCACGGTGAGAAGGTTTCACTTGCTTTGCTAATTCAACTACACGATTATCGTAAAAGTATAGACCTGTAACGGCATAGTTAGACTTTGGCTTTTCAGGTTTTTCTTCTATAGAAATAGCTTTCATATTTTCGTCAAATTCAACTACACCAAAACGCTCTGGGTCTTTTACTTGGTAGCCAAATACCGTAGCGCCTGTCTCTCTGCTAGCAGCGCTTTTTAGAGTTTTGCTAAACGATTGACCGTAGTAAATATTATCCCCAAGTACTAGGCATACATTATCGTTGCCAATAAACTCTTCACCTATTATAAATGCCTGTGCCAATCCATCCGGTGAAGGTTGTATTGCATAACTCAGATTTATGCCGTAATCACTACCATCGCCTAACAAACGTTTAAAGCTGTCGTTATCTTCTGGTGTGGTGATTATTAATATATCGCGAATTCCCGCTAACATCAGTGTAGATATTGGGTAATACACCATTGGCTTATCGTATACTGGTAATAACTGTTTTGATACTCCACGAGTAAGTGGATAAAGGCGAGTACCTGAACCACCTGCTAATATAATTCCTTTCATAAAATGCTCCTTTAATTATGAATTAATTTCGCCAAGGCGTTCACGTTGGTATGAACCATCTTGCACGTTTTTACACCATGACTGATTTGCTAAATACCATTCAATTGTTTTGCGTAGACCGGTCTCAAATGTTTCCACAGGGGTCCAGTTTAGCTCTGCACTCATTTTAGATGAGTCAATAGCGTAGCGCCTATCGTGGCCTGGACGATCTGTTACATACGTGATTTGCTCAGCATACTTTGTGTCTTTTGGTACTAATGTATCTAAAATATTACAAATAGTTTGTACTACTTCAATATTTTGCTTTTCATTATGACCACCAATATTATACGTTTCACCAATAACGCCTTCGGTAACTACTTTATAAAGTGCGCGAGCGTGATCTTCAACATAGAGCCAGTCGCGTATTTGGTCACCTTTACCATAAATAGGCAAATCTTTACCTTCTAGCGCATTAAGTATAACTAAAGGAATTAACTTCTCAGGGAAGTGGTAAGGACCATAATTATTTGAACAATTGGTGACTATTGTTGGAAAACCATAAGTACGTAGCCAAGCACGAACTAAGTGGTCACTCGATGCCTTGCTTGCCGAATAAGGACTACTTGGCGCATAAGATGTTTGCTCAGTAAATAAGGGCAGCACACCTTCTTGCTCATCTGGATGTGGTAAATCGCCATAAACTTCATCCGTTGAAATATGGTGGAATCTAAATTCTTCTTTCGCACCTATTTCTAAATTATTCCAGTAATTACGCGCGGCTTCCAATAAATTGTAAGTGCCAACGATATTGGTTTGGATGAAGTCACTTGGCCCTGTAATTGAGCGGTCTACATGGCTCTCTGCAGCTAAGTGCATTACAGCATCAGGTTTATGGGTGTTAAACACGCGATCAAGTTCCGCACGGTCACAAATATCAACCTGTTCAAAAAAGTATCGCTCACTCTCTTCAATCGATTTAAGCGACTCTAAATTACCTGCATAGGTAAGTTTATCTAAATTAATTATTGTGTCTTTTGTATTTTGTATTATGTGACGTACAACAGCTGAACCTATAAATCCAGCACCACCAGTTACAAGTATTTTCACTTTATTCTTCCTTCAATTCTATAAATAATGACTTATTAACGAGCGTTTTCTCTTATAAAATATCTAATAGTTATAAATACAACACTAAATATCCCACCTAAAAGAGCTCCTAAAATACATATCAAGGCCCGCTTAGGACCAGATTTAATTTCTGGTACTAAAGCTGGGTCTATAGTTTTAAATACGTATTCATCACGTACGTTAGCAAACATAATCGTCTTAGCTTGCTCTTCCACCAATTTGTAAAGTACTGCGCGAATATCAGCTATTTTTGTTTCTTTGAGCTGATTAGTCAGAAATACGGTGCTCTTATTGGCCTCTGAAACATCTCGCTCTTTCATTACTTGATTTATATCTTCAACTAACCAATTCACCCACTGCTGAGCAATATATGGCGATATAAACTCAGCCGATAACGTGATCATTCCACTTTCTTTATCTGTTTCAATCTTTACAATTTTACGGAACTCTTTATAAGCTTCTTGAAGAGAAGGTTTTGCTTTAAACGGAGGTGATACTTGTCTGACCCATTTACTATTTTTTTCTTCATAAAAAGAAGGTTTATATTTAATCTCATTACTCTGCGCATTCCATGATTCTGCTGCCATCAAGTCAGGCAATATGTCATGTTTTTGTATAAAGTTACCAATAAACTGACGTGACTTTAATATTTCAATAGCTAATTGAGTTTTATTATTTGTGCTTGAACCTAAGTTGACTCCAGCTAAACTTGCTAATCCACCAAATTGTCCTGCTAAACCACCGATCCCACCATTTTGAGGTTCCTCTGCAGGAGATAATAAGACTTCAGACTTATATGTATTTGGCTGATGTAAAGCATATGCAATTGATAAAACTGAAAACAAAAATACCCCAGTAATAATAATCCATTTACCCTTCCACAAGACACTTAGTAATTCTGTTAAATCTATCTCATCATTTGGAATATTTGAAGTTTCATTTTTTTGCATATTTTTACTTATTTAAAATTATTTACTAACCCTTTTAATGCATATTAAGAGGGTTAGTTATTTAATATTTGGTATGAATTAATATTTAAGATAATGCTACTAATAAACCTCTACTAGCTAACTTAAAATAATTTAATCATCATTTAATTCTTACAAATAAGAATGCCCAAACAAATTGTGAGGACACTTTATTTTAGATATTACAAACTACCAATCGCTGCAACTGCCACACCAAGCTGATAAAGAATTTGCGTTGCAGTACTCCAAAGCGTTAGCTTATCCATGTGTCCTGCATCCATTGGTATAACTATTGTGTCACCTGGTTCTAACTGGTCTGCATTATTTGCCGCGAACCAGCCACCTGTATTTGGTATTTTCACTGAACCATTGGCTTTAATAATGTAAATTCGATCTTCAGCGGCACGCTCTTTAAGGCCACCACTTAGCGCAATATAATCATCAACACTAACACCTGATTTATAAAGATGTGATGTTGAGTAGTTAACTTCACCAATTACGCTGATTGAATCGCGCTTACTTGGTACATAAAGTGTATCGCCATCTTGCAGTACTAAGTTTTGTTGATTATTTACAATTAAAGGTAAATCAATTACTAAACGTCCAACAGCTTCAACACTTGCGAGGTCGTTTAACAGCTTGTTCATTTCTTCATAAGAAAGTGTGTTGCTACTTACCGAGTTTTGGAAGCTTTTAGAGGCAATGTCGCGGCGAAGCTCTGTAGATAAACGCGCTAACTGCTTTTCCTCTTGTTCTTTAATTGATGTACGGGTAAATACAGCTGCTTTTTGTTCTGCAAATTGTGAAAAACCACCCGCGCGTTCAAGTAATTCAGTTAGCGTTTCACCTCGGCGTATAGTGTACGTGCCTGGGAATTTAAGCTCACCTTTTAATTCTACCTTTACATTTTCTTGCCAATTTGGAATTGCAAAAACGTTGATGCTGTCTTTACTTTGTAATGTAATATTACTTTGAAGGTCGCCTTTCATGGCGCTTTCAAGGTCAAATCGTAAGTGTTCTATTTTAGAACCATCGCTGGCTACAATACGTGTAATTTCAGCTTGTTTTACGTAGGCAGACTCTAACAGGCCACCGGCTGCTGTTATTAAATCACTTACCTCACCACCAATCATTAGTGGATAAATACCAGGGAAAGTTACATTCCCGCTGATTTCAACTAATTGCATTGCTTGTTGCACTGATGCTTGCTGTTTAAATTTAGCAATAATTGGCGCTAACAAGTTATGGCGACTAAATAATGCATAATCCTCAGGTTTGAGTTCTTGGTCTTCTTCTTCTTTTGCTTTGCGTTTAGAAATTTCAGCAATTGTTAGTATTTTATTGTCTTCAAGAACAAGCTCTTCGTCTTCTTGATTAACACCAATATATTTTTCGAACTCTTTTTGCTCAAACTTGTGCCATTGCTCTGCTTTTTGTTGCTGCTCTTGTTGCTCTTGGCTAAGGGCCATATTTGCTAGAGCTGATTGCTCTGCTTCTTTTTCTTCAAAACGACTAAATACAACTATCTTGTCATTAGCTTTAAGTTGTAAGTTGTTTTCAGGGTTTTTAATAATCGCTTGAGCAACGTCGAACTGATGCGCTTCTATATCGCCGTTTACATTTATTTCGCGGATTACGAGGCCGTAGCTTAAATCGGCTTGCGGTAGTAGGTCACCGCGTATAGATTTAAGTACATCTGAAATACGCTTGCCTTGGTGCCATTGATAATTACCTGGGCGTGCTACTGCACCAATTAAGCTAATTGAATTTTGATATTGCGAGCTAACTGAATTAAAGCGAATGCGGTCGCCATCTTGTGGGATATAGTTAATTTGTGGTTTTGAAAAATCGACCGAGAGTACTTCTTTACGATCGAAATTAAAGCGCTCAACAATTGCGCTTTTAGCGTATGCATTAGGTTTAAGGCCTCCGGCCATCGCTAATAACTGCTTAGCAGACTCGCCTTTTTTAAGTTCAAAAATAGCGGGACGTTTAACTGCACCTTCAACTGTTACTTGAGCGCCAACTGATGGTATAAATACAGCATCACCCGGCTTTAATACGATGTCGTTGCTGCTATCGCCATTAATAAGTAAGTCGTAAAGGTCAAAATTTGCTACAACCTTGCCTGCGCGTTTAACTTGAATATTACGAAGAGAAGCAATATCAGACACGCCACCGCTTACAAATAATGCGTGCGAAACGGTTGTTAACGAAGAAACACTGTAGCTACCAGGCTTGTAAGCCTCACCTAGCACTAAAATACGCATGCTACGAAGCTGGCCAAGCGATACAAACGCTTTTACACCTATTACCTCTTGCTCTACTTTTACTTTGACTAATTCTTTAATTTCAGCAAAGGTCAAACCGGCCACTTCTACAGGGCTTAAATCTGGAATACTAATACGTCCTTCACGGTCAACTATAACTTCAAAACTGTCACTTTCTTTACCATAAAAGTTTATTTTTAATTGATCGCCAGGACCCACAATATATGTATCTGGTACTGCGGCATTTTCGCTTGGCATAAATGTAGTTGGTTCACCTGCAAACAATTCGTAACCGTATGGCTTTAATTCGTCTGTTTTTGGTTTAAAGCGTTCTTCATCTGTAAGCTTTTCTTTTTCGGGTTCTGCGCGCTCACCAATACTATTTTGCTGCTGTGTATTATTTTGATTATTAGATTGGTTTGTACCAGTGATCGTTGATATATCAACACCATACTGTTTTGCGAGGGCTTCTTGTTGAGCTTTAGGTAACTTTTTAAATTGCTCAATTTGAGACGCTGTTGGCGTAAAAGCCAAAGTACTAAAACTACAAAGTAGAATAAAAGCACTAATAAATTGTGTAAAAACTTTCACGAGTAGGTATATCCCTAGGTCTACAACCAAAATTGGCCGCTATAATACCTTAATTTTAAGAAAATAAAAAAGGGACTTTCGTCCCTTTTGTCACTTTAGTGTAATTAACTTAACTACATTGGTTAAAAACTGTAAACCAACGTGAATGACGTTTCTGTGTCAGTGCTTTCTTTATCGTCAGCAACATCTGAGTTATTAGTGACATTAAAAGCGACTTTCATTTGTAACGAGCCGTTTATTTTTGCAAGTAATGCAGTTTCAGAGCGAGTTTTAGTGTTTGTATCACCGTACTCAACAGCAACTAATTGAGTAAAACGTGCATTCTCAGAAATTTGCCAGTTGTAATCTAACTTACCCAAGGCAATTACTTCGCCTTCAAATTCACCAGCAAGAGAGTTACCGTTGTCATCAACTTCAGTGCTATCATCTGGGTATTCAAAGTATTTATAACCAGGACCAATTTCAGCACTTAGCCACATAGTTTTTTCGTTTAATAAACGTAAACCGTAACCTGCAGAAATTACTGACTCACTTCTATACGCTCCAAAATAATCTGAAACGTGTGAACCATAAATGAATAAATGAGAATGATCTTCATTTAATTTGTAATTACCTTGTGCAGAAATTGAATACTTCTCGTTAGTGCGCTGCTTGTTTTTGTCACCATTAGCATCTTCAACTTCATCTTCTTTGTAGATGCCGTCTAGCTTGTATTCGTTGTTCCAGTGTTCAAGGTTGTGCTGAACTTTAATGCCACCTTTAAGTGTGGTCGTTTCTGTATTACCACTTGTGACAATAGCACCTAATTCACTGGTAACTTCCCATGTTCTTTGTTCTGCGTCTGCAGCAAATACGTTTGTTGCAGCAGAAGCCGCAACTAAAACTGATAAAAGCTTTAATTTCATTAAAAAATAACCTTTGTATAAATGTACATCTATTTTATTAAAGCATTACTTGTTAGAGCAAGCTAAACAGCTAAGTAATAATGTAAAAAATTTTCATGCAGCAAATACCGCATGAAATTTTATGTTTAATAGCTCTTTAGCACTATAACAATTAAAGATAACTTTAATTAAATAACTATTTAAAATTAGTCTTGCTTGTGAAAGTGAACATCCATTTGTGGAAATGGGATAGTAATATCTGCATCATCTAATGCGATTTTAATATTTTCCATTAATGACCAGTAAGTAGGCCAATAATCAGCAGCGTTAACCCAAGGACGAACAATAAAGTTAACACTTGAATCGCCTAACTCATTTACAGATACATTGTAAGCTGGATCTTTAAGTATACGTGTTTCTGCATCTAATACAGATTTTAATACTTCTTTTGCGTGACGTAAATCAGCATCGTAGCCAACACCAATAACTAAATCGATACGACGAGTAGACTCTCGTGAAAAGTTAGTAATGGCACCAGACATTATTTGAGAGTTTGGTACGATAATTACTTTGTTATCTGGAGTACGTAGTTCAGTTGAGAATATTTCGATTTTTTTAACTGTACCCATTTTATTACCTGCTTCAACAAAGTCACCAGACTTAAATGGACGAAGTAAAATAATTAGTACGCCTGATGCGAAGTTAGATAATGAACCTTGTAATGCTAAACCAACAGCTAAACCGGCAGCACCTAAAATAGCAATGAACGAAGTTGTTTCAATGCCAATTTGCGAAAGTGCCATTAAAATAGTTACAGCAAATACAAGTGTGTACACAATACTTGAAACAAATGAACCGACAGCTTTATCTACTTTCTTTTTAGCAAAACCTTTTTCAGTTAAGTTAGAACAAAACTTAGCAACACGACTACCAAGTAAAAAGATAACAAGCGCAACAACAGCTTGTATACCGTAGTGTAAAATTAGGCCTGAGTTATCGTTAAGCCAATTAAGTACTGAATCCATATTTACTCCAAATGTTTTTTATTAAGCGTTTTCGGGCATTATTATACATTAATTTACAATTTATTCTCATGAAATAATGAATTAATACTATTAAATGCAAGTATATTCTATTTTTTAGAGGCATTTATGCGATAAAACATAGCCTACTTTGAAAAAATATTAACGACTAAATACTAATTATATTTGCCTGATTTAAATTATTTTAATTTATTTCACTTTTGGGCTTCACAACAATTATTATTTTATGTATTATGCGCGCCACACCAAACGAGGTGTGTGTAGTGGCGGTTGTAGCTCAGTTGGTAGAGCCCCGGATTGTGATTCCGGTTGTCGCGGGTTCAAGCCCCGTCAATCGCCCCACTTTTTTTATATTAGTAATATCCTATCTTTATATTGAATAATCTCCCTTACTTATCTCTTTTAATATCCCGTACAGCAAACCAAAGCTTTATCACCTGAATTAATTAATATTTTAAACTAAAACAGTTTTTCAGCAACCTTCCCTATTTAAATTAGTTTAGCGCGAAGATTTATTAAACAAGTATCCAGCCTGCAATTAAATTACATTTATTTAACCAATGTGATTGTACTGGCTGTACTTCAATACAAAAAGTGCTAGGTTTCTAGTACTAACATCATTTTATTACAAAACATCAAACTTCTACTGGGATATAAAATTAAGCATGATTAAACAGGTTTTAGGAAATTTACTGTGTAGTTGTTTAGCTGTAATGAGCTTTAACTCATTGGCTCAAAGCAATGATGAATTCAATAAGCTATTGATTGAGCTTCAAAAATTAGTTTCTGAAAAAAAATACACTCAGGCTTATCAAAAAAGTAATAGCGAATACCAGTACCTGGGCGAACCCGTATACGACTTTTTATTAGGGGTCAGTGCACTTAAAACAGGGCATGCGGCGCCAGCTGTATTTGCCTTTGAACGCGTGGTTGAAAATAATCCTAGATGGTATGAAGCTCGCTTGTACTTAGTTCGCGCTTATTTAACAGTTAATAATTTACCTGCTGCCGATACTCAAGCTTTAATACTAATCAACTCACCTGACACACCTAATAATATAAAGTCTTCAGCACAGTCATTGCTAGAAACTGCAGCACTTAAGCAACAAGAGGCTGGACGCTCTTATAAACAAAATATTGAGCTTGCCCTTGGCGTAGATGGCAACGTAAACGCAGGTACTGCAGAAAATACGATTATAATTCCTAATATTGGTGAGTTTTTGTTATCGCCAGAAAGTAAAAGTACGCAGGACAACTATGCACGACTTAATTACAGAGGAAAGTACTCTCACCCTATTGATCAAAAAAGCTTAATCACTTTAAGTATTGATACTGGGTGGTACAAGTTTGAAGAACTCAGTCAATACGATCGTATAAATGCGCATATTAATGCCGCCTATCAATATAAACAAAATGACATAAGTTGGTTTGCACGAGTTGCTACCACTCCGTTGATGCTTGATGGCGAACTTTATCGTACTGAATCAGCTTTAACGGCCGGAGCTAATTTTACGCTAAATAAACAAGTTAATTTATTTAGCTCTTTGACTGCAGGTGTTTTAAACAATAGATTTGATGAAAAGCTCGATAACTCATTTTATGCGATAAATGCAGGTGCTAGCTATGCAGCTAAAAATTGGTTTCAAAGCTTAAGCATTAACGCTAAAAGCGAGGAAGCTGACATTACTGAAGGTGAATTTAATAGCCGTAATATTACGAGCTTGTACTACCAAGTGAACACTCAGTTGGCTCAACATTGGCAGTTGTTATCTCTTGCTGGATACCAATGGATTAATTATAAAGATGATCACCCTTTATTTTTACAAGAACGTGCCGATAACCTCTTTATGTTCTCAACTTCTGTTCGCTACTTAGTTAATCGCGATTTAGCCATACAGTTGGCTGCCAACTATCAAGATAAATCCAGTAATATTTCTTTATTCGAATATGACCGTTTAGATATCAATTTAAGCGCTTCTTACTCATTTTAATTTAAGGTATTTATGAAACATTTACTCCCTGTAATTACCACTTTACTTTGTGTAAGTTTTTATACACAAGCAAACGACCCTGCTGGTAAAACTATTTTAGCACGAGGCTCTGTACTCGCGGTTGATGGAAGCAATGAACAACAACGACAATTGCAGCGCAGAGATACTGTTTTTGGCGTAGATCGCATTACGACTGGAGAGAAAAGCAAAGCGCAATTTTCGATGTTGGATGGTGGTTTAATTGCCTTAAAAGAAAACTCAGAATTAAATATTGCTAACTACGAATTTAATGACAATACCCAACAAGGCTCTGCTTCTATTGAGTTACTTAAAGGCGGTTTGCGCTCTATTTCGGGTGTAATTAAAAAAAATGGCGGCTCTTATAGTGTAAAAACTCCCGTAGGCTCTATTGGTATACGCGGAACGCATTTTGAAGTTCAACTGGTTAAAGGCGATGTATTTTTAGCGGTATGGGATGGCGCAATAGATTTAACGTTAGAAAATAATAACGTGGTTTCTTTGGGTGATAACGAGGCATTTTCGTTTGCACAAATTACAGCCACTGGTGAAGTCTTTAAAACAACACGTGCGGCACGCGTGTTTGATCAAAATATAGTAGCAATTGATCCTAAAGACGACAACGAAGAAGAAACTGAGCAAGCATCGGTAACTGAAGTTGAAGTAAATGCTTTTGAAGCTGATACAGGTGTTATGGATATATATTCTGAACAACAATTTCAAACTGTTAGCAGCGCATCTTTAGTCGATCAAATAGCTCAGCGCCAAGGTGTATTTAACTATGAGGCATCAAGCTTTAATGTAAATTCGAGTGTGGGTGCTGTTACTGACTTCGCTATGACTATGGCAGTTGATTTTGATAATGGCACCGTGCCTGATGGCGAAATTAGTTTTAATGACGCCGGTGGAAATTGGTATGCAGCTTACAGCGGCTTAATAAATTTAAGCGAACTTGAGCTGGCCGTTACATTTGCATCCCATGGTAACAATAAAGCCGAGGGCGATGTTGATGCAATATTTTTGAATGACTTAGACAACATTACTGGCAACTTTAATCTTAACGAAATAAATAATCCTGATGTAAATGCTAGCGGTTCTTTTAAATTAGAACCATAAACACATTGGATACAAAGCTTTTATTATGGAGTATTTAAAATGACAGCAAAAAATATATTTTTGCTTGGTTCTATGGTGTTTTTGTTAAGTGCCTGTGGAGGCTCAGAAGAAAGTCCCACTCAAGAGGCAATACAATCACCTACGGCTGAAGTAATACCGCCAACGGTTACTAGCTATATTAATTTGGCTGGTGTTATAGCGAGTAATCAAACCAAGAGTACAAAAGTTTTAGGTGCTGTCACTTCAAGTAGAGGAGTTGTTGGAGCAAGTTTAGCTAATACTCGCGCTAATATTGTTTTTTCACAAACAAACGACACCGTACAAGGTAATGTTTCTTTTTTACTTGAAGCTTCGGATACTGATGGCATTGCTGAAGTTAATTTAGTACTCCCTAGCGTTTATAAAAGCATATCACTTTGTTCTTCTGATTGTGGTGTTGACTACGAAAAGTCAATTATAGGCCTCAGTCCTGCGCTTTATGGCGCAACTCCAGGGGAAATACGCCTTGAAATATGGATAACTGACACTTTAAATAATCAAGCACTTGCTGATGCAATCACTTTTAACTGGCAACCATATCAAATTGAAGGTGTTACAGCACAACGAGACGAAGATAATATTAATCTTTCGTGGCAAGCTAACCCCGAACTTAATCGTTACAACGTTTATATTGCAACTCAAGCTGGAGTCTCATCTACTAATATTAATGAATTAGAGAATGGGCAACAATTTTTAAGTATTCAAGATACTGCATTAAGCATTACCGAGTCACTTACAGATAAAAGTTACCAAGTACTTATTACCGGTGTTGATGGCAGTGGTGAAAGTGGTTTTGCTAATATAATAAACATAGCGCCAGTGGGTGGAGAGCTTGCATTTGCACCAGAGGCAAATGTCGATCAGTTTCAGATAAATGAAGATCAAACTCTGCAAGGTAACGTTCTAACGAATGATACGAATCAATACAGTGGTGATTTACGTGTAAATGCAGATGCATTAATTCTACCGCAGCATGGCACTCTTAATATAAATGAAAATGGGGATTTTACTTATATCCCTATTGCAAACTTTAATGGTGAAGATGCATTTAGCTATCAAGTTGCTAACGAGCTAGGTATGACAGACACCGCAGTTGTAGAGATAACCATTTTAGCTGTTAACGACGCTCCTATTGCGCTTGATAATACCTACAGCGTTACAAACAATGGAACCTTAGTTGTCCTATCGCCAGGCTTACTTATAAACGATAGCGATATAGACTTAGATGACTTAACTGTTGATACAACGCCGGTTAGCGAACCAACAAGAGGACAATTAACCCTTTTTGATAATGGTGGCTTTGAATACCAAGGCGAGCAAAATATGCAAGGCCAAGACAGTTTTCAGTACAGAGTTGTTGATGCACAAGGTGCTCAGGCTATTGCAAATGTAACTATTGTAAGCTCAAACACTAACGTAGCCCCTGTAACAAAAAATGATAGCTATAGTTTAAGCGAAGATGAAACACTTGTGGTTACAGCTGCCAATGGTGTGCTTAGTAACGATACTGACCCAAATAATGACAGTTTTTCAGTTGATGAAACGTTTATGGTGGCACCCACACATGGCCAACTATTATTAGCAACTGATGGCAGCTTTAGTTATGTGCCGGATGCTAATTTTAATGGTGTTGATCAATTTCAATACCAAGCTATAGACTCATTAGGTGCAACCTCTTCAGCCACAGTAACTTTAGTAATAAACAGCGAACCCGATAACCCTGTTGCACAAAATGATGCCTATCAATTTAGCAAAAATAAACTATTTGAAGTAACAGTACAAAATGGCTTGTTAATTAACGACTTTAATATTGAGGCTGGTGATTTATCGGTTAATACCACGGCAATTAATACAACTCAAAATGGGGAACTTACATTAAATGCTGATGGCTCGTTTATCTATCAGCCAGACTTAGGTTTTATTGGTGTAGATAGCTTTACCTATTCAATTTCAAATGAGCAAGGTTTAACTGCAACAGCTCAAGTAACCTTAAGTGAAAGCGGCGTTAATACTTTTCCACAAGCCAATGACGATCGATATACGTTAGACGAAGACAGCTCTGCATCTTTATTAGATGTGCTAGCTAACGACACTGATGCAGATGGCGATACAATTACTATTTCTAATATAGAAAATACTGCTGGTGAAGCGACTATTGTCGCCGGAAAAATACAGTTTACTCCACCTGCAAATTTTTCAGGTGAGATAGTACTGACTTACACCATTACCGATGGTTATAGCACTGGTAATGAAGGTATAAACGACAGAACAGCAAGTGTGACGATTACTGTTACACCAGTTAATGATGCCCCTACTGCAAATGCTGACTCAGCAACGATGAACGAAGATGCTCCTGCGTTATTAGTTAACGTATTAGCTAACGACTCCGACATTGACGGCGATACTCTTGTGATAACAGCTGCTACTGCAGATAGAGGTTCTGCATCTGTTGTTGATAATAAAATCCAATATACGCCTGCTGCTAATACAAATGGAACAGCAATTATTAACTACACAATAAGTGATGGTAACGGCGGTACTGCAACTACTAACTTAACAATTACTATTATTCCCGTAAACGATGCTCCAATAGCAAACGCAGACTCAGCTACAATAGATGAAGATGCAGCGCCAATACTAATAAATGTATTAGCCAATGACTCAGACGTGGATGGCGACAGCCTTACCATAAGCGCAGCATCAGCTAATATTGGCTCTGTATCAGTGGTTGGCAATCAAATTCAATATACACCGGCAGCCGACGACAACGGCTTAGCAACAGTTACTTATACTGTAAGCGATAGCAATGGCGGCGCCAGTACAGCAACGTTAACTATCACAATTAAACCTGTAAATGATGCTCCAATAGCAAATGCTGACACGGCAACGATGGATGAAGATGCAGCGCCAATACTAATAAACGTATTAGCCAATGACTCAGATGAAGATGGCGACAGCCTTGCCATAAGCACAGCATCAGCTGATATTGGCTCAGCCTCAGTAGTTGGCAATCAAATTCAATATACCCCAGCTGCGAATACCAATGGACTCGCCACGGTAACTTATACTGTAAGTGATAATAATGGTGGAACCAATACAGCCACAGTCGCCGTTACGATAACTGCCGTGAATGATGCACCTGTTGCTAATAACGATACTGCAACTATGGCTGAAGATGCAGCGCCAATACTGATAAACGTATTAGCCAATGACTCAGATGAAGATGGTGACAGCCTTGTCATAAGCGCAGCATCAGCTGATGTTGGCTCAGCCTCAGTAGTTGGCAATCAAATTCAATATACCCCAGCTGCGAATACCAATGGACTTGCCACGGTAACTTATACTGTAAGCGATAATAATGGTGGAACCAATACAGCCACAGTCGCTATTACCATAACTGAGGTTAACGATGCACCTGTAGCATCGGTTCAAAGTTTTAGTATTAGTGAAAATGCTACAGATGGCGACATTATTGGGACTGTTAGCGCGTCAGATATTGAAAACCAGACCTTAACTTATAGTTTAACTGGCGGTGACACTGCTTCATTTGAAATTAATAGTAGCTCTGGTGTTTTATCAACCGTAGGTGAAAGCCCATTTGATTTTGAAACAACTAATCAATATATCTTAAATGTCACTATAACTGATGATGGCACACCTAATGAAAGTTCAAACGTTAACATAACCGTTAATATTACTGATGAAGTTGAACTTCTTATTCCAACTGAAGATGTGACATTTGGCCGCCCAATTACAGGAGAGCTTGATCTTTCGTACATTTTTTCTGGTGGTGAGTTTAAAGACAGTATTGAGCTTAATGGCAACCTATATTTTGTTGGTTTTACCAACAATGCTGATAAAGACCTTCTTATTGTCTCTTACTCAAATAATGGTGATATAAATACTGCCTTTAATAACACCGGCACTAAAATACTCGATTTAGATCAAGATGAAGAAGCCACAGCTATTATTTCTGACGGTACAGATCTTTTCATTGCCTATTCGAGTTTTGATGGCACCCATAATGAAGCTTGTATGCTTAAAATGGATCTCGCTGGCACGTTAAACACTGGTTCGGATGACGATGATGATGACGACGGTGAAAGTGGCGCAGGTATTCAGTGTACAACGCTTAATAGTACTACCGTTATTAATGACCTTGAAATTGATGACAATAAAATACTGGCTGTAGGTAAACACTTTGATGGGACTCAAAACGATAGCCTATGGATACATTACAAAAAATCAGATCTAGATTTTGAGAACTCTACTCCAGCTATTGTCGATGTTAGCGGCGCTAATCGAGATGATGAAGGCTTTGCAATTAAGAACTTTGATAAATCCGACTACTTAGTTGTAGGGACTGTTACCAGTGCAGAGGGAACAAAAGACTCTCTAATTCGTTATTTAAAGTCTGATGGCGATAATGACAATAACTTTAATGGTGGCTCAGCACTTATAATTGATATATCAGATAATAATAAAGACGACGAACTTTTTGCTGTAGGCGGAGTTGTTGATTCTGAATTTACTGCCTTCGCAGGTGGTTACATAACTCGTAACAGTGGTGAAAAAGAAGCCGTGGTTTTGGCTATTGATAAAACAGGTACTCTTATAACGAGTTTTGGTGATGCAGGTACTGCTATTTACGATATTGATGGTAACGGTGGAAATGGTAATGGCGGCGCTAAAATTACAGGTATTAAACACGAGTCTAGTAACAATGGCATTAGTTTGTCAGGGACGACTGGCGTATCAGCCTCAGAAAAATTATTTTCAGCACGGATTAATATTGAAGGTACTTTAGATGATGCCTATGGCACCTCCGGCATTAATATAATTGATGGTATAAGTGGTAAGCAATTTGCCAACAGTTTAGCTATCGACCCTAATGACACTATTTGGGTAGCTGGTGTTAATGATGATTCAAGTACAAAACCGTTTATTGCAGCAATAGATAGCCAAGCCACATTATTTAGTAACTTTGAAACCAATGGTTACTCTACCTTTAATAATTTAGTAGATGCGACTAACGATGAATCAATGCACGTTTTACAACTTAGCAATGGCCCTAATGTTGGTAAGTACATTCTTGCATCAACGGCTAAATCGGACTCAGTTACTAAGTTAGTATTAACACGTTTTACGAGTGCGGGTGATATCGATACTAGCTTTAGCGAAAGTGGCCATAAAGAAATCGCCATAGATTTGAGTAAGTCGCGTGTTGCTTTAACCGAGCAAAGCGACGGCAATTTAGTTATTACAGGCTCTAAAAATAGTGAAAATGGTGAAGCGGGCTTTGTAGCTAAAGTTGATCAGTCTGGTAATTTAGACTCTTCATTTGCTACAGATGGTGTATATACAACTTCTGTCAGTGGCGCAGAATTGGTAAACCTGACAGATATTGCACTTGATAACAGCGGTAACATTATTACTGCTGGGTCAATAGTAACAAGTGGCACTCCTAGCCCAATCGTTATAATGTTGACGCCAGAAGGTACTCTAGAGCCTAACTTTGGCACTGGCGGAAGTATCATAGGCTCAGCTTTTGAGTACTATAACCGCGTACATACCGACAATGCAGATATTTTCATTGGTGGTAAGTCTGTATTAAGTGGCACTTCAAAGCTAATCGCATTGAAGTTGAGCTCAAACGGTACTGAAACCTTTAAATATGTAGGTGAAGAAACTACAGATACCGACAATAAAATAGTGCAGATTTTAACTGACACAACGGGTAAGTTATATTTAATAGCAAACCTTATTGATTCGCCAAATAAAGCCAATGTTATTAGATTGCTTGTTACGGGTACGCTTGATACTAGCTTTGCCGTAAACGGTGTCGGTGAATATACTTTGGCCTCAACCGGTAACACTGAGCTAAGTGGTGCAGCGCTAGATAGCAGCGATCAACTTATTTTAGCAGGCAAGGCTAACAATAAAGGAATGTTAGCGCGCATTTTAACTGATGGTACTTTAGATAATACGTTTGGAGCCAATGGTGCCGGATTTTATGAAGCAAGCCAATGTGTCAGTACGCATGTATTTACTTCAATCATTCTGCAAAATGATACCCAAGTTGTTGTAAGTAGCACCTGTAATGACACTAACTCTAACAATGTTAGTATTTCTAAATTCAATTTTGAAGCAGATGGAGCTTAGCCTTAAATTATGAAAGTTGAATTTTTTGGTGTTAGAGGCTCGATGCCTTCAGCTGGAAGTAATACACACATTTTTGGGGGAAATACCTCGTGTGTGTACATTGAACAAAACAACGGTAGAGATCTTATTTTAGACTCTGGTACCGGTATTGTAGAACTCGGTACACGTTTACTAGAAACACAAAGTCCTATCAATATTTTGCTAACGCACAATCATTGGGATCATATTCAAGGGTTTCCTTTTTTTAAACCTATCTACCAGCCCAACCGCAATATAACCATTGTAGCTGGCAACGTTGATGATAAAAAAAGCCAAGATGCCATATTAAAGCAAATGAGTGGTTCGTACTTTCCTGTGTGTTATCAGGATTTACCTGCCAATATTACGCTTAATACTGATTTATCGTCTCAAAAGCAATTTACACTTAACGGTTTTTTGGTTTCTACTGCTCCACTGAATCACCCTGGTGGCGGTACTGCTTATTGCATTAAAGCAGATGAAAAAAAGATAGCCTACGTTACCGACAATGAGCTAAACCCACCAGATAAGCTAAACACAAGTATTTGCGAATGGAGCAATTTTATTGAAGGCGCTGATTTACTAATTCACGATGCTCAATTTATAGATGCAGACTTGCCTCTTAAGCATGGTTGGGGTCATAGCACCATAGATCAGGTTGCTGAGCTTGCTATAAAAGCGAGTATTAAAAATGTGATTATTATTAGCCACGATCCATCAAGAACCGATGAACAGTTGTTGGCTATAGAAAAATATTTACACACGCAGTACGCTCAACAGGTAAAAATAGAATGCGGCCGAGAAGGACGAGTTTTTGATTTTTAGTCTATCAAGGAGCGTTACTCATTAGCTTCTTAAAACCCATTACCTCAAAGCACTTTTTTATTGGCGCTGTTATTACGTTATTAATTGCATCAATAGAGTTATTTTCAACTGGGTCGCTTGCAAAGTTAGTTAACCGTGTAGAAGGTATAATATACGACTCTCGATTATTACTGACGCTTTCAGAGACGCCTAGACGCATCGATGAAACCGTTGTAATAATTGATATCGATGAAAAGAGCATGCAAGAACAAGGACGCTTTCCTTGGAGTCGCTCAAAAGTAGCTGACCTTGTTACAAAGCTTAGCGATGCAGGTGCTATTGTTATTGCATTCGATATATTTTTTTCTGAACAGGAAGAAAACCCTGTTACAAAAATTATGTCTGAAATTCCAGATTTATCAAAAAAGTACACCATCCCCTTTGCTCAAATTACTAAACAAGTCGATGCAGACACAAAACTAGCAAGCGCATTATCTAAAAATGATACTGTTCTTGGCTTTTTATTAATTGATGAACAACTGACTAATCAAAACTTGCCAGCTAAAAACAGTGTTGTATGGGCAAGCGAAGAGCACGCTAATTCACAAATAAACCAGTTTCCTGGTGCTATTGTAAATATTCCACAGTTACAAAATGCAGCAACGGGCACCGGCTTTATTAATGCACATAGTGACGAAGATGGTTTTATACGTAAAGCAGCTCTTATAAATCGGGTTGGCGATAAGCTTTATCCTTCTTTAGCACTTGAAGTTGCTCGACTTTATACCCTTGCTGAAAACATAGAAACCCGTTCCAATAGGTTAGATGGTATAACCTTATTCGAAGGTATAAAGTTCCAAGATAAGTGGATTCAAACTGATGAGTATGGGCAAATATTAATTCCTTACAAAGGGCGTGCGCATAGCTTCCCCTATTATTCGGCTACCGATATTTTGACAAAAAAAATTGGTTTAGAGGAATTAGAAGGCACAGTAGCCTTTATTGGTACTTCCGCCGTAGGGCTTGCTGATTTAAGATCAACACCTGTTGGTTTGCAATACCCTGGTGTGGAGGTTCATGCCAATATATTTGAAGGTTTAATGCACCCAGAGCTACTTCCCTCTAAACCTAATTGGTCACAGGGAGCAAGCTTACTCATCATTGCATTAACGGGTTGCGTACTGTCGTTTTTTAGCCACGCTAAGAGCGCACGTTCTATTATTGTTTTGTCTCTTACAGTCACAAGTGTCGTTATATTTTTAAACGTTTATTTATGGTCAGTACAAAAAATTAGTTTACCTTTATTAATGCCTCTTTTACTCATCATTATATTAGCGGGTTATTACATCATTGTAGGCTCTATCGCTGAAATGAAACACAGCCGAAAAATAAAATCTATGTTTGACCAATACGTTCCTCCTGAGCGTATAAATCAAATGATACTGCAAGGTAAAAGTTTATCTCAAAAAAGTGAGCGAAAAAATATGACAGTGTTGTTTGCCGACATTCGTAGTTTCACTTCACTATCAGAAAGTATGTCGCCTCATCAGTTAAGTGAATATTTAAACGAATATCTTACAGCTATTACCAAAATCATATTTGATCATCACGGAACTATTGATAAGTACGTAGGCGATATGGTGATGGCATTTTGGAATGCCCCACTGAAAGATGAAAACCACGCTCGCCATGGTGTTGAAGCCGCAATGTCTATGATCAACGGGTTAACGAAAATAAATCAGTTATTTGCAGAAAACAACCAGCCAGCAATAAAAATAGGTATCGGTTTAAGTACTGGCGACATGAATGTAGGTGATATGGGTTCGGTTTATCGTAAAGCCTATACAGTTCTTGGAGATACTGTTAATTTAGGTGCTAGAGTAGAAAGCTTGACCAAATTTTATGGCGTAGCTATTCTTGTTACAGAAGAGACAATGAAGGAATGCCCTCATATTTCATTTCGTTTAATAGATAAAGTGCAAGTTGTTGGAAAAACAGCTGCTGTTCAGTTGTTTGAACCTATAAACTTTACAGATAAGCTCGATGAAGAGCAGTTAAATGAAGTTAAAAAGTCGCAGCAGGCCATGATGCTTTTTTATAATAAAAACTGGCCACAGGCACTTAGCTTATTTAAAGAACTACACGGTACAACCGTATTTAGCCCCAACATTTATGCCATTTTTATTGAACGTATTAAGGGCACTGATTTGCAAACACTAGCTAAGGATTGGAATGGTGCCTTCAAACATACTCAAAAGTAGTAAACATATGCGACAGCACATTAAAGACAAAACAAATCTTCAGCACTTTATCGATATTAGTATTAGGCTAACAACAGAAAAAGACTCGTCTAAATTACTTGATGAAATACTGCAAGTTGTAATGTCGATAGCAAATTCTGATGCTGGCAGTATCTACTCCATTACCCCAAACAAACAACTCAAGTTTGAAACGGTAATAAATAAGTCATTAAATCTTTATTTAGGTGGCACGTTAGGGAGCCCTGTTGATTTCCCTAATATCGATCTTTTTATTGATGGCAAACCAAACGAAACCGCTATTGTTGCCCACTCTGCAAATTCTGGCGAAGTGATTAACATTCCTGACGTGTATGATGCCTTGCCTTTTGATATGAGCGCTGCACGTAAAATGGATGCACGCACGGGTTATCGTTCTGAGTCCATGCTAACAATTCCTTTAAAAGATCATGAAGATGACATTATTGGTGTTATCCAGCTTATAAATGTAAAAGATGCGCAAAATAAAAACATTCCTTTTAGTGAAGAGCTCGTCACTCTAATTCGATCTTTTGCCTCTTTAGGCGCTATTTCGCTAACTAACTCAACACTAATTAAGGGAATGGAAGATCTCTTTTCGACCTTTGCTGAAACAATTGCGATGGCAATAGATGAAAAGTCTCCTCATACCGGTGGCCATTGTAAACGAGTGCCAGCACTCACGTTAATGCTAGCTGATGCCGTTAATGATATAAATAAAGGTCCTTTGGCTTCATTTTCGATGACTGAAGCTGACCGACATGAGCTTGATATAGCTGGCTGGTTACATGACTGTGGGAAAATAGCGACCCCCGATCACATCATGGAAAAGTCGACAAAACTAGAAACTATTTTTGATCGAATAAAATATGTAGATGCTAAATTTGAAATAATTAGCCGAGATTTAAAAATAGCGTATCAGCAAAAGATCATCTGTGCGATGAAGCTGCAAAAACCTATCGAAGTTCAACAATTTGAACGCCTACTTGATACCGAGCTTAAACAGTTGGCATTAGACCGTGCATTATTACAGCGTGTTAATGTAGGGGGCGAGTTTTTAGGTGATGCAGAACTTGAGCACATTGAACGCATTGCAAACAAATACCAACTCGTTATTAATGATATTAATACACCATTGCTCTCAGCTGATGAAGTTGAAAACTTAACAATACGAAGAGGCACGCTAACCGAAGCCGAACGTGAAGTAATGAAGCGTCATATGGATGTAACTAAAAATATTTTAGATGCCCTGCCGTTTCCTAAACACTTAAGCAATGTTACTGAATATGCTTTAGGTCATCATGAAAAACTTGATGGTACTGGTTACCCAAGAGGTTTAACCAAAGAGCAAATGTCGGTGCCTGCAAGGTTAATGGCTATTACGGATATTTTTGAAGCGCTATCTGCAGTAGACAGACCCTACAAAAAAGCAAAACCGGTCAGTGAGTGTTTATTTATTTTAGGGTCAATGGTTGCTAAAAACCATCTTGATGGTGATATTTTTGCTATTTTTATTGAGTCAGAGGTTTATAAAAATTATATCAACGAGTATGCAGATCCAGAGCAGTTAGATGAGATAGATTTTGATAATTTACCCGGTTACACACCTATAAGTTAGCACCTATAAGCCATGCCTTTATTCAAAATGCGCTTATTACAGTCTATAACTATTCAAACAAAAAAATGCCACCATACGGTGGCATTTACACACGGGGTTATTTCTACTTATAGAAATCCTTTTACTTTTTATTTGTTTTTTTATTTTGTTTTATTAACAAAAAATATGGCTCCAAAGGTAGCATTTAGTGCTTTGTGTAGCAACAGTAAAAGATAAAGTTCATATATCTGCCATATTAACGTCATAAAAAAGCGCGAAGTAAATTCGCGCTCATAAACTTAACGGGCGTTATATTTTAATACACACGTACTTTTCTTCTAAGTACTCATCAAGCCCTTGATGACCGCCTTCTCGGCCTAAACCAGATTGCTTAACACCACCAAATGGCGCTACTGGGTTTGATATAACACCTTCATTAACGCCGACCATACCAAATTCAAGCCCTTCACTAACTCGGTAAATTTGCTTAATATTTTGGCTGTAAAAATAGGCTGCTAGGCCAAATGGTACATCGTTAGCAAGCGCAAGCACTTCACTTTCTTCATCAAAAGGAATAACCGTCAATACCGGACCAAATACCTCTTCGTGGTAAATATCCATGTCTGTAGTTACGTTGTTTACTATTAATGGATTTTGAAAACTGCCACCTAAGTCACTATTATCGCCAATCAGCGTCGCGCCCTTATCGAGTGCGTCTTGTACTAACTGCTGTACTTTCTCTTTGGCTTTAGGGTAAATAAGCGGACCAATATCAACATCGTCTTCAAAACCATTTGCCACTTTTAACGCTGCAACCTTAGGCGTGATTTTTGACAGTACTTTGTCGAGAATATTACGCTGTATAAAAATACGGTTTGCAGCAACACATGCCTGCCCACTGTTTCTAAATTTAGCCGCCATTAGCCCTTCAACAGCTTCATCTAAGTCGGCATTATCAAAAATAACAAAAGGTGCATTACCGCCAAGCTCCATCGAGGTGCGTTTAATTGTGTCAGCACATTGCGATAGCAACTGCTTACCAACACCGGTAGAACCGGTAAATGTAAACTTACGCACGACTTCTGAGTCAGTCAGCATTTTACCTACTGTTTTGGCATCTTGAGAAACCAGTACATTAAATGCACCTTTAACAAAACCGGCTTGATCAGCTAAGTAAGCAAGTGCGATAGCACAAAGTGGCGTGTGTTCAGAAGGTTTAAGTATAAAGCTACAGCCCGCAGCGTAAGCTGGCGCTACTTTACGAGTAACCATAGCAATAGGAAAGTTCCACGGCGTTATACCAGCTACAACACCGACAGGCTGCTTAAAGCTAGTTAAACGATGCGAGTCATCTGTTGGCGGAATTACATCTCCGTAACTACGTTTGGCTTCTTCTGCAAACCATTTGATAAAACCTGCACCGTAATCAATCTCACCAAGAGATTCTTTGAGCGGCTTGCCTTGCTCTTTGGTCATTAGCTCTGCAAGTGTTTGCTTGTGTTTTATTACTAGCTCATACCAGCGCATCAAGGTTTCGCTTCGCTCAGTGGCATTTGTCGTTTTTAACTTAACAAAAGCCCCTTGAGCTGCGTTTATTGCGCTATTTACACCCTGCTCGTCAATATCACTTACTTCAACAATACTTTTTTCGGTAGCGGGATCGTTAACACTAAAGCGCGTATCGGTTTTATAAAATTCGCCGTTAATAAATGAGTCAGAAAAAATAAGATTACTCAAAATAAACCTCCAAAATTACGTTTTCAGGTGTTAGCTTTTAATGCGTGGCATAGAGCCAAGGCTAACATTTTAGGATCTTTGCTCACGTGAGAAGCGCAGCTTCTATATTTATAACCTAGAGTTAAAACACATAACGCCAGCAAGCTTTGCTTGCCTGCAAAATAACTTACGAGCTTTGCTTGTCACGCCTACAAT
Source organism: Pseudoalteromonas sp. SG43-8 (assembly GCF_014164245.1). Classification (NCBI taxonomy): domain Bacteria; kingdom Pseudomonadati; phylum Pseudomonadota; class Gammaproteobacteria; order Alteromonadales; family Pseudoalteromonadaceae; genus Pseudoalteromonas; species Pseudoalteromonas sp. SG43-8. The sequence goes on along the minus strand of NZ_JACJEX010000002.1, from coordinate 77,056 downwards.
TCACAAACAAAAAAGCCGCTGTATCAAACAGCGGCTTTTAATATATACATCGTTAAAAACTAGTGCTCTTCATTAACGATATTGAGATTGTACTTAGGTATTTCAACCACTAGGTCTTCATCTCTTATAATTGCTTGGCAACCAAGGCGTGACTCAGGCTCTAAGCCCCATGCTTTATCTAGCATGTCGTCTTCTAGCTCATCACTTTCTTCAAGTGAGTCAAATCCTTCACGAATCACTAAGTGACACGTAGTACATGCACAAGACTTTTCACAAGCATGCGCAATGCTAATACCATTTTTAAGCGCAGCGTCGAGTACCGTTTGACCTGTAGGAGCTTCAATTGCAGCGCCGTCAGGACATAATTCAGGATGTGGAAGAAAAACAATTTGTGGCATTCTAATCTCTCTTAAATGTTGTCTACTGACTGCCCTGTAAGGGCCTTTTTAATTGATGCATCCATTCTACGCGATGCAAAGTCGCTACTCGCATTATCGACTTTTTCGATAGCTGCTTTAATTTCGCCAGGCTCTTGTGCATTTTCGCGCACTTTTACCAGTTCTGCAATTTCAGCGCGTAAGTTAGCTAGTTGCATATCGTCAAGTAATGCACCATCGGCTTCAAGTGATGCGTTAAGCGCTTCTATTACGCGCAACGCTTCTACTTGTTGCTCTTTAAGCATACGCGCTTGCATGTCGCCTTTAGCGTTGCTCATCGACTCTTTTAGCATGTTAGCTACTTGGTCATCAGATAAACCAAACGAAGGCTTAACTTGAATCTCAGCTTGTACACCTGTTGATTTTTCCATAGCTGAAACACTTAATAGGCCATCAGCATCAACTTTAAAGGTTACACGAATATGCGCAGCGCCTGCCGCCATTGGTGGAATACCTTTTAAGCTAAACTTAGCAAGCGATCGACAATCATCAACAAGCTCACGCTCACCTTGCAGCACATGTAATGACATGGCTGTTTGACCGTCTTTAAACGTTGTAAATTCTTGTGCGCGTGCTACCGGAATCGTTGTATTACGCGGAATGATTTTTTCAACCAAACCACCCATCGTTTCAAGGCCTAGCGATAACGGTAATACATCAAGCAATAACATGTCAGAATCGGGCTTATTGCCAATTAACACGTCGGCTTGAAGCGCGGCACCTAAGGCTACAACACGATCAGGATCGATTGAAGTTAGCGGCTCTTTATCAAAAAAGCTTTGTACTTGGCTACGTACCAATGGCATACGGGTTGAACCGCCTACCATAATAACTTGCAGCACTTCTTCATTTTCAATGCCAGCATCTTTTACAGCACGACGACACGAGCGCAGCGTTTTTTTAATTAGTGGCATAGCCATTTCATCAAACGTTTCGCGCGTTACTTCAACGGTGTATTTTTGATCGTCAAACTCAAGGCCCACGTTTACTTTAGCGTATTGGCTTAATGCTTCTTTACACGCTTTTGCTTTATTGATAAATAAACGTAAAACTGAAGGTGATAATGCTGACACACCTGTTTGCTGCTTAAAGTAATCAACAAGGAGCGAATCAAAGTCATCGCCGCCGAGGCTAGAGTCGCCACCGGTTGCCATTACTTCAAACACACCTTGGTGTAATCTAAGTACTGATATATCGAACGTACCACCGCCTAAATCATAAACAGCAATAATACCTTCTTGGCCAGAGTCTAAACCATAAGCGACTGCTGCTGCTGTTGGTTCATTTAATAAACGTAGTACGTTAATACCAGCAAGCTCTGCGGCATCTTTAGTACTTTGGCGCTGTGCGTCATCAAAGTACGCTGGTACTGTGATTACAGCCCCTAAAATTTCTTGGTTGCCAAAACTTTGCTCAGCTCGTGCTTTTAATGCAGCTAAAATATGGCTTGATGCTTTAATTGGACTAATTTTACCTGCCGCAGTTTCTATTGCTAGCGCACCATTGTGCTCACAAAATTCATACGGTAGTTGCCCATAACTTTGCTCTATTTCAGCCTGAGTTTTACCTAAAAAACGCTTAACCGAAATAAGTGTGTTAGCAGGGTCTTGCGTTGCTGCTTGTGCAGCTTCTGCGCCAACAGTAATACCGCCTGCTTGATAACGAACAACCGACGGTAACATAGCCGCGCCAAGATCATCAGTTAACGTGCGGGCTTCGCCGCTTTGCACTGTTGCAACTAATGAATTAGTTGTACCAAGGTCAATACCAATTGCTAGTTTATGTTCGTGTGGTGCCGCGCTTTGCCCCGGCTCAGCAATTTGCAATAATGCCATAATGCTCTTTAAACTCGTGTTGCTCGCTTTGCAGCAAGTAATTAATCGTCAAATAAACTGTCTTCGATACGCTCTAGTTCTTCACGTAACTTATAAACAAACTTCAGTTTACGAATATTATCTGCGGCAAGTTGATATTGCTGCTCATCATTACTTGCTAATTGCTCAGCAAGTTGTGCACTGTATTGCGCGTTTAATTGCTTAATTTGTTTTTCAAAATTTGCAATGGCGGTATCAGGATCGCTAGCTGATGTTAGCTCTTCAAGTTCTTCGCGAAGTTCCATTTGCTGCATTAAAAACATTGGATCTTGCAAGGTTTGCTGCTCTGCACGAATATCAACGCCTAGCTCGCTCAACATATATTCAGCACGTTTTACTGGGTGCTTTAATGTTTGTAGCGCATCGTTAATTTCGGCAGTGCTTTGCACAGCCATTAACTTATCGCGGCTGCTCGCATTCGCGTGGCGATCGGGATGTACAGTACGCTGTAATTCCAAGTAGTGCTTGTTAACCGTTGCTAAATCAATATTGTAATCAACGGGGACTGCAAATAATTCAAAGTAACGCATAACTTCAACCAATAATATTCAGAAATAACAAAGCCCTACATTAACTGGCAGGGCTTATTTATACTACAAAGATATTTAAAGCTTAAACGGTAAAGCTTTCGCCACAGCCACACTCATCTGCTTGATTCGGGTTATTAAATTTAAACCCTTCATTTAAGCCTTCTTTAGTGTAGTCGAGCTCTGTGCCGTCAATGTAAACTAAGCTTTTAGCGTCAACAATTAAGGTGACACCCTTAGCCGCAAAAGTTTCATCGTCTTCGTTTAAATCGTCAACAAACTCAAGTACATAAGCAAGACCTGAACAGCCCGTCGTTTTAATGCCAACGCGCAGGCCTAAACCTTTACCGCGGTTTGCTAAAAATGATTGTACGCGGTTTGCTGCCGCATCTGTCAATGTCACTGCCATGAGTTTCTCTTCTTACTTCGCTTGTTTGCTTTTGTAGTCTGCAATTGCTGCTTGAATTGCGTCTTCGGCTAAAATTGAACAGTGAATTTTCACTGGTGGCAACTCAAGCTCTGCACTGATATCAGTGTTTTTAATTGTCGCTGCTTCGTCTAGCGTTTTGCCTTTAACCCACTCTGTTACAAGTGAAGAAGAAGCAATTGCGCTACCACAACCGTAGGTTTTGAATTTTGCATCTTCAATAACGCCAGTGGCAGATACTTTAATTTGCAGTTTCATTACATCACCACATGCTGGTGCGCCTACCATACCCGTTGCCACTGACGGATCGTTCTTATCTAGAGTACCTACGTTACGTGGGTTTTCTACGTGGTCGATTACTTTATCACTATAAGCCATTATTCTATCCTCATTACCTGCTAGGGTATGTGCTCACACTATTAGTGGTGAGCCCATTCAACTGAATCTAAATCAATACCTTCTTGATGCATCTCCCAAAGTGGAGACATCTCACGTAGGCGACCGATAGAGTTTTTCATTAATTCGACGGTGTAATCAATCTCTTCTTCGGTAGTAAAGCGACCAATACTAAAACGAATTGAGCTATGTGCTAATTCGTCGTTACGGCCAAGTGCACGTAATACATAAGAAGGCTCTAAGCTTGCAGATGTACAGGCTGAACCTGACGATACTGCAATGTCTTTTACTGCCATAAGTAACGACTCACCTTCAACAAAGTTAAAGCTGATATTTACAATACCCGGTACTGATTGGTCTTGTGTGCCGTTAAAGTATACTTCGTCCATATCAGCCATAATGCCGTCGATTAAACGATTACGTAAGGCGCTGATGTGTGCGTGATCTTTTTCGAAATCTTGCTTAGCAATTTTAAACGCAGTACCCATACCCACTAATTGGTGAGTTGCTAGTGTACCAGAGCGCATACCGCGTTCATGTCCGCCACCGTGCATTTGCGCTTCAAGGCGAGCACGTGGTTTACGACGAACGTAAAGTGCACCAACACCTTTAGGGCCATACACTTTATGTGCAGAGAACGACATAAAATCAACTTTAAGCTGTTGCACGTCGATTAATACTTTGCCCGCGCTTTGCGCTGCATCTACGTGGAACATAATTTTACGTTCGCGACACATTTCGCCAATAGTCGCGATATCTTGAATTACACCTAGCTCGTTATTAACGTGCATGATGCTTACAAGTACTGTGTCGTCACGCATTGTGTCGGCAAGTTTTTGTAAATCAAGTAGGCCGTTTTCTTCAACGTCCATGTAAGTTACTTCAAAGCCTTGGCGCTCAAGCTCACGACATGTGTCGATTACAGCTTTATGCTCAGTTTTAGCGGTAATAACGTGCTTACCTTTTTTCTTGTAAAACTGTGCTGCACCTTTAATAGCAAGGTTATTTGATTCTGTTGCACCCGATGTGAAAACAATTTCACGTGGGTCTGCATTAATTAAATCAGCAATATCTGTACGCGCTTGGTCAACAGCTTCTTCTGCTTGCCAACCAAAACGGTGTGAGCGTGACGCAGGATTACCAAACTTACCGTCCATTGTCAGGCACTGCATCATTTCTTTAGCAACACGTTCATCAACAGGCGTGGTCGCTGCGTAATCTAAATAAATCGGTAACTTCATTTCTCTCTCCGCTGCAGGTCAACCTTAAAGTTGACAGCTTACTTGAATGTTTTCCAACTGCTTAATTGCATTATTGATACTGTTATCTTGGCGCGATGCTATTTCTTTCACATCTGATTTTTCCACCAATTCAGCAAGGGTAATATTATTCAAAAATTCTTCTATGCGTGCGCTTAAGTCTGACCACAAATTATGTGTTAAACAACGCATACCACTCTGACAGCCGGTATCGGCACCTTGGCAACGTGTTGCATCGACCGATTCGTCTACGGCGCTAATAATATCGCCAACAGAGATAACGCCCGCTTCACGCCCTAGTAAATAACCACCACCAGGTCCACGAACAGAACTTACTAGGCCATTTTTACGTAAACGAGCAAATAATTGTTCAAGGTAAGACAAAGAAATTTCTTGTCTTTGTGAAATATCAGCAAGGGCTACAGGACCTACACCTGTGTGTAGTGCAACATCCAGCATAGCTGTAACGGCATATCTGCCTTTTGATGTTAACTTCATAACGCCCCCTGCACAAAAGAGTGCAAATTTTAATTACCAGAGTAAATTAGTCAAGTATTATCACTTCATAAAAATTTGATTTATAAACTCTTACTTTTTAAATTGTAGAGTTAACAAACTTTCAATACTTGACCTCTTTGGTCAAGTATTACAGCCATTGTAATTACCTGAGTATTTTAGTCAAGTATTAGCTAGTTATTTACCCATTGGTTTTTATAACTAATAGCTATACCTAAGTTACTTAGGGATAGACTTATTAATTGAGGTGAGAATACCGCGTAAAATATTCATTTCGGCATCTTCTGGGTGAGCTCGGTTAAATAAACGACGTAATTTAGTCATAACTAAACCAGGGTGCTGTTTGATAATAAAGCCTGTTTTGAAAAGCGTCTCTTCAAGGTGCTCATAAAACAGCTCTGTTTGTTTTGAGCTTGGGTAAACAGCATCGTCTTCTTCAACCTTTTTAGGTTGTTGATTTAAAAACGCCATACGTGTTTCGTAACTAAGTGTTTGTACGGCCATAGCTAAATTAAGCGAGCTGTACTCTGGATTAGCAGGAATACATACGTGGTAATTACAAAGCTGTAATTCTTCATTAGTTAAGCCGCTGTTTTCACGACCAAATACTAGCGCTACAGGACCATTTACAGCTTCAGCAACGAGTTTTTCACCACATTCACGTGGTTCAACCATTGGCCACGAAAGCGTACGAGAACGCGCACTTGTGCCAATTGTTAATGTACAGTCAGCGATAGCTTCTTCAACAGTACCTACAATAACTGCATTGCCTAAAACATCAGTTGCGCCTGCAGCTAAAGCACTTGCTTGGCTGTCTATTTCACAAGCAGGATCAACTAAATAAAGCTTTGATAAACCCATGGTTTTCATGGCGCGAGCCGCCGAACCAATATTGCCCGAATGTGACGTGTTAACTAAAACAATGCGAATATCATCTAAGATCATTACTGTGCTACTTTGCTATGCCAAAAAATTGCGCAAATTCTAACATGAAAATGTAATAAGATCCTAGATTCAAAAGGCTAGATCCTAAGATCCAAGCCAATATAACGATTCTTACATGGGTAAATTTGTCGCTGAAATCAAATGTCGCTGAAATCATAGTATATATCTATACCACCAATTTGTTTTGATGTTTAAACCATTGCCGCCTTTACATAAACATCAAAACGGTTCTTTTTGGTTTTAATTTGCATACTTGGGGTTTTTTCGTTTAAGAATGGCGCATAATCGGGGCGTTTTACAACGACACGCTTACTGGCAAGTGGATAGGCAAAATCAAGTAGGTCGTCTGCGTCGTTGTCTGCACCAACTAGCTCTTGAAATACGCGCATTTCTTTTTTAACTAATGCTGATTTTTCGCGATGCGGAAACATGGGATCTAAATAAACAACATCGGGCATGCTTTCGCACTGAGAGAGCAAAGTATGGCTTGAGCCAAATATTAGGCTCATGTTTTCTTTCATCCACACACCAATTTCAATATCGTTATAGGCTCGCTTTAACCCATCGTATAAAAGGGCTGCAACAACCGGATGACGTTCATGTAATATAACTTTGCACCCTAGCGAGGCAAGTACAAAGCCGTCTCGCCCAAGGCCTGCGGTAGCATCAAGCACAACAGGCGTTGCACCTTTATTTAAGCCAACTGCTTTGGCAATAGCTTGCCCTTTACCACCGCCAAACTTGCGCCTATGGGCAGCAGCACCGGTTACAAAATCAACATTAATTGCACCTAGTTTAGGCTCATCGGTTTTAAATAGGCTTAACCCTTTATCGTCGTAATGTAAGCTAAAGCCACTGCAATTTTGCGCCCATTGGGCTAAACCAAAGCGTGTTTCTAATTCATTTAAATAAGGACGTAACTCTTTAAAAGCACACTGAATAACCACAATAAACTCCGACGATAAAATACGCCTGTAGTATATCAACCGCTTTACTTTAAAGCACTAAAATAGCTCTATATCACTGTGATGATTAGTATTGACCTTTGCGGCTTCCGCTTTAGTGCGTAAATTAGATATAAGTTCATTGCGGCTTTCGGCAACTTGTTTAAGCTGATATTTGATAAAGGCTAAATCGCTATTAGCCGATACAAATAACTGCATTGTTTGATCTAATTGAGATATATATAAGGTGAGATCTGCAGGATTTGCTTGTGTTTGTTGTAGCTTAATGGCGCAGTCAAGCTCATGTAGCTGCTCTATAAACACTTTAGTACTTTTGTTTTGCTCTATATTTTGTGTAGTTAACTGCTTAACAATATCTTGAAGGGCTGTACTTATTTGAGCTGCCTGCTCATAACTGCTTTCGCTTCTTTCCATGGTAATAACCTTCTCGTTGGTTACTTCTAATATATGCGGGAACAGATCTTTATAGCGCCCGTACAAAGCATCATTATCAACTGGCATATTTTTTATTAAAAGGGATACTTTGGGGTAATTAATTATAGTACTACTACCAATATCAACAAATCGTTGAGCTTGTCTGTGTTGCTCCAGCAGCTCTTGCTCTAACGGGCAAACACCGCTTTGCTGGCTGTAAAAAACACCTGTTCCTTGATACCAAAACACAACCACAACATCTAAATTTAAAGGAGCAAAAAAGGTAAAAAAGTGTTCACTCAACGATTGAAAGTTATTAGCATGATAACTTTGTCCAACGTAGCGCATTATACGGCCCATATCGCCCGACTCTGTCATCGCTATTTCCGCTGTTTTATTCGCTTTTGCTATATCCAGTTTTAGTTTTGTGCATTTTTGCCTATATTCGTAAAGTACCTTTATTCGCGCTATTAACTCTTCTGCATTAAAAGGTTTTGTAATGTAATCAGATGCGCCAACGCTATAACCTTTTACACGATCGCTTAGCTCTATTTTAGATGAGAGAAACATAACGGGAATATCTTGAGTGCTTTCACTGTGCTTTATCGTTTTACATACGTCATAGCCTGACATACCTGGCATTTCAATATCGAGTAAAATAATATCAGGGTTATATTTATTGGTTAGCCTTAATCCTTCATCGCCATCTTTTGCATGAATTATTTTACAAAACCCTGCTAAAGACTCTTCAATTATATGATGAACATACTTGTCGTCATCAATTGCCAATACCAACTTTGCCATGCCTTAATCCATTTTAATAGGTGTGCTAAAAGCATAGTACGGTAGGATGAAATTACTAAAAATTATTAGATAATAATTTACAAATAATAAAAAAGCGCCATTTAGGCGCTTTAATTTGGTTTGTGCTAAATATTAGTTTTTAAGCTGCAATACCGCTGTGGCGTAGTAACGCGTCAACATTAGGCTCACGACCACGGAACTTTTTAAATAATTCCATTGGCTCTTCACTACCGCCTTTTTCTAAAATATTTTGCATGAAGGCTTGACCGGTTTGCGGGTTAAAAATACCTTCTTCTTCAAATTTAGAATAAGCATCAGCAGAGAGTACTTCAGCCCATTTATATGAGTAATAACCAGCGCTGTAACCGCCTGCAAAAATGTGGCTAAAGCCATGTTGAAAACGGTTAAACTCAGGAGGCTTAACGACCGAGGTACGGCTGCGTACGTCATCAAGTACTGCTTGAATTTGACACTCTTCACCTGCTTTATAATCATTATGGATTTTAAAGTCGAATAACGAGAACTCAATTTGACGTAGCATCTGCATGCCTGAGTTGTAGTTTTTAGCCGCTAGTAGCTTATCAAGTAGCTCTTTAGGTAACGCCTCGCCCGTTTCATAATGACCTGAAATAAAGCTCAGTGCTTCTTCTTCATAACACCAGTTTTCTAAAAACTGACTAGGAAGCTCTACCGCATCCCACGCTACACCATTAATACCCGCAACAGGGGCAGCATCAACTTGTGTAAGCATGTGGTGAATACCATGACCAAACTCGTGGAATAAGGTTGTCACCTCGTCATGAGTAAACAATGCAGGTTTATCGCCAACCGCTTTATTAAAGTTACACACTAAATAAGCCACTGGAGTTTGTAGTTCGCCGTTAGCACGTACTTTACGACCCATACAGTCGTCCATCCACGCACCACCGCGTTTACGGTCGCGTGCATATAAATCGAGATAAAAACGTCCACGTAAGGTATTGCTGCTATCTACAATTTCAAAAAAGCGTACATCTTTGTGGTAAGTATCAAAGTCAGTAACTTCTTTTACGCTAATACCAAATAAGCGGTTAACGGTTTCGAATAAGCCACTTAATACTTTATTTGCTGGGAAGTAAGGACGCAGTACTTCATCTGAAATAGCGTATTTTTCTTGCTTAAGTTTTTCGCTGTAGTAACCAAAATCCCATGCCTGTAATTCAGAAATACCATGTTTTTGCTCAGCATAGGCTTTTAACTCTGCCACTTCTTGTTCTGCTTGTGGTTTTGATTTAGCCGCTAGGTCTTCTAAAAACGAGAATACTTGCGCCGGTGTTTCGGCCATTTTAGTTGCCAGTGACTTTTCAGCGTAGCTGTTAAATCCTAGTAACTGTGCAAGTTCATGGCGAAGCGCAAGCTCCTCACTCATAATCTCTGAGTTATCAAATTCACCGGCATTAGGGCCTTGATCTGACGCGCGCGTAGAAAACGCGGTGTAAGTTTCTCTGCGGAGTTCGCGGTTATCTGCATAGGTCATAATTGGTAAATACGACGGGAAATCAAGGGTAAATACCCAACCGTCTAACTCTTTACTTTTTGCAGTATCAGCTGCAAGCGCTAAAGCAGATTCTGGCAAGCCAGCTAAGTCGCTTTCATCAGTAATATGTTTGTGCCAAGCAAGTGTGGCATCCATTACGTTGTTGCCAAATTTTGAGGCAAGTTCTGATAAACGCGCGCTAATTTCGCCGTAGCGTTTTTGCTGCTTCGGCGCTAATGCAATACCCGATAATTTAAAGTCACGAAGCGCATTAGTAATTGTTTTTTGCTGTGCTGTAGTCAGCGTTTTAAATTCGTCGCTGTTATAAAGCGTATTATACGCGTTGTATAAACCTTGATGCTGACCTACAAATGTTGAATATTCAGATATTAACGGTAAGCACTGCTCGTAAGCTTCACGTAATTCGTCGTTATTCATTACTGAATTTAAATGCGATACAGGGGAGAACATGCGCGATAATTTGTCGTCGGCTTCTTCAAGGGGTAATACTAAGTCATCCCACGTGTACGAGCCTTTTGCTAGCACGTCGTCAATGGCTTTACGACAAAGCTCAATACCGTCTTTTAGTGCTGGTACTACGTACTCAGGCTTTATTTTTGAAAATGGTGGTAAGCCTTCAAGGCCAATTAGTGGGTTGCTCATAAATACTCTCTTTGCGTTAATGCATTACGTTTTAAATTGGGTCTAAAAGTAAAAAAACAACTCAGCCGCTTTTAAGTTGTTTAATTTTAATAAGGTTGCTCTAAAGCAAAACACAAATAACCCATTAATGAGTCGGCCACTTTATAACGTTCTAGTACCGTATCAACTAGGTTATTACTGCATATTTGCTTTTGAGTAAGTGGGCTAATGGCTATAAAGTCTTTTCGTTTGAGCTCATCTATTAAAGGATGATCTTTTTCAAAACCTCTTGGTGGGCGTTTTAGCGACTCTCCTGACATTTCAAATATAGATTTAAATTGCTCATCATAAATTGCTTTTTTATAGCTATTTGGGTTTTCATCTATGCAGGTTCTAATTGCGTTAAGCGCCTTTGATTCTGGCCGCCAAATACCAGCACCTACAAAACATTCGTCATTTGCTAAGTGAAAATAAAAACCAGGGGCGTGTACGTCTTTTCCCATAAAATGGCGAAATTGAATCCCTACATTAATTTTATATGGGGTTTTATCTTTACTAAAACGCGCGTCTTTATGGATTCTCATTAAACTACCGCCGACTTTTTTATCTGATGCGACAAAATGGCTAGAAACCTCAGCAAGTGGTGCTTGCATTTGCCTAATGAAATCTAAAGCGGGCTCTCTTACGTATTCCTCATACTGTGATTTATGGTCGTTAAACCAGTCTCTATTATTGTTTTGATCAAGCTGAGCAAGAAATTCGAATGTTTTTTTACTAAACATAGGTCACCTAAACACTCTTTATTTTTAAAACTTAATGTTATGCTAATGCGCATAAAACTCAACGCCTAAGGACATAAAATGACACAACACTTTGATTATATTGCAATCGGTGGTGGCAGTGGTGGTATTGCCTCTGCAAATAGAGCGGCAATGCGTGGCGCTAAAGTAGCACTTATAGAAGCAAAACACATGGGCGGCACGTGTGTAAACGTGGGCTGTGTACCTAAAAAAGTAATGTGGCACGGTGCTCAGGTTGCTGAAGCAATTAATTTATATGCCCCAGATTACGGCTTTAATGTTGAAGTTAAAGGCTTTGATTGGAGCAAGTTAGTAGAAAGCCGTGAAGCCTACATAGGTCGAATTCATAAAGGTTACGACAGTGGCCTTGCTAGCAATGGCGTTACTGTAATTAAAGGTTTTGCTAAATTTGTAGATAATAAAACAGTTGAAGTAAACGGCGAGCACTACACAGCCGACCATATATTAATTGCAGTAGGCGGCCGCCCAAGCATTCCGCATATTGAAGGTGCTGAACACGGTATCGATTCAAATGGCTTTTTTGAACTAAAAGAGCAGCCTAAGCGCGTTGCAGTTATTGGCGCAGGCTACATAGCCGTCGAGCTTGCTGGTGTATTACATGGTTTAGGTACTGAAACACATTTATTTGTTCGTAAGCATTCTCCACTTCGTAACTTTGACCCATACATAGTTGAAACACTTGTTGATGTTATGGCTGCTGAAGGCCCTACTCTTCATACAGAATCTGTACCTCATAAATTAGTTAAAGAAGATGATGGCTCTGTAACGCTACATTTAGATAATGGCAAAACTCATAACGTTGACCAAGTAATTTGGGCCATTGGCCGCCAGCCAACAACAGATGCAATTAATGTAGCCGCTGCCGGCGTAGAAGTTAACAGCGATGGTTTTGTTAAAGTTGATGAGTTTCAAAATACCACAGCTAAAAATGTATACGCGGTTGGCGATATTATCGAAAACGGTATTGAACTTACGCCTGTAGCAGTTAAAGCAGGGCGTACTTTATCAGAGCGTTTATTTAATAAAGAACTACCTGATGATTTAAAAATGGATTACAGCCTAGTTCCTACTGTTGTATTTAGTCACCCACCAATTGGTACTATTGGCCTTACTGAACAAGAAGCTATCTCTCAGTATGGCGAAGAAAACGTTAAGATTTACCAATCTGGTTTTACAGCTATGTACACAGCGGTAACTAAACATCGCCAGCCTTGTAAAATGAAGCTTGTATGTGCCGGCCCAGACGAAAAAGTAGTTGGCCTACATGGTATTGGTTTTGCGGTTGATGAAATGATTCAAGGTTTTGCAGTTGCCATGAAAATGGGCGCTACTAAAGCTGATTTTGATGCCGTTGTTGCGATTCACCCAACAGGTTCTGAAGAGTTTGTTACTATGCGCTAGGCGCTAGGCGCTAAACTCTAAGCGCTCAATTATAAACAGCCCTTGTTAAGTAATTAGTAAGGGCTTTTTAATGCTTGTTATATTTTGCACAATAAACCACTTAAAACGTCACATTACAAACATCCATTCAACATTAAAAAAACAACTAAGCCATTATTTTAACAGCAAAAATTTTAGACCGATAAAAAGATTAAAAGTTTAAATTTTGTTTTGGCTTTAAAGCATTTTAACGATTAGAATCCCGCGCATTTATAGTTTCTCTTGGTTATTTATGTTTTTACTGCGATCTTTTATTTATTTATTATGCCTAGCGGGTGTTGCTCATTTAATTCAACTTGAAGGCTTTGAGTTAAAACAGGATGCACTTTACAGTGAAGAAACTCTTACCGAACATATGCAAGATGTTTTAACTTTTTTAAGCTGTATTTTATTTTTTTACGCTTCGCGAATTAACTTTCAACTCAAAATACCGGCTGTATTACTAGCTGCATTATCGGCAATGATGTTTGTAAGAGAGTTTGATACATACCTCGACTTATACTTTTTTGATGGCGCTTGGCAAAGTATCGTCTATTCAATTTTAGCTGGCGTGTTTGTTTATTTAATAACAAACAGAGGAAGTATTTTTAACGCTTTAAAAGCCTATAGCCTCACTCCTAGTTATGGAATTTGCTTATCAGGCATGGTTACTTTACTCGCATTTTCGCGAATGATGGGCAAAGGCGCATTTTGGCATTCAGTAATGGGTGATGACTATGTACGTGCGGTAAAAAACATTGTTGAAGAAGGTATAGAAACGCTTGGCTATACTTTGATTTTTATTTCAGCCATTGAGCTTGTACTCATATGCCGAAAAAGAATGGCTAAAAATCACAAGCATTGCACTGATCAAGTAACTCAATAACGTAGCTACATTTTTTATTGGTTACTTTTTTTACACTAAATTTGCTAATTGGTTTAATAAATCAATATACTGAGCCTGTTTTTATCAACTCACATTTAATTGGATACCATGACTAAAGATATATTGCTGCATCCGTTTCTTCTTTCAATTGTAATGATCACAATTGCATTTGTACTAAAAGTGCTTGTTGATAAGCTTGCTAAAAGTCGCGCAGAAAAAAAAGAAAAAGACATCCGTTACATCGCACACAATATTAAGCACTTTGTTAATTTTGTAATGATGATATCGCTGCTATTTGTGTGGTCTACTGAAATTCAAAACTTTGCACTTTCTATTGCTGCTTTTGCCGTGGCGATTGTACTTGCAACGCGTGAGTTTATTCAGTGTGTAATAGGCTTTTTTTACCTCGTAACAACTCGCCCGTTTAGAGTGGGTGATTGGATACAAGTAGGTGATTACTTTGGTGAAGTAGCTGAAACGGATTGGATAAAAACAACCATGCATGAAATTGATATACATACTTATCAATTTTCTAGAAAAACCATATACATACCTAATAATAAGCTGATTACCAGCTCTATTAAAAACTTAAACTTTGTAAAACGCTTTGTTACACATCATTTTATTATTGTCCGAAGAGAGAGCTTTAACCCTTACCCTATTCACGACACACTCACTGAGCAAGCTAAGCTGTACTGCGAAGAGTTTCAAGAAGTAGCAAGCCGTTATAATTCGATGATTGAGCGTAAACTTGATGCAAAAATATCTGGCCCAGAACCAGTAATTCACTTTGGTACAACCGATTTAGGTGAATTTAAAGCAAGCTTTACCTTGTTTTGCCCGACAGAAAAAGCGCTTGAGATAGAGCACAAATTAACAGAATGCTTTTTTGCGTTATGGTACAAAGAGGCTGAAAAAAATAAAGAAGGTGAAGGAGAGGCATAAACCTCGCCTACACAAAGTAAAAATACAAATCGTAGGTGCGAATTTATTTCGCGCTCTATTTCTGAGTCTATATTTAAAAAGCGAGGTATAAAACCTCACTTTCATCAAAACGAAAGCGCGAATCCACTTCGCGCTCATAGTTTTTTATGCTGTACCACCGACCGTTAACTGATCAATTTTAAGGCTTGGTTGGCCTACGCCTACCGGTACGCTTTGACCATCTTTACCACAAACACCGACACCTTTATCAAGTGCTAAGTCGTTACCAATCATAGATATTTGCTGCATTACTTCTGGGCCATTACCAATAAGCGTTGCGCCTTTAATTGGCTGAGTAATTTTACCGTTTTCGATTAAATACGCTTCTGATGCGCTAAATACAAACTTACCTGAGGTTATATCAACTTGTCCGCCGCCAAAGTTAGGCGCGAATACCCCTTTTTTAACACTACTGATAATATCGGCTTGGCTGTGCTCACCACCTAACATGTAGGTGTTAGTCATGCGAGGCATTGGTAAATGTGCATACGACTCACGACGTGCGTTTCCGGTAGGATTTACACCCATTAAACGCGCGTTTAGCTTATCTTGCATATAGCCTTTTAAAATACCGTTTTCGATAAGTACGTTGTAAGCAGCTGGTGTGCCTTCGTCATCTACGTTAAGTGACCCACGGCGATCAGCCATGGTGCCATCATCAACAACAGTACACAGCTCAGATGCTACTTTTTGGCCCACTTTACCACTAAACGCAGACGCGCCTTTGCGGTTAAAGTCGCCTTCAAGTCCATGCCCTACTGCTTCGTGTAAAAGCACGCCAGGCCAACCATTACCAAGTACAACTTCCATCGTGCCTGCAGGTGCATCAATAGCTTCAAGATTTACTTTAGCTTGACGTACAGCTTCTTCAGCAAATTCCATCCAACGTGGTTTACCATCAACAAGCTCTTTAAAGTAACCATAATCTAAACGTGCACCACCACCTGCGCCACCGCGTTCACGGCGACCATTTTTTTCAAGCAGCACTGAGCAGTTTAAACGAATAAGCGGGCGAATATCGGTGGCAAACGTACCATCACTTGCTGCGATTAATACTTCTTCGTATACCGCTGACATTGAGCTAATTACTTGCTCTGCATCGGGTGCTAGTTCACGAATATAGTTTTCAAGTTCGCGTAATAAACTCACCTTGTCGGTATCGCTCATACTCGAAATTGGCTGATGCGCTGCAAACTGCTCTTTAGCTTTAACATCACTAAATACTTTAATCGCTCTATCTTCGCTAGCATCTGCGATGCTACGAGCCGCTGTAGCCGCCTTATTAAGTGCTTCAAGATTTATTGCATCAGAGTAAGAAAAACCTGTTTTTTCGCCGCTTACCGCACGTACACCAACGCCACGTTCAACGTTATAAGAGCCTTCTTTAACTAAGCCGTCTTCAAGCACCCATGATTCGTGGTGGCTTGATTGAAAGTATAAATCGGCGTAATCCACTTTATGCTGATGTATGTAAGCGAGCGTTTTTTCGAGCTCTTCTCTATTTAGCTGGCTGTCTTGTAGTAAATGCTGTTCAACCGAATTCATAATAAATGCTCTCTAAATCGTTGATGAGACTGCACAGGCATATCTCGTCTAATTTTTTGTAACTGGTCTAAATCTGCGTTGCAGCTTATAAAACCGGTGCCTGTTGGCAATTCACTCAGGGTATTGCCCCAAGGTGAAATAATAATACTGTGGCCATATGTTTGTCGGCCATTTTCATGTGTACCGTACTGAGCAGCTGCAACTACATAACATTGTGTTTCTATTGCGCGAGCTGCTAATAGCGGTTGCCAATGCGCTTGCCCTGTAGGGACTGTAAATGCACTGGGTACTAAAATAATATCGGCGCCTTGGCGTACTAGTTCGTTAAATAAGCCACTAAAGCGCAGATCATAACATACTGTTAAGCCAATTTTACCAAAGGGAGAATCAACAACCACTACATCGCGACCTGCTTGGGTAAAATCTGACTCTCGATAGCTACCTGTTTTATCATCAACGGTTACATCAAATAAATGTATTTTGTTATACGTTGCAACCAGCTCGCCTTGATTATTATATAAGTGCGATGCTGCGTAATACTTATATTCGTTAAATGGCTCAGGCATTGTGCCTGCATTTAACCAAATATTATGGTGTTGGCACAATTCACTAAGTTGTAATTTGTATTGCTCAACTTGCTTAGCAACACGTAACGTATCGTTACCACTTTTACTAAACACTAAAAAAGCTTCTGGTAAGCAAACAAGTAATGGTCTTGTTGCTGGCAGAGTTTTAAGTGCGCGCTTTAAGCTTGCTATATTGTCATCAGGGCTTAGCCCTGAACACATTTGTAGGGCGACTATTGTGGGTGTGCTTATGCTTGCTGTTTTGCTCATTGCGTTACTGTTACTTGAGCATCTTTAAGTTTTAAATCGACTGATGCTTGTGGCTGATTTTGCGCAGCTTGAGGTAGTGTAACTTCACGACTTTTTCTGTCGAGTTCTTGAACAATAGGATCGTTCATTTTACCCGTTACTTTAAAATTGATCTCTGAGATGACGCGCGCAGAATGAATAACTTTATCAAGTGCTAAAGCAGCAAGCCCTGTTACTGGATTAACCATCCACGCCACTATAACCGGAATGCTTGAGGTTACTTGTGGCGCTACAGCAAGGTCGTAATCTATATCTAGCGTATTTAAGTTTGCGTAGCCTTTAATTGTTAAATCGGCAGGCACACCGTCCATTTTAGTATCTTTAGTGTAAGCGATACCGTTTTCTAACTGCATAGAGCCTTGCATGCTGTTATAAAAAAAGCCCTTTGAAAATACATCTCTAAAATCAAGTTTCAGTTTGCGTACGAGTGAATCAAGGCTCAACAGCGAAAATACGCGTGCACCACCATCACTTATTTCAGTTAAGTGACCTTCCCCTAAATCCCAAGTAACCTCACCACTTAAAGTTTTCACATCAAAATCATAAGGTGCTGCTTGCCAAGTAAGATCATAATTTAGATCAGCTTTAGAATCCTTAATTGCAGAGGTAATATCAAACTCGCCAAACAATGCGCCTATATCATCACTTTTAAGCTCACCACTTAGCGTTGTTAAACCATTTTGCCACTGCCCTTTAGTGCGCAGTACATGATCTCCTTTATCGATTACAAGTTCTGATATCGATAAGCGCTCGCCATCACCTAATAATGACGCACTCACTTTATCAAGCTGATAGCGATCAATTTTGCAGTCACTACATTCAAACTCAATGGCAGGTATTTTAGTAAGCCAGCTCAAGTCTTCCTCAGGAAGTACATCTGTTATTTCAATTAATTGCTCGCTAGGCTGTGCAAAATTAAGCCTTAAGTAATCGGCATTAATTCGTATAGGCTGGCTAGGTTGTGATGTAGGAATAAAAACCCCAGCTCTAAGTTCTTTAGCATTTAGCTTTAGGTATAAATCGTCTTTTGATGGTGCTAAACGCATTTCAAAATCATTAAAGATGATATTACTCGCATCAAGCATACCTATATTTGCGACCACCTCATTAAGCGGTGGCATAATCCCTTTTGATTCTTGATCTGGGTTTGCTTTACCTGCTTTAATTATTTGATCAATCAGATCAAACCAAGGCACTAATTCACTCTGCTCAAGATTTATATTTACGCTTAAGTCTTTTTGGTTTAATCCTAAATCTTGTTTTCCGAGCACAAAATGGACATTACTAAACTGTGATTTTCCATTTTCTAAAATAGCATTAAAGTAAAACTGTTGATTAGCGTTTGCTGTAATGAGATTAGAAATATCATCACCTTGAACTACTGCATCAAGCGCCCACGCTTGTTCGCTATTTTTATTATAAGGTGCGGGTAAGTTACTCGTTAAGCCAAGTAGTTCTGAGTTTACCTGTGCACGGTAATTAAAGCCTTGTTCGGTAAAATTAAGTACCAAACCAATATCAACATCGCTTTGCCCACTTAAATAATTTTTTAATATACCTTGTCCACTATCGATTAGTGTATCGGCGTCAAATTTGGCGTTTACATCTATGTTTGCTTGGTAATTTTTAGCATCACTTTTACTGCTGTAATTAATATTTAGCGGCATGCCCAACCACTTCGCAGTCGCATTTTCAAGTGTGATGTTGTCGTTTTTAAAATTAAGCTCGCCAGTTAAGTTTTTAAGCTCAATGCCTGGCGTTGCTATAAATACTGGCAAGTCATTTAAATTAACTTTGCCGCTAACACTGGCTCCGCCTTTAAACTTAGAGCCTACTAAAAGCTCAATACTGGCATCGGCTTCGCCTTTGCCCTGTACAACTTTAAAAATTTCAGCAAGAGGTTTGGCAATAGGTGTCGCTGCAAAAAAGTCATGTAACTTTTCCATCTCTGCTTTTTTATCAATTTGCACAATAAGTTCATCAGCATTCATTAAATCTGCAATGCTCACCTGTACACTATTACCAATATTTAAATTAACCAACTTGCCTTGCTGGCTATATATGTCCATCCGCTCATTAGCAAAATGTAGCTGTACATTAGCATTAGTGACCGCAGGCCAATCAGGATCAAACTCATAGGTTGCATTGTCTATTTGTGCTAATACATCAAACTGACCACTACCATCAGTAAATGGGAAACCAGACAAAGGCCCTGCAAATAAGACCTGTGCTTTAGATACTTCTCCGCCTTTAATTGCACCATTTAAATAGCTAACAAGTTCAGGGCTCATCGCTTTTAATGGGAAGTAATGACCTGCAATATTGGCATCTGGAGCGAATGCTTCTGCGTAAAGATCTAATCGAGGATCATCCGTTAGACTAATTTGTAATTCTGCAGCAAGAGTAACTTCATCATTATCAAACCAGATATTGTCACTACTTATATGCCAGCCATCATCTCGCTTAGCTAAATCTAGCTCTACATTTAGCTGATTATAATTTATGTCGTTACTAAAGCTTTCGCCTGTAACTAATGTGCCACTTTCACCAAATAAATTAATACGCCCCGCGTTTTGAGTCAGCAAACCATCCACTCTAAGTCCTTGCGCTGCTGGTACCGATCTTAATTCTTGCCAGCCAATATTGTTAGCCTCAAACCATAATTGCCATTGCTGTGCATTAGAAAAACTTAAATAAGCTTGATCTATTTGCCCACTAGGTTGGCGTTCTAAAAATGGTTCAAGTGCATTAAAATTACTTAGCCCGGCTAGGTTACTCAGTAATTCAAAATCAACTTGATGCAGCCACACCTTATTTTGCAGCCCTAGTTGGGCTTCAAACTCTAAACTTGGCCATGCTTTATCATTACTATTAAATGTTAAACCGGTGCTTTTTAAGTGCCAGCTATTTTGTTCTGGATATAGATGGAATCCACCTTCACTCAAACTAACTTGGTGGCTTTGCTCTTCTCGCTGCCAGCGTACAAAGCTTGGTAACCACTGCATTTTCACATCGCTTACAAAACCTTTATCTAGTTTTAGCCATGCTTGTAAATTAATATCGCTATGTAGTTGTTGTTTTTGCGTATTTATATATTGCGCTAACCAGTTAGATACATCGACCTTATTAGCCTGCACATAGATGTCGCCCGCAACCTGCTCTAGAGTATCCCCGGTAAGTGCTATGCGCGCGTCAAAGTCTCCTACCGAAATTCCCGGTAGTGCTAAGCTTCCACTACCAAGGTGCTGCTCATCTTCATTTTGCCAAACAATGTTTTGAAGAAGTAATTTACGTTCTTTACCATCTTCTAAAATAAAGTTAATACTGGAATTTTCTATTGCAAAATGACCCGTTTTACCCAAAAACAGTTCTTCAATTAGCTCTTTTTGCTCAAAAGAAACTTCGTCGTTATCACCGGTTTTAAATAAGTTGGTGATATTTACACTGGTATGAAAACCATTAATAACAAAATAATTAGATCTAAGTTGCAGTGCTTTTAAGCTTTCCCATAGGTTTAGCTCTAAGCTGGTTTTAGCAATGGTGAGTGATATTGGCGCGGTTTCGTTATCTTTAAACGATAAATTTTCTAGCACTAATGCAGGACCACTGCCCTGCCAACTAGCTGATATTTCGCCAATAGATAAGCTTATTTCAAACTTTTCGTGTAAATAGCTTTCTATGTCACCTTTGTATTCGTTTGCATACGGGAGGGTATATTTTAAAATTGAAACAATAACGGCCAGTAATACCAAAATTATGGCGCAAGTCTGCCATAACTTCCTAAAACAAAAAAAACAGACCGCTTTTGCTTTCATTACATCATTACCACATCAAACTGTTCTTGGCTGTATAAGCTCTCGGTTTGAATATTGACTTGCTTACCAATAAATAGTTCAAGCTCAGCAAGGTTATGATACTCATCGTTTAGTAGGGCCTCACTTACAGCCGGCGCTGCATACACCATAAACTTGTCCGCTGCGTATGCTCGGTTAACACGCACTATTTCACGTAGTATTTCGTAGCAAACCGTTTCAACTGTTTTTTGTGAACCACGACCGGAGCATGCAGGGCATACATCACATAAAATATGTTCTAAGCTTTCGCGTGTACGTTTACGCGTCATTTCAACAAGGCCAAGCGCTGAAAGCCCATTAATATTCGTTTTAGTGCGATCTTTTGCAAGGGCTGATTCAAGTGAATGAAGCACCCGCCTTTTATGATCCTCACTTACCATATCGATAAAGTCGATAATGATAATACCGCCTAAGTTACGCAGCCTGAGCTGGCGGGCAATTGCAGAGGTTGCTTCTACGTTGGTATTAAAAATGGTTTCTTCTAAATTACGATGCCCTACAAATGCACCAGTATTAACATCAACAGTCGTCATTGCTTCTGTTTGGTCAATAATTATATAACCACCCGATTTTAGCGTAACTTTACGATGTAGTGCTTTTTGAATTTCGTTTTCAACATCAAACAAATCAAATATAGGTCGCTCGCCTGGGTAGTATTCAAGCACTTGAGAAAGCTGTGGAACAAACTCTTCAGTAAATAACTTTAGTTCTTCATAGCTGAGTTTAGAGTCAACGCGAATGCGCTCCATATCTTCGCCTACGTAGTCACGCAGGGTTCTAAAGGCAAGCGTTAAATCTTCGTGTAGGATACTAGCTTTACTCGTTTTTCTACGACGTGATGTTATTTTTTCCCATAATTTTCTTAAAAAGCCGGCATCGTGTCGTAATTCAGCTTCGCTAGCACCTTCGGCAGCTGTACGTACAATAAAACTGCCATTTTCATCGCCATATTCTGCGACTATTTTTTTAAGACGTGAGCGCTCTTCTTCAGTTTCAATACGCTGACTAACACCTACATGGGTCGCATCAGGCATAAACACTAAATAGCGAGAAGGGATAGTTATATCAGTGGTGAGTCTTGCGCCTTTAGTGCCTAGCGGATCTTTTACCACTTGCACCATAATGTATTGGCCTTGACGAACTAACTCTCTAATATCTTGTACTTTTTTTATTGGTACGTCGTCTACGCCTTCAACAATAGAGGCACTATTTACAATATCGGATGCATGCAAAAATGCAGCCTTTTCGAGGCCGATATCAACAAAAGCAGCCTGCATACCCGGAAGTACACGGCTTATTTTTCCTAAGTAAATATTGCCTACAATACCTAGATTACCGATTCGCTCTAGCTGTATTTCTTGCAGTACACCGTTTTCTATTAGGGCAACACGGCTTTCGCTCGGTGTGACATTGATCAGTAATTCTGTACTCATGTTACCTTCTTAAGAATGTTTTTAATAATTGTTCGGTTTCATATAAAGGTAAGCCTACAACAGAAAAATAGCTACCCGCAATGTGAGTTACAAAGCGGCCGCCTAAACCTTGGATACCGTAGCCACCGGCTTTATCTTGTGGCTCACCTGACTCCCAATAAGCATTAATTTCTTCATCTGTTAAGGTTTTAAAAGTAACATCTGTGCTTACAACACAGCTAAGCACATCATTTTGCGTCGCAAATGCAACTGCGGTAAGAACTTGATGCGTGTTACCCGATAGGCGTTTTAACGTGTGTGTAAAATCGTTTTTATCGCGAGGTTTACCCAATGACTCGTTATCTATAACAACCACGGTATCACTACCAAGTACAGGGCGATCGGTATAACCAAGCTCTACACCGCTTTGGGCTTTCAAGCGCGCTAAACGCTCAACAAGTGCTCTAGGTTGCTCGTTTGGAAGTGGGCTTTCATCTGCATCAACACTAAATTGTGTAAATTCGACACCTAATTGGCTTAATAACTCTTTACGACGGGGAGAGGCTGATGCCAAATATACTGCGGTAGTCATTACCTGATCCTAAAATGTCTGCGATATTTACGAAGTAGTAAAAAGACCCAAAACCAGCTAACCATTCCGGTTGCTACTGGCCATAAGTACTGTGGATTAAAGTAAACCCCTAATAAAAAGTGATTTAGCCAAAACTGCATTAAGTGATACAGCGTTAAAAATAAACCAATTAGTAGGCTTTGTTGCCAAAGCGAAAAGTTACGAATTTTTTGAAAGTTGCTCGCGGTTACAAAAATACATACCGAGAATGTAAGCGAGTTCACGCCCAGCGGTGAGCCAGACGCTAAATCTATTAATAAACCAACAACCCAAGCAGTACCAATATTTAAACGATGCGGTACTGCTAGCGACCAATACATAAGTACAAGTAAAACCCAGTCAGGTCTAAATGGTTCAAACGAAAATGGAAGTGGCATTAGTGCCATTATTAACGCAAAAAAGATGCTTAGCGCAATTAACAATGAATAACGGTTAATCATCGCTGATTTGCTCCTGTTGATTACGCCATAAAATAACCAGCAAACGAATGCGATCTAGTTGCGCAATAGGTTCTGCAAAAACTTGTGCAAACGGTCGCCCTTCATCACGATTTATTTCGGTTACTACTGCCACCGGGTATCCTTCAGGGAATGTACCCCCTAAACCCGATGTAACAAGTACATCGCCAATTCGCACATCTAAACTGTGTGGAACGTGAGAGAGCTTAACGACGTTAATTTTACCTATGCCTTCAACAACCGTTCGTACATCGTTACGAAGTATACGCACAGGTGTGGCATGTGTGGTGTCGGTCATTAGTAGCACGCGTGAAGTTGTTGAACCAACCTTTGTAAGCTGCCCTACTACACCCATTTCATCAATTACAGCTTGGCCTTCACTAAGCCCGTCAGTTGTACCACGGTTAATAACAACCTGATGACTATACGGGTTTGAATGTACAGAAAGTACCTGAGCAATAATTTTACGATTCGATTGCTTTGCAGATGAGCCTAATAAGGCGCGCAGTTTTTGATTTTCTCTGGCTAGAAATTGATACTGCTGAAGTTGCTCGCTTTGTAGCATTTGCTTTTTTTTCAGCGCTTCGTTTTCAGTAAGAAGTTGATCCCGCGTATGCAGGCTTTTAGCACTTAAGCTAAATAATTCGTAGGGTAAATTAGCAACATAGATTAGTGGGCTAACTAGAGTATTAAGGCTGGTACGAACAACGGTACCACCTTGCGTATATCTGTCTCCAACTATGAGTACGATACTCAAAAGCACTGCGACAAAAAGTCGCAGTTGCAAAGAGACTGTGCGTCCAAACATTAATTTCATTAGTCGTAACTAAAAACGTCACCACCATGAACATCGATCATTTCTAATGCTTTACCACCACCACGCGCAACACACGTAAGTGGATCATCAGCTACAACAACCGGAATACCCGTTTCTTCCATTAATAAACGGTCTAAATCTTTTAACAATGCACCACCGCCAGTAAGTACCATGCCGTGCGCAGAGATATCTGATGCCAGCTCAGGTGGTGATTGCTCAAGTGCAACCATTACTGCACTCACAATACCCATTAACGGCTCTTGTAGAGCTTCTAGGATTTCGTGTGAGTTAAGCGTGAATGAACGCGGAACACCTTCGGCAAGGTTACGACCGCGCACTTCAATTTCGATTGGCTCATCAGTTTTGAACGCAGAGCCAATTTGATGCTTAATATTTTCAGCTGTCGCTTCACCAATTAAGCTACCAAAGTTACGACGTACATAATTAATAATAGCTTCGTCAAACTTATCGCCACCAATACGAACAGATGATGAGTAAACAACACCGTTAAGTGAAATAATAGCCACTTCAGTTGTACCACCACCAATATCAACAACCATAGAACCTGTTGCTTCTGATACTGGTAAACCTGCGCCAATAGCTGCTGCCATTGGTTCTTCAATTAAGTAAACTTCACGAGCACCGGCACCCATTGCAGATTCACGTATTGCACGTTTTTCTACTTGAGTAGCACCACACGGTACGCAAATTAGTACACGCGGACTTGGGCGCATAAAGTTATTGTTATGCACTTGCTTAATGAAGTGTTGTAACATTTTTTCAGTTACATAAAAATCAGCAATTACACCGTCTTTCATTGGACGGATTGCTTTAATATTTCCCGGTGTACGGCCTAGCATTTGTTTTGCTTCTGTACCTACAGATGCAACACTTTTAGGTCCACCAGCGCGTTCTTGGCGAATAGCAACAACAGAAGGTTCGTTTAATACAATACCTTCTTCTTTTACGTAAATTAGGGTATTGGCTGTACCCAAGTCGATCGATAGATCGTTAGAAAAAATACCACGGAGTTTTTTAAACATGAGGCTGGATGACCTTTGAAATACGTTCTTATATTAGCTGCCTCACTTTAACATGCTCAACTATATGAGCAATATAAAGCGCAGCGCCTTTGTGAATTTGTGAAAAAAGGAAGCAAAGCTTCCTTAATTGAGTTTATCGTTCGCGAACTAAGCGAAAACCAATGTAGTTAGATCTAAAATCAGGGGCTAAAATTAAACGCGTAGATGCACGAGCAAGGCTTGGTGCAAAATTCCACGCTCCGCCTCTTACTGCTACATCAGACTCACCTGATTCTTTATCGGTCCATTCCCATACATTGCCTACGGTATCGTATAATCCAAATGCATTTGGAGAAAAAGAACCTACTGGTGATGCACGTCTATTTGACCATTCACTACCACACCAACCACAGTTAGCTAGGTTTTTACCAATTTCGTTACCCCAAGGGTATTCTGTTTCGGTTCCTGCACGTGCTGCGTATTCCCACTCAACTTCGTTAGGTAAACGAAATTGCTGCCCTGTTTGACCCGATAACCACTCAGCGTAAGCTTTTGCATCGTTATAAGTTAAACATACAGCAGGAAAGTCACTGCCTTGCTCAAAACCAGGATTACGCCAATTTAAATTTGCTTCCCATACTGGTTCGCCATTTAAATAATACGCACACCCTTTATTTTTTTCCGCTTGAGTTTTATAACCTGTATTTGCTACAAATTTTTCGTAGGCACCTACGGTTACTTCTTTACTTTGCATAGCGAAAGAATTTGCTATTACTTTTTCAATTACTGGACGTTCATTAGCTAAACCATTGCCATTGATATCGCCCATTTTAAATTTGCCTGCAGGAATAACGACAACCGGCGTTTCAACGTTTGCATTTAATACATTAACGTTTTCACTAACCTGGCGTGTTGTTACTTCTGGTTGCTCTCGAGTATAGGTCGGTGCAGCAATCGACTTAGGCTTTTTTACCAAATTTGCATTAATTGTTTGTGCTTTATTCAAATCAACACGAACTTGATAAGGCTTATAGCCAAGTTTACGTATTTCAATGTTGTGAATACCCGGCGGTAAACGTGTGATCAAGCGTGTTGAGCCAAAGCTTACACCATCGATAAACACTTCATCGTCGTATACGTTTGATCGTAATGTCAGCTCTATTGATTGATCCTTCTTCTTATTAAGGATAGAAGGGTAATCTTTTTTCGCCGATGCAGGTTTAACTGAATAATCACGTACTGGCTGCTTTTCTAAACGAGAAACCGACACCGTGTTGCTATTATCCGCGCTATTACTGAATGTTAACTGACTATCAGTAAATGTATTGTTATACGCGGGTTGATAAGCAGCAGTAAGTGGCGTGCCGTACTCAGAACAATAACGGTTATCAATGCTTAATAAGCTACATAAACGGCTACTGTTTACTTCGCCGCGCATGGTTACGCTTAAGTTGACGTTGTAGTTACCTTGGCCGCTAAATGCACTGTTAACTACATGGCTACTTAATATTTGTACTTGAGCGCCCGCCAAATTACGTTTTGGCTCAACAATGCGCTCTTCTGTTAAGTTTGCAAATATTTGATCTACAAAGCGTTTAGTTGCTTTTTGCAGCCCCATTTGCTGACCGCGTTGCTCACACGCTGCTAGCGTTTCTGTTCGCTTACAGTTAATCGTATGGTTAACTTCAAGCGTGCCTTCACGTGTAAACTCGTTACGTAAACGCTCTACTCTGGCTGTAGTTAACTGCTCTTTTAAGCTCTCTAAAGTATTTAAAAGCGTATGTTTAGCAACACGAATTTGCTCTATATCTTTACGGTGGGATGCAATTGCCGCCAACTGCATAGAAATATCATCTTTGTTTTGCTTATGATCAATCACCGCTTTTTGATAGCGTGATTGAGCCGCACTAATATTAATAGTGGGATCGTCAATTAAACGACGGTACATTTCGTTCATCGCATCGAGCGCTTGGTTTTTTTCTTTATCTAGCTCTGTAGAACGAGAACGAAGTAGCTCTAGTTGATTTTGTAACTGACTTTCTTCTTTAAGATGTTTTTCAAGTATTCTTGTCGAGTTATCGTATTCTGTCTGTTTAACACTAATCTCTGACTCAATTCCAGTTACTGTAGCTGTGTCTTGTGCAAATGCACTACTAGCTAACAAACTAGCTGAAATTAACAGAGATAAAGGAGTAATTCGCATATATTCCAGTCCCAAAAAGCGGCAATTATTTGGTCGTTATTATTTTTTTATAATTAAAGCCTTATGCTATGTACTTGCAGCACAAAACACAAGCTTTGTTCAATTATTATCTTAGTTTACAACTATTCGCGTGTTTCACGCCAGTAAATAACCCGATCATTTCCTCTAAAGCGTCCAAATTGTAAAATAGTACGAGGATTAAGCTGTGTTTCATCCCCCTGCCAATCCCACTTTAACCAATCATAAGTATTATATTCTAAGGTAAATTCACCCAAACCATTTGGCTGTGCATAAATACCATTGTTTGCCGGATACACTCCCGCCTCTAACTGGCCAGATACACCCGTTCCATATTCATAGGCTAATTGCGGGCTGTTAGGTGATATTTGAGTGATTTGGGTATGATCAAATACACTACAGTTATCTTCTGCGTTATTTATAAATCCACTGCCGTTGTAATACTGAGCCTGCATAGGAATAAGTAAAGGGTCGAGATCGGAGCCTGCGTTATTACCAAGTACTAAACGTCCAAATCTAAACTCTATTGGTAATGTATTTAGTCGTACACTATTACAGCTACCCGAACATGCTGTTTGTGTATTAGGTTTATCATTTGCATCAATGAGCGTTGCTCCTTCTATGTTAGAAAGCGTTGCCATTAAACTGACCATAGCGAACGGTCCGTCTGCTTGCCCTACACCTAATCTTTGAAGTGTGGTGTTTATTTGACTCATTTGCCATTGGCCGTCGCTTATATCTCCCCAGTTATTATTCCCTAGGTTTACTAAGCGGCTAGCAAAATTAGTTGCGGGTACATAGTTAGCTACTTCATTATTTTCGGCATTAATGACTACACTCGATTTATCAAAGCCCTCTTTATAATTAGCCATTAGCTCACCATTTTGATTTAGTGCTTGTACTGTAAAGCCGAGTTCAAAAGGTTGATCAAGGTAAGTTAAATTACTGCCGTATGGCGTGCATTGTGCGGCAGCTTGAACCCCCACTACCTGAAACTGCGAAGGTGCAAAACGACCAATATTATATAATTCACCTTTTACATCTCCGGCACCAAAATAATCGGCATCTTGAAGGCCTGCTGTTAAATCAATTATGCCAACTTGGTCGTAATTATACTGCGATATAGATTCACTCAAACTGCCTGTGTCACTAAAGGCAACAGTGCTCATCGCTTCAAGCGTACCTTGAACGCCTGCCGTAGGCGCTTTAAGTAATGCCTCTACAAGTGGTTGCTCTGTAATAAAGTGCTTGGCAATGGTGTTATTTGTTATATTGCTGTAGTTATCTGGGTAACCATCGTTGTTAGTGTCTTGCCCTGTTTGCCATTGCACCGCATTCATCTTTAAATCAAATGCTTCGCCAGTTAATCTAAATAAACTTCCATCAGCGTCTGTTGCATAACCATCACTTGCAACTTCCATCGCTAATCCAAATGGCTTTACAACATACTCATTTGAACTCCCCGTTAAATTTACTGATAAATTAGTGACTGGGTCTAAAATTAAATTGGTATTTACATTTAAACTCAACTTTCCTGCATCGGGATAATTTATAACAATCGGAGCTTTAGACTCACTATCAAAGTTTAGTATGAACGATTTAGAAGCTTGCTCTACCGCAAAGGTATTATTGTTATTACTAAGTGAAACCGTATCAGAGCAACTTGCACCCGCGTTGCATGTATACGATAAATCTAAGCTCACATCACCACCAGCGGGAAATGCAGCTTCGCATACGCCCGTAGTGGTATTAGTTTTTACCGCCTGGATAGATAACGCTTTTGCATTAAATCCAGTATTTGAAGGCTTTGCTGATAGCTGAGTTGGAATGGTAGTATTTCCATCTGTATCATTATTAAAAATAAATCCAGCATCAGAAAACGTAACTTTACAGCCGCTTAATCCAACATTATTACCTGCAATATAACAACGAAGAGGTGCAGAAGGCTCTGCAGTGTTGTATCCAAATGTAACACTGCCTGTGGTGCGCTTAGCAAATTCGACAACCGCTGATCCTGTAAAATTAATATTCTCCCCCGTAACCCAACTTTGCTGACCACTATTATCTGGAGAAAGGTTTAAACTTGACGGCTCAGCAAATAATAAATCGCAGGCATCATTAGCGCAGGCTGTGAGTGTCATCTCTTTAGCTTCACACGTTAGAGCATTATTATCGCTGATTGTTAAACGATAATGATCTAGGGTTTCTGGTATATAAATGCCACAAAAACCAGGGATGCTTTCGGGTACTGGTAGAGCGTCAAACGTTGAGCTCCCTTCGGTAATAATTTGAGTAGCCGATGTAATTGACCCCTGATACGTTACATTTTGTGCGATTCTTACCTCACCAGTGGCAACAATATAGGCCGCAATATTGGCATCGGCTGCAATAGCAATCGCACCATCCACATAAATAGCCAAGTACGCGCCGGTTTCGACCACTATACTTGTTTTACCTATATTCAAAAATGAAGTTGATAATAGTGAGGTTGTGTCTTTTAAAAATATACGTGTAGGCGCTGTTACTCTGTACTCTGTTTCCAGCATACTTAACTGCAACTCGTCGTAGTAATAATCGCCAGCTAAAGAAGTAGGTACGGGCCCTGTTGAGCTACCATCATTTGTAACCGTTGGCACCTGCGCCGCTTGATTTGGTTCTAAAGAGTTATAACCACCAGCAACACACGCCTGACCATTACACAAAGGAGGGCTTGTCAGCGCTGTAGAAATTAAGTTTGTAGTGGTGACAAACTGCGCATTACCATCTGTTATTTCTACTCCCTGAACTAACTGCACCT
Organism: Pseudoalteromonas sp. SG43-8; assembly: GCF_014164245.1. Classification (NCBI taxonomy): domain Bacteria; kingdom Pseudomonadati; phylum Pseudomonadota; class Gammaproteobacteria; order Alteromonadales; family Pseudoalteromonadaceae; genus Pseudoalteromonas; species Pseudoalteromonas sp. SG43-8. Next base: position 46,592 of record NZ_JACJEX010000002.1, on the reverse strand, counting down.
CACCATTGTTATAAGTAGAAATAGCGCCTGGGAATAACGTATCACAATCTAAAATATCACCGTTAAACACAAAGGTACTGGTCATGGCGAGTATTGATGCTTCCTCGTTTACGTGACGGCGCTCGTTATCGCCATCACGATCTTCGTCAACAACAAGTCCTAGCCTGTCAGTCCTTAGGTTACAGCTGCGTAGCCACCCGCCATCATCTTCTTGGCGTGAGTTTTTACTCGCTACAACTAACGGAGCCACACTAAAATTATTAGTAAAACTAAAGTAATTACAGCCATTGCTCCAACCGTCAACTTCAAAGCCGGTAAAAAAGGTTTCCCATGATACCTCAACGCCATTATCGTCAGAAAATATGCGATTACTTCCAGGCTCTACAGCCATATAAGCAACAGTTTCGGTTTTTATAACCCCAAGTGCTGTTTCAGATGCTTCTAAAGCAATATTAACGCCGCTGGCAGATAGAGAATTACTTTCTACTGCAACTGTTAAAAATGGTATTAATGCTTGCGTTGGTGGATTGCTGTCTATGCTATTGAGTGTTTGTAATGAATGGAAAAAGTTTGGCCTTTGAGTAAATGGCTGAGCAAATGTCAGTGATTTATATCCCTTAGGTGTTAGTGGAGCAAAGCCAGACTTAGAGCCATACTGTAATTCGAGTAATAAGTCTGTACTACCCACTTCCATAATTGTCCCATCAGGAAATTGATGCACACCATACTCAACAGCTAAATAGTGCGCCCCCATACTAATATGCCCACCATCCTCTCCTGAAGGTTCAAGCGGTAAGGCCTCAAAGCTAGTTGTGGTTATATTACGTATTCTTATTATTGCAGGGTTTCCGCCTTGGTTTGTTGAGAGCATAAAGACAGCAGGAGGCGTTATATATTGCTGTTGAAAATTAACTTTTGTCCAAACAGGCGATGTATATGTATCTTGCAGTTCTATATAACGGCCTTCGATTTTTGGAGGCACAGCATTTGCGTAATTACAAAGTAACACGAAGCTAAAAAATATAGTGACCAATGCATTTTTCATCATGGTAAGGTTTTAGCCTCCACACTGAGCGTTCTTTGTGTTTGCCAATAATCCTTTCTGCAGCTACTCCCTGCAGGGCAATCAATTGCGGCGCACGTTGCACTGCTTTGTAAGTAATATATATTTACAAGCCCGTTTGTTGTACTGCTATCTGGTAGGTCTATATATTCATTGCAACTTACCACTACTTTACAATTAGCTAAATATGCAGTTTGGAAGGTTAAATCAGTAGTAACTGATGTACAGCTTTTAACTGAGCTATTTATTGGAAATAGTTGTGTTAAGCCACTTTCTAATCCACTTTGCGCCGCCATAAAAGCGCGAGCGCCGTAATACTCAATGGTATTTTGTTGAGATGCACCAGAAAGCACTTTAACTAATGCTAATCCTAGTGCTAATAAAGCAACAATAATGACTAAAGAAACTATTATTAAGTTTCCTTTTTGCTTACTGGGTAAGGCTTTTCCGTGAAGGTTTTTTTTAAGGTACATTAGGAATATGTACCTCATGGTTAAAGCTCATTACTTCAGTATTGTTAAATTGCATTTGCGCATTCACATTAAGCACTGCGTTTCTTTGTAAGGAGAGTGCATCAAGAGTAAAAAACAAATCGCTAGCTAAATTGTTAGCAATATAAATACCTAATAAATCACGTTTAACACCACTGCTTATTTGTAAGCTCACGGCATCTAATTGATTAACTGTAAAACCGTAATCGGTGTACCTATATAAATACTGCCCTTCAACGCAAAAACTTACAGGTTGAGAGAGTAAATAAAGGCGCTTACTTGGCGACTCTTGGGCAAACGCTTTACTAAATTGCCACTCATCAATTGCACTAGTGGTGGAGCTATTAAATGCTGATATTTTTAAGCGCTTATTATTATTCTCATCGTATATATCAGCGCTGCTTAACGGGTAAATTGTTGCCCAATCTCCAGCTTGCGGCTGCGTTAAATTATTAAGTTCAAAATCGACAGCGCTAACATTAAAAGGCGCTACGGTTGGTAAGTAATTTGTATAGTGAGTGGCCGATAAAAACGGCGTAAACTCTAAGCACTGCTGAGCACTACATGCTCCGCTAGTACTGTTATCGCAAGAAAGCCTTAATGAACTTGGTGTGGCGTGGCGAAGTTCTTTACTAAGTCGCGTTATTAAAAAGCGGGCCTGGGCTACAGCTTCTTGGCGTTCAACCCCTTGCGAATAAATACTGACTCCGGCACCAATAAACGAAAATGCACTTACGGCTAAAATACCAATAATAACCATAACAAGTAATAGCTCTATAAGGGTAAATGCATTTTGATATTTGGCTCTTTGCATTAGTAATTCCCTTTATATGCACTAAATCCGTAAACTTCGCCTAAGGGTGATGTTACTTCTATAGTAATACGCTTAAAGGTTGTGCCATCGTTGATGGTCAATTCGTTAAAGTCGCTATCGTACTGGACTGTAATAACTAAGTTAAAGTCACTGTATTGGCTTAACACCTCACCTAGGCTATTAGTAATAGGCTGGTTAGACAGTGCAATATAGTCATCTACATCGTTATAACTAGTTCTGGTTTCTGAGTTATCTATTCCTAAGTCAGCAGGTGCGGTACAAGCCTCAGCACCTATAGATATTTCGCCACACCGCTTAAAAGGTGCGCTTCTGTCGCTGTGTTCATCAAATGATTTACTTTGAATTTCGTTCATTAGTGATTGACCAAATTCAGAGGCTCTTAAAGCCACAATCGGCTCTGCACTTTTTTTGGCTTGTGGGGCAATTAAAGCTGTAATAATACTCAATGCAATCGCAAACATGACTATGCCAATAATAAGCTCAATTAAAGTAAAGCCTTTTACTTTAAGGGCACGCATATATTAGCCCTTCTCCACTTATGCATACGCCAGCTAATCCAACATCGATTCGACATTGCGTAGTGCAGGTTTGATTTGATTTGCCTAAAGGATCAAAACTAATTTGGGTAAAAATGTTCGCGTTACTATCTAAAGCACTAAATGTTATATCACTTCTTTGTGTATCTATTTGCACCACTAAATGATCGGTGTTGTTTACATCAGCGCCACCGATACATGTATCAGGTGTGGGGGGAGCAATAAGTGTGGAGGTTATATAAAGGGTATGGCAACTTGTTGTTGCTGTATTTTGCATTGCACGTAACTGCACTGTTCTCAGTGCATTTAAAGTACGGTCTCGATACGAATAGGCGTCTTCTGTTGAGCTGCCCAGAAATTTGGGAACTGCCGTTACCGACAGTATTCCCAATATTACTAGAGTAATAATTAACTCAATGAGTGTGAAGCCACGCAATCGTTGCTTACTACTGCTTTTCATTTATGTAATTAACAACCCGTAGTAACAAGTGTTATTACTGGTGGCACTACAACAACAGAGCTTGTTGCGTCACCCGAATTTGTAGCTGCCGTATATTCAATACGGCAATCGTCCCCTACAAGATAACTATTAGGAAAAATAATAGCTTTATTTGCTGTAGCAGTATCTATATTAAAGTCTTTTGAATCCACTGTATCATCAGTACCATCTACATCAGCAGTACCATCAGCAAAGTCGACATCTAAAAAGGCTTCAAAGGCAGCCTCTGTTGCTGCTGGATAACCATAAACTGTATCGACTGCATCACCTGTATCTACAGTAACTTTAGCCGATACCTTTTTGTGATTGCTAGCAATAATAGATTTGCCATTTACAATATTCATACCACTGCGAATAGAGCCCTGTAATCCTTCAAGTGTTGAAGCATTCGCGTCACCCTGTAAATTTAAAAAACGAGGTGCTGCGGTAACAGCTAAAATGCCTAAAATAACAATTACGATGATCAATTCAACAAGTGTAAAACCTGCTTGTTTATTCATTGGTAAACTTTTTAACGATTGCGTTTTCATAAATAAGCCTCTTTTTAATTACTTAATTTTTAAATATTTTTACTTTGCCTGTTTTAGCAAAGTATGAAAAACCTGTTAGACCTGATATTTCCCCCGTATTGGTAGGTATACTTTTAACATCAATGGTGTGAGTTAAATAATAGACGCATTGCGTATTTTCTGCATTGTACCTAACTAAAAAACTTACACTTTTTATTATCGATAATTCATTACTTAACGTACTACTGGGTGCATCTTGTAAAATTATATTTAAAACTTGGCGACATTTATTCGCATTTATAACTTCTGCACGAGTATCTTTTTTTTCTGTTTCATCGCTTGTTGGTGTACCTAACGTCCCATCAACACCAACTATTACCCCTGCATAGTTAACAAATGTTTTGTTTGACCTGCTGTTTGGCCTACCTTCTAACTCCCATTGACCTCTAACCATGCCAACAGCTGATGAAAAACTACCTGCTATAGCGTCAACGCTTGCATTATGCGCTTGATTTTTAATACCTATATATTGAGGTATAGCAAAGCTCAAAATGACTGCCAGTAAAATAACAACAATAACTAACTCAAATAATGAGAAACCTTTTGAGAAAGTTATTGTTGTGTTCACTTTAATTCCCTTTGATTGCCGACATCATGTTCCACATAGGCATAAAAATACCCAATGCTAAAATCAGCACCATAATGGCAACAAACACAGTTAAAATAGGTTCTATTTTTGCGGTTAAACTTCGTAAGTCATAATCAACTTCACGCTCATAATAATCAGCAGCTTCTTGAAGTAGCTCATCAACCCGGCCCGTTTCTTCACCTACCGCTACCATCTGTAATACAAGCTGAGAAAACAGCTGAGAACTTTTTGAGGCTCTGAGTAAGCTATCGCCTTTTTCTATATCTTGGCGCATAGTAATAATCGCTTTTTCCATATAGCTGTTATCTACGGCATGCGCTGTTAGTGATAAACCAGTGGTCATAGGCACACCGGAGCGCAATACCATAGCTAAACTTTGACTGTAGCGCGCAAGCAATGTCCGTTTTAAAATATCCCCAATAAATGGAATTTTTAATTTATATTGATCCCACTTAAAGCGTCCAGGCTCTGTATTTAAATAACGCCTCCAAGCAAAAACAGAACCAATACCCATCACCAATAATAACCACCAGTAGTTAACAAAAAAGCTGCTAGTGCCAATTAATATTTGAGTCATTAATGGCAATTCAGCATCAAATTTTTCGAACATACTGGCAAAGGTAGGAATAACAAAAATATTCAAAATAATCATAGCCGCTACTAGAGCCAAAATAACAAAAGTAGGGTAGCGCATAGCTGCTTTTATACGCTTTCGGGTTTCTTGTTCTTTCTCAAAATAAATAGCGAGTTGATAAAACGCATCTTCTAATCGTCCAGAACCTTCACCAACCATTACCATTGATACTGTTAAACGGCTAAATACCTCGTTATGTATCGCCATTGCACTGGATAAGTCGCGGCCTTGCTCAAGCTGCTTGGTAACTTCTATTAGTACACTTTTAAATTTTTTATTTTGCGTTGTATCTGCCAGCCCAACCATTGCTCGTATAATTGGTATACCCGCTTTTAATAGCGAATACATTTGCCTAGAAAACATAATCATGTCGTCTAGCGTTATTTTTTCGACAAATAAATTATCAAAAATTTTGATGTTATTTTTTGTTTCAACTAAAGAGATTGATATTGGTATAAATTGACGCTTCATTAAACTATCAGCTACGCCAGCTTGGTTACTCGCTTCTAATTGCCCTTTAACCAACATACCTTTGCTGTCTTTAGCTTTGTAGCTATATAGTTGCATCAATATCCCCTACTATTTCTGGGATATATTCAGCCACTTTAAATACTTCATCTAAAGAGGTAACACCTTGCTTGGCGTAGTTTAATGCCATTGTTGAGAGCTGCGAAAAATTCGCGCTATTTTTAGCGGCTTTTGCAAAACCTTGCGTGTCGTTAACTCGTAATGCATCCATCATTGCATCATCCATTTCGAGCAACTCAAAAATACCTACACGCCCTTTATAACCACTATGGTTACATGCTGTGCAACCTTGCCCTTTGGAGAATTGAGCTTCAGTAACATCTTCGCCTAAGTATTTTAGCCAACTTATTTCTTGATGATCTGGCAAGTACGGTACTCTACAGTCATTACATATTCGTCTTACTAATCGTTGGGCAATAATAGCGCGCAGTGAACTTGCCACTAAGTAAGCCGGTGCCCCCATATCAATTAGCCGCATAGCACTAGTGATTGCATCATTAGTATGTAGCGTTGATAACACAAGATGACCTGTTAAAGCGGCTCTTAACCCAATATCTACGGTTTCTTGGTCACGCATTTCACCAACCATTATAATGTCAGGATCTTGCCTTAAAGCGGTCCGTAAAATACTGGCAAAGCTCAGCCCTATTTTATTATTTATTTGTACCTGGTTAATACGACCGATACGATACTCAACAGGATCCTCTACTGTAATAATTTTACTTTCTTGTTGATTCAGCTCACTTAGTGCACCGTATAGTGTGGTTGTTTTACCCGAACCTGTTGGCCCGGTAACTAAAACCATGCCATGTGGACGTTTTATAATGCTGCGCACACGTTTTAATATGTGTACAGGCATACCCGTTTCATCTAACGATAGTAATCCTGCGGATTGGTCAAGCAGGCGCATTACAACTGACTCACCATGCTGAACCGGCATGGTAGATAAACGCACATCAATACTATGGCTGCGTACTTTTATATTAAACCGGCCATCTTGAGGGAGGCGTTTTTCAGATATATCTAATCCCGACATAAGCTTTAAACGTAACACTAATGCCGATGCTATTTTTACTTGGTTAAGAGTGTGCTCTTGTAATATGCCATCTACACGTTGACGAATGCGAAGCAAACCTTCATCTGGCTCAATGTGAATATCGGATGCACGAACTTGCACTGCATCCTCAAATATTGATTGCAGTAACTTTACAACGGTTGCATCTGATGTCTCATCACCTAAAGAATTTAAATCAAACTCTTCTACGTCTTGATATTCTTCATGAAGTTGTGCTGCAAAATTGGTAATTTCATCTGTACGGCGATACACGTTGTCAAACGCAGCCATAATTTGGCTTTCTTGAACAACAGCTAAATCTATTCGTTTAGGAGCAAGCATAGTCGCAAGTTGATCAAGGCTCCTTAAATCAGCAGGATCGCTCATCGCGAGCAAAACAGAGTCACCATTATCTTCAATTACTAATGCTCTGTAACGACGCGCATATACTTCAGATAAAAGCTTAGATACATCATGTGATATTTTTCGCTGTGATATATCTAAAAAAGGTACCTGTAATTGCTGCGCTAAAAAGCGTAATAGTTGTGGCTCACTAATAAGCTCAAGGCTAATAAGTGTCGAACCTAATTTACGACCTGTCGCTGCTTGAACATTTAATGCTTCACTTAGTTGCGCTTCGGTGATCATGTGTTCATGAACAAGTAAATCGCCTAAGCGCATTTTTAAACTAGGTCTCATACGGCCTCCTTTAGCGCAACTAAACGTTGTAATGCATGCTGAGTCATAACAGTATTTAATCCACCTAAATCTAGAGCTACTTTGTAAAGTTGTTTAGCATCCAGATATTCTCCCAGTGCATCTTTTGAGGTTGCAAGTGCAAGCCACCACTTGGCTTGACTAGGCTGAAGCTTTGTAAGATGTTTAAAGCTTTCAAGTGCTTTATGGTGCTTACTTGCACTTTGCGCGGCAGTCCCTTGCAGCACCCAAAAATCAAGATTCGCTTGAGGCTCAAATTCATCACTTAAAAGCAGCAATACCTCTTCATACTGTTGTTGCATAATAAGTATTTTGCTTAGCATTACACGCCATTCAAGCACACTAGGATTTTGGCGAATACCCGCTTGCAAAACCTGCTGTGCAGAATTTATATCTTGTTGTTTAAAGTAAGTTGCAGCCAGTAAGTTTCGAGCCTCAACATGTAAAGGCGATTGCGCTAAAATCACGTTCAAATCACTTATAGCTTCGTTGTATAAGCCAAACTGTATTGCCTGCTTAGCTGCCGCTAATTGCTCAACCAATAAAGCCTGTGGCGACTTAGCTTCTGCCACGCTTTTAAACATAGTATTTTGAGGCTTAGCTTTAGTCACTGGCGTAATTTTTGGCTTACTCACAGTAACTTCACTAGCGGTTAACTCTTTATTATTAGCTAGTGCAGAGCTTTGTTTAACCTCGGCAATTACAACCGGCTCAACTATTGGCTGAGAAACTAATAATGTAGCTTCACTCAACTTGGGTTCAGCTAAATCATTCACTTTTGGCTTTATTTGCTCAATAGGCATAACTGCCTTTACAGCTTCTTGCTCAACCATAGGTTCTGCAGGACTGTTTTCATCTTGGGAGTCAGATAAATTAGAGGTTATAACCGCGACCATTTTTTGCTTTGGTAACACAGCCTCACGTTGGGTCTCTTTTTTGTCGGCGATAGGTAAATACAGGTATGCTAAAAAAATGACACTTAGCATAATAAGTAAAATTACGGCTTTAAATACAATGTTTCTTACATCATATATTGGCTTTACGCTTACACCTTCTTGAATACTTACTTGCTTAGCTTCACGTTGCTCAATATTTTTAAGCATATTATTTATAACGCTCATAACCACTGCCTCCAAACCCATATGGCAGCAACAACTAAAACACTAAACATTAACGCGCTGTAACTCCAATATTGGCCTGTCCGGTATTTTGCGCAGTCTTCAGTATCTTTTATGGCAAGCTGAATATGGCGATTTGTTATTGTATTTAATCCTTCACCGTACGCTTGTAATAGTGCTTTGTGGCATAAAATATTAACTAATCTAGGAATACCACGGCTTGCTCTGGCAATCTTAAGCCCCATACTATTATTAAATAAAGGAGGCCGATTAAACCCTGCAATTTGTAAGCGATGATTAATATAATAAACAACCTCTGCGCCAGTCATCGCCCTTAATTTATACGAAAAACTGATACGCTGGCGTAACTGCCTTACTTTATTATTTGCCAGTTTTTCATCAAGTTCTGGTTGTCCAAATAGCACTACTTGAATCAGCTTTTCGCTTTCTGTTTCTAAGTTTGTAAATAATCTAAGCGCTTCTAGAGTCTCCCAGCTCAAGCATTGCGCTTCATCTATCAAAAGTACTACGCGCTCATTGTCTTCTTGTAAGTCGAGTAAATGATGATTTATAAGCTGCCCTAGTGCTTGTTGGTCCAATGCTTTATCTACATCCATGCCCAGCTCAATTGCAATCGCCCATCTAAGCTCTTCTGGGCTTAAATAAGAGTTAGGTAAATAGGCCACAATGTAATCTGGCTCAAGTTGATTTAATAGTTTTCTACAAAGCAACGTTTTACCTGTCCCAACTTCACCGGTAACCTTAATAAACCCCTCCCCCATTTCAATGGCTGTTGTTAGCACTTGCATCGCTTCGTGGTGCGGCTCAAGTGCACAAAAAAATTGTGTGTTAGGGGTTAACGTGAAAGGCATTTCACTTAAATTAAAAAAGCTTAAATACATAGTTAGTTTTCATACCATGTTTTTAAAAGCTGACGGCTTTCACCTTGTTGTTTTTTCCAAGTGTCGGGCATAACAACGGTTGGTTTAATTAAGATAATCAGTTCTTTTTTCTCTTGGCGTTTACGAATACTTTTGAATAAATTGCCAAATAGCGGGATATCACCCAGCACCGGTGTTTTAGATTCTTCATCCTGAGTTGACGTTTGCATCAAGCCACCAATAACCACTATTTCGCCACTTTGAGCGCGAATAACGGTATCTGACTCTCGAATGTTGCTTTGCGCTAGAGGTAACTCAAAACGTTGATCGTCCAAAGTAATTACCTTTAGTTGCTCCTCTGTCTCAGTTACTGAAGGATGAACATGTAAAATGACTGAGCCATACTTATCAATCTGCGGCGTTACATCAAGCGCAATACCAGAAAAGAACGGTGTTAAATCTATCTCAGGCGAGGTGGTTGTAGCAGTACCTGTTACCGTTGTACTTGATACGTTAGTAACAAAATATTCGTCCTGCCCTACTTTTATAACTGCTTTTTGATTGTTTGTAGCCGTAACGCGAGGGTTAGATAACATTTGCACATCGCCTTGGGTTTCTAGCAAATTAATAACCCCATTAAAGTCACCTTTTTGAATGGTTAGCGATGACGCTCCGCCAATTGCAGCCGAAATACTATTACTAATTGTAGAACCCGCTGTTGTAGCAAACGAAATCCCACCTTCTAAACCACTGGCTATACGCTCCCAGTTAACTCCTTGTTGATACTCATCTTTTAAAGTTACTTCTATTATTTTTGCTTCTAGAATAACTTGGCGTTGCAGGTTTTCTTGGCTTTGACGTAAAAACTCTTTGAGCTGACTAATTTCACTGGGCAATGCATTTACTGTAACCAAACTAGCTTGTGGGCTTGCAACAACATAGCGCCCATCGCCTGCGCCAATTAAGGACTTAAGAGCAACTTCTAATTCTTGCCAAAAATCATTTTTATTAATTGTTTGGATTCGAGAACCATTTAAATCTAAGCTTTGGTTGTCACCACCAGAGCTACTATTTTGTTGGTTACCACTGCCTGAATTTGAACTACTCGATCCATTACCACTTTGTGCAAACTGACTAACCCCACCAGCAACAACACTCACTGTAGATTGACCATGACGTTGCATCATCAAATAATTTACAGGTATCGTTTCTGTGCGCATTTTGGCTGGTAATACTTGTACAATTCGCCCTTCATTTACAATATCTAAAGGGTACATACGCTTAATAACAGCAATGACTTCGTTAAACGTAACGCTTTTTAGGTTTAAACTAATTGTGCCATTTACTTCTGGGTGTACAGCAACACTAAAAGGAGTATCGTCTGTTAAGCCTGCAAAAAAAGCGCCTATTTCAACATCATTTGCAGCAACATCAAAACGCTTGATAGATAAATCATCACTTATCGTTTGCTCATTATTTATAGATGACAATAAGCTTTGTGTAAGTTCGCTTGGCATTTGTAGAGGCGCAATGACTTTAGGCTTTGTTGGTTTTTCTGCTAACTCTTGCTCTATATGAGTTTTAATCTCTTTACCTGGTTTAAAGCTATGGCAAGCCGTTAAAAACGTAGGCAACAAAAAGAGAACAAGCCACGGGTGAGATAAATTATTTTTTAATTTCATAGTCATATAATTCTAATTTTATTTGTTTATCATCATTTGCTAGCACAACGTGTTTTGAGTTAATGCTTAGCACCCGAAAATCATCTACAGCATCACCAACTCGATAAATATGGCCTGAAATAATGGCCTTAAATGCTGTACTGTTTTTAATAATAGATTGCAATTTAAGTTCTGTACTTTGCTTAACTGGACTATTGTTACTCACAAACATATTTGGCTGAGTCGGATCGCGAAGTTGCGCAAGCGCACTCGGCGCAATAATGTAAAGAGCCAAAGTACAAATACTATAACGCGATAAATTTTTCATTAGCGCTCACTGTAGCTATATGTAGGACGAGTTCAGCTTGAGGGTACTCTAGTACCTGATAACTAAACTCTTGTATTAATAACTTATTTTGATTGTTTTTTAATGCGGCTAAATATTTTTGTAAGCTAAAGTAGCTACCTTGCAAAGTAACTACCATCTGATGCTCAAAAAATAATGTTTGCGTATCATGTTCACCTAGTTTTTCTACATCGATAGCCCGTGCTGGTTTTACATTAAAGCTACTCACTTTTACGTCGCTACTATCTACAAGCAAATCTTTTAAAACGGCAGGTACATTTTTAGCAGCTACAAAGCCTTGGCTAAAACTATTAAGTTGATTATTTATTTCGGCTAATTCATCTCTGGTTTGTGCAATTTGGCCGCGTAAAACCTTAGTGTAGTCGTAGTTTAGTGCTTGGTTTAACATGGAGAGTTGCGCATTTATCTGCTGTAACTCTTGCAGCGTTGTATTGTGCTTTGAACGTATGTTGGCAACTTCATCTTGCTGTGGAAAAATAACGAACCAAAGACCGAGGTAAATCACTATAAACAAACCAACAAATAAGGTGGAATACTTCTCACGTTTTTGCAGCGATGCAAACTGAGCTTGGTATTTGACCCATAATGGCCAACCTTTATTTTTATTATTCTGGCTACTTGTTGTTTGGCTCATGGTTTATCGCCCTCATCACTAAGGTCTGTCGCTACATTAAATTCACTCACACCTGCTTGCGTAGATAACTCTAAAACTGAAAACTCTTTATCAATAAAAAATGGCGACTGTTTTAAATTATCAAACCAAATTGGTAAGAATTTTGATTGCGATGTTTGACCTTGAAGCGTCACACTTTGCCCTACAAACTTAATGTGGGTCAGCCAAATATTAGGTTCATGATACTTAGCTAAATCGTGCATTACCTGAGCGTAGTCGGTTGCAGACTGCTCTGAACTTTGCTCTAAATAGCTAAATATTTGCTGCTTGTGCAAAACCTCTTGCTGAAGTGTTTTTAGCTCATTAATAAAGAGTGTTTTATTTTGTTTCTCTGCTAACTGCTGTTTTACAACTTCTAACTGAGCTTTTCCTTGTTTGAGGTATTGCCTATTTTGTTCTAAATCAAGCTCACTAGAATATGTTTTATAACTGTAAAAAGCCCACGTGATTGCAATAATTAATAGCGCACCTAACCACAACGTGATCATTCCAGACAAAGGGACTGGGTCTCGCCGTACGCGTAAGGTTTTTTGATAAAAGTTAATCCGGGTTTTCATAGCACAGACTCAGGATCTGTTAATTGATAGGCTGCCCCAAGCGCATAATAAAAATTTGGCTCTAATTGCTGCGCTAATTCTAAGTTAGGCTCAAAATCTACAACTTTTACTTGTAAAAACTCTGCAAGCCCTGCTCTAAGAGTTAATGAAGATAAATCATCGCACTGTAACTGAATGCTGCGAATTGGTGGTTGCTTGAGCTGGCTTTCAAAAAAGTCCATAGAACGCTGAATTTCTAATCCTAACGCTTCTACCAATTCTTGATTTTGATCTTTATCAGAAATGCCTAAAAAACCATTTAATCGCCTAGCTAATACTAATTGCCCATCACGAATAATTAAGATTCGAGGTTCATGATTAGCATGTTGCACAATCAGCATATGCGCCTCTTTGTATGAGCCAAACAAGGTAACTAAAACCATTTCTTCAGAGGTCATTGCACGCAAAACAGGTTTAGTTTGTTCAAAACTGTCTATAAACGGAAGTAGTTGCAGCTTATTCGTAATAAACACATTCATTTTGCTGCTTTGCATCGGTAATGTTATTGGATAATCGATAAAGTCAGCCACAATATTTTCAGGCGCTATATCAACTAAATCTTTTGTAGTCCAAGGGAGTGACTGAATGATTTCTTCATCACTAAGGTTTGGTTTATCCATTTGCACTATTTGATAAAAGTAGTGCGGTATGACTAAATTAACGGCACAAATATCAGTAGAAACCTCATTTGTACAAGCAACAATTGCAGCGGTATAATCGGTTTGCTCAGACACATTTACACTGTGAGAACTGTGAACCATCCATTGGTCGCGTTGTTTTTTTAAACATACTGCGTTAACAGTATCTGCATACGTTGCAACACCAATAGCTGTATTAGGATCTAAACTACGATTTAACCAAGAAAACAGCTTTTCTTTCATATAGCTACTATTGTTAATTATGTATTAACCAAGTGTCGTACATTTTAATTATTTTGCCAAGTTGAAAACTAATAAATATGCATAAATCATTCAAAATAAAAGAAAATAACCATATTCAACAAATAGATACAACGTTTCTAAAAAAGAGAAATATTTATTTAGGTGTAAAACGTGATGATTTGCTTCATCCGTTAATAAGTGGCAATAAATGGCGTAAATTAAAATATAATTTAGCGTACATGCGAAAGATAAATAAGACAGAACTTCTGACTTTTGGTGGTGCATTTTCAAACCATATTCACGCCTGCGCAGCTGCGGGAAAAGAATTTAATATAACAACTCATGCAATTATCCGCGGGCCAGAACTTGATAACAACAATCCGACAATTCAGTTTGCAAAACATTGTGGTATGAACCTACATGTTGTTAATCGTATAGAGTATCGAAAACGTCACGAGACTGAATACCTTAATGCTCTGCAAGAGCGTTTTCCAAACGCTTATATCATCCCTGAAGGTGGCACAAATGAACATGCTTTATTAGGGTGTCAAGAGTTAGTACAAAGCTTACCCGAACATAACTACTTAGTTTGTCCTACAGGTAGTGGTGGCACGCTTGCTGGACTAATAGAAGGCAGTGCTTCAACAACACAAGTTATTGGTATAGCGGTATTAAAACAAGCTGAATATTTAAATGAAGAAATAAAAAAGCTGAGCGCTAAAGCTAATAACCAAACTAACTGGCAGTTACTCACAGAGTTTCATGATGGTGGCTATGGTAAGTTTTCACCTGAGTTATGGCAGTTTTGCCAAGACATGAGTCACACTTATAATCTGCCACTTGAGCCTATTTATAGCGGAAAAATGATGTATGCATTGTGGCAGCTTATTGAGCAAGATTATTTCCCATCTGGGAGTGAAATTATTGCTGTTCATACCGGCGGGCTTCAAGGCTTAAATGGGCTTAAATATAGAGGGTTAATTTAGACCTTAATTAAATACCGCTTGCGTAAACTCTTGAAGCGGCTCTGAAAAGTAAAAACCTTGAGCCCCTACCACTCCCAATTTGGTAAGCGTAAGTAGCTCTTTTTGAGTCTCTACGCCCACCGCGTATACGGGTAGATTTAAAAGACTAGCGGCTTCGACTATCTTTTTTATTTTCTTTTGATTTTGAGTTTTTTCATTTAATAAATGAACCAGTTCGTATGATAACTTAAGCCCACATACTTGGTTATAATCAACTAGCATGGCTACTTTCTCACTGCTTTTTACATTATCAATCACAATATGTGAATGCCCTTTTTTAATAACATTAAGCGCATTAGTTATCGACTCCCTATAAGTAAAAAATTCTGCCTCACTTATTTCAAATTGTAATTTAGTATTTAACTTAAGCTCTGCCATTTGATTGGCTAACCACTCCCAAAATACAGTATTAAACCAATTTTTAGGGTGTAGATTTACACTAACGGTTAAAGCCGAAGACTCACTGTGCATTAGCTTTTTGACTTGTGTTATTACAGTTTTATCTAATATTAAAGCGTCTTGATCACTATAAACCTGTTTAATAAAATAACGAGCGGCCAGTAAACCAAGTTGGCTATGCCTAACCCGAATAAGAGCTTCATGCTGCAGGATATCTCCACTAGAGAGTTCAAATACAGGCTGAAAGAATAATATAAATTTATTCTTTTTAATGTTTTCTATAACCTGTTTGCTAGAGAGGTGTTTTTCTTGGCAGTTATTTAACGTTAAACGGTGGCAATGCTGCAATAGGCTGCTTTGTGATAATACGAGTGCTGATTTTGCTAACTTATAAACCGCCACTTGTTCAGCGCCTAATTGATAATCACACGCACCTATTTTAATATTTTTATGAGTAATATTTTGTTGATGATTTTGACATATAAAAAACACATTTTTATGAAGCTTTTCAACGTAGCTATTCAACTCGCTAATAGAAATGTTTGGTAAGGTAACCGCTAAGTAATTAGAGTTTAGTATTTTTACCGACACACCTTTAAGTTCGGCTAATTTTTTAGTAATTAAGACTTTAAAATTGGCTTCTATATCCGTTTTTTTATTAAAGCTACAATCACACTTAATAAGTAAAAATAAGTTATGTGATGCAGTATTAACTCCATACAAAGAACTTAAATCACATTTTTTTGTCTGTGCGATTAGTTGAGTATTTTTATGCCTTTGTTGAATAATTTTAGTCGGCTGTATAACTGTATTTTTAAGCATTACTTTACGGTTTACTTTTAACAGGCTCCACCAGCGATAAGACCAATTAGCAGCGCCTAATATAATCAGATTTAAGAATATAAATAAGTAGCTTTGTGTTACCCACACTGGATAGTGATAAAGGCTCAAACTTAACGTTTTAAAAGTAAAAACTCCGCGTTCTAAATTGACTAAGTTCCTAAAGTGATCTGAAGAATTTTGCACCTCTAACTTAAAGCCTTCATTTTTAGCTAATGCGACCAACACTTCATTATTTATAGAGGGGGATAAATTTAATTCGTAAACACGCTTAACAAACTGCTGCCCAGAAACATGTGCTTTTTGATGTAATGCATCATTTAAAATGAAATTAAAACTAATAAGTATCACCAGAAACAGAACAAAAGAGATACCTTTGAAGTACTTTAAAAGCCAGAGTTTACTCTTTTGCATAGCCTGCCACTCGTTATATTAATAACTAAAGTGTTGTTCAATATCTATAGAAGCACAAGGTTGCAAACAAAGTTTAAACTTTTATTAATAGCACTAAACAAAAAACACTCAAATAAACGAGAGCTTACAAAAATAAACAGCTATGCCCTTTATTCTGTAAATAGATGAAAGCCATCGACAAAGCATTAAATCTCGTAACTCTTGTACTTTAGGGTGTGATTCATCTTCACTATCAGTTTGAGGTAAACCTTCAGGATTAAAAATTTTAACCTCAGCACCAAAATACGTTAATAAACGTGCACTCTCCTCTATTACCAACTTGCTATAAGAACGCGCTCTTAATGATCCATACAACAATAAAATTTTAGGTTTGTGCTCAGAAAAACTAACATTAAAATTTTTAGTGTATGGAACAACACTGTGTGTTTTATTTGTATTTGGTAACCCATTAACTTCTAACATTTATAACTCAACCTTTGCCAAGTGAATATGCGAAAAATCGAATGTATGAAATTTCACATACAAAGCACGTTAGTCAAATTCTATTTTATAAATTTTTTAAGTTATTAAAAAATCGGCTCAAGCCAATGGAAGAGATTGCGGTAGGTATTTGATAAAAACATTAAATTATTTGTATAGCGCAACTATTTATTTAAACAGCGAATTATAGTTTCACGTAGTTTTTGCGTTTTAATGGGTTTTGCAACATGGGCATTCATGCCAATGGATAAGTATCGTGTAATATCATCTTTCATAACATTAGCTGTTAAGGCAATTATTGGAATATTTGCGATAGTTTCATCACTATCATTACGAATAATTTGAGTCGCCTCAACACCGTCCATGATAGGCATATGAATATCCATTAAAATTATATCAAACGGCTCTAATTTTACTGTTTGGATACACTCTAATCCATTATCAACTAAGTAAACCTGAGCGCCGCTATTTTCTAGTATGTTGGTAACTATGAGTCGATTGATTGAATTGTCTTCCACAACTAATACTCTAATACCCGCCAGCGACTGTTCACTCACAGCATTTACTTTAGGCACTTCATGAAAAGAGCCGACTACTCTACTTTTCACCTGCTCATACAAGACACTCGAATAAACAGGTTTTTGCAAAATTGTGTTTATATTTATTTTGTTAGCCACATCATTAAGTAAAACCTCATGATCCCTTGTAAGTACAATTATATTACTGCAAAGCTGGGGATTAATATTATAAATACGCGTTAAAAATGTTTCACTACTCATCGCTGGCATTATCCAATCTACAATAATGACTTTGAATTTTTCTTTATTCTGTTCAATAATATCAATAGCTTGCTTAGCAGACGAGCACGTAGTACATGCTAAACCCATAGCTGTAAGCTGATTTTCAATTACTTTAAGGTCCTCTTCATTATCATCTATAATTAATACATCAAACGGATCAGTAAAGATTAGGTTAGGCGTATCATCAATCAATGCTTGGTTGTTCAATTTAACTTCCACCGAAGCTACAAACTCACTACCCACACCTTGAGTGCTGTGTACCGTTATATCACCACCCATCAATTGGCATAAACGCTTACTAATTGTTAAACCTAACCCTGTACCACCAAACTTCCTAGTTGTAGAACTATCTGCCTGAGTAAATGATTCAAATAAATTGCTAAGATTATCCTCAGCGATGCCAATACCTGAGTCTTTAACTGTAAAATATAAGCAAACACTTTGCGGATCGTCTAATAACTTTCTTGACTCAATTAAAACCGATACAGTGCCGTGAGGGGTGAATTTAATTGCGTTAGAGCATAAATTTAACAGCACCTGATTTATTCGCACTACATCGCCGATTAAGTCCAGCTTAACTGTCTCATCAATGACAATATCAAATGTGACTCCTTTACTTTGGGCCAATTCATTGAAGGTTGCTTTGACATAATCAACAACCGAATTTACAGAAAAAGGAAATTCTTCAAGGTTAATGTTTCCAGACTCAATTTTTGAAAAGTCTAAAATATCGTTAATAACCACCAGGAGTTGATCTGAGGAATATTTAATTTTATCTAAATAATGCCCATACTCACCAGGTAAACCTTTTTCGAGCAAAATATTAGTCAAACCAATAATCCCACTCATAGGGGTTCTAATCTCATGACTCATATTTGCTAAAAACTCAGACTTAGCGGATGTCAGATGCTCAGCTTCCTCCTTGGCGTGCAAAAGCTCTTCAGTGCGCTCTTCAACGCGCGACTCTAATCTTTGCTTTTCTTCATCAAGCTCTTTTAAAAGTTGAATGCGGCGTTGGTTTAAAAACAAAACAAAAACTAAAAAACTGCTAAGAATAAAAATAATTACAGTAGCGCTGTAAATTAATATTTTATTTTTCTCAAAGTAAGTTGGCTCGTAATAAGAGATAATTGACTCTTCTGGCAAGCTTTGCGGAGCAATATTAAACTTACTTAATTGTCGCCAATCATATGAGTATGTACTAAGCCCTTCACCACCAATTTCATTTAACGCTTTATTTTCATTATAAAAAACTATTGAATCGGCAATACGTTTACCTATTTTTTCACCCGACAATACATACCCACCAACAACACCTGAGCCTAATAGTACTTCCCAATAGCTAAACACTGGCGCCGGACTTTCTTCAGTTAATCGCTCTACTAGCTGATAAGGACTAAGTGATTTATTATCGTAACGCCTAAAAATGGGGGTAAATAAAATAATCGAATCCGCTGGGGCATTTCTTACTCTGGTGAGTAATTCTGGTAATGGAAGATCAAACCACTTTTCTACATTTAAATACGAAAAATCACGGTTAATAACCGAAAATAGTCCTCGATGAAAGCTCATACCAATATCGTTTTTTGTATCTAAAATTACGATCAATTTTTTAGGTTTCATTAAATTAACAGCATTTGCTGTTGCTTGCGCATAATCTAATTTAGCTTGGATCACAGCTCCGCTGGTCTTTTTTGGTAGATTAAACTGGGCGCCTGGCTCTAAGTATATTCGTGGAGCATTTATAAAAAAATCGTCTAATTGAGATAGTAACGTCGCTGCAGAAGGCGACTGAGTAACGATGATATCGATGTGCTTATTTTTATATTTTTGTTTGAGGTAGTCTTTCATTAACTGCTTTTGATTAACTTCATCAAAGCGATTTACATCCATATTTTCGACAAATAGTTCATAACTAAAAGAACGTTTTTTAAGCTCTGTACGCAGTCCAAGCTCAACACTTTTATACCAAGGCATATCTTGATTTGTTGAATTTATAAATAAAATATGAGTAACGTCTGAAGGAGTTTGAGCGTGTGAACTAGGGCTCAAGAATTGAAAAACAAGAAATAAAAATAAGATATTAGTTTTCATGTTTCTCATTGTGTAATCAGGGGAAAGTAGTTTAATGGTAAGTATTAACGATATATATATCAATTAAATACAAGATAAAACTTACTGCAATTTAACATTACCAACAATACTATTTCACTTTACAGCCTAATGAGGTCTTATATTGATAGTTTTTGGATTATCATCACAGCGCAATACGCATAAAAAACCCAGTACGAATACTGGGTTTAGTGTAAAAGGTGTAAGTAATCTATTTATTCTTACAATCTTAGTTTAACTGTGTGCTAGAACGGGATATCGTCATCAAAATCAATGGTTGGTTCCATTGGGTTTGATGCACCACCTTGCGGAGCACTTTGTGGTTTAGGAGCGAAACCACCTTGCTGCTGCGGTGCACTATTTTGTTGTGGTGCAAAGCCGCCTTGCGGTTTTTGGTATTGATTATTTTGTTGTGGTGCAGGCGCTGACTGAGGTTGCGCTGCAGGTGCTGCTTGCTGTTGTGGAGCATAACCACCTTGTTGCTGGTTATTTTGGCCTTGATTATTTTGACCGTAACCACCGCTTTGTTGAGCACTTTGCGCTTGATTACCTTGGTAACCACCACCTTGTTGCCCACCTTGTGATTGATTACCTTGGTAACCACCACTTTGTTGATCGCCACCACGTGCGCCTAACATTTGCATTTGACCAGTAAAGCCATCTACAACTATTTCTGTAGTGTACTTTTCTTGGCCTTGTTGATCGGTCCACTTACGTGTTTGAAGTTTACCTTCAACATAAATTTGTGAACCTTTACGACAATATTCACCAACAATTTCAGCTAACTTGCCAAAAAATACAACACGGTGCCACTCAGTTTTATCAACCATTTGGCCAGTGTTCTTATCTTTATAGCTATCCGAAGTTGCTAGGGTAATATTTGCTACACCGTTGCCGTTAGGCATATAACGAACTTCAGGATCTTGCCCTAAATTACCAACCAAAATTACTTTGTTCACACCGCGTGCCATGGAACCATCTCCTATAAATGTTAGATTAAACCAGCGACTTTACGCGCTTGGTCTAGGTCAAATTCTTTATCATTAATCTTTAAATAGCTGCGACTTTCATCGCGAACTACAGTTGCTTCTATTACACCTGGTAAAGCAACTAACTGAGAAGCAAGTACTTGAGCATGCTCTTCAGAATCTAATTTGGTCATTAAACTAATAACTTTACTTTTGGGTGGGACTTGCATTTTCCACGCAATAATAAGCCATATTAACCCAACAAGTGCCGCTGCCGCAAACACAGCTTGCGTCGTTGTAGTTTGTGCTACATAGCCACCTAACATACCGCCTAAAAAGGCGCCTAAAAACTGACTAGATGAGTAGCCTCCCATTGCTGAACCTTTTTGGCTTGCAGGTGCTATTCGCGATACAAGCGCAGGCATAGTGGCTTCTAAAAAGTTAAACGCCACAAAATAAAGCAGCATACACACAGCAATGCCTACTACACTATTAACCCATACCGACATTGCTAACATACTAATAGTTAACAAGGCTACCGAGCCAATAAATGCTTGTTTTTCTTTCTCTTTTTTAATGGCCATAATCATTATTGGTACCATTAATAAAAATGCTAAAAATAGCACTGGAATATACAAATACCAGTGATGGTCGGCAACCAAGCCATCTTTAATTAATTGACTCGGCAGTACCACAAAAATTGTGGTTAGCGTTAAATGCAATAACAATACACCTGCATTTAATCGTGCTAACTGAGGGTGTTTAATTAATTTTTTAATGTCGCTGAAGCTTGCTAATGTATCGCCTTTGGGCGCTTTATTTACCGCATTTGGCACTAGCATGGTCACTATAAATATACCAAAGACAGCTAAAATAGCAGTCAACCAAAATACACCTGCAATACCCCATGAAGCTGCAACAATTGGCCCAAGTAGCATAGCAAAGGCAAAGCTCATTCCTATGCTCATACCAATAACGGCCATTACCTTTGGTCGTTGCTCATCGCGGCTTAAATCTGAAGCAAACGCGAGTAGTGCACTGGCTATTGCGCCCATACCTTGTAAAGCACGGCCTACGGTAACCATTTGGATAGAGTCAGCTAATGCAGCAACTACAGAGCCAATAGCAAATACAACTAAGCCACCAACAATAACCTTTTTACGACCAATCTTATCGGATAATCGACCCATAGGTATTTGTAATACAGCTTGCGTTAAACCATACGCACCAATGGCAAAACCAATCCAAATAGGCGAAAAACCTTCAAGCGATTGTCCATAAATAGCCAATACAGGCATCAGCATAAACAAGCCGAGCATTCTAAATGCAAACACACTCGCTAGTGATACAGCGGCGCGTTTTTCTCGTGAATTAAGTGAAGATGCGGTCATTATCTGCGTGATCTTACTCTATGAAAAATTGAGGTTGGGATTCTACCATAAGCTTGGCAATAATTAATCGCCTATAAGTAAGGATTTTTCATTGATCAAGGATTAATATTGCTTCGTATTATGCGATACTGAGTAAATAATTTTGGCAATAAACGAGATAGCATGGAAAACATTGAAGTCCGAGGCGCCCGCACGCACAATTTAAAAGACATCAGCCTAACCATTCCACGTGATAAATTAATAGTTATTACTGGTCTATCTGGTTCGGGGAAGTCATCACTTGCATTTGATACACTTTATGCAGAAGGGCAACGCCGGTATGTTGAATCACTCTCTGCGTATGCAAGACAATTTTTATCGCTCATGGAAAAGCCTGATGTGGATCACATCGAAGGCCTCTCTCCTGCCATTTCTATTGAGCAAAAGTCAACGTCTCATAACCCGCGTTCAACCGTAGGTACTATTACCGAAATTTACGATTACTTACGACTTATGTTTGCCCGCGTTGGCGAACCACGATGTCCTACACATGATTTACCACTTGCTGCGCAAACCGTTAGCCAAATGGTAGATACTGTTTTGGCTCTACCTGAGGGTAGTAAATTAATGCTGCTTGCGCCAATAGTAAAAGAGCGTAAAGGTGAGCATGTTAAGTTATTAGAACAGCTATCTAGCCAAGGTTATATTCGCGCCCGTATAGACGGTGAAGTATGTGACTTGTCTGATCCACCAACACTTGAGCTTCATAAAAAACATACAATAGAAGTTGTTGTAGACAGATTTAAAGTAAAAGATGGCTTACAACAACGCTTAGCAGAATCATTCGAAACTGCACTTGAAATGTCTAATGGCGTTGCACATGTAGCATACATGGACGATAGCAGCGCTGAAGAAATTCTATTTTCAGCAAATTTTGCCTGCCCTACTTGTGGCTATGCAATGACTGAACTTGAGCCGCGTTTGTTTTCGTTTAATAACCCAGCTGGTGCTTGTCAAACCTGTGATGGCTTAGGTATACGCCAATATTTTGATCCTAATCGCGTAGTGCATAACCCAGAGTTAAGCCTTGCTGGCGGTGCAATTAAAGGCTGGGATAAACGCAGCTTTTATTACTATCAAATGCTGCAAGCGGTTGCAGATCATTACAATTTTGATTTAGACGTGCCTTATCAAGATTTAGACAGCGAATCGAAAAAAATTATTTTAGATGGCTCTGGTAGCACTAAAATTGCGTTTAATTACCGTAACGACCGTGGCGATTTGATTACGCGTAACCATGAGTTTGAAGGCGTTTTAAATAACATGAATCGCCGCTACCGCGAGACCGAGTCAAACTCTGTACGCGAAGAACTTGCTAAATACCAAACAAGCCAAGCGTGTCCTAGCTGTCATGGCTCACGCTTACGCGAAGAATCTCGAAATGTATTTATTGGACAAACCAACTTACCTGCAATCACATGCATGAGTATTGGTGAAGCCATGGAATTTTTTGAAGGTTTAGAGTTAACCGGACAAAAAGGCCAAATAGCTGAAAAAATATTAAAAGAAATTCGCGACCGCTTATCGTTTTTAATTAACGTTGGCCTAAATTATTTATCACTTGAACGTAGCGCCGATACATTATCAGGTGGTGAGGCTCAACGTATCCGCTTAGCCAGTCAAATTGGTGCCGGTCTTGTAGGTGTAATGTACGTACTAGATGAGCCATCTATTGGGCTGCATCAACGCGATAACGACCGCTTACTACAAACACTAATCCATTTACGCGACTTAGGTAACACCGTTATTGTGGTAGAGCACGATGAAGATGCAATTCGAGCCGCTGATCATATTATTGATATTGGTCCAGGTGCGGGTGTTCATGGTGGGCATATTATTGCACAAGGTACGCGCGACGATATTTTAGCAAGCAAAGAGTCTGTTACGGGCCAATTTTTATCAGGCGTACGTAAAATAGAAATACCAAAAGAGCGTCACCCAACGAACGACAAATGGCTAGAGCTATTTGGCGCAACGGGTAATAACCTTAAAAATGTGGATTTAAAAATCCCATTTGGTTTAATGACCTGTGTGACAGGTGTATCGGGCTCAGGTAAATCAACGCTAATAAACGATACTTTATTTAAACTTGCTCATACAGAGCTAAATGGCGCAACCACTGCCGAAGCGGCACCGTATAAATCAATTAGCGGTTTAGATCATTTTGATAAAGTGATCGATATTGATCAAAGCCCAATTGGTCGTACTCCTCGTTCAAATCCGGCAACCTACACAGGTATATTTACCGGCATTCGTGAATTATTTGCAGGTACACAAGAAGCGCGCTCACGTGGCTACAAAGTAGGTCGCTTTAGCTTTAACGTTAAAGGCGGACGCTGTGAAGCGTGCCAAGGTGACGGCTTAATTAAAGTTGAAATGCACTTTTTACCTGATGTGTATGTACCGTGTGATGTGTGTAAGAGCAAACGCTATAACCGTGAAACGCTCGAAGTCCAATACAAAGGTAAAAACATACACCAAGTACTTGAGATGACTGTTGAAGACGCGCATGAGTATTTTGACAAAATACCGGCTATTGCCCGCAAGCTTAAAACCCTAATGGACGTTGGTTTATCGTATGTCCGCTTAGGTCAAGCCGCTACCACGCTTTCAGGTGGTGAAGCTCAGCGTGTAAAACTTGCACGTGAGCTTTCTAAACGTGATACAGGTAAAACACTCTACATATTAGATGAGCCCACAACCGGCCTACACTTTGCTGATATTGAACAGCTGCTTGTTGTACTTCATCGCTTGCGCGATCACGGCAATACAATTGTCGTTATTGAGCACAACCTCGATGTTATTAAAACAGCAGATTGGGTTATTGATTTAGGACCTGAAGGCGGTGCTGGCGGTGGTGAAATACTCATTGCAGGTACGCCAGAAGAAGTAGCTGAGTGTGAGCATTCACATACTGGGCATTACTTAAAACCTCTATTAAATAAATAGAGGTTCGGTTGTTACAAATCAATCGGCACTAAAGTTATTTAACCCTAGAGATTACACTTAATTAAAAATGGCGAGAAGATTCACTTCTCGCTATTTTTTGGCTCTAATTTTTCTTTTATCAACATAATACCAATCCGCAATAATACTTAATCATTTTGCGGGGCTAAACGTGTCGCTACCTGTGTTAAAAAATTCTCATTTACGACTGCATGGATGCAGAAGGTAGAGCAATGCAGGAGCTATTGCCGAGAACAACTAAATAGCGAACTTTTTGCCTAGCTACCAACACGTTTTTCCATCCTCAAAATAGATCACTTAATTAAGCGAATTGGTATAACAATCGAAAATGTTATTAAAGAAAAACAACACACTGCTGCAAATTTAACCTTGAAAGCTCAACAGACCCTAGTTATTCCAACTTATCTGTATTATTTGCATGTCTTTATATTTTGATTCTGTAAAGAAAATTTGATTGTTATCACTAATAAAAAATGCGATGGGTTTAAAATCCACGTGCACATCTTTTACTGTTTTATCTTCTAAATTAAGCCGAGCAACTCTTGAAATCGCATCAGAGTAGTAAAGGTAATTATCATTAATAGCAAAAAGTTGTGCTTGTCGCGCGTCTTTGGGTAATTCCCAACTCTGTTTATTTGATAGTTTAATTAACTGATTATTAGTAATTGCATAATTAGTACCGTCAGCGCCTGAAATTAATTTATTGGCTTTAACATCCTCTAATATAGTTGTGTCTCGCGTTAATAAATTAAACTGAGCAAATAGGTTTTCTGAACCACTTCGCTCTAAATAAATTATACTTTCATTATCTTTAGACCATACATAGTTTAGTATTTTTCGCCCTTTAAACTCAGCTATGGTATAGAGTTTGTTCGACATAACGTCAAAAAATGCAATATCGCTATTAACTCTTAATAAAACACGATCTTGCTTACTCGATACTCTTAGCCCGCCAATAGCAAAGGTAGATTTCCCTTCATAAGTAAAGTTACTAAGTTGCTTTGTAAGTCCATTTTGAGATAACCACAACTGACTGCTGCCAGAGCGCTCGGATACAAAAATATGCGCTGGCCCTTTCTCATTAATGACTTCTACAATGTGGTAGTCGTCTTCATCACTTTTGTAGAGTGCTTCATACTCAGGAACATCGCTAAAAAGATTAGTCGCTTTAATTAACGAAAATGCTTGTGTTTTATTTGCTGAGTAAAAGAGGCTATTAGCAGATTGAACTGCAATATAATAAGGTGAAATTGCTGGGGTAACCGTTAGTGTGCGTTTAATAATATTATTTTCATCAAACACAATGGTTGAAAGGTCAGAGTCTTCAAAAACAATCACGCCTTTATCGTCTGCAAGCCAGTCAAACGCGAAGCTAATTATACTTTTGTTTGCTTTAAATAACCGCTTAGTCTCACGCGTAGAAAAGTCGTAGCTGAACACCGAAAAAGGCTGACCTTTTTGACTAAGTATATATGCTATTTTATTACCTGAAGAAGATAAGCGCGGCATTATTACGCCATACATTACACCTGGTGGTGGAATAACAATGGACTCTTTTAGTAACTCTAAATCAAATTTATATAAACCTGAGCCATCTTGCTCATTTTTATATTCAGTGTAATAAATATATTCACTATTTTCGTCTACTTGTGCGTAGCCGGTGTATCTAAGGTCACACTTTTTAATTAATGTAGCCTCACCAACAATAGGAAACTGGCTTAAATCAACCAGTACCATTTCGCACTGCTGTTGTTTTAAGTTTGTAGCTTGTATAAGCACTGCGTGCTGATTTAACTGCCACGATAAAATAGATACTTGAAAGCCAGGATAGGTAATTTCAACCTCCCTTTGATCAGATAGTCGCTTTACAAATGCATGCATTATGTCATTTTCAGGTTCAACATTTGTATAAGCTAAATATTGTTTATCTGAGGACATCTCAGGGTGAACCTCACTGCCTATATTCCACGTGCTTGCTACCTTATTAACCGTGATCTGTTTAATCTTTTCGCTAGAAGATGCATTAATAAAAAACAACCCAAACCATACTAAAGAGCACAGGCAAATAATGACGAGTAAAGAATAAATCAAAAAATTTTTACTATTCTTTTTTTGAACTGGTTGAGAAGTAGTTGCAGTAGCTATCTCTTCATTTTTGGCAGAAATACCCGGTGAGTCAGGCAAAATGTTTACAGGCTCTTTCAAAACGTTTGCTTGCGTTAAACGCTCAGGTATTACTGTTAGGCTATATCCTTTACGGTAATGCGTTTTTAAAAGCGGCGCTTTTTCAATTGGGTGGGCAAGCTGCTTTCTTAACTCTGAGATTGCACGGTTAATCGCATTATCATCAACAAAGCTCTGTTGCCACACACTCTCAATAAGCTCTTGGCGGGAAACAATTTGTTGAGGCTTGTCTATAAAGTGAAGTAATAGCTTTACTAAAAGTGGATCTAATTCCCTTTCTAAATGGTTTGAAGTAATCACACAGCGATTACTAATAAATTGCCAAGGTCCGATTTGATAATTCATAGTCTTTACGTATTTTTATTTTTATAAACCGTATCACATCTACACTTTCTTTTATAGAAAAAGCATTTTAAACCTTATATTAGCGTTATAAGGTTTAAGGCTAACCCTCTAAATTAAAACAATTATTTAATTTAAAAACCTTATCTATTAATTGCTCATAACTAGATAAGCGACTCTCAATAAATTCAGCGATATTCTTTAAACCGTCATCAACAAGCAGCTTAGTAAAAAATCATTTGTGATTCTAAATTGGCTGCAATTAAAAATATAAAAGGTTTAATTATGAATAGCACAATGAAAAAAGTACTACCGGCTTTACTACTAGCAACTGCTTTTAATACAACTTCAGTTATTGCAGCTGACGCTAAACAACACAACGTTCAAAGCAATTTTAATCAATGCATAATTGGTGAAAGCGTAGAGGCGATTAACCCAGTTAATAAAAAGCAGCAAGAAACAAACAACATAGACGCCACTGAGTCTTTAAAAAGTAATGTTGATACACAAACGTTACTTTCTTCGATAGATGAAAAAATATCAGCTGAGCTTGACTCTTCAATGAGCAAAATAAACTCGCAAATTGATAAAAACCTTTCAAAGGTAACATCCTCAATCACTGCATATTTCAGCACTGTGTTATCGAACTAAAAACAATAAAATTAAAAGTTACATAAAGGAATTATCATGAAAAAATTTACAAAAAAATTAGTATCTGCCAGCGTATTACTTAGCTGTAGTCTTTTAGCAAATACAGCACAGGCTCAAAGCTCTGTATGGCAAGTAAGCAATGGTAATGACTCGCTATTTATTGGCGGTACAGTTCACATACTACCTAAAGCCGAAATGCCACTACCCGCTGAGTTTAACCATGCTTATGAACAAGCGGATACAATTATTTTAGAAGCACAGTTACCTGACCCAGCCGACACCAATGCACAAATGCAAATGTTAGGCGCACTATCGTATACAAATAACGAAACGTTAAGTCAAAAACTTGAACCCGAGATTAAGGCATCACTTGAAAATAAGCTTAGCGAGTTTGGCGCTAACCTCGCTAAGTTAGATGGTTTTCGCCCTGCTATGGTTGGTATTGTTTTAATGTCGATGGAGCTTCAAAAGCAAAATTTAATGGGTGAAGGGGTTGATGCTTACTTTACTAAAAAAGCGACTGAAGATAACAAAACAAAAAATTACTTAGAAACAATCGAATTTCAGTTAGAGCTTTTTAAAACAATGGGTCAAGGCAACGAAAACGATTTCATTAAACGTAACTTAGCCGAGCTTCACAACTATGGCGATATGTTTAAAGGACTTTTAGCTGCCTGGCGCAAAGGTGATACAGACACCCTAAATAAAGTAGCACTTGAAGATATGCAGCAAAATGATCCGAATAGCTACAAACAAATCATTACAGATAGAAATAATGATTGGTTACCAAAAGTAGAAGCCATGTTTAACAACGACAAAAATGAGTTTGTACTTGTTGGAGTTGCCCATCTTGCAGGACAAGATAGTTTACTTACCTTACTTGAAAATAAGGGCTATAAAGTTTCTTTAGTTGATATTGATAGCACGGCAGATATAACAGTAAGAGGGGCTGAATAATGGATAAAACAGACAAACTAGCTATATCGCTACTGTTTCTATTTGGGTCCATCATGTTGATATGTGCTATATAAAAAATGCCGCTAACAAGCGGCATTTTTTTATTTTAATAAACTTACCCGCGAGGAATAAAACCAAGCGCATCGTATACCGATTTCAATGTTTTCTCAGCGCGTACACTTGCTTTTTCAGCACCTGACTTCATTATGCCATCAAGTAGGTTTTGATCTTCTCTGATCTCTTTAAAGCGTGCTTGAATTGGCTCAATCATATTTACAACTGCATCTGCTGTATCTTTCTTTAAATGGCCATACATTTTATCTTCATACTCAGGAACTAGGTCTTCAATTGAGCGCTTAGTTGCAACACTCAATAAAGTAAGCAAGTTTGATACGCCAGGCTTTTCTGTGCGATCAAAATAAATACGTGCTTGTTCATCTGAATCAGTTACTGCTTTTTTAAGCTTTTTCACAATTTGCTTAGGCTCATCTAATAACATGATGTAACCATTTGGGTTTTCGTCAGACTTAGACATTTTTTTAAGTGGATCTTGCAAGCTCATTACGCGTGCACCAAACTCAGGGATGTACGGCTCTGGTAATTTAAATACGTCGCCATATAAATTATTAAAGCGTGTGGCTATATCGCGAGTCAGCTCTAAGTGTTGCTTTTGATCATCCCCTACTGGTACTTGATCAGCTTGGTATAATAAAATATCTGCAGCTTGCAATACCGGATATGAAAATAAGCCCACGTTTACGTTATTTGCGTGCTTAGATGACTTGTCTTTAAACTGAGTCATTCGATTAAGCTCACCCATTTGCGCGTAACAATTTAATACCCACGCTAATTGTGCATGCTCAGGTACTTGCGATTGTACAAATAACGCAGATTTTTCAGGATCAATGCCACATGCCGCATAAAGAGCAATACCATCTAACACTCGAGAGCGCAGTAATTCAGGCTCTTGACGAACCGTAATAGCGTGTAAGTCTACTAACATAAAGAAACTTTCGTGGTCTTCCTGTAACTTTAGCCACTGGTTAATAGCGCCAACATAGTTGCCTATTGTCATACCACCGGTTGGCTGAATGCCGCTTAAAACTACTGGTTTACTCATGATTTTCCTTTATTTTGCTTAATGAATAATATTTAACGCTGCGTTAGAACAGGTATTATATCTAAGAAGTTATCGCATAGGTACTGCGGATTATAATCCTCAAGACTTTCACCTTGGTTATAGCCATAACTAAGTGCAATTACGTCTATATTAGCGGCTTTAGCTGCAAGTATATCGCTTTTAGAATCACCTATCATTATTGCTTTATTAGGCTCCGCATTTAGTTTTTTGCAGGCAAATAGCAATGGTTCTGGCGATGGTTTTTTTGCCATGTCGTCACCGCATACAACCACATCAAAATGACTCGTTAGTGCCAATTTTTCGAGTAGTTTCTCTGTAAAAATTCGAGACTTATTAGTGATTAATGCTTTAGGCATACCGCGAAGTGCTGCAAGCCCTGTTTCTACATGTTGGTACAAAACACTATACTCACCAACTTGCTGTTCATAATACTTATAGAACTGTAATATTGCTTTGCCACTAAGTGACTCATCTAAATTTTCACTCACTTGCATATCGCCACTCAAAGCGCGTTTAACAAGGACTTCAACCCCATTACCAATCCAACTTTCAACCAAGCGTTGACTAACAATAGGAAAAGCAAAATCGCTCAAGGTTAGGTTAATTGCAATATACAAGTCGTAAACGCTATCAACCAAAGTACCATCTAAATCAAATAAGGCGACATCGTACTTCATTACTTAACACTTCCAAGCTGCTCACGCATTTGATCAATCACCACTTTGTAATCAGGTTGATTAAAAATAGCTGAACCTGCAACAAACATATCAGCACCCGCTCGAGCCGCTGCTGCAATATTATCGACTTTAATACCACCATCAACCTCTAAGCGAATATTTCGGCCTGATTCAATAATACGCTGTTTTGCTTGGCGTAATTTTTCAAGCGTATGAGGGATAAAGCTTTGCCCGCCAAACCCAGGATTTACCGACATTAGTAAAATAGTATCTAGCTTATCAATAACATGGTCTAAATAACTTAGGCTTGTTGCTGGGTTAAACACTAAGCCTGCTTTACAACCGTGATCTTTAATTAACTGTATTGTACGATCGACGTGCTCGCTGGCTTCAGGATGAAAAGTAATAATAGAAGCACCAGCCTCAGCAAATAAAGGTATTATGCTATCTACAGGCTTAACCATTAAATGTACGTCGATAGGTGCTGTAATACCGTAATCTCTTAGTGCTTTACACACCATAGGACCAATTGTGAGATTAGGTACATAGTGATTATCCATTACATCAAAGTGAACCACATCAGCACCCGCTTCGAGAACTTTATCAACATCTTCGCCTAGCTTTGCAAAATCAGCAGACAAAATAGAAGGGGCTATTAAATATTTTTGCTCTGGGTTAAACATGATTAACTCCATCAATAAATAGTGTATTGCGTTAATGTAACTTAATTGAAGATGTTACCCAAGTAATATGGCGTAATAGCCCCCATTTTAGGTAACTTTAAGTTTGATATTTAACCAGTATTTGCTATGATTAAAAAAGTAACAAATTATTGGATTTCATCATGCGTGCTTTTAAAATTGGGATATTAATTGCGTCGGCATTACTTCTTATCGGGGCGTTTAGCTTTGGTTCAAGCTCTGAGCAAGAATTAAGCTCAGTGAGTAATTGTCATAATACACAAGTGGTAAGTGCTCAAAACACTTTAACTGCGTGTATTAAAGCTGAAGAAGAGTCATCATGGTTTTCGTGGTTAACTGGCGATAGCCGTAGTGCTCAGTTTCATTACCTTGATTTACTGGAACTACTTACTAGTTCTGAAGATTCTAAAAACGCTCCTTCTTTAAAACCTTTATTTTAAATAATGCTACAATTTTTTAGCGCGTTGCAAAGTGTGCTAGCTGCATTTTTTGGTGTTCAGTCTGAAAATAAACGCCAAGTCGATTTTAAACAACACTCCCCTTTATCCATCATTTTAATTGCGATTGTACTATTTGTTGCTTTTGTTATCGCAATTTACGCAGTGGTTGCTTGGGTGCTAAATACATAGCCATCAACTCGTCAACTTTATTTCTAGAGCCACCTTTGGGGCTAATAGTGCGCTTTACTTGAATTTGTTCAAGCGATGCTTGGCTATAAATTTTACGCGTCCAAACGGTATCGTGGTTTGAAATAAGCACAGGCGTGTTATTTTCAAATGCGGCTTGTTCTGCCAAATTAGCTAAGTTAGCCTGATCATCTAAATTAAACCCCCCTTTAGCGTATGACGTAAAAGAAGCAGTTTTACTTAATGGCACATAAGGTGGGTCGCAATAAATAACAGCATTGTTAGGCACTAACTTAAAAACGTCATCGTAATCTAAACAAGTGAATGTTGCTTTTTGTGCTTTCTCAGCAAAAAAATACATTTCTTTTTCAGGAAAGTAAGGCTTTTTATACTTACCAAAAGGCACATTAAAAATGCCTTTTAAATTATACCTACACAGTCCGTTGTAACCATGGCGGTTCATGTATAAAAACAAGATTGAACGCTCGTATACATCACGGCTTTGATTAAACTGCACACGATATTCGTAATACGCATCTGCGTGATTATTCAAATCAACAAATAGCTTTTTAGCGTCACTAATAAGCTCATCTGGAGAGCTTTTAAGCTCTTTATATAAATTAATTAAGTCTGCATTGATATCGTTGAGGATATAGTGCTTAAAATCACTATTTAAAAACACAGAGCCTGCACCAACAAAAGGTTCAACCAAAGTATCAGCATGCTTGCTAGCTTGGTTTAATCGCGCATTAATGTTTTCAACTAGGCTGTATTTTCCGCCGGCCCATTTAAGGAAGGCTCTACTTTTTTGCTGCATTGGCTCTTTACTTCAATCTGGTGTTGCGCGATTTTACACTAAAGCAGTGTGTTTTACTGATCAACGACTGCTATTTCTTGCTTTATTTTACTAATTTTTTTATAGAAAGGTTTATTTTTTCTAACCCCAGGGGGTAAAGTATCCATTGCTGATTTTGCCTCGTTTATACTCTCAAAGCTGCCAAATGTAACAACCCACCATATTTGATTATTTCGCTTCGTTTGGTAAGAATGTGCTTGCTGCTGTAGATTGAATTGAGCAATGAAATTATCGCGAACTTCCTGCTGAGTTACCGCTAATAATTGAATAACACTATTTGTATCTGCTTGCTGCATGTACCAAATATTATCTTGGCTGATCTGAGTTTGCTCTGCGGTATTTACTTTCTCTACTTTTAGAGCTTTAGATACAACGTCACCTGCTTCACTGCTTTTGTTTTTAGCGCTATTATCAATAGCATTGTCTAATACCTTAACTGTATTTGCAGGTTCGGTAAGACTTTGCATGATAGCAGGCACATCATTAATGTGTACGCTCTCAGGCTCAATATCTGGCTCAACTCCTTCAGGGTCATTTAAGGTAACTACTGAGTCATTTTGCTTTATAACCGGCTCACTTACTTGCTCTACAGATATTGCTGTATTTAGGACTTGTGTTTCTTCCTGCTGATAATATTGTTGCCACCACTGCGTCATATCAGACTTATAAAGCAGACCAATAATTAAAAGCATAATTAACAACATCAAAATCAATAAGTGTAATCGCCAAGATACTTTATCTTTAACGATAATATCGGCTATGTGCTCGCTAGGTTGCCAAGCAAGCAATAAACTGGGGTTTCCATGAGCCTCGGCTAAAAAAGTACTAAAAACAGGGTCTTCATCATAAGGTAAATCAGTAAAGTACCACTGCAATAACATCTTGCTTTCTCGAAGCGTTAGTGGCTCCAAGTAAATTTCGACAGCGTCATTTAAAGCAAGTTTAGACTGTGATGCAATTATGATATACAACGTATTAGGGCTATTTTTAGAAAGCAGCTCAAGCTCAATTAGTATCTCTTCAGATAGTTGCCTACCGCCATCAAGCACCCATAAACAAGGTCCGCACTGCTGTTGCTCAAGCAGCTGGTAATAGTTTTCAGGTAAACTTAAATTATGATCAACCAAAGGGGAATTAAAGCTTTGCTCTAATAAATCGCTCATTAGCTGAGCGTCAGTCATTTGTGCACTTACTTGCACAAACGCTTTATTAAAGTCATTGTATTTATCTGTAATGAAGGTTTCGAGCATATAACTTTTACCTAGCCCCGATGTGCCAAGTAAAACTATTAAATTTTGTCCGTACTCAAATTGCAGTGCGATTCTATCCACCAAAGCCGCACGGCTTGGTAAAATTTGTGACTGCATTTACTGCTCGATTAAGTCTCTAACTTGGTCATCAGAAACATCATCAACTAATGCACACTGGCCAAATTGGGTAGGTAGAATAAAGCGTATAGTGCCTCTTTTATTCTTTTTGTCTTTACGCATATGCGTTAGGAACTGCTCGCTAGTCATTTGCTTTGGAATTTCTGTTGGTAAATTATATAGCTCAAGCAGCTTAATAATTCGATCAACTTCACTTGCGCTTAAATCTTGGCGTGTCTTGGCAAGTTTAGCTGCTAATACCATGCCTGTTGCAACAGCTTCGCCATGTAACCAAACGCCGTAGCCCATTTCTGCCTCAATTGCATGGGCAAATGTATGACCTAAGTTTAATAAAGCACGTAAACCATGCTCTTTTTCATCTTGCGCAACTATAAGTGCTTTTATTTCACAACATCTAAAAATAATATGCTGTAAACATGTTTCATCTAGTTGCTGCAAATTAGCTACGTTTCGCTCTAAGTATGCAAATAATTCGGTATCGTAAATCAGACCATACTTAATTACTTCAGCCATACCTGCTGCAAACTCTCTTGCTGGTAGGGTGTGTAATGTTTGTGTATCAATAAAAACCGCTTGAGGCTGATAAAATGCCCCTATCATATTTTTACCTAAAGGATGATTTACTGCCGTTTTACCACCTACCGATGAGTCAACCTGTGAAAGCACTGTCGTTGGTATTTGAATAAACGGTACGCCGCGCTGATAACACGCCGCTACAAAACCAGTTAGATCACCTATAACACCGCCACCTAACGCAATTAAGCACGTATCTCGGCCACAGTTATTTTGTAGTAAAAATGCTGATATTTTTTCAAACCATTCAAGTGATTTATATTGTTCACCGTCAGGAATAATAAAAGATAGCGGATTTTGATCTGCTAATGAGTCAAGTAACGCTTGTAAATATAAAGGCGCTATTGTGTCATTAGTAATGATGATAGGCCGACAATCACCAATGTGGTGAACCAGGCGGCCATTATCTTGAAGTGCAGATTGCCCAATATAAATAGGATAACTTCGCTCGTCCAAATTAACTGTTAATTTAAGCATGCTTAGTTATTTCCTTATTATTGGTTTTTAAAAATCTAATTTCTCGATGATTTGGTTAGCAACAACTTTAGCGCTTTGCTCATCGGTACGTACAACAAAATCGGCAACTTCTTTGTATAGGGGCTCGCGTTCTTCTGCTAAGCGCTCTAGTACGTTACGAGGTGCTTCTTCAGTTTGCAGTAATGGGCGACGCTTGTCGCGTTGCGTGCGTGCAACTTGCTTTTCTATAGGTGTCTCTAGGTATACAACTATACCTCGAGCCGAAAGCTTGTTTCGAACTTCTTTGCTCATTACTGAACCACCACCGGTAGCAAGTACAATACCTTGCATCTCGGTTAAATCGCCAATAACAGACTCTTCTCGAAGTCTAAAGCCTTCTTCACCTTCAAGATCGAATACCCATGCAATATCTGCACCTGTGCGGCGTTCGATTTCTTGATCAGAATCAACAAATTCAAGGTGTAATTGGTCAGCGATGTGACGACCAATCGTGCTTTTGCCAGCCCCCATGGGGCCAACTAGAAATATATTACGTTTCTCAGCCATATCTTTTAGTACAAACAAACTCTAAAATTTGAAATAAAACCCCGCCTAACGACCTGGCCCCAAAATTAAGGAGGGGATTATCTCAGTAATTGCAGGGGTATTTCAAGTCAATTAGAATAAAAAGCCATATAACGAGCAATTAATCTAAATAATCACCCGTTGGTTAACATAAAACCACTGTATTTTAATCAATTTGTATTTTCGGTGTCACGAAAATAAGTAATTCACGCTTTTCATTAAACTCACTTGTGGTTTTAAATAGTCTTCCTACGTAAGGAATGTCACCTAAAATTGGCACTTTACTCGTAGTATTAATGATCTGCTGTTGGAAAATACCACCGAGTACTACGGTTTGGCCATTCTCGACTAACACTTGTGTTTGAATTTCTTGAGTATCAATAGATACCGCTTCACCTGTACCCGTTTGTACCGTGTCACCCCGAGTATCTTGCGTTATTACTAAATCCAAAATAACTTTATTATCAGGCGTTATATGAGGTGTAACCTCTAAGCTCAGTACCGCTTTTTTAAAGCTTACGGTAGTAGCACCACTTGAAGCTGACTCAGTATAAGGAATTTCAGTACCTTGCTCTATTCGGGCTTTTTGCTGATTAGCCGCTATGATACGTGGACTAGCAATAATCTCGCCTTTATTCTCTTCCTCAAGCGCACTTAGTTCTAAATCAATCAGCGTACCGTTAGCCAGTTTTGCTATGTGTAAGCCAATGCTAGCCGCAGGGTTAGTGATAGGTAAATTTACATTTAATCGGTCTGAAATACTTGGTGCATTTGAAGTAGATGTCGCATTATAAATACCTTCTGCGCCTTCAAGAGAGCCTGAAATACCAACACTACTGCCCTGATCACTAAAGCCCCACCGTACGCCTAAGTCTTCGGTAACGTTATCGCGTACCGTTACCATTCGAGATTCTATTACAACCTGCTGCACTGGAATATCGAGCGTTTCAATCATGCGACGAATATTTTCTATACTCTTAACAGTATCTTTTACTAACAAAGTATTTGTACGTTGATCAACAGATACACTACCACGGGCAGTTATAATACTGTTTGTATCTGTTTTTAATAAGTCAGCAAAATTTTCGGCTTTAGCATAGTTTAATCGGATGTATTCACTATATAGAGGCTCTAAGTCTTCAACTTGCTGTTTAGCTTTTAAATCTTTGGCTTCACGTGCTGCAAGTTCTTCTGCAGGCGCTACCATTAATATAGAGCCATCCATGCGCTTATCTAGCCCTTTAATACGTAGTACTACGTCAAGCGCTTGATCCCACGGTACACCATCTAGGCGCAGCGTTATATTGCCCGTTACTGAATCACTGGTTACTAAGTTAAAGTCGTTGTAACCCGCGATAATTTGCAGTGCTGCACGCACAGAGATATCTTGAAAATTTAAGGTCATAGGGCGACCTTGATACTCAACCCCACCATCTAAGTACGCATTTTGCGTTTCATCTTTTTCTACTGTCAACGTTAAAATATTATCTATTTGCTGATACGTAAACGTAAACTGAGCATTAGGTTCGATAACAACACGACTTAAACCATCTTCTTTAAAAGTCTCGATATTACTGACAACAGTTCCAAAATCTAATACATCTAATTCATAAAGTAGATCGTCTAAAATATCGGTGTGATGAAAGTCAGCGTAAATTTTCCCGCCACTTTCATGGACTTCAATTGCAGCTTGAGTGTCTTGTAAAAATACAAGTACTTTTGCTTCACCCTTCTCACCACGTCTAAAATCAATTGACTGGATACGGTTAATGTAATTTTCACTCACATCACCTGAATCCATCACTACATCTTCATTTTCAGATTCTGTAAGAGGGTTATCAGACACACGTATCGATACTAAATTGTTATGAACTTCAGTCTCATAAATTTTTAATCTATCTAAGTTTACCGTTACCTTTAAACCACTGTTAGTTAAAACATTAGTAACACTGCTAATTCCAGCTTGATTAACTTCAACATCATTTAAACCAACCTCTAACTCTGCAGTATCAAAAAACATTTCGATTCGGGCTGGGCTATTAAACACTTGAACTTTTGGTTCAAAGGTTAACTCTTCATCAAAAACAAGCTGTAATTCAGTTTCGCCTTTAAGTAATGGATTATAACGAACATCATAAAGCAATGGCCCAGCTATGGCTGAGTTTACAGTGACTAAAGCAACAGCAGCCAGTAATGTCCGTGAAATACGATGAAGCCAAAGTACATCCTTATGCATCCTATTTTTACCTTTTTTATTATTAATTTGCGCCATCTGTTGCCGCCTCTAACATTTCTAATTTCGTCAGGCGCTCTTTCCAACAGCCAGACCCATCAGGGATTAATTCCACTAATTCTATATAGTCGTTGCTTACTCTTTTTACTTTGCCATCATAACTTCCAAGATAATTCCCTACCGTTACGCGGTGCAAAGTGTCATCTGTTGCTGTAATTAATGCCCATATTTGTCCACTAGAGCCAATTGTGCCTTTCATTGCTAAATTATCTAGCGGGTATTTCTCTAACGGTTCGCGGCGACGCTCTTGATCTGGGTGCAAACAGTTTTTTACTTGCGTTAGTTTATTTTGAATAATCTCAGGCTGAGGCGCTACAAACGGGCTGCGTAGCTGACCAGCACTGTACTCAAATATTTCAAACTTTGTCAGCTCAGGGATCGACTCAACCCTTGGAGTTGTGCTTGCTTTTACCTGATCAATAAATTCTTTTTGCTCAGAAGTGTCATCATTACAACCCGCTAAAACAAATGCTATAGCTAAAGGTACTACGCGAAGGAGTTTCATTTTTTAACCCCTTCTTCATAACGATATGTTTTTGCAACAACACTGAATGTTAACTGTTTATCGCCCGATGATAAAATAGAAAAGTCATGTAAGCTTACAATCCGGGGTAACTGGGCCACTTTACCTACAAACTCACCAAACTCATGGTAGCTACC
The DNA here is from genome assembly GCF_014164245.1 of Pseudoalteromonas sp. SG43-8. Taxonomy (NCBI): domain Bacteria; kingdom Pseudomonadati; phylum Pseudomonadota; class Gammaproteobacteria; order Alteromonadales; family Pseudoalteromonadaceae; genus Pseudoalteromonas; species Pseudoalteromonas sp. SG43-8. The sequence goes on along the minus strand of NZ_JACJEX010000002.1, from coordinate 7,375 downwards.
TATTACTTCGATTTTAATCGGCAGCTCGGTATAAAATTCTTTCTCAACTTCTGGCAGCCAACCTATTTTTAAAAAAGTCAGACCACTCGTTGTCCCAACATATGATAAATCATCAAGTAAACCAGGAGTTTCGTTCGAAGTGGGTAGACGCTTTAATAGCTGTGAAAACTTATCTTCCATTTCAATCATTTGTTGACGATATATTTCAAGCTTGCTCGCTACTGCATACTTAGTTCGATAAGTTGTTCGTAGTTCAACTTCTTTTGCCACGGCACTATGGTAGCTGTCAATTTCATCAGAAACTAATAGGCTATAACTAAAAAACAATACAAGGCCCGCAACAAATGTGCAGCAAATTGCTTTAACAGCAATTGGCCAATCACCAATGTTATCGAGCTCTATTTCATTCCAATCAATTTCACTCAGTGCTTTAAAATCAAGGTTCATCGCTAACCTCACCAATTTTATCAAATGGTTTTACATAAAATTCCATATTAAAATCACTAAGTAAACGCGAAGATTGGTCGCCTGCAACAATGCCCTGCATTGAAGGATTCTCTAGTAAATATGAGCTTTGTACTTGGCGGAGCATTGTTGATAGGCGGTTATTAGATTCACTACGTCCTAAAACATGTATTTGGCTGCCTTTGCGCTCCAATTTTGTTAAATAAACACCGCCAGGTACTATTTTGGCAACTTCATCCATTATTTGCGTACCCAAATTACGGCTGCTTTGCAATTCTTCAATGAGCCTCATACGCTGTTGTAAATTTTCCTTTCTTTTATCTAAGCTTCGTATTTCACTTATTTTTTTATCTAGCATGCTAATTTCTGAGCTTAAATAATTATTCTTTAAGTTTTGACCGTCTTTTAAAGCACTATAAAAAGAGCTTAATAAATACATACTTGCAAAACAAAGTATAACGACACCAACAAGTATAGTTACAAATTTCTTTTTCGATTCTTCGCGTTGTGATTCACGCCAAGGCAGTAGATTTATATGTGGCATGTTGAAAAACTCCTTAATGCCAACCCTGTTGCAATTGCAAACTGCGTTTTGTGACGCTGCATTATATTACGGTCTACCTTTGGGGAAATTTCCATATTTACAAAAGGCTCTGCAACAACTGAGTGGATACCGAGTTCTTCAATAAGCAATCGGTCGATACCTTTTATCATCGATGTACCGCCCGTTAATACAATATAATCTATTTGCTCTTTACCGCTGGTTGTTAAAAACATTTGCACAGCTCTGCGAACTTGTTGAAGTAACGAAGTTTGAAAAGGGGCTAATACTTCAAAGGTATAGTTTGGCGGTAAATCACCTGATGTTTTGCCTATTTCGGCTTCATCAAAGCCTTTATTATAATAAGCAACAATACTATTTGTATATTGATCGCCACCAAAAACTTGGTCACGGGTATAAATGGTTTCCCCAGCTTGCACAACACTCACAAGCATTAAAACTGCGCCAATATCGACCACAGCCACACACTTATTAAATGCATCGCTAGGTAATTGTTGATAGTAAACGTCCATAGCACGGCTCAATGCGTAGCTTTCTACATCTACTATTTTGGCTTCTAAATTTGCGGCTTCTAAAGCGCCCACCCGTGCTTCAACACTCTCAGTACGAGCAGCCGAAAGCAAAACATTCATTTTGCTAGGATCGGCCTCATTCGTCGAAAGCTTCTCAAAATCGAGGCTCACTTCATCAAGTGGGTAAGGGATTAAACTATCAGCTTCAATTTCAATTTGCGATTCAAGTTCAGCATCTGTTAACGATACATCCATGAAGATCACTTTTGTAATAACTGTTTGGCCAGAAACAGCCACTGCAGCAGATTTTAACGACTTCGGTAATTTTTTTCTTAATTTTGTAATAACGTTACCAATCGCTTCAATATCTTGAATTGTGCGCTCACTCATCGCACCTTTTGGCATCGGCTCAATTGCAAGTGCTTCTAGTCGAAATCCAGTTTCAATTTCACGTAAAAGCACCGCTTTGATAGAGTGCGATCCAATATCAATTCCTACCATCATCGGGGACGGTTTTTGAAATAGTTGACTTAGCATGTTTCAACTTGGCCTTTGTTTTAATAATAAACAAGTTATAATTTTTATCTGAAAAAATATTATTCATTTTTTAATCAATATATACTAGCAGTCAAAACTCGCAATTGGGAGTCCATTTAGGGAAATATAAGTGATTTTATTAAAACGAACTTTACAATTTTTTATCATTTGTGTGTTAATTGGTCTGATCACTTTGGTCAGTCTTTATTACTACGTTAAACCTGATATCCCCAGCGTGCAAGTTTTAAAAGACGTGCAATTACAAACTCCTATGCAAGTATTCACAAAAGATGGGCTTTTAATCAATCAATTTGGTGAAAAGCGTCGTATTCCAGTGACTATTGATGAAATTCCTCAAACACTCATTAATGCATTTTTAGCGACAGAAGATAATCGATTTTACGATCATATAGGCATAGATCCTATAGGTATTGTACGTTCGGCTATTGTTCTTATATCTACCGGCGAGAAAAAACAAGGCGCAAGTACTATTACTATGCAGCTTGCTCGTAATTTCTTTTTAACTCGCGAAAAAGCATATATTCGTAAAGTTAAAGAAATATTTATAGCGCTACATATTGAAGGTGTATTAACAAAAGACGAAATTTTAGAGCTTTACCTTAATAAAATAGAATTAGGTAATCGCGCTTTTGGTATTGGTGCTGCAGCACAAGTTTATTACGGTAAGGAGTTAAAAGATTTAACACTTGCACAAATGGCGATGATTGCAGGTTTACCGAAGGCCCCTTCAGCTTTAAACCCAATTCGTAACCCAACGCGTGCAAAAGCACGCCGAAATGTTGTTTTAGGGCGTTTATTAACTGAAAATTATATTACTCAAGAAGAATATAACGAAGCAACGAGCCAACCTATCACCGCTTATTTTCATGGTGCTGAAATAAATTTATACGCCCCGTATATTTCTGAAATGGTGCGCGCTGAAATGGTCTCGCGTTATGGAATAGATAAAGCTTACAACTCAGGTTTTAAAATTTTCACCTCGGTAGAGTCTAAAGTTCAAAAAGCAGCGCAAAACGCACTTGTAAACAACTTACATAATTACGATATGCGCCATGGTTTTAGAGGACCAACAGATGTTTTATGGGACCCTGAAACACAACCTGCTTTAACTGAGCAACAAATACTCAATAAATTACAAAGCGTAAATGAGTTGGGTACTTTGAAAGCAGCAGCCGTGCTTAGTGTTAATGATAAAACAGCGTCGGTATTACTTAAAAGTGGCGAGCGCACAACTCTTACTTGGGATAACTTAAAATGGGCGCGTAAATATATTACTCGTTACCGCCAAAGTTTTGCTCCAAAAGCAGCTACAGATATTTTAACGCCAGGAATGCAAATATGGGTGCGTAAAAATGAAGATGAAAGCTACTTACTAAGCCAAATACCAGAAGCATCAAGTGCTATTGTGTCACTCGACCCACAAGATGGCAGAATTAAAGCTATTGTAGGTGGTTACAGCTTTGAACAAAGTCAATATAACCGAGCGGTACAAGCAAAGCGTCAAGTAGGTTCTAATATAAAACCTTTTATATATTCAGCAGCACTTGAAAAAGGTTACACGCTTGCGTCTATATTAAACGATGCTCCTATAAACCAATGGGATAAAAGCCAAGGCGTAGCATGGCGCCCTAAAAACAGCCCTGCTGTATATAATGGTCCGATAAGAATTCGCCGTGCTTTAGCACAATCTAAAAACGTTATTTCGGTGCGCTTACTACGCGGCGTTGGATTACAACGTACAGCTGATCATTTATTAAAGTTTGGCTTTAAAGATTCAGACATTAATCGCAGTGAATCACTAGCACTGGGTAGTGCTTCCATTACTCCACTTGAACTTGCTCGTGGGATGAGTGCATTTGCCAATGGTGGCCACTTAATTGAACCTTACTTTATTTCAGAAATTCAAGATGCTTACGGTAATGTATTGTTCAAAGCAAACCCTGCCCTAGCCTGTGATGAAGAGTCTTTACCAACACATAATGAATTCTCACTTCATAATAGTAGTGATGAAGTGGAGCCAACAAAAAAATGTGCACCGAGAATTATTTCTAAGCAGAATGCTTTTTTAATTGCTGATGCAATGCACAGTGGTATTTGGGGCGGCGGTAGTTGGGCCCATAAAACGGGTTGGAGTGGTACAGGTTGGCGCGCACAAGCTTTAGAACGTCGTGATCTTTCGGGTAAAACAGGCACAACTAACGATTCTGTAGACACCTGGTTTAGTGGTTTTAACAGTAAAGTAATGACTTCTGTGTGGGTGGGCTTTGATAACCCAGGTAACGCTCTTGGTCGTTCTACGTACAATAACAACTTAGATAGCAGCCAAATATCTGGTGCTGAATCGGGGGCTAAAACAGCGCAGCCTGCATGGATTGAATTTATGAAAGCCGCACTTGAGGGAACACCTGAAGCGCCAATTGAGCCACCTGAAGGGCTTGTTTCGATTCGTATTGATTTAGCCACTGGTTTGCTAAGCCACAAAAATGACTACACCAGCCGCTTTGAATACTTCGAAAAAGGCACTGCACCGACAAAGTATGTGCTATCTCAGCCAAACGATATATTTGAAGAAGACACAAAAACCGAAGAAGAGCTATTTTAATAATACCTCTGTAATACAAAAACGGCAGCTTATTTAAGCTGCCGTTTTAATTTAAATAATCGCTTATTTTAAGTTTTGAACAAGCCAATATAAGTCAGAGTGTACACCCGCAGCGGTTACTTCTTTCCCAGCCCCTGGCCCCTGAATCACAAGCGCGTTATCACTATACCATTTGCTATTAATTACAAAAATATTATCGCCAGGTGTAAGGTTTGCTAACGCATCCCCATTGGGCACATACGTAATTCCTACTTTAGCGATAACTTCAGTTTTTGTTATATCTAATAGGCCTGTGTATCTCAGTACTGAGTTATTAGCTTTTGCTGTATCAGCATGCTCTTCAATGAACGCATCTAGCTGTGCTTTATTGTTTAGAAAGTCTTCCCAGCTTCCTAGCGCAAGCTCACCGGGCATTAATGCCGATAAGCTAATATCATCAAGCTCAAGCTCTATACCTAACTCTCGGGCTAAAATAAGTAACTTACGCTGCATATCTCGTCCAGATAAATCCTCGCGAGGGTCAGGCTCTGTGAACCCCATTTTCTGTGCTTCTAATAACAATTCAGAAAAAGCAGTGGTACCATCATACTTACTACATAACCACGAAAGTGTACCCGAGAACACACCTTCAATACGCGTAATTTTATCACCACTATTTTGCAAATCAGCCAAAGCAAAATTGATAGGTAAGCCTGCGCCTACACTTGTATTATATCGCCAATGTAAATTACGTTCGCCAAGGTTACTACGAAGTGCTTTATACCAAGAAGTAGGTGCTGTACCTGCATATTTGTTAGCACTAATTAAATGACAATCTCTGTCTACAAAATCTGTATATAAGAAGCTAAACTGCTCACTTGCGGTAATATCAATTAACACTTTATGTTCGTAGTCAAGCTCGCTTATCGCATTAAGTAAATCCGCAGTTTCATAGCTATTCGCCTCATGCTGCCATTGAGTTTTCCATTGCGATATATTTATGCCACTTGCATTAAATAACATATGTTTAGAGCGAACCAGCGCTACCAATTTAATACTAAAGTCGTCTGATAAACGCTCAAATTGTGCCGATAACTGCTCAATAAAAGCATCGCCTACATTGCCAAGGCCCGCAACTATAACGGCTATTTCTTGGCCTTTATTGATTAGCTTATCGTGTAAGGCGCTTTGTATATCGCTATCTATAAATTGGTCTGTTAGTAATAAAACATAACCATTATCTTGATGCACAAAACGCGGCTTTATAGTCTGCTTAGCTAATACCTCTAAAGCTTGCAGTTTTAGTACGCTAACGTCTTGCTCAGGGGCAACAATTGCACAGCCATTTAAATTTGACTCACTAATATTAGCTCTACCAGCAAAGTAATTAATAACTTGATATGTTTGTGCAGCCGGTACTACTAAATACACTTCACCATTATGGTTAAAATGATGAAGGCTATGCTGAATAAGCTGACTAACGCTTGCGACCTCACCTTCACTTAATCCTTCAACCATTAACAAATCAACATTTTGCAGCGTGGTTATAAAGCGCTTTTTCTTTGCTGAACCTTCTTTTACTATATCTGTTGGGCTTGCTTGCACATCAAAACTACTACGAACAGCTAGCTTAATATCTGTGTTTTTAAGTGGCGATAGTGTTTTTGCATGTAATACAGGGTTACCCAAACGAGCTAATAAATTAGCTTGCCCGCGACAAATTTTGCCGTACTTAATCGCCTTTTTTACCTTTCGAGGATCTGTGCTAAACACACCCTGTGTATCGGTCCAAATACATACTTGCTTAGCATTACAGTAATTTGCAAGTAGTGTTGCACTATAATCGCTACCGTTGCGTCCAAGTGTTACGGTCTCACCTTTCGTATCGGCGGCAATAAACCCAGTAACAACATTTATCTTATTAGGTAAAATTGACTGTCGACATTGCTGCGCATTTTGCGCATGCATTAATTCACCATCGTTTAAGGTAAAAAGACTACGGGCATCTTGAGCACACGCCTCAATATTTAGCTGCTGTAAATAAGTAGCGAGTAAACGTGCTGACCACAGTTCCCCATGCGCAAGTAACGCAGCCTCTTTTAGCTGCTCAGCTTGAGCAAGTTCTGCAATATTACTAAGCTCGGTATTTAGTGTTCTAAGTGCGCAGCGCTTTAAATTAGCTTGTAATAACTGCTCAATTAAATCGCTTTGATGGTTATTTAACTGCAGTAAAATATCAGCGACAGCTTGCGTGTCTTGCAGCTGATAACTTTGCCACAACGACACAAGTGTATCTGTAGTTTTACCTGCAGCAGACACCACAACACAGTCGCCCGGCTGAGTATGCCCAATAATTATTTTAGCTACGCTTTGATAGCGCTCACTAGAGCTTAAGCTTGAACCACCAAATTTATGTACACAATTGACCATATTTATACCAATTCGCTTAATTAAGTTGTCTATTTTGAGGTAAGAAAACCGTATCGATAACAAGGCAAAAATTTCGTTATTTAGTTGTTCTGTATTAGGAATATCTAACGATGTTATCGTGCGGTTTAATCCCTCAAATTGATTAGGGCGTGTTGATCTTTGTGGATTGAAATTTGTTCAATCTAGGGGCGATTAAATCGCGGCGCGAGGTTTGTAACCTAGTGGGCTAAGTAAAAACCGAGCAACAAAGAGTTAATCGTCCCTAGA
>NZ_JACJEX010000029.1:0-1692 GCF_014164245.1 Pseudoalteromonas sp. SG43-8 | reverse complement strand
CTAGTTGGCAGCGATGGCCACTGGAACATTGAGATTCCAGGTGCCCTTGCACAAGGTGACTTTACTGTAAGCGCGAGTATTACCGATGCGGCAGGCAACGAGAGCACAGCAAACAGCAGTGGTAATGTGGATACTATTACGCCAATCGTCACCGTTGATGCACTGGGCTTGGGTAACGACAGCACCCCAGTTGTTAGTGGTACCTCAACAGAGCCTGAAGGCACGGTTGTAAACATTGTTATTACTGACAGTAACGGTGATGAACACCCATTCACCGCTACTGTGGATGCAAACGGTGATTGGCAAGCGACCAGCCCTGAATTACCGGATGGAAGCTACACCGTGCAAGCCAGTATCACCGATGATGCAGGCAACACCGGTGGTGCAACACAAACAGGCAACTTAGATACCTTAGCGCCGACACTGACGTTAGACACAGTCGGTGCCACGAATAACAGCACGCCAACAATTAGCGGGACATCGAACGCGCCAGCAGGCACGGTTATAACGATTAACGTCACGGATGCAGATAATACAGAAACGTTTACTGCAACAGTACAAGCCGATGGCAGCTGGTCAGCCGATGTACCGAACGCGTTAACTGATGGTCCACTCACTATTGAAGCAAGCGTTAGTGATAACGCCGGTAATACCACTACATTAAGTGAAACCGCAACACTCAACACCACGGCCCCAAGCATTAGTATTAATGCACTGGTTGACACCAACGACACCACCCCAACCATTAATGGTACAAGCGATGCGGCAGATAACACCACCATTAGCTTAACGTTTGAAGACAGTGCAGGGAATATTACGACTGTTGATACGACCGTAACGGGTGGGGTATGGAGTGTCGATGCACCAACTGATTTAGCCGAAGGCGAATATACTGTCACCGCACAGGTAGATGATGGTCTAGGTAATATCGGCAGCGCCACCGAGACAGGTCAGATAGACCTTACTGGCCCGAGCCTTGTTATTACAGACAACGGTGTAGGGAACGACACCACGCCAACGATTGCAGGTACCAGCGATGCACCGCAAGGCAGTGAAGTAACCATTGTTGTCACCGACAGCAGCGGCGCAGCGCAAACAATGAGCGCCACCGTACTAGCCAATGGTACGTGGTCAATCCCTGTACCGGTAGCACTCGCAGAAGGTGCATACACCATTAGCGCGAGTGTTGAAGATGTGGCAGGCAACGACACCATCGCCACAGGCGCAGGTGAAATAGATACCACTGCACCGACACTTGTACTTACCAGCCCAGGCTCAAGTAACGATATTACTCCGACACTCAGTGGCACAAGTGATGCCGTTGAAGGCACCGTTATTAACTTCACGGTTGTGGACGATCAAGGCAATACACAAACCTTTACCACCACTGTGGATGCCGATGGTAACTTCTCTGTAGAAGTACCGACTGCACTGGCAGAAGGGCCGTACACGATCACCGCCAACATCAGCGATGTGGCAGGAAACAGCACCGATATTACCGGCAACGGCACCATTGATACCACAGCACCAAGTGTGAGTGTAGATGCGCCAATATTAACAAATGACAGCACGCCAATAGTGACAGGCACCAGTGATGCACCTAACAGCACCATCACGGTGACGTTTACAGATGCAGCAAATGCTACTCAAAGCATTGATGTACAAACCGATGCCAATGGTAACTGGAGTGCG
>NZ_JACJEX010000028.1:0-4670 GCF_014164245.1 Pseudoalteromonas sp. SG43-8 | reverse complement strand
AGTAGCTTGCTACTTTGCTGACGAGCGGCGGACGGGTGAGTAATGCTTGGGAACATGCCTTGAGGTGGGGGACAACAGTTGGAAACGACTGCTAATACCGCATAATGTCTACGGACCAAAGGGGGCTTCGGCTCTCGCCTTTAGATTGGCCCAAGTGGGATTAGCTAGTTGGTGAGGTAATGGCTCACCAAGGCGACGATCCCTAGCTGGTTTGAGAGGATGATCAGCCACACTGGGACTGAGACACGGCCCAGACTCCTACGGGAGGCAGCAGTGGGGAATATTGCACAATGGGCGCAAGCCTGATGCAGCCATGCCGCGTGTGTGAAGAAGGCCTTCGGGTTGTAAAGCACTTTCAGTCAGGAGGAAAGGTTAGTAGTTAATACCTGCTAGCTGTGACGTTACTGACAGAAGAAGCACCGGCTAACTCCGTGCCAGCAGCCGCGGTAATACGGAGGGTGCGAGCGTTAATCGGAATTACTGGGCGTAAAGCGTACGCAGGCGGTTTGTTAAGCGAGATGTGAAAGCCCCGGGCTCAACCTGGGAACTGCATTTCGAACTGGCAAACTAGAGTGTGATAGAGGGTGGTAGAATTTCAGGTGTAGCGGTGAAATGCGTAGAGATCTGAAGGAATACCGATGGCGAAGGCAGCCACCTGGGTCAACACTGACGCTCATGTACGAAAGCGTGGGGAGCAAACGGGATTAGATACCCCGGTAGTCCACGCCGTAAACGATGTCTACTAGAAGCTCGGAGCCTCGGTTCTGTTTTTCAAAGCTAACGCATTAAGTAGACCGCCTGGGGAGTACGGCCGCAAGGTTAAAACTCAAATGAATTGACGGGGGCCCGCACAAGCGGTGGAGCATGTGGTTTAATTCGATGCAACGCGAAGAACCTTACCTACACTTGACATACAGAGAACTTACCAGAGATGGTTTGGTGCCTTCGGGAACTCTGATACAGGTGCTGCATGGCTGTCGTCAGCTCGTGTTGTGAGATGTTGGGTTAAGTCCCGCAACGAGCGCAACCCCTATCCTTAGTTGCTAGCAGGTAATGCTGAGAACTCTAAGGAGACTGCCGGTGATAAACCGGAGGAAGGTGGGGACGACGTCAAGTCATCATGGCCCTTACGTGTAGGGCTACACACGTGCTACAATGGCGCATACAGAGTGCTGCGAACTCGCGAGAGTAAGCGAATCACTTAAAGTGCGTCGTAGTCCGGATTGGAGTCTGCAACTCGACTCCATGAAGTCGGAATCGCTAGTAATCGCGTATCAGAATGACGCGGTGAATACGTTCCCGGGCCTTGTACACACCGCCCGTCACACCATGGGAGTGGGTTGCTCCAGAAGTAGATAGTCTAACCCTCGGGAGGACGTTTACCACGGAGTGATTCATGACTGGGGTGAAGTCGTAACAAGGTAGCCCTAGGGGAACCTGGGGCTGGATCACCTCCTTATACGATTTAGAACTTATTTGTTCGTAGTGTCCACACAGATGATTGTTAATTAGTGCTTGTCCTTCGGGATAACTAATTAATATGCTCTTTAAAAATTTGGAAAAGCTGATAATAAAATTCTGATGAATAACATTGTTATTTATCAAGAGTTTTCAAAAGTAAAAAAGAATGGTAGCAGTACCATTCAGTGCCATTTGATTAACTCTTATGAGTTGATTGATTGGTATCTACTTTAGTATTCAATATTAACTTCTGGCGAAGTTAAACTGTCACAAAACAAAGACCCGTTTGGGTTGTATGGTTAAGTGACTAAGCGTACACGGTGGATGCCTTGGCAGTTGGAGGCGATGAAGGACGTATTAACTTGCGATAAGCCTAGTCAAGCTAGTAAAAAGCGCTTGAGACTAGGATTTCCGAATGGGGAAACCCACCTGCTTGCAGGTATCGTTAACTGAATACATAGGTTAACGAGGCGAACGCGGAGAACTGAAACATCTAAGTACCCGTAGGAAAAGAAATCAACCGAGATTCCGAAAGTAGCGGCGAGCGAAATCGGAACAGCCCTTAAGCTTATTATGTGTTAATGGAAGGCTCTGGAAAGTGCCACGATACAGGGTGATAGTCCCGTACATGAAAAGACATTTTAAGTGAAATCGAGTAGGTCGGAGCACGTGAAACTTTGACTGAATATAGGTGGACCATCATCTAAGGCTAAATACTCCCAACTGACCGATAGTGAACCAGTACCGTGAGGGAAAGGCGAAAAGAACCCCTGTGAGGGGAGTGAAATAGAACCTGAAACCGTGTACGTACAAGCAGTAGGAGCCCACTTGTTGGGTGACTGCGTACCTTTTGTATAATGGGTCAGCGACTTATATTTTGTAGCGAGGTTAACCGAATAGGGTAGCCGTAGGGAAACCGAGTCTTAACTGGGCGATTAGTTGCAAGGTATAGACCCGAAACCCGGTGATCTAGCCATGGGCAGGTTGAAGGTTGAGTAACATCAACTGGAGGACCGAACCCACTAACGTTGAAAAGTTAGGGGATGACCTGTGGCTAGGAGTGAAAGGCTAATCAAACCGGGAGATAGCTGGTTCTCCCCGAAATCTATTTAGGTAGAGCCTCGGACGAATACTTACGGGGGTAGAGCACTGTTAAGGCTAGGGGGTCATCCCGACTTACCAACCCTTTGCAAACTCCGAATACCGTAAAGTAATATCCGGGAGACACACGGCGGGTGCTAACGTCCGTCGTGAAGAGGGAAACAACCCAGACCGCCAGCTAAGGTCCCAAAGTCATAGTTAAGTGGGAAACGATGTGGAAAGGCCCAGACAGCCAGGAGGTTGGCTTAGAAGCAGCCATCCTTTAAAGAAAGCGTAATAGCTCACTGGTCGAGTCGGTCTGCGCGGAAGATGTAACGGGGCTAAACTATGCACCGAAGCTGCGGATTCAGAATTTATTCTGAGTGGTAGGGGAGCGTTCTGTAAGCGGTTGAAGGTGTACCGGGAGGTATGCTGGACGTATCAGAAGTGCGAATGCTGACATGAGTAACGATAATGGGAGTGAAAAACTCCCACGCCGGAAGACCAAGGGTTCCTATCCCATGTTAATCAGGGTAGGGTAAGTCGACCCCTAAGGCGAGGCCGAAAGGCGTAGTCGATGGGAAACAGATTAATATTTCTGTACTCGATATAATTGCGATGGGGGGACGGAGCAGGCTAAACAAGCATGGCGTTGGTAGTCCATGTGAAAGTGAGTAGGTTGGCGACTTAGGTAAATCCGGGTTGCTATTAAGACTGAGACACGAGACGAGTCACTAAGGTGATGAAGTTGTTGATGCCATACTTCCAGGAAAAGCCTCTAAGCTTCAGATTATATGGAATCGTACCCCAAACCGACACAGGTGGTCAGGTAGAGAATACTAAGGCGCTTGAGAGAACTCGGGTGAAGGAACTAGGCAAAATCGTACCGTAACTTCGGGAGAAGGTACGCTCCTATCTGTGATGAGACTTGCTCTCTAAGCGGACGGGAGCCGCAGTGACCAGGTGGCTGGGACTGTTTATTAAAAACACAGCACTGTGCAAAATCGCAAGATGACGTATACGGTGTGACACCTGCCCGGTGCCGGAAGGTTAATTGATGGGGTTATCCTTAGGGAGAAGCTCTTGATCGAAGCCCCGGTAAACGGCGGCCGTAACTATAACGGTCCTAAGGTAGCGAAATTCCTTGTCGGGTAAGTTCCGACCTGCACGAATGGTGTAACCATGGCCACGCTGTCTCCACCCGAGACTCAGTGAAATTGAAATCGCAGTGAAGATGCTGTGTACCCGCGGCTAGACGGAAAGACCCCGTGAACCTTTACTACAGCTTGGCACTGAACATTGAACCTACATGTGTAGGATAGGTGGGAGACTTTGAAGCAGCGACGCTAGTTGTTGTGGAGTCGTCCTTGAAATACCACCCTTGTAGTTTTGATGTTCTAACGTTGGCCCCTGAATCGGGGTTACGGACAGTGCCTGGTGGGTAGTTTGACTGGGGCGGTCTCCTCCTAAAGAGTAACGGAGGAGCACGAAGGTTGGCTAAGTACGGTCGGACATCGTACGGTTAGTGTAATGGTAGAAGCCAGCTTAACTGCGAGACAGACACGTCGAGCAGGTACGAAAGTAGGTCATAGTGATCCGGTGGTTCTGAATGGAAGGGCCATCGCTCAACGGATAAAAGGTACTCCGGGGATAACAGGCTGATACCGCCCAAGAGTTCATATCGACGGCGGTGTTTGGCACCTCGATGTCGGCTCATCACATCCTGGGGCTGAAGTCGGTCCCAAGGGTATGGCTGTTCGCCATTTAAAGTGGTACGCGAGCTGGGTTTAGAACGTCGTGAGACAGTTCGGTCCCTATCTGCCGTGGGCGTTTGAGAATTGAGAGGGGTTGCTCCTAGTACGAGAGGACCGGAGTGAACGAACCGCTGGTGTTCGGGTTGTCATGCCAATGGCATTGCCCGGTAGCTACGTTCGGAACTGATAAGCGCTGAAAGCATCTAAGCGCGAAGCAGGCCTCGAGATGAGTTCTCACTAGACTTTTAAAGTCTCTGAAGGGCCGTTGAAGACTACAACGTTGATAGGCAAGATGTGGAAGTGGTGTGAGCCATTAAGCTAACTTGTACTAATTACCCGTGAGGCTTAACCATACAACGCCAAACGCGTTTTATG
>NZ_JACJEX010000027.1:0-6250 GCF_014164245.1 Pseudoalteromonas sp. SG43-8 | reverse complement strand
AAGTGTTGCTTGCAGTGCTTGTTCTATATTCACAAAAAAATCCGTAGTTAGTTTCCTAACTACGGATTTTGCATGATCGTTTGGATCGGTCAACCGGTCATTTTCTTAACTGATCGGCATTAGCCAATCGGCTCCTTTTATACTTAGCGAGAACGCTTATTAGGCTGAATCTTCACCTGTTTTATCATATTCTCTTTTACTTCAAGTACTTCAATAGGGTAGCCCGCAATACGTAGACTAATATTTGCATCGGGAATATCTTCCAAGTATTCAACAATTAAACCACTCAAAGTTTTTGGGCCGTCTAGTGGGAAATCCCAACCCATCTCTTTATTTAAATCGCGTACGTTAGCGCCGCCATCTACAATACAAGAGCCATCAGTTTGTGTTTCTACTTCTTCGCTTGGCGTACGAGTTTGTGTAGTTGTAAAATCGCCAACAACTTCTTCTAAAATATCTTCAAGCGTTACTAAACCTTGAATATCGCCATACTCGTCTACTACTAAGCCAATACGCTCTTTAGACTGCTGAAACTTTAACAGCTGAGTGTTAAGTGATGTTCCCTCTGGGATAAAGTAAATTTCGCGTACAGCACGCAGCAAAGATGGTTTATCAAATTGCTCTTTTGTAAGTAGACGAAGTGCATCTCGAGAGTGAATAAAGCCTACTGCGTCATCTATATTGTCGCGATACAACAACACGCGAGTATGTTGTGCATGGGTAAGCTGGCGACTAATTAGTTTCCAATCATCATTAATATCAATAGCCACAATTTCGTTACGTGGGATCATGATATCTTCAACGGTTACTTGCTCTAAATCTAAAATTGAGGTCAGCATACTTTGATGGCGAGCAGGGATAAGTGCGCCTGACTCATTGAGCACTGTTTTTAATTCTTCTTTGCTCATGCTGTGCTCGTCGATTTGAGCGGCACTAATACCAAATAATCGCAATATCCCGTTGGTCATCCAGTTAACGATAACAACAAAAGGAAAAAGAATTTTTAGTAACCCTTTAAGTATTATTGAGCTTGGAAAGGCAACTTTTTCAGGATAGAGGGCAGCAAGAGTTTTAGGTGTTACTTCGGCAAATATAAGCACGACTAAAGTTAACACACCCGTAGCGATAGCAATACCAAGGTCACCGTAAAGGCGAATACCTATAATGGTAGCAACTTGAGCTGCAGCTATATTGACAAGATTATTGCCAATTAAGATTAAACCGATGAGCCTATCTGGACGGCTAAGTAATTTACTGACTCGTTTAGCTGCACGATGATCCTCTTTAGCGAGGTGTCGCAGGCGTATACGATTGATTGACATAATTCCGGTTTCTGAACCAGAAAAATAAGCAGAAAAAAGCACCAAAAAACCTAAAATGATAAATAGGGTACTTGTCGATATGTCGTCCAACGATGGATCCTTTTCTTATAAATCAATGCGTATTAAGCTAGAGTGAGCAAGCAGAGTCAAGTTAAAACTTATTTAGTATCACTTCTTGTATGAAACGGCTGCCAAAATATGCGAGTGTGAGGACAAATGCAGCGACCATGATCGTAATAACCACAGGTTTACCGCGCCAACCCTTTTTCATATGCCCGATGGCTACAATGGCAAAAATAGCCCACGCAACTAACGACAATATCGTTTTATGAATGAACTCTTTAGCAAACATCCCATCAAGAAATACAAATCCCGAGAGTAATGCGAACGTGAGTAATATGGTGCCTAAATTAAGGAGTTGGTAAAGCTGGCGCTCCACAACCATCAAAGGAGGAAGGTGACTATGCACAATTGCTAAATCTTTACGTTTTAAACGTTTATCAATAAAGTAGAACTGTACACCATATAAAGTAGCAATAATTAAAATACAGTAGGCCAATAGGGATAAGGAAATGTGTGTTACTAAGCCAACCTCAATATTAATGCTTTGCAGTAAAATATGATGAGGAATAAATAAACTGGCAATTGTAAGTAAAGCACCAAAACCATAAACAACGGGCAATAATAAAGTGGCAGGGAACTTTAGCGACACAGCTGTTACTGAAACTACAATAACCCAGCATGTTAAAAGGGAGACGTTTACAATACTTAAGTCTTGACCGTCGGATCTAAAAACAGAGTTAACTAACAGCAGCATATGCGCCACTATAGCAACCGTGCTCAATATGACGGTTACCTTTTGGCTAGGGCCTTGTTGATGAAACAGGCGTGAGAGCACGTGAGACGTTGCTAACACATAAAATAAACTGGCAATAATAGTTAAACTAATAATCAGCATTGTGCTTGGGCCACTTAATTTGAGACAAAATAATCCTTGTTGTTATATAGCCATTGTATTTTATAGCAAAGCAAATGCATAGACCTTAAAAAAAGAAACTCAACAAGGTGCACTTGAACACTGTATTGTAAGACGCCATATACGGTATACTACTTTTAATTGAAACTTAATAAGTCAATCCTGGTTAATTGAAAATCAAACTAACCGCAAAATTTTAATGGATTGATATAAACGTCTTATCGGAACCGTTACATGTTTGAGAACCTCCAAGAACGATTAGGTAAAACCTTAAAAAATATCAGTGGCCGTGGCCGTCTGACTGAAGACAACATAAAAGACACACTTCGCGAAGTGCGTATGGCATTTTTAGAAGCCGATGTGGCACTGCCTGTTGTTCGCGAGTTTGTAAAACAAGTTAAAGAACGTGCAGTTGGGGTTGAAGTTACCAAAAGCTTAAGCCCAGGCCAAGTATTTATAAAAATAGTGCGTGAAGAACTAGAAAAAGCAATGGGTGAGGCCAATGAAGAGCTAAGCCTAAATGCACAACCGCCAGCCGTTGTTATGGTAGCGGGTCTGCAAGGTGCGGGTAAAACCACCAGTGTAGCTAAGCTTGCTAAGTTTTTAAAAGAACGCAAAAAGAAATCAGTGCTTGTAGTAAGTGCCGATGTTTATCGCCCTGCTGCGATTAAACAGCTAGAAACGCTTGCTACAGAAGTTGACGTTGATTTCTTTCCAAGTGATATTTCGCAAAAGCCAGTGGATATTGCAAACGCTGCAATTTCTCATGCTAAAAAGAAATTTATAGATGTAGTACTTGTTGATACCGCAGGTCGTTTACATGTTGACAGCAACATGATGGACGAGATTAAAGATCTTCACAAAGCAATCAACCCAATTGAAACTTTATTCGTTGTTGATGCAATGACGGGTCAAGATGCGGCAAATACAGCTAAAGCATTTGACGAAGCCCTGCCACTAACCGGTGTAATATTAACAAAAACCGATGGTGATGCACGTGGTGGTGCTGCTTTATCTATTCGTCATATCACAGGCAAACCAATTAAATTTATGGGTGTGGGTGAGCGTACTGACGCACTAGAGCCTTTTCATCCAGACCGTATAGCGTCGCGTATTTTAGGTATGGGTGATGTACTTTCATTAATCGAAGAAGTCGAAATGAAAGTAGATAAAGAGCAAGCTGCCAAAGTTGCTGAAAAAGTATTTAAAGGTGCCGGTTTTACCCTTGACGACTTTGCTGATCAATTAAAGCAAATGAAAAATATGGGTGGCATGATGTCGATGCTTGATAAGCTCCCTGGTATGTCTAACTTACCAGATGCCGTTAAAGGCCAAATGGGTGACAAAACATTTATCCAAATGGAAGCTATTATTAGCTCAATGACTAAAAAAGAGCGCGCACGTCCAGAAATCATCAAAGGTTCACGTAAAAAACGCATAGCTGCTGGCTCTGGTACACAAGTACAAGAGATTAATAAGTTGCTTAAGCAGTTTACGCAAATGCAAAAAATGATGAAAAAGATGAAAGGTAAAGGCGGCATGACTAAAATGATGCGCGGTATGAAAGGCATGTTACCACCTGGGATGATGGGTGGCGGTGGTCCTAAGTTTTAAAAAATACTTTTGAGTTATTTTTTAAAATAATAGCGAATCATATTTAAAGGAGCAAATAGCTCCTTTTTTGTTGAATAAATTATGCATGTAATACACCTTTAACCCTATTTTGTCGTTGAGATCACGGTTTAACCTACTAAACTGTCTTTTTGCTTCACTTCTTACTTGCGTTATTGCCAAAAACTCGTACAATTCCCCAGCTCCCCATTCTGGGGAGTAAATCTTATTAATGAAAACAGTCAATCTTTATAGAGGACGGTATGGTAACTATTCGTTTGCAACGTGGTGGCGCTAAAAAACGCCCTTTCTATCAAATTGTGGTTGCGGATAGCCGTTTCTCGCGTGACGGTCGCTTCATCGAGAAAGTAGGCTTTTTTAACCCAATTGCTTCAGGTCAAGAAGAAAAAATTCGTTTAGATTTACCACGTGTTGAACACTGGGTAGGTCAGGGCGCATCTCTTTCAGATCGCGTAGCTAAGTTAGTAAAAGACGCTCGTAAAGCGGCTTAATAGGCGTAAGTGTAACCATGAGTCAAGAGAACACCTCATCAATAATTGTCGTAGGAAAGCTCGGTGCCCCATATGGTATAAAGGGCTGGCTTAAGGTACATTCATTTACTGATGATCCCGTAGGGATCTTCGATTTCAGCCCGTGGTTGATAGGGCAGCAAGGTAAATGGCAGTCCTTAGAAGTGGTCGACTGGCGTCGCCACAACAAAGGCTTTATCGCTAAATTTGCGCAGATAAACGACCGAGACGAAGCAATGGCTTATACCCATGCTGAAATCTCAATGGATGCAGCGCATTTACCAGAACTTCCGCAAGGTGAGTTCTATTGGCGAGATCTCATTGGCATGTCTGTTGTAACCGATAAAGGTTATAGCTTAGGCATTGTTGATGACCTTATGGAGACAGGGTCAAATGACGTACTAGTTGTGAAAGCAAACAGTAAAGACGCATTTGGTCAAGCTGAACGTTTGATTCCTTTTTTAACTGATTCAGTTATTAAAGAAGTTAAATACGACGCAAGAGAAATTACCGTAGATTGGGACCCAGGGTTTTAATGACGCAAACTAGTTCATTATGGGTAGGGGTGATAAGCCTTTTTCCAGACATGTTTGACGCTATTACAGACCAAGGTGTTACCGGTCGCGCAGTAAAAAATGGTTTAATTGATTTTAACTGTTGGAATCCGCGAGACTACGCTTTAGATAAGCATAGAACCGTAGATGACCGTCCTTACGGGGGCGGACCAGGTATGTTAATGATGGTTGAGCCATTAAAAAAAGCGATTGCCGAAGCTAAAAAAGCAGCTGGTGATGGCGCTAAAGTAATTTATATGTCCCCGCAAGGGCGCAAACTTGATCAGCAGGGCGCTAGCGAACTCGCTAACTCTAATAAACTGATTTTGATTGCCGGTCGCTATGAAGGTATAGATGAGAGAATAATAGAATCATATGTTGACGAAGAATGGTCAATTGGTGATTTTATTTTGAGTGGTGGTGAACTACCTGCCATGACATTAATTGACGCAGTAGCGCGATTAGTGCCAGGTGTGTTAGGTCATAACCAGTCAGCAGAACAAGATTCGTTTTCGGATGGCTTGTTAGATTGTCCACACTATACACGACCAGAAACATTGGACGACAAACAGGTTCCTGCTGTATTACTCAGTGGAAACCACCAAGAGATAGCAAAGTGGCGGCTTAAGCAGTCATTAGGTAGAACTTGGTTACGACGTCCTGACTTGTTGCATAACCTAGCTCTGACTGAGGAGCAAGCGGTATTACTCGCAGAATTTCAGCAAGAGTACCAAAAAGCTTGTGGCTAGAAGACAGTTACACCTAGGAAAGTGAGAAACATAATGGCAAAAGTAAACCAAAATATTATTAAAGCGCTTGAAGATGAGCAGCTTAAAACAGACGTACCTGCATTTGGCCCTGGTGATACAGTGGTTGTACAGGTAAAAGTAAAAGAAGGTGCTAAAGAGCGTCTACAGGCCTTTGAAGGTGTTGTAATCGCTAAGCGTAATCGTGGTCTTCACTCAGCATTCACAGTTCGTAAAATTTCGAACGGTGAAGGTGTTGAGCGTGTATTCCAAACGCACAGCCCTCTTATTGATAGCGTAGCAGTTAAGCGTCGCGGTGCAGTTCGCCGTGCTAAGCTTTACTACCTACGTGAGCGTTCTGGTAAATCTGCACGTATTAGAGAAAAACTTAACTAATACGCGCTGTTTATCAACGCAAAAAAACGGGTTGCATCCTTCGGGTTGCAACCCGTTTTGGTTTTAGAATATTATTTTCTCAATTCTCAATTCTCAATTCTCAATTCTCAATTCT
>NZ_JACJEX010000026.1:0-10926 GCF_014164245.1 Pseudoalteromonas sp. SG43-8 | reverse complement strand
TTTGTCAACACTTAAATTTAAACTTTCTAAAAAGATTCAATCTAAGTTTTACTTAACACCCTGAGTTGTTCGTGCCTCGCTATGCGTTGCTGTTTCCCGTCTCAGTGGGGTCGCATTATAGGGAGCGGCGGATTTTACGCAAGCGTTATTTGCATAAAATAGTAATTAAAATTAAGCCCCAAGCAAGCGCACACGATAAACACAAGTTACCCACAAAGCCCTGTTGATAACTCTTGTTTTTACATAGATAAACCATACTAAAGCTATTAATTAAAACCTTAAAAATGCAAAAAGCACCTTATGTAGGTGCTTCTCAAAAGTAATAGTTATTAGAATCTAGTGTCTGTTTATCTTTCAAGGTTAAATTTGCAGCAGCCTGTTTGGTATTCAGGCAAGGCAGAGCCTATGTAGTGTGGTTACTCCCCATAAATAGGCGATAACGTAGCATTAATGCCAAACAGGCGCTGCCCAAAGGGTTCTTCCTAGGGGCTATTTACTCTTTGTTACTCGGTTTTTACTTAGCCCACTAGGTTACAAATCTCGCGCCGCGATTAAACACCCCCTAGTTTGAACAAATTTTAATCCGCAAAGAGCAACAGACCCTAGTATAAAATACTATATAACTTGCGACGATACTTAGCTGCAAGTGCATCGCCATCAGGTAAAGAGGCAATAATGGCTAAAAAGCTTGGTTTTGCTTCGTTGAAGTTCAGATCTTTTTGCAGCACTGTAAATAGTATATCCAATGCCTCTTCTTTTCTGCCTGCTTCATTAAGTAAAATACTGAGCTCTTCTTTTAGTTCTAAGTCATTTGGATACTTTTCTACTTGTTGTTGCTTTTCTTTAATCTCTGGTGAGTCTTTTGCTTCAAGCGCGGCTTCGCATTTTGCTTTAATATTATTAAAGTAAGCATCTTGCTCTTGTGCACCTATTGTATTTATAAGCGCTTGCGCTTCATCTACCTTGTGAATTTGAATACATATGTCTGCTAGCACTAACTTGATACGTGCATTACCGCTGTCTATTTCATAAGCTTGCTTTGCATAATTAAATGCAGCATTTAAATCTGACTTTAATAACGCTTGCTTTGCTTGTTCTAATAGTAAGTCTTGTTGCGCAGGTAAATGCTTTGCTAGGGCTTCGCGTATTTGCGCTTCGCTTTGAACACCTGCAAGTAAATCTACTGGTGCGGAGTCTTTTAATAATACAAGCGTAGGCAGTGTTTGCAGACCAACTTGTTGCGCAAGTTGAGAAGCGAGTGCTTGTTCTGCATCGCAATCTAGATTTGCTACTACTATATAGCTTGCATATTCTGCTGCTACTTTATCTAAAATTGCAGCCTGTCCTATACAGTCAGGACTTTGAGGAGAGAAAAAGTTAAGCAACACCAATTTTTGTTGTGATGTTTCACCGAGTACTTGTTGAAGGTTTTGCGCATTAATACTAACTATGTTGCTCATTGAATTGATTGCCATATTCGTCTATTTAGGTTTTTATATGGTGGTGAACATAATAATTACAAGTCATATACCTAAATCACTCGGTATACATATTCAACAATAAGGGAAAATATGAAATTAACTTACCTAAGTGCAATACTTTTATTAGCAAGCCCATTAGTACAAGCAAATGGACTCGATTTGAATTTAAGCAAAGCCATGCCAGCTATTGAAAAGTTTTACCTCGACTTACACCAATCCCCAGAGCTCTCTTATCACGAACAAAAAACAGGTAAAAAGATAGCAGATAGATTAACTCAGCTGGGTTTTAAAGTAACAAGTAATGTAGGTGGCTTTGGTGTAGTTGGTATTTATAAAAATGGTGAGGGGCCGACAGTAATGATCCGCACTGATACTGATGGCTTACCTATTATAGAGCAAACAGGAAAATCCTATGCCTCAAAAGTCAAAGTAATAGATGAGCACGGTGCAAAAGTAGGTGTAATGCACGGCTGTGGCCACGATATCCACATGAGCTCTTTTATTGGAACTGCAGAGCAGTTAATTGCTCATAAAAAACAGTGGCAAGGTACATTAATGATGGTTGCACAGCCTGCAGAAGAAGTAGGTGGGGGTGCTAAAGCGATGTTAAGCGAAGGACTATTTAGTAAATATGCAAAACCTGATCATATAATTGCTTTACATGTAAGCGCTAGCGTCCCCGCTGGTAAGGTATCAATGAAAAATGAATACACGATGGCAAGTGTAGATTCTGTCGATATTACAATTAAAGGTAAAGGTGGTCATGGTGCTTATCCGCATACAACTATAGACCCAGTGGTTATAGCTGCACGCACTGTACTTGCTTTGCAAACAATCACAAGCCGAGAGCTTTCACCGCTTGAGCCTTCTGTTATTACTGTGGGGTCTATTCATGGTGGTTCAAAACATAATGTGATTTCGGATGAAGTAAAACTACAACTCACTCTTAGAAGCTATAACCCCGATGTAAGAAGCGCTCAAATAGCAGCAATAAAACGAATCACCGCAGGTATTGCACAAAGTGCTGGCTTAAATGAATCTAACTACCCTGTAATATATGTACATGAAGATGAATCTATTCCATCTACTTATAATAACCCTGCACAAACAGACATTGTTAGAAACTCTATTTCCAGCGCAATTGGCGATACTAATGTACTTGAAACACAAGCTGTAATGGCGGGTGAAGATTTTGGCCTATACGGACGCACCGATGAAAATATCCCTATTACCCTCTTTTGGCTAGGAGGCGTAAACCAAGCACAATATGCAGATTCAATAAAAACAGGTGAGGTACTCCCTTCTCTACACTCTAGTAAATTTGCACCAGATTATAAAGTTGCTATTCCTACTGGAATAAAAGCAATGAGTAACGCTGCTGTTGCCTTATTTAATAAGTAACCTGAGTTTAGGTTAAGTAATACCTATTCAACATTAAGCAACATGGTTTAATAAAATGGCTCTGTTGCTAACTAGCAACAGAGCTTTTTTTATAACTCGACTTTTTAAAGGTCGCTTTTCCACCTCGTTTAGCAAAACGTTTTTTAGGTGAGGTTTTTGGTAACTTCGCAAATGCATTGCTATCGCAGTTTGCTGCTAATTGAACAAACCCATTTAGGTCAGCAAGTAAAGGCTGTAAAAATTGCTGATAACTCATTGCCTGCTGTGCAATATCACCTAAGCTCGACTCCCACTTTGCGGTTAAATCAGGACTCGCTAAACCTTGTGGTAATACGCTAATAAGAGCAAGTCCCGTTTCGGTCGCTCTAATTGACTTACCTTCACGTTTTAAAAAACGCCGCTTAAATAGCAACTCGATTATTCCCGCACGTGTTGCCTCCGTACCTAAACCATCAGTGTCTTTTAATACTTTTTTAATTTGTGGATCTTTAACATAACGGCTAATGCCCGTCATCGCAGCCAATAATGTAGCATCGGTAAAATAAGCAGGAGGTGATGTATGCTTTTCGACCACTTTTCCTTGCTCACAAAAAAGAGGCATACCTTTAGTTAAAGGAGGTAACGTAGCTTCATCTTTTAATTCAGACTTACCTATTAATACCTTAAAGCCCAGGCTTACATCTTGTTTTGCATTTGCTTTAAAAAGCCCACCAGCAATAATTACCTCAGCTTTAGTTTCGTTATATATATAGTCGGGATAAAACTGAATTAAGTAATGACGGCTTATTAATTGATATACCTTTGCTTCGTCACCGCTCAAACTCGCTGACTTTAACTGCTTAGCCGTAGGCACAATGGCATGATGGGCAGCTACTTTTGAATCGTTAAAACATTTACTACGCTTTTTTACATCAGCCCCGTTTACTAATTCACTGCCTTGCCCCCCATTTGCACTTATTGCCTTTAAAATAGCAGATGCTTCTTGATGGTGATCTTTGGGTAAATAACGATTGTCTGAGCGTGGGTAAGTAATTAGTTTATGACGTTCGTAAAGTATTTGGCAAATATCCAATACTTTTTGAGCTGGCATACCAAATGTTTTAGCGGCATCTATTTGTAGTGCAGATAAATTATAAGGTAATGGAGCACTTTGCTTTTTTTGTTTTTGGTCGAGTGAAGTAAGCTCAGCACTTTGCCTTGTAATACGTGAAGCAACATTTTCTGCAAGAGCTTTGTTAAGTATTCGCCCTTCTTCATCTTGATGTGGCTCACATGCTTTGCTTGGAACCCACTTAGCTATGAATGGCTGGTTATCTGGAGTAAGCAAATGCGCCAATACATCGTAAAAAGGCTTAGATACAAAGTTCGCTATTTCGTTATCTCTATTAACAACAAGACCTAAAATAGGGGTTTGAACCCGCCCTACCGAAAGCACATTACCAAATCCTGCTTTTTGCCCAGCTAGTGTGTATGCACGTGTTAAATTCATACCAAATAGCCAATCAGCACGAGAGCGCGCTAAAGCAGATACACTTAACGGAATAAAATCTCGATTAGAACGCATTGCGCCCAATGATTTCTTTACCGCCGATAAGTTTAAATCACTAATGAGTAAACGTTGCGTACTTTGCTTTTTAGCCTGACTTATTTTAGCTTCTTCTATTACTTGGTCGACCAGAAGCTGGCCTTCACGGTCTGGATCGCCAGCGTGAATAAGTTGCGAGGCTTGTTTAATTAATTTTTTTAAAACAGTGAGCTGTTTGCGAGTTTTGGTTTTGGCTTTTAACTTCCACTGCTCAGGTATTATAGGTAAGTGATCAAACTGCCACTTTTTAAAGCGCTCATCGTAATCATCGGGCTCTGCTTGTTCTAGTAAATGCCCTATACACCACGAGACACAATCTCCGTTAGCGACTTCTATATAGCCATCGTGTTTTTTATGTGGTTTTGGTAAGGCATCGGCAATTGCTCTGCCTAATGATGGTTTTTCTGCAATGTAGAGGTTCATGGGAGCCGCTCACTCACTGTTCATATAAACAGTAGTTTAGCACAGCTATTTTAAAGGTGGGGAGTTTTATCTTTTGCCCTAAAACTACCTTGTTTAGTGAAAAGAATAATTAGAGGTAAATAACACACAACAACTGTGGCTATGTTGATAAATGGTATTAGAGTCTGATAAACAGCAGTACTGTAAGCTAAATCCCATAAATGACGATCAACTAAGCGGAATAGTTGCAATATAGGTGCACCAATAACTACCAATTGACCAATAGCACATTGCCATAGGTACACTTTATCTTTTATCCCCCAGTAAGCGATAAGTGCCATCCAAATAATATCTGTTAGCGCCCAAACTAAATAACGATAAATATAAATGTCATCAAACCCTCTTAGGCTTGAAGCAGTTAGGTTACCAAAGAGGAAAAAAGCTGCGGTCAGTAATACAAATCGAAAGGCTAGGCGATCTTTAAATACAAAAAATATAAAAATAGCTGGGCTTAGCATTAAAACCCAGCTTTTACTTAAAATACTAACAATATACAAAAACCATTCAGGCAAAACACTCAGCCTTACTTTGTTTTTTTATCGTCATCTGTACCATCACCATTACCTGGCATGCCACAATATTTATTGATTATTTTCACAGAAACTCCATCACATATGTTAAGGAAATGTACTTTAAGCTAAAACAATAGGATTGCCAAGGTACTTAAACGAACAAAGTACCTTAAAGTGAAACTTATTCAATAAGCGATAGCGTCAAGCTCTATCTTAACGCACGTCAATCGGATCAGACTCTTTAGCCTTACCTTGTAGAATTGATATTTCTACACGACGGTTTCTTCGGCGGTCTTCATTTGAATCGTTTGGTACAAGTGGGCGAGTATCGGCGCGCCCTACTACCATCATGCGGTTTTTATCAAACCCTTGCACTGTTTGTAGTTCGCTTGCAACTGCTACAGCACGCTTTGACGATAAGTCCCAATTATTAATATATAACTCGTTTGAAACCTGAAAATCATCGGTATGCCCCGAAACAGTAATTTCGCCAGGTACATCTTTTAGCAGCTCACCAATATCTTGAATAATAGGTTTAAATTTAGGTTGTAAAAACGCACTACCCGAGGGAAATGAGCCATTTTCACGAATACGAATAATAATTTGCTGCCCTAATGATTCAAGCTCTATTGCACCATCTATAATTTGCTTTTCGAGTTGTTGCGCTATTTTTTTAACTAACTCATTTGTTTGTTCTTGATCCGCAGCTGAAGTTGCTTGCTCTGACGACTGCTCTTGTGAAGTGCTTCGCGATTCTCCACCACGTTTGTCCCCGCGTTGTTCTTGCCTGCCGCCAGCTGAGCTTTCATCTCCAGCCTGAAACTCTAACATTTGTTGAGTCATTTCTACTGTTTGTTGTTGAATAGTTTCTATTGGAGTGGGTTCTGGTTTGCCTGGGGTAAACTCCATAGCAATAACAGAGGTACCTTTAGGGATATCTTTTACTTCAATTTTATTCTGCACACCAAAAGCAAACTTCATAGAGCCCGCAATTTGTTTAAACTTAAGTACATCCATTTCTGAAAACGCAAGCAAGAGTACAAAAAAGCACATTAACAGTGACATTAAATCGGCAAACGTTCCCATCCATGCTGGTAGGCCTGGTGGTGGGCATTTGCACTCTTGATCAGACATAATTACTCCTCGGTATCTACTTTTCGTTTAGATTCAGCTAAGTAATTTTTCAAAATACCTTCGATTACTTTTGGATTTTGGCCATCTTGTATACCTAAAATAGCATCTAAAATTAAACGCTGATTCATAGCCTCTTCGTCTTTACGCAGTTCAAGTTTTACCTGAATAGGAATTGCCACAACATTGGCTAAAAACGCACCATATAAAGTTGTTAAAAGCGCTACCGCCATTGCCGGGCCAATTGCTTTTGGGTCATCCATGTTAGATAACATTGCAACTAAGCCAATTAGAGTACCAATCATTCCCATTGCTGGTGCAATATCGGCTAATGACTTAAATAAGCCTGCGCCCATTTCATGTCGAGTCGTGGTTAAAGAGATGTCTTTTTGAAGTGTGGCGCGAACAACATCTGCGTCATGGCCATCAACAAGCATGTCGACGCCTTTGCGCATAAATGGATTTGGGATTTCAGCTTCTTCGAGTGCTAAAAAGCCCCCTTTACGAGCTGAATCAGCAAGTTCTACTGCTTTTTCAATAAGTTCTTCTGGCGTTTCAATTTTAAACATAAACGCTTTAGCAACAACTTTACCTATACCCAAAAACTGTGACATGGTGAAATTTGATAAAACAATGAAAAGTGAACCACCAAATACAATTACACTAGAAGGAGCATCGGCAAACATAGCCATTTCACCGCTACTACTCATAAACATAGACATGACAATTAAGCCAATTGCGCCTAGGATCCCGATTATGGTTGCTAAATCCACATTTCCTCCAGAAGTTTCATGCTTAATGGCCTTATCATAAACTTTTATTATTAACTGCTTATCGGCAACATATTGAATTGCTTAAGCCATTTTTATAAATAAACATAAAAAGCAGCCTTTAGCACTATTTTAGATCAAGTTATAAGGGCTACCTAATTATCAATTGATTTATTAAACTAACAGACCGCTATTAAGGCTTTATTAATACACTTGAAATATAATTTAACGTTATAAAGGTAAAAAACCAATATCATCCTTTGACCTAGTTTAGCATTCCCCCTAAAATTGACCCCTAAATTTATTATGTAAGCTGAAATAAAGATGGCGACTAAAAAACCTGAAAACTTAAGTTTCGAACAAGCACTAGAAGAATTATCTACAATCGTTAGTGACATGGAACAAGGTGACTTATCGCTTGAGCAATCGTTAAAGCAATTTGAGCGTGGAATTGCATTAGCAAGTGCTTCATCAGGTAAATTACAGCAAGCAGAACAAAAAGTATCAATTTTGATGGGGAATGGCGAAAAGTCAGTTCTTACGAATTTTGATAATGATATGGAATAGCTGTGAGCATAAATAATTATATCGAACGTGCTCAAAAAGATGTAGTAGCGACCTTACAACAGCATTTTAAACAGCCTCTCGATACTGAAGAAACAGTCAAGAACGCCACCCAGTATGGATTATTTAATGGCGGTAAAAGATTACGTCCATTTTTAGTTTATGCTACAGGTAAAATGCTCGGTGCAAACCAGCAAGACTTACATGTACTTGCAGCTGCAATTGAGTGTATCCATAGCTATTCGCTAGTTCATGATGATTTGCCCGCTATGGACGATGACGACTTACGCCGTGGCCGCCCTACTTGCCATATAGAATTTGGCGAGGCAAATGCAATTTTAGCCGGTGATGCCCTACAAACACTCGCCTTTGAGCTTATTGCGAATCACAAATTTACATGCTCGTCGCAAACACAAGTAAAAATGATTGCTACGCTTGCCAACGCATCAGGCCTTGAGGGCATGGTAGGCGGACAAGGTCTTGACATAGCAGCAACAGATAAAGTAATTACCGTACAAGAGCTTGAGCGAATACATAAGCTAAAAACCGGAGCTTTAATTAATTGTGCAATTACACTTGGTGCACTGTGCAGTGAAAAGGCAGATCAACAAACCTTAGAAAATTTAAGCATTTTTGGGTATGCTATAGGGCTGGCGTTTCAAGTACACGACGACATTTTAGATGTTGAAGGCGATACGGTTACTTTAGGTAAACCACAAGGCTCCGATATTGCCGCGAATAAAGCGACATATCCGGCGTTATTAGGTATGCTAGGCGCTAAAGAAAAGGCGCAAAATTTAATACAACAAGCCCATGAAGCGTTGGCAAATATAGATGCTGACACAACACTTCTTGCGTCGCTAGCAAATTACCTAATTGAGCGTGACCACTAATTTTTGCTCATACGTATTGCAATTAGCACTGACATTATTACTCAACATTAATTATTCGTAAAAGCTTTGAATGAATTAATGTTAGCGAAGGATATATATAAAACCATGACACTTGATAGTAGCAAGTATCCATTACTTAATTTGGTTGACGAGCCAGCCCAATTGCGTGACTTAGCGCAAGACAAACTCCCTGCATTTAGCAATGAGCTGCGCGATTATTTACTCAACTCAGTATCGCAAAGTAGCGGTCATCTAGCGTCTGGTTTAGGGACGGTTGAACTAACCGTTGCGCTACATTATGTTTATAACACTCCAGACGATCGCCTAGTTTGGGATGTGGGTCACCAAGCTTATCCACATAAAATCCTTACAGGTCGTCGCGACCAAATGCACACTATTCGTCAAAAAGACGGTTTGCACCCTTTTCCTTTTCGCGATGAAAGCCAATACGATACGTTTAGCGTAGGCCATTCAAGCACCTCTATTTCAGCTGCCTTAGGTATGTCTATTGCCGCCCAAAAAGAAGGCAAAGGTCGAAAATCTGTAGCCATTATTGGTGACGGAGCTATAACCGCAGGCATGGCATTTGAAGCGATGAATCATTTAGGTGATGTAAAATCAGACATGCTTATTATTTTAAATGATAACGAAATGTCGATTTCTGAAAATGTTGGCGCATTAACAAATCACTTTGCCCGAATTTTATCAGGTAGCTTTTATACTAACATTCGTGAAGGTAGTAAAAAGTTACTCTCAGGTGTGCCTCCGGTAAAGCAACTTGCCAGTAAAATGGAAGAGCACATTAAAGGCATGATGATCCCGGGGACCTTCTTTGAAGAATTAGGCCTAAATTACATAGGCCCAATTGATGGTCACGATGTAAACATGCTTGTAGATACATTACGTAATATGCGTAATTTAAAAGGCCCACAGCTTTTACATATAAAAACGCAAAAAGGTAAGGGCTACAAACCGGCTGAAGCCGATCCTATTGGCTACCATGGCGTACCAAAATTCGACCCAAGCACAACTAGCCTGCCTAAATCTAAACCTAGCGCTGCTACTTTTTCAAAAGTTTTTGGCGATTGGTTATGCGACATGGCAAAGCAAGACAGCAAGTTAATGGCTATTACGCCAGCAATGCGCGAAGGCTCTGGCATGGTACGTTTTTCTAAAGAGTTTCCAGATCAATACTTTGATGTGGCCATTGCAGAGCAGCATGCAGTTACTTTAGCGGCTGGTTTTGCTTGTGAAGGTTTAAAACCTGTTGTTGCTATTTACTCGAGCTTTTTACAACGTGCGTATGACCAATTAATACATGATGTTGCACTGCAAAACTTACCTGTATTATTTGCCATTGACCGCGCTGGTATTGTTGGAGCCGATGGTGAAACTCACCAAGGTGCGTACGATTTAAGCTTTATGCGCTGTATTCCAAATATGGTAATTATGGCACCAAGCGACACCAACGAATGCCGCCAAATGCTATACACCGGTTATAAAGCAAACTGCCCTGTTGCAGTTCGTTACCCTCGAGGTAGCGCAGGTACTGCAGACATTGGAAGCACTATGCAACTGCTTGAAATAGGTAAGGCAGATACAATTAAGAAAGGCAGTAAAATTGCAATTTTATCATTTGGTACATTACTTGATAATGCACAGCTTGCTGCTAACGAATTAGATGCAACGCTTGTTAATATGCGTTTTATTAAACCACTTGATACTGCACTTTTAAATGAGCTTGCAACTAGCCACGATGTAATTGTAACCCTTGAAGATAATGCTATTGCTGGCGGTGCCGGCTCTGCAGTTAACGAATACTTGGCAACGCAAAAGGCTGATATTAATATCCTTAACTTAGGTATTCCAGATGAGTTTATTAAACACGGCACGCAAGATGAAATGCACGATGAAATGGGATTAGGCGAGCAAGGAATATTAAACGCTATTAAGGCGTTTATCGCTTAAGCTATTTACTTAGTTTATTAAAAAGGAGCCTCAAGGCTAATGCCGATCAGTTAAGAAAATGACCGGTTGACCGATCCAAACGATCATGCAAAATCCGTAGTTAGGAAACTAACTACGGATTTTTTTGTGAATATAGAACAAGCACTGCAAGCAACACTT
>NZ_JACJEX010000025.1:0-21486 GCF_014164245.1 Pseudoalteromonas sp. SG43-8 | reverse complement strand
GCACGCCAATAGTGACAGGCACCAGTGATGCACCTAACAGCACCATCACGGTGACGTTTACAGATGCAGCAAATGCTACTCAAAGCATTGATGTACAAACCGATGCCAATGGTAACTGGAGTGCGACACCAACGACTGATTTAGCCGAAGGGAATTATAGCGTTAGCGCCAGCATCACCGATGCCGCAGGCAACACAGGTACCGGCACTGACAGCGGCGAAGTGGATGTAACTGCTCCTGAACTTGAAATTATTCCATCGTTTTTATTAGGTAATTTAGTTTCTCTTTCGGGGGATTCTGATTTACCGGGAGGCTCTGTAATCACTATTACAGAGTACCTAGTTGGTGGGTTAGTTGGCGCAACTTATACAGCAACGACAAATCCTGATGGTACCTGGGGGCTTGCAAACATAACAGTACCTTTACTAAACCTTGCCTATGTGACTGCCAGTGCAACGGATGCCGCTGGTAATGTAAGAACAGTTAATACGCTTGATTTTGATAACGTAGCGCCAGAACTAACCGTTAGTGTTGATGCTTTATCGAATGATAGCACCCCAGTAATTAGCGGAACCACCGATATGGGGCAAGGCACTGTAATTAATATAACCGTGACTGATAGTGAAGGAGAAAGCCAAGCGTTTACTGCGACAGTTCAAGCCGGTGGCGACTGGTCTGTTGCTGTACCTGCAGAGCTAGCGCAAGGTCAATATACCGTTGTTGCAGAGGTTAGAGACAGTGTTGGTAATTTAACAACGCAGCAGGCTCAAGGTGAAATAGATAGCGTTGCTCCTACATTAATTGTGAACGAAGTTAACGCGACAATAGATACAACCCCTACAATTTCAGGCACGAGTAATGAGATTGGTGCTGATGTAACCATCCTTATCGGCGGTCAAACACTAACAGCAACAGTGGGTACTGATGGCAATTGGCAAGTAGATGTCCCCGTAGCACTTGTTGATGGTGATTATACGGCTCAAGTAAATGTTACCGATGACGCTAATAATACCAGCAGCACGACTATTGATTTAACAATTGATACCCAAGTACCTGTTATTGTACTTAATGACATAACTGTATTTAACACTGAGACACCAGTTATAAATGGTACTTCAACTGAACCACAGGATACGGTGGTCGATATTGTTATTACAGATAGCAACGGTGATATACATACTTTAACTGCAATAGTTGATGCTAACGGCGATTGGCAAGTTACAGCGCCAAGTTTGCCTGATGGTAATTATGATGTAGAGGTAAGTATTACCGATGATGCTGGCAATCAAGGAGTGGATACAGGCTCGAGCTTTATTGATACTCAAGCACCAAGTATTACTATAAACGCATTAGGTACAATTAATGACAGCACGCCAACTATTTCAGGCACATCCAATGAACCTGAAAACACGAGTATTACAGTAACTGTGACCGATGGAGATAGTACCGAGACTTACACAACTGTTGTTGGTGCAGGTGGTGCTTGGACTTTAGATATTACAGATGCACTGACTGATGGTGAAGTTGCAGTTTCTGCAAGTGTTACTGATGCCGCAGGGAATGAATCAGTTGCAAATAGTACCGCAATGTTAAATACCAATGCGCCTACAATTAATATTAATACAATTATTGATACAAACGATCAAACACCAGCAATATCAGGCACAAGTAGTGCAATAGATAACTCGGTGATCACAGTCGTTATAACTGACGTTAATAACGTTTCACATACTGTAACTACAACTGTGGTAGGTGGGATTTGGAGTGTTGATGCGACAAGTATTCTTCCTGAAGGTGAGTTTACTGTTTCGGCAAGTGTAACTGAAGGAGGCTTAACGAGTAATACAACAGGTAGCGGTGTTATCGATTTAACTCCACCAGCCCTTAATATTACACCGCTTACAATTTCAAATGATACAACGCCAACAATTTCAGGCACAACTACAGCTCCACAAGGCGCCATAGTCGCTATTTTAATTACAGATAGCTTAGGT
Organism: Pseudoalteromonas sp. SG43-8; assembly: GCF_014164245.1. Lineage (NCBI taxonomy): Bacteria > Pseudomonadati > Pseudomonadota > Gammaproteobacteria > Alteromonadales > Pseudoalteromonadaceae > Pseudoalteromonas > Pseudoalteromonas sp. SG43-8. The sequence continues at coordinate 19,492 of NZ_JACJEX010000025.1, read as the reverse complement.
GCAGAGCAAACGGTTAATGCTACGGTTGGTGCAAATGGCACATGGTCAGTCGCTGCAAGTACAGAGTTGAGTGAGGGCGCTTACACGGTTTCAGCTTCAACCACAGATACTGCCGGTAACCCTGTAAACACAAGTATTACAGGGGTAGTTGATATAACTGCGCCAGTTGTAACTATTAGCGATATTGTTGGAAGTACTGATCTAACTCCAAGTATTTCTGGAAGTGTGACAGGTGCCAATGTGGGTGATGCTGTTGCAGTGGTATTCACTGATGCACAAGGCAATGAGCATACTGTAAATACAACAGTTCAAACTGGTGGTGTATGGTCTGTAGAGGCAACTAGCTCTCTATCACAAGGAGATTATTCAGTTGAAGTATTTGTTACTGACAGCGCGGGTAATACCGGGGACGCAACAAATACAGCAACCATTGATACAATTGCTCCCGAGATTAGTATTAATCAAAGTTCATTAATACTAACTCAAGATAGCACTCCATTGATTACAGGTACGTCTAACGAGGCAAATACAAACGTTATTGTTACCTTTACTGATTCTGCTGGAGTTTCTCATCAAATGACCGTTCAAACCGATGGCAATGGAGACTGGCAAGCGGCTGCTAATAATATTTTAGCTGACGGTGTTTACAGTGTTAGTGCAACTATTAGCGATGCTGCGGGCAATACTTCGGTCGACAATAAAACCGGTGGTGAGGTTGATACCGTGGGACCAGAGCTAACAATTGTGCCTTCGTTCCTATTAGGACAGCTAGTATCTTTATCTGGTACTTCCGATTTAGGTGAAGGTAAAACAGTCACCGTTAATTTAGAATTAGCAGGTGATTTGGCTAACTTAACATACGATGTAACAACTGATGCCAATGGCGATTGGGTGTTATTAGGCCTAGCGGTTAATATTATTGGCTTATCGGTTGTTGAAGCCTCTGCAACTGATGAAGCGGGTAACACCACCACTATTACAACTGCAGATGTAGATGCTTCAACGCCGTTACTTAATGCGGTGGTTGACTTTGTAACTGGCGAGGGAGATTTACCAATAATTAGCGGTACGACCGACCAAGCCCCAGGCACAGAAGTGCTAGTGAGAGTGGTAGATAGCGATAACATAGCACAAGATTTGGTTGCCATAGTGCAGGCAGATAATTCATGGGCTGTACAGGTTCCTCAATCACTTGCTGAGGGCGTGTTTACTGTAACTGTAAATGTATTAAGTGAAGTCGGAATAACAGCTACACAGCTGATAAGCAGTGTAGTAGATACCATCTCGCCAACGCTTAATTTGCAAGTGATTGGTACAACGTCAGATTCTACTCCAATTATTCAAGGGACTAGTGATTTAATTAATGGTGTGGTAGAGATTCAGCTGGATGGAGGCTCAGTACTAACAACAACAGTGAATGCAGCAGGGCTATTTTCACTGGAAGTTGATGCGCTGACTGAAGGACAGCATGTTGCCAACGTGAGTATCACTGATGATGCCGGCAATGTAGTAACACAAACGCTCGAGTTTGTTGTTGATACGTTAGTGCCGGTGGTAGATATTTTACCGTTGAGCATCAGCAATACTGACATTCTAACTATTTCTGGTACTTCTGAAGAAGCTCAAGGTACAGACATTGATGTAACTGTGATAGATAGTAACGGCAACGCAACAGTATTTGATGCCCTTGTTGGTAGCGATGGCACGTGGTCATTAGTAACCACTAGTCTACCTGATGGTATATATAGTGTATTCGCAAGTATTACTGATGCTGCGGGTAATGTAGGCCAGTCTGTTACTGAGCAAGTGACGATTGATACCATACCGCCATCGTTAGAAATAGACGCCTTTGGTGTACTTAATACATTAACGCCTACTATTACTGGCACCAGTGACGAAGAAATAGGTAGCTTAATTACGGTTAATGTTACCGACTCTACAAACACACTTTATGAAGTTACCACAACGGTATTAGGAGATGGCACGTGGTTTGTTGTTACCCCTTTACTTGCTGAGGGCGATTTAACCATAGAAGCTATTAGTATTGATGATGCTGGAAATATAGCCACAGTAACGCAAACTGGCACTGTTAGTACCACTTTACCGAGCCTACTAATCAATCCAATAATAGATACAAGCGATACAACCCCTACTATTAGTGGTACTACCGATGTAATAAACGGTAATGTAGAAGTCGTTATTACTGACAGTGACGGTACCGCTACCACTTATAATACAACGGCTATAGCAGGTATGTGGACTCTAATACCTACAACACCATTAGCTGAAGGCACCTTTACTGTAAGTGCTACAGTTGAAGACTTAGGGCTTTCAAGCTCTACAAGTCTTGGTGGAATAATTGATTTAACACCACCAACAGTTGAAGTTGATCAATTATCTGTAACCAATAACCCGCTACCGACTATAACAGGTATAAGTGATGCACCAGCAGGTACAAATGTGAGTGTTGTTATTACTGATGCTAATAACGATTCACAAACTATTACCGCTCAAGTTTCAGGAAATGGCACATGGTCAGTAACAGCTACCACCGCGCTTAGTGAAGGTAGCTTTAGTGCAACAGCATCAATAAGCGATACAGCGGGTAACTCTGCTAGCGATACTATGGTGTCAAGCACAGACTACACAGCGCCAACTGTAGTCATAGATCCAATATTGGTAGGGCAAGATACAACGCCTACTGTTACGGGGTCAGTAACCGGAAGTTTTGCAGGTGAATTGGTAATCGTTACATTTACCGATTCTGCAGGCGCCACTCACAATGTTCAAACAAACGTTGGTGGTGATGGAACCTGGAGTATTGAGGCTGAAGAGATGCTTAGTGAAGGTAATTACACTGTAGATGTAAGTATTGTTGATAGCGCAGGCAATATTGGTACGCTATCCACAAGTAGCGCAATTGACTCAGGTATTACAATTGATTCAGGATTGGTACTAACTACAGATCAAAACCCAGTTATAACAGGTACAGCCGCTCCTGGTGAGTTTGTAACGGTGACCTTTAGTGGCGCTACAGAGGCAACTGAAACAGTATTTGCTGATGCATCTGGTGAGTGGAGCGTAACAGCTAATACTACCTTAGCTGATGGGGCTTATACTGTAACAGCTGTAGCGACCGATAGTTCTGGAAACGCAACATCAAGCGGTAGTTTATCTGGATTGGTAATTGATACTACACCGATCAACTTTACAGTAGAACCTGAGTACTTACTTAATTTATTGGGTATAGGGATATTGGTTGGCTACGAAGGGACATCTGATGGCGGTGAGGGAAGTAAGGTCTATATTCTCGACTCATTAGTTTTAGGCATTGATTTAGCATTAACTTCAGCGCCATATGCAGTTGTAGATGCTCAAGGTAATTGGGACTCTACCAACTTAGATCTGAATGCTTTAGGTTTACTGGGTACAGGCCTTGAAAACACGTATTTCTATACTGTGGACGAAGCTGGTAATTACCACGTTAAAAATGGAAATGATGTATTTATAGAGTCAGGCAACATTTACGATAGTGGAGTAAGCGCTGCTTCCGGCGACACAATCCCTGAATCATTTAGCGAGGAGTCGGCTTTAGGCGATACAACCCCTAATGAAGTTTCAAGCAATAACGTATTAAGCACTGAAACGATTGATTTAGGTAACTTGAGTGGTCTATCAGCACCTGAGCAAACTGTGCAAGTGAGTTCGGCGGAGCCACTTAACATTAATGACGTAATCATTGATGAAGATGCAGAGCAGCTTATAGCGCTAAATACACTGGTTGAGGATGAAGGCTCTGCAATTGCTTATACTCCAGCTCAAAGTGGGGGAAGCATTGATGCAGCAGCACCTGCGGTTGATGTACAAAATCAATCGGAAGAGATGATTAAACACTTAATTGAAAGTAGTAATAATCAAACGGATATTTAATCTCAATAAAGCCCTCTTAATTATTAAGGGGGCTTACATTATTAAGAAAATTGATATTATTTATAACGAAATTTAAGAATAAAGGACATTAAAAAACCTTATTGATAAATCAATAAGGTTTTTTAATGTCAAATTTTGGGCTTACGCTTTTAAATTACGAACCAGTTTACTCTCGGTATTTACAGATTTACCGCCTTGGTCGTAGGTCATTGACGTTGGTGCGCCAATTAATATCTCTTTTAATTGTTTAACGCTAATTTGCGCTTGACGGGCAGCATGAGCATTAACATTATTTTGTTTTTGGCATTGCGCAAGTTGCGTTTTAACTTGGCTTATTAGCTCAGATATTTCAGGATTTTGTGTATCGTTACTGGCAATTAACTTACTTAGCTCTTTATCTAGAGTGCTTAGCTTAGTTAAAAAAGACATTTTTTGTTGGGCAATTTCTTTTAAACCAGCACCTCGTCGTGAGGCAATAGCAGTAAGCTCATCGTTTAATAGCGTGTGTAAAGAGTCTAAACAACTTACTTGTTGGTTTAGCTTTACGCTAATTAAACTATTATGATCAGCCATACACGTTAAACTCAAAATCAGCTAAGTTTTTAGCAAGCTTTTCACTGTCTACTTGGTATTTACCTTCAGTTATTGCTTTTTTTAGCTCAGCAACTTTATCGCTGTCAAAGCCAGGCGATTGCTGTGCTTTATCTTGAAGCGTTTTTAATTGCTGCGCTTGCGGCGTTAAACTTACAGAATCACTTGCAGCTTTAGGCGAAGGGGCCTGAGCAGCTTGTGTATTTGCGTTATCTTTTTTTAAATCAACTTGTTGCTGCTTTGCATTTGTTAACGCATTAGCTTGTTGATTACTGCCATTAACTTGATTAACCATAATAATAAACCCGTATATTACCCAACTTATGCCATGTTATCGGCATATACGTAGGATACTTTAGTATAAATCTAAATTAAATATTCACCTGAACAGACTCTACACCATCTACTCGCGCATTTAAAACTTTACCTGATTTTTTGTTTTTTATTTGTATCTGTTCGCCCAAAGTACCGTCTTCTAAAGCAATACCTGTGGTTTTAATTCTAAGACCCCTCAGGTTTGCGTAAATATTAACAGAGTCACCTTTACACACCATGCAAATTTGGTTTAGTAATACTGGCATACCACTTCTAATATTTCGTTTACTTCTACTACCTATTAGCATTGTGGGATCATCTAAGTACTGTATTCGTACAAAGTGAGTTGGTTTCATTTCAATACTTAAATGCGATTTAGTTATTACTTCACCGCGGGTTAAATTAGTAGTGGCAACAACAACTGGGGCCATTTCAACAACTCTTACATGAACGTATTGAGCCCACGTTTGAGCATCATTGCACTTGGCTTGTAAGGTTACTTGGCGGTTAAATGGTGGCTCATCGGATGTTGATAATTCAAGCTCTGTATTACAGACACGATCAGGAATGCGACTGTCTAAAGGCAGAGCACTTAATTGAGTATTAGTGTTTTGTAATGTACCAATTTGCTTAGCTATGTAAGCAACGGCCATGTCTTGTAATAAATCTTTACTAAACACTTTAGCTTGCAAAGGGAATACAAAGCACAAGCTAGTAACAAAATAAAAAACACTGTATCTTCTGATTTTTTTTAACAAACTCATAATGTTTCGACTATGCTTATGGTTTCAAACAGGGTATAAATATTTTGCGTCAAAAAGTAGACGCACCCGCGATGTTATGTAGCTTTATAAATAGAAAGCAATTATCGTTCCGTATTATTTGTTTTCTTTAGGAGATTTGAATGGCAGGCATTTTAGACTCAGTAAACCAACGCACACAGTTGGTTGGGCAGAACCGCCTAGAATTACTTTTATTTAAGCTCAGAGGGCGTCAGCGTTTTGGTATTAATGTATTTAAAGTGAGAGAAGTGCTGCAATGCCCTCCACTAACAAGCATGCCAAAATCTAATCCGTATATTCGTGGTGTTGCACATATTCGTGGTCAAACCATTTCGGTTATTGATTTATCAATGGCTGTAGGTGGGCGCCCAATCGACAACATTAAAGACAGCTTTATAATCATTGCTGAATACAATCGCTCTGTGCAAGGGTTTTTAGTGGGCGGAGTTGAACGCATTGTAAATATGAATTGGGAAAAAATAATGCCACCGCCATCAGGCGCCGGACGTTATTCATATTTAACGGCAGTGACCGAAATCGAAAATGAATTAGTCGAGATTCTCGATGTAGAAAAAATTCTCAACGAAATTTGTCCAGTAAACACAGAAGTAAGTGCTGAAGTTGCACAAAGTGGCGATATTCAAAGAGATTTAGGCGAACGTATCGTATTTATTGCAGATGACTCTGCTGTTGCCCGTAATCAAGTTAAACGAGCCTTAGAGCCGCTAGGTGTTCAAACAGAGCTTGCTAAAAATGGTAAGGAAGCTTTAATTAGGCTTAAAGAAATAGCAGAGCTTGATTGTAAAAATGATATTACAGAGCGAGTAGCATTACTTATCTCAGACGTTGAAATGCCAGAAATGGACGGCTATACCTTAACAGCTGAAATAAAAGCAGATCCCAAACTTGCACCTTTGCATGTTATTTTGCATACCTCTTTGAGTGGTGTTTTTAACCAAGCGATGATTGAAAAAGTAGGGGCAGATGACTTTATTGCTAAATTTAACCCAGATGAATTAGCAACAGCGGTTAAAAAGTGGGTTCATTGTGATTAACAAAAATAGGTGCTACTAACTTGAATAATAAAGATTTGCAGCAAAGTGAATACGACCAGTTTCGTTCGTTTTTAGAGCAGCAATGCGGCATTGTTTTAGGTGAAAATAAACAGTATTTAGTTAAAAGCCGACTTGCTCCGTTAATGACTCGATTTAATGTGGGATCTTTATCGGAATTGGTTAGTAAAACTCTCGGGCCTCACGAGCGGCAATTAAGAGCCGCTGTTGTTGATGCAATGACCACCAACGAAACTTTGTGGTTTAGAGATCAATACCCATTTGAGTTGCTCCAAAACAAGCTTTTCCCTGAATTTAAAGATTTAAGAAGACCTTTAAAAATTTGGTCTGCTGCCAGTTCGTCAGGCCAAGAACCTTATTCAATAGCTATGTCGGTTGCTGAATTTAGTGCTAAGCAACCAGGTGTGCTTCGTATGGGGGCACAAATTATTGGTACCGACATATCTAATACCATGCTTGATATGTGTAAAAATGCAGAGTATGACGCGCTGGCACTTGCCAGAGGGTTATCTGCAGAGCGTCGTAAAAAGTTTTTTAAAGACAGCGGCAACGGTATGGCACAAGTAAACGATACAATAAAAAAACAAGTTAGTTTTAGGCATTTAAATCTGCTTGATTCTTACGCGTTAATGGGTAAATTTGATATTATTTTTTGCCGAAATGTACTAATTTACTTTGCGCCTGAAATAAAAGCTAAAATTATTAACCAGTTTGCACAAGCGTTAAATCCAAACGGTTACCTATTTTTAGGCGCGTCAGAGTCCCTAACTGGCCTAAGTACTGAGTTTGATATGGTTAGGTGCAACCCTGGTATTATTTACCAAAAGAAGTAATTAAGCTAACTCCCTTCCCTAAAACGACGCACCTAGCGTCGTTTTTCTTTTTAGATACATAGCCTTATAAAAATATAGCAAGCCCTAATATTAATGGCTTATTTTTTGCTTTATTAATGGGTAAGTCAATTTTTTGGAGAAGGTTATGGCTATCAGTTTTGATAAAGCATTAGGTGTGCATCCGCAAGCCATGTTGATCCGTTCACAGCGAGCAGAATTAATTGCAACTAATATAGCTAACGCTGATACGCCTGGCTATAAAGCAAAAGATATTGATTTTGCCTCTGCATTAAAAGCGGCAAGGTCAACCCAGCAAAGCGGCAATACTATGGTAAGAACTAATGATAAACACATTGGTGGAGGTACTCATAGTATGGGCAGTTCAGAATCATTTCGTTTGCCAAATCAATCAGATACTGGTGATGGTAACTCGGTTGATATACAAGTGGAACGAAACTTGTATACACAGAATGCTATGGAGTATCAGGCCAGCTTGCAATTTTTAAGCGGCAAATTTAAAGGCCTGAATAAAGCTCTCGGTAGTCAAGGATAAAATTTATGAGTTTATATAATGTTTTCGATATTGCAGGTTCGGGTATGAGCGCACAAAACGTTCGCTTAAATACTACAGCTAGTAATATTTCTAATGCTAATACCATTAGTTCTTCTCAAGACAAAACGTACCGAGCGCGCCAACCTGTATTTGCGGCTGAGCTAACAAAGGCTTCAGCATCAGTAAGTAACCAGCAGGGCTCCGCAGTTGGTGTTAAAGTTTTGGGCATTGTTGAAAGCGATGCACCATTACAAATTGAATATAACCCAAACCATCCAAGTGCGGATGAAAATGGCTATATCTATAAACCCAACGTTAATGTTGTAGAGGAGATGGCAAATATGATTTCTGCCTCTCGTTCTTACCAAACAAACGTGCAAGTTGCTGATGCAGCTAAGCAAATGCTAAGTAAAACACTGTTGCTAGGGCAGCGGTAACCGAGGGTAGGTTATGAGTAACGATATTAGTACATCTTCATCCTATTTAGACTCTATACGCTGGCAAGAGCAACAAGTTGCTACCAGTGATAATGAGAGTGATGCGTTAACACAAGAAGACTTTTTCTCTTTGTTAACTCAGCAATTATCGTATCAGGATCCCAGTAACCCTGCGGATAACGATCAAATGATTGCGCAAATGACTAGCTTTACGATGGCGCAAGGGATTACAGATTTAAATACTAACTTTGAATCTTTAGCCTCTTCAATGACATCTAATTCAGCACTGCAAGCATCTACACTTGTAGGCAAACAAGCTTTACTAGAATCAAACACCCTGGATTTAAATGAAACAGGTGATGCCAGAGGCTCTGCAGTGGCAGAAGAAGCCGTTGATAACTTAAAAATTAAAGTTACTGATGCATCAGGTCAGCTAGTAAGAACTATTGATATGGGTTCTCAGCCAGCAGGTGCGGTACGTTTTGCGTGGGATGGCAAAAATGAAGCTGGTGAGCGTTTACCTGAAGGTGAATACTCAGTAACCGCCGAAGGAAGTACTGATGGTGAATTTTCAAGCTTACCCATTGCTACGTTCAAGAACATTGAAAGCGTTAATATTAATGGCTCAAGTGGCATTATTATTAACACTAAAGAAGGTGCGGTTAGGCTGACAGACGTCGCAGAAATCGCGTAATAAATTTTAATTATACTTCGCCTGTCAGCAGGCTAAATATTAACAGGTTAGAGGTGAATTATGAGCTTCAATATTGCATTAACTGGCTTAGCTGCCGCACAAAAAGATTTAGACGTAACTGCAAATAACATTGCAAACGTTAATACTACAGGTTTTAAAGAGTCACGCGCTGAGTTTGCCGATGTTTACGCATCGTCAGTATTTAGCTCTGGTAAGACTAAAAATGGTGACGGTGTGCAAACAACCATGGTTGCGCAGCAGTTTCATCAAGGCTCACTACAATTTACAAATAACTCACTTGATTTAGCAATCACTGGTGAAGGTTATTTTGCGATGACAGACGATTTATCTTCGCAAGATTTAACATATACACGTGCAGGTGCATTTAAGCTTAACCAAGATAACTTTATGGTTGACGCAAAAGGTAACTTTTTACAAGCATTCCCTGTTGATTCATCTACAGGTGATACAACGTCGGTAAGTTTGAGCACAACAAACCCAATTCAAATCCCTGATTCGTCTGGTTCACCTCGCGCAACAGAAAATGTATTTTTGTCGTTTAACTTAGATGCAACAGCAGATGCTCCGGGTATTGCTTTTGACCCAACATCTAGTGGTACTTATAACTCATCTACGTCAACAACGGTATATGATTCACTAGGTGAACCACATATTTTACAATACTTTTTTGCTAAAGAAGATGATGCCGCAGCAGGTGGTACAGATAACAGTTGGGAAGTATACGCAACACTCGATGGCAAAGTAGTTGATGCCACAACTGGTGGAGAACAAACCGCGCCTTATACACCACTTACCACCCTTGGTTTTAACTCAAGTGGTTTACCATCAACAACAGGTGGTGTAGCAAATACAAATACAACTACTTTTGATGAAATACTACTACCAGCGGGTTCTGGTACTGGTTTATCAACATTACTAGACAATGGTGCAACTTTCCCAGGTACTGGTATTGAGCTTAACTGGCGCGATGAAAATAACACAGCTGGACGCATTCCAACTCAGTATTCAAGTGGTTTTGAAGTAAAAGCACTCGATCAAGATGGCTCAACAGTAGGCCGTTTAGCCGGAATTGATATAGGAACAGACGGTAAAATTGTCGCTTCTTACAGTAATGGTGACTCAACATTCCTAGGCCAAGTGGCTATGGTACGTTTTCCTAACTCACAAGGGTTATCACAAGTGGGTGATACAAGCTGGAAGCAAAGTATTGATTCAGGTGAACCTGTAGCGGGTGAAGCCGGTTCGGGTACGTTTGGTGGAATTAACTCATCAGCGCTTGAGCAATCAAATACTAACCTTACAAACGAGCTTGTAGACTTAATTACTGCACAGCGTAATTACCAAGCAAACTCACGTGCGCTTGAAGTTAACTCAACTATTCAGCAAAGTATTTTGCAGATTCGATAAGCTAAACCCCATTAAATATATTAGGCTGCATTTTTGCAGCCTTTTTTATAAGTCCTCTTTGTAAGCCCTTCTGAATACCTCTCAATGTTGTGTCAAATTTAATCTGGCACCTATTTTGCATTTATAAGTTCAGAGATTTTTTATGTGAGTCGATACTATGGACAAAATGGTCTACATTGCGGCCTCTGGCGCTAAGCAAAGCCTACAAGGGCTTGCGCTTAAAGCCAATAATTTGGCGAATGCAAATACAACAGGATTTAAAGCTGACTTTGCCCAGGCGCGTTCTATGCAAGCGTTTGGCGAAGGTTTGCCTACACGTGTATTTTCAATGCAAGAGCGTCCGGGTTCAAACATGGTATCGGGTGGCATTGTTCAAACCGGGCGAGACTTAGATATCGCAATGAGCGATAACGCATGGCTTGCTGTGCAAGATGCCTCCGGTAATGAAGCTTACACAAAAGTGGGTACGTTAAACGTTACAGCTCAAGGCATGCTCGTAACCAGCCATGGTCGTCAAGTTATTGGCGAAGGGGGACCTGTTATTTTACCCGTCCCAGTCGAAAAAATAGGGTTTAGCCAAGATGGCGCTATTCAAGTTCGACCACAAGGCGCTCCCGCTAACTTTTTAGAAGAAATCGACACGCTTAGAGTGGTAGAAGCAAATAGCTCACAGCTCGAAAAAGGTAACGACGGTTTATTTAGACCAAAAGCAAATGTAACAGTAGATACCTCTGCCAATGTAAAAGTTTTAAGTGGTTCGCTTGAAATGTCGAATGTGAATCCGGTTCACGAAATGGTCGACATGATAAGCCACCAGCGCCAATTTGAATTACAAGTGAAATTAATGAAAACAGCTGAAGAAATTGACGAGCGTCAAGATCAGTTATTACGCATAGTTTAACTTTAAAGTGAGGACACGATTATGAATCCAGCATTGTGGATCAGTAAAACGGGGCTAGACGCTCAACAAACCGATATATCGGTTATCTCAAATAATTTAGCGAATGCGAGTACCGTAGGTTACAAAAAAAGCCGCGCTATATTTGAAGATTTACTTTATCAAAATATTAATCAACCGGGTGGTCGTTCATCGCAAGATACCGAAATGCCGTCGGGCTTAATGTTAGGTGCGGGTGCTAAAGTTGTAGCTAACCAAAAAGAGTTTACGCAAGGCAACATGTTGACCACCGAAAACTCACTAGATTGGATGATTTCTGGCGAAGGTTTTTTTGAAGTACTGCAACCAGATGGCAATATTGCTTACTCGCGCAATGGTCAGTTTACTACTGATGGCGATGGCCGAATTGTTACATCGGGCGCAGGTTATGTGATTCAGCCAGAAATGAATGTACCAGATGACGCGCAATCAATTACGGTTTCGCAAGACGGCGAAGTATCTGTACGTGTTGCAGGCCAAGCCGATAACGTTGTCATTGGTCAGCTGACTATTAGTGACTTTATTAATCCATCGGGTCTTGAGCCAATTGGTCAAAACCTTTATACCGAAACGGCTGTAAGTGGTGCGCCTGTACAAGGTAATCCTGGTGTTGAAGGGTTAGGTAGTATTATTCAAGGCTCACTCGAAACATCTAACGTAAATGTGACTGAAGAGCTGGTAAATCTAATAGAAACTCAGCGTATTTACGAAATGAACTCAAAAGTAATTTCGGCCGTTGACGAAATGATGAGTTATATCAATCAACAGCTTTAATAGAATAGGGGGAATTATGCGTAATATTATTTTATTTGCAGCGGGCACATTATTTTTAAGTGGCTGTATGTCTACGCAAAATAGTGAGGTAGTGCAGGACGACCCTTACTACGCACCTATGTACCCCGAGCCTATTTTAGAGCCGCTGGTAGCCACAGGTTCATTGTTTAATACTCATACATCAAACGACTTATATTCTGATAAAAAAGCGCTACGTACTGGCGATATAATTACGGTTAAATTGCAAGAGTCTACTCAAGCAACAAAAGCCGCTAAAACAGAAACAGACAAAGAAACTGACGCAAGCTTAGACCCAGTGATTGGCTTAGGTGGTCTACCTGTAAATATAGGTGGCGATAGTATTCAGTTTGGTATTGGTAGTGATTCGTCGTTTACGGGCGATTCAAAATCAAACCAGTCAAACAGCTTAGTAGGCGATATTTCGGTAAATGTTATGCGTGTTTTACCTAACGGTAATTTAGTTATACGCGGCGAAAAATGGCTAACGCTTAATACCGGCGAAGAGTTTATTCGTTTAGAAGGGCTAGTACGCCCTCAAGACGTAAGCGCCGATAATACGGTTGAATCAAACCGCATTGCTAATGCACGTATTCAATACTCAGGTAAAGGGCAAACGCAAGAGGCGCAAAGTCCTGGTTGGCTTACACGTTTCTTTAGCAGTTCGCTGTTTCCATTTTAGAGGGTAACAACATGAATAGCCTTAAAGCTTTATGCTTAGTTGTGTTATTAGGTTGGCAGTTTACTGCCAGTGCTGAGCGCATAAAAGATGTGTCTATGGTTGAAGGCGTACGCTCTAACCAATTAGTCGGTTATGGCTTAGTGGTTGGTTTACCGGGCACTGGCGAGCAAAACTCATACACACAACAAAGTTTTAGAGGCATGTTGAACAGCTTTGGTATTACGCTACCTTCAACTCAAAGTCCTAAAATTAAAAATGTTGCTGCTGTTGCTGTACATGCAGAATTACCTGCATTTAGAAAACCCGGGCAAACAATAGATATTACGGTTTCTTCTATTGGTAGTGCAGGCAGTTTACGTGGAGGTACTTTACTACAAACTTTTTTAAAGGGTGTAGACGGTAACGTGTATGCAATTGCACAAGGTAGTTTAATTGTTGGTGGCTTAGGTGCACAAGGTCTTGATGGTAGTAAGGTTGTAATTAACACCCCTACAGTTGGTCGTATACCAAATGGCGCAACAGTTGAGCGCACAGTAGAAAGCCCATTTATGCAAGGCGATTACATTACTTTTAATTTAAACCGCCCAGACTTTACAACGGCAAAACGCCTAGAAAAAACAATTAATGACTTAGTTGGCCCAAATAGCGCACAAGCAATTGATTCTGTTTCTATTCGTGTTATAGCACCGCGCGATGCATCCCAGCGTGTATCGTACTTATCAACACTCGAAAACTTAGAATTTAAACCAGCTGACATGGCAGCTAAAATTATAGTTAACTCGCGCACCGGTACAATTGTCATTGGCAAAAACGTTAAGCTTCAGCCTGCGGCTATAACTCATGGTGGCTTAACAGTAACAATTGCAGAACAACAAAACGTGTCACAACCAAATCCGCTAGCAAACGGTGATACAGTTGTCACGCAGCAAAGTATTATTGATGTAAACCAAGACGACTCGCGCGCCTTTGTATTTAACCCTGGTGTAAGCCTTGACGATTTAGTTCGCGCAATTAACGAAGTAGGCGCAGCGCCTGGTGACTTAATGGCTATTTTAGAAGCACTAAAAGAAGCTGGCGCAATTAACGGACAGTTGGTTGTTATATAAATAACCCAGGCCAATAAATAACGTATTACTTAAGCCCTATATTTTTGAAATTAGGGCTTTTTATTTACAGCAACTTAAGTTTATTATTTTTATCTTCCTTGTTTTATCTGTAGTGGCTCAATTTTTGCATTTTTAACTGCATTATTCATTTTGTGTCAAAAAGCCGATGGAAACTAATCATCTCGATAAACAAAACTTTTTTGATTTAGGCAACTTAGATTCACTTCGTAAAGAAGCCTTAACGAGTGGCGATGCATCAACTGATGCCTCTAAAGCTGCGCTCAAAAAAGCGGCCGCACAATTTGAAGCTATTTTTACGCAAATGTTGCTCAAAGGAATGCGCAAAGCTAACGAAGCATTTGAAGACAAAGACAGCCCATTTAATTCAAGTGGCGTAAAGTTTTTTGAAGAAATGCACGATCAGCAACTTTCAACAGAGCTTTCATCAAATGGCTCGTTAGGCCTTGCCGATTTAATAGTTCAGCAGTTATCGCCTGAGTCTAAAAACTTTATGCCAGGCTCGGTGCTTAGAACAACCAACGATATTTTTAGCGATACGCAAGTCGGTTCTGATCTTCCTCATGATCAAAAAAATAAGCAACCCGATCTTATCGTTAAGAGTACTAAAGCCGATATTGCTGAGCCTAAAGTTGATACTACAGAGACTAAAGCTGATAGCCCAACATTTAAAAATGCAGAAGAGTTTGTAAGTTCAGTGTGGGAACACGCTAAAACTGCAGCGCAAAAAATTGGTTTAAATCCTGCGGTAATGGTTGCACAAGCGGCACTTGAAACCGGTTGGGGTAAGCACATTATTAATAAAAATGACGGTGGCAGCTCAAATAACTTATTTAATATTAAGTCAGATAAAAGCTGGGAAGGCGATAAAGCAAGCAAAATAACGCTTGAGTTTGAGCAAGGCACACCCGTTAAAAAACAAGCCAGCTTTAGAGCCTACGATTCAATTAAAGACAGCGTGAACGACTTCGTTGATTTTTTAACGCAAAACCCACGCTACAAAGAAGCATTACAAAATACAGCTAAACCAAACGACTTTTTAGATTCATTACAAAAAGCAGGTTATGCAACCGATCCAAATTATGCCAACAAAATAAAACAAGTGCTCAATAGCAGTCAGCTAAAAGACATTGCGGCAAACGTGATCCGCCAAGGAGTAGAGTAACATGTCGTTTAATTTATTAAACATTGCCAGTTCTGGGGTTAGAGCAAGCTCGGAGCTACTGCAAACGACAAGTAAAAATATCGCCAATGTAAATACCGAAGGCTATGTGCGTGAGCGTACAGAGTTTACTACTATGGTTGACAACCAAGTAGGGCGAGGCGAAACATACCGATTACTAAACGAGTTTGCTCAGTCACAGCTAAATCGTGACACCTCTAATAAATCGTTTTTCGATCAGTTTATTACTGAGGCTAATCGAGTTGATACTATTTTTTCTGAAGAGTCGAACAACCTTTCGACTGGTATTAACTCTTTATTTAATAATGTGCAAGAAGCGCTAAATCAGCCCTCATCTACTGTTGCCCGCTCATTAGTAATGACAGATGCGCAAAGCTTAATTGATCAAATGGATAGGCTTTCGGGCATCGTGCTTGATCAAAAAAGTATAGTAAACGAGCAGCTCGAAATATTTTCAGATGAAGCAAACTCACTCATTCAAAGCATTAGTACGCTAAATCAAAATATTGCAGCCGTTAATGGCACTAATAACGCCGCAGATGCCAGCTCTACCTATAACGAACGCGATAAAGCAATACGCGACTTATCAGAGCTAATAGACATAGAAACGCTTGATGGTCCAAATGGCGAAAAACTCGTTTTTATGGGCACAGGCGAAGCAGTTGTTATGCAAAATGGCGCATTTAACTTATTTTCGATGACGGGCGATCCTGATCCTAATTTTAAAGAATTCACGCTTGACGTTAATGGTGGCAAAGCTGTGCCGCTTGAAGTTGATGTAAGTAAGCTTAAAGGCAAAATTGGCGGCTTACTTGCTTTTAGAGATGACATATTAGTCCCCGCGCAAAACCAAATTGGCCAAATGGGCTTAGCGATAGCTGATGCATTTAACGAACAAAACAAACTCGGTATGGATGCAACAGGTCAGTTAGGTGGTAATATTTTTAATATTCCTACCGTTGGCGCTTATGCGTATCAAGCTAACACAGGTACTGCCGGTATGACTGCAACGGTAGAGCCAGGTAAGGGCAATGAACTTCCTGCCAGTGACTTTATTATTACTTATACAGCTAATCCCAACGAAGTAAGTATTCAGCCTATAGATAACAAAGGCGACCCGTTAGGTCAGCCTTCACTTGCTGATATATCGACAGGTGTTATTGATTCATCGACTATTACTACCGGAGAATCATTTGGTCTTCAAGTAAATGTATCTGGGGCAGGTGTTGAGGGAGATCAATTTCAAATAAAGCTTAATTCAGATGCCGCTTCAAGTATTACACTTGCAACAGGGCGCGCAGAAGATTTAGCACTAGCATCGCCAATCCGTACTGCTAACGATTTAAATAATATAGGTACCGCTACTATTTCAGCGGGAGAAGTAACAAGTGTTACCTCCGGTGGATTTACTTCAACACCAAGCTTAACAAACGGTGAAATAACGCTTGTTAAAACAGGTAATGCTAACGAATATCAAATTACTGATAATAGCGGAACGAATACTTTTACTATTACGCCTCCTGCAAAAGGAATGTTATCGCAAGCGGGTGCCCCATTCGATACCTACGGATTCGATTTTGATATAGAAGGTACACCAGCAACAGGCGACACCTTTACACTTGAGTTTAACGAAGGCGGCTTTGACGATAACCGTAATGGTTTAAAATTAGCAGATTTACAAAATGGTGAGTTAGTCCGTTTAAATGTAGAAACAACAGCAACGGCCGACAACCATAAAACGTTCAACCAAGCTTATTCAGGATTAGTGAGTGATATAGGTGTTGTAACTGGCCAAGCAATCACAAGCGGTAGTGCGTTTAATGCATTAGCAGAGCAGTCTGAGGCATGGTACGAGTCGTTATCGGGTGTAAACCTTGATGAAGAGGCCGCAAATTTACTGCGTTTTCAACAATCATATTCAGCATCAGCACAAGTTTTAGCAGCAGCTCAAGAAATTTTTGACACCTTATTAAATGCGGCGAGGTAATTATGCGTTTATCAAATAATTTAATGTACCAAAACAACATAAATAAAATACTCGACAACCAACAAGGTGTTGCAAATGCTCAAGAGCGAGTAACAACAGGTGAAAAGTATTTAACCACCTCAGAAGCGCCAGCTGCTATTTCGCAAGCTATGCTGTATTCAAATAAAATACAAACGAATGAGCAATACACTAAAAATATCGATCAGCTAAATGGCCGCCTAGAAACAGAAGAAAGCGTATTACAAAGTATAAATAGTAATATTCAACAAGCACAAGAGCTAACTATTCAGGCAGGTAATGGTGTTTATACTAAGGACGATTTAAAGACGTTTGCATCAGAACTTAGTGGCATTCAACAAACGTTAGCTAACTTAATGAACACCCGATCAGAAGACGGTAAATTTATATTTTCAGGATACCAAGACAGCACGCAGCCTTATCAGTTTGATTCTGCAGCGGGTATTTACACCTATAATGGCGACCAAGGCCAGCACCAAATAACTATAGCTGAAGGTGTATCAATTAAGGCAAGTGATAACGGCTTTGATACGTTTGAAAAAACTAACGCGCGATTAAATGTAGAATCTAACACGGCAAGTGTTTCAGGCTCTATTACAGCGGCAAGTGTATATGTTGACGGCCAAGCTGAGTTTGATAAGTTTCATCAAGCAAATTACAACGCAGACCCAACAGCTCTAGCAACTGCAAATACATATAGTGTATTAGTAAGCCCAGGTGCTACAGCAACAGATCCACAAACCTACGAAATATACCGAGATGGCGCTGCACTAACCCCTGCAGTAACAGGTGAAGTTACTGATGAGCCTATCGATTTTGCAGGTATGAAAATTGAATTTGAAGGCACAGCACCAGGTCAACTCGATTTTAGCCTTGAAAAACCAGGCAAAGAAAACGTACTCAATACACTACAAGCACTTATTACCGGCCTTAACGATGGCACACTTGAAGGTGATGACTTTCAGCAAGTACTTGCTGATGGCTTAGTGCAATTACAAAACGCCAGTGAGCAAGTCGTGTTTACCCAAGCAAGTTTAGGTGGGCGTATGAACGCGCTTGAAAGAGTAAGCGATTCAAACTTAGCACTCGACATTCAAAATAAAAGTAATCGCTCTAACTTAGTTGAAGTTGATATGGCAGAAGCAATTAGCGAACTGACTAAGCAAGAAACGGCACTGCAAGCATCGCAAGCAACTTTTGGCCGTTTAACTAACCTTTCATTATTCGATTACTTATAAGCAAGTTATAAGCAGATTGTAAGCAGAAATACCTTGCCGCTTTACCTACTTTAAAGCGGCAATACTTTGCGGCAAAAATTGGCTACAAAACCGCGGCAAAAAAATGTCACCCCCTTCTAAATAACTTCACTAATTATTTACAATTCAGCAGAACCTATTTTTGTCTATAAAAAACAATCACTTAAAAATAAATTAAAGTTGGCACAGTAAATGCTCTTCTTATTGTAAGAAATTATCGAACAGTGGTTCCTGTTAAATCGTGTTGAACCACACTCTGTTTAAACCTAGGAGATGGTAAAATGGCATTAACAGTAAATACTAATGTGTCGTCACTAAACGCACAACGTAACTTAACTAAATCTGGTGAAGGCTTAGCAACTTCGATGGAGCGTTTATCATCAGGTATGCGTATCAATAGCGCAAAAGATGATGCTGCAGGTCTACAAATTTCAAACAGATTGACGTCACAAATTAATGGCCTAGCCGTTGCTCAGCGAAATGCTAATGATGGTATCTCTATGGCACAAACTGCCGAAGGGGCAATGCAGGCATCAACAGATATTTTACAACGCATTCGGGAACTTGCGTTACAATCAGCTAATGGTTCAAATTCCGATACAGACCGCCAAGCACTACAAAAAGAAGTTAGCGCTCTTCAAACAGAGTTAACACGTATCGCTGAAACGACCTCTTTCGGTGGGCAAATGCTACTCGATGGTTCATTCGGGACAAAAACTTTTCAAGTTGGCGCGAATGAAAATGAAACTATTTCAATGTCGCTTGGTGATATAAGTGCCGACCAAATAGGTGCAAGGCAGCTTGATTTAAAAGCAGTTGAGGGTGTTGCTGGTGGATTAGGGCAAAGTGTTGGTTCAGCTGCTGGTGACAATGTTGG
>NZ_JACJEX010000024.1:0-26404 GCF_014164245.1 Pseudoalteromonas sp. SG43-8 | reverse complement strand
GGTGACAATAGCGTTTTGGACCCACCTGATTCCATGCCGAACTCAGTAGTGAAACGAAACAGCGCCGATGATAGTGTAGCATTTGCTATGTGAAAGTAGGACATTACCAGGCTTCAAATTGTAGAAAGCCCGAATCTAACGATTCGGGCTTTTTTGCGTCTGAAGAAAAGTGAAATATGCGCAATAAACACACACTCATATCAACATCATCACGCAGGGCGGGCGAGCGCAGCGACTCCCGACGCTAAAATCACAACAAAATCTCTCAATACCCCAGTCGGCCAATAAAGTAGCATTTGCTACGTGACTTTCTACTGCTGTGGGCACTATGACATCACCAGGTTTTAAATTGTAAAAAGTAAATGCGCGCAATTAATACACACTCACATCAACACCCATCACGTAGGTCGGACGAGCGCAGCGACTCCCGACGTTAGAATCACAACAAAAGCCCTCAATACCCCATTCGGCCAATAAAGTAGCATTTACTACGTGACTCTCCACCGCTGTGGGTATCGTGACATTACGCAGGCTTCACATTGTAAAGAGCCTTGCTTTAACTATTCAGTAGCCTATTAGACATTCCCATTAGGTATATAGCCTTATTTACAGACACTAGTAAGCAATTAATTGGGGGGCACTATTGTGCGCTAAGTTTACCTAAGTGATTTACCGCATAACATCTGTAACTAACTGTAGTTTTAGCGCGTGCAGAATAAATACACATACCTGATAATTATACTAATCGGCAATAATACCTAATCAATTTGGTGGATTGAACTTGACGTTAATTGCGTTAGAAATTTCTGATATACGATTGCATGGATACAGAAGGTTGAGCAACTTAGGAGTAATTGGCGAGAACAACGAAATAAAGAAATCTTTGTCCTCAAATAGATCATTTAACTAGGGAGATTGGCGTAAAGTTTATTTTATTTTTATATTCTCTTGGTTCTAACTAACCACCTATATACGCCAATAAAGAACAATGCAGCAGATCCAAAGCCACTCAGCACCCAAATGACTTTTAAAATGTTACCGCCAATGCTGCCGTCATGTAGAGGGTGTATCCAGTTTTTTATTTTACTAGCCGTACTTTGCTTATCTATATTAAACACGCTCTCTAACTTTCCTGTAAGTGCATTAACCTCTATATAGCTATGTGGAAAGCGATACGAAGGATCGTTTACAGTTTGAAATCTTAATCTGTAAATAGCATTTAAGTTTGATGGTGTTTCAATCCAAGCTAAACGCGCATTCGGTAATGCTTTTTCAGCTATTAATACCGCTTGTGATAAAGAAATATCGGTTTGTTTGCTCGGTTGAATTTGTGTTTTTGGTGGGGAGTTTATATCGCTAACTAGAGCGGTTAATATAGGATCTGTTTGTTTTGGAATAGCGAGCATAACACCTGTAACAGTTAAAGCTAGTAGCGGTATGCAGAAGGTTAAACCAATTAGTTTATGCCAGTCGTATAGCAAACCTATTTTAGAGCTACGAGATTTAAATTTTAGTGCCTTTACCCACTGCCCAGGCTTTGGAAACCAAGCAAAGAACCCAGAGATAAGAAGAACTATTGAGGCTATGCCTATATAGCCAACAACGAGAGTGCCCGTTGCTCCTGTTAGTAATGAAAAATGTAAGTTGTACATCCAAGTTACTAAGTATTTTCCCCAATAATTTTTACGTATTACTTTATCACTACTGCTAGATAGCCATACCATTAAGGGGGCAAAGCTTTGCTCTTTTGTTTTTATTGGATTGTAGTATCGCGCTGGAATTACTGAATTTATACCTGTGTTTTCTAATCGCCATGGCCCTTGCTTTGAAGGGAAATTGGCTCTTAGCGTATTATATGCTTGATCCCAATTAGGCGTTTTTATGTTTGTAGTAGCGTCATTTGCTGGATTTAGCAGTAAGTCTATTTGCGGATAGTAAACTAATATAGAGCCAGAAAGAGTGATAATAGTAAGTAAAACACCTACAGATAGGCCTAAGTATAAATGTAACCGCCTGAATGTTTTTCGCCATGAAAGCTTTAGTGTCATCAATTAAATAGCCGTAATGAGTAATGCAGGTTTATTGGGCATTAAGGAATGATTAATTACGCGGTATATTATATGGTTTTTGATATGAGTTGTGCGGCATTTTGTCGCACTTATTCTATTAGGTATTTAGAAAGTAAAACGCCAGCCCTTGGCTGGCGTTAAAATACAAGCTTGAAGCTTATTTAAGCTTTAGGCCCTGCATTTTTTATATCGTCTGATACGTCATACTTAGCAAAGTTTTCAGTGAAGTCAGCGGCAAGTTTTGCTGCATATTCATTGTACTTAGCTTTATCTTCCCACGTATTTATAGGATTAAGTAAGTTAGTATCTACACCTGGAACTGCTACCGGTACATCTAGGTTTAAAACATCAATGTGCTGAGTTTCAACGCCTGTTAATTTACCCGATACGATTGCATCAACTACTGCGCGAGTAGTTGGAATATCAAAGCGCTTACCTGTGCCGTAAGGACCGCCAGTCCAACCTGTATTCACAAGGTATACTTTAGCGCCAAACTCGCGTACACGCTTCATAAGAAGCTCAGCGTAAACACCAGCAGGACGTGGGAAGAATGGCGCACCAAAGCAGGTTGAAAACGTTGATTCAATATCGCTAGTAGAGCCAATTTCAGTTGAGCCAACTTTAGCTGTGTATCCACTTAAAAAGTGAAAAGCAGCAGCTTCTTCGCTAAGAACAGATACCGGTGGTAATACACCGCTTACATCACAAGTTAAAAATACAACAGCTTTTGGTTCGCCTGCGCGGTTTTCAACTTTACGTTTTTCAACATGTTCAAGTGGATATGCTGCACGGCTATTTTGAGTAAGGCTAGTATCGTTAAAATCTGGGACGCCTTTTTCATCTAGCACTACATTCTCTAAAATAGTACCAAAGCGAATTGCATTCCAAATTACAGGTTCGTTCTTTTGTGACAGGTCGATACATTTAGCATAGCAACCGCCTTCAATATTAAACACGCTTCCAGGTGCCCAACCGTGTTCGTCATCACCAATTAAAAAGCGAGTAGGATCTGCTGAAAGAGTTGTTTTGCCCGTACCAGATAAACCGAAGAATAATGCTGTATCGCCTGCTTCACCAACGTTAGCAGAACAGTGCATTGGTAATACACCTTTTGCTGGTAGTAGGAAGTTTTGTACAGAAAACATCGATTTTTTCATTTCACCGGCGTAGCGCATACCTGCTAGTAATACTTTACGCTGTGCAAAGTTAATAATAACGGTGCCATCGCTATTTGTGCCATCACGTTCCGGCTCGCATACAAACGAAGGAACGTTCATTACTTGCCATTGTGGTAAGTTTGAGGCGTTATAGTTTTGTGGTTCGATAAACATGTTTTTGGCAAAAATATGGTGCCACGCTGTTTCTGTAGTTACGACTACAGGTAGATAATGCTCAGGGTCAGCGCCAACTTCTAGGTGAGAGGTGAAGTGGTCATTACTTTGAACATGTGCTTCTACGCGAGCCCATAATGCGTCAAATTTTTCTGCATCAAATGGGCGGTTAACGTTGCCCCATTGAATGTCATCTTGAGTTGTCGCTTCTTGAACAATAAAACGATCTTTTGGTGAACGGCCAGTTCGTTTTCCTGTAATTGCAACAAAAGCACCATTTGCGGCTAAAATACCTTCGCCACGGCGGATCGCATGCTCGACAAGTTCAGCTGCGGTTAAATCGACAAAACGTGTAGCGCCTGTAGTCATGTTTATACCTAACTATAATGTGTGAGAGTTTGAACGGGATAGCTCTGGGGTTATCAGTGCCCTTAAGCTGAAATTATAGTAACAGAAGGTTTTGAGATATTCGAGCCCGTAAAGCCTCTAAAAACACATATATTTGCTAAAAAACATGAATAATTTCAATGATACCGGTGTCAGTAAATTAACAAAATTCATGACACCGGTATCATCTTTTTATAATATAAAACCGCATATTTTGCGGCTTTAATTGCTATATATAAATGAAGCTGAACATTTAGTTGAAAATGCTTTTTATGTCTTGTTCGTTAAAAACATACTCTTTTAAACAGTAATGACAGTTAATGTTAACAGTCCCTTTCTCAGCTACATCTTTGAGCAGTTCTTCTTGTCCAATATTAACAAGTGCAGTAATTGTTTTATCACGACTACAACCACATTTGAATTTAATAGCTTGAGGTTCAAATACGCGAGGATTATCTTCGTGATAAAGACGTGTAAGAACAGTGTTCGCATCTAAGTGTAACAACTCTTCATTTTTAATCGTGTTACTTAATGCTTCTAGGTGTGCAAAGTCTTCAATTGATTTTTGTTTATCAACTGGAAGCACTTGTAAAAATAGACCACATGCTTTTGCGCTACCTTCAGTAGTGTCAGTTGCAAACCAAAGGCGTGTTTTTAGCTGCTCTGACTGCTCAAAGTAGCTTTCAATACATTCACTAAGGGTGTCATGCTCTAGCGGCACTATACCCTGGTAGCGTTCACCTTTTTCAGGGGTAATAGTGATTACCATATAGCCTTGGCCAATAAGCTCTTTTACAGTTGTGCCCGTAATTTCGCTTTGCAGGCGTGCAATACCGCGCATGTTTTGTTTGTCATCACCATTTATAACAGCATATTTAACTGGGCCATCACCTTGAAGCTGTACAGCAATTTCACCTTCAAACTTTAAGGTAGCAGTAAGTAAACAAGTTGCAACGAGTAACTCACCAAGTAATGCTTTAACAGGGTCTGGGTAATTATGGTCGGCAATCATTTCATTATAAGCATTCTCGATTTGTACGAGTTCGCCACGAACATCTAGTTCGTTGAATAAATAACGGTGAAGTAAATCTTGTTGCATGAGCGGCTATACCTAACTTGATTTCATTTTTAAAAGTTCGCGTCTTTGCTTTTTATCCGGTTTTTTATCCGGATGGGGGGCAAAAAAGCTATTATTTTTGCGTGCGATGCTGTTCTCTTCGCGTTTAGCAATACTGGCATCAGATTCTTGATACATGGTCTGTGCAATGGGGGCGCTTTGGCGTTTTTCAAGCACTGAGAGTATAGTTATCAGCTTTTCATCTACTCCTTGTGCAAGTTTTATGTTTGCGCCAACCTCTACTATTTTACTCGCTTTTGTACGTTGTCCATTATAATGCACTTTGCCGCCTTGTACCATTTCACGTGCAATAGCACGAGTTTTATAAAATCGCGCAGCCCACAACCATTTATCTAATCGAACTTTTAACCCATCCGCATGGTCTGAGTTGGTATTAGCGTTACTTTTTTTACTCATAAGGCATTTCCCCACGTTTTATATCTTAAAATTTATCATGAAATCATCGTAGGATGAAGCTATTACAACAGCCGTTTGTTTTTTATACGGTTATGTAAAGTTAATTTAATCTGTTTACAAAGTTTAATATTAGTGTGCTTGTTGAAAGAAAAATGAAAGGGTACTATGGGTACGCGCTAACGCAGTAAATTAAAATAAGAACACTATTTATGGAACAGCAAATCCAACAACTAAAACAATTTTTAACTCGTTTACCGCATGCTAAGTTAAGTGCATTAGTGACACTCTTAGTTGTTGTTTATCTTGCATTTTTATTATCAAAACTAGTTTGGCTTTTATGGCCAAAACCACCGGTAACTCTGCTTACCCCTAGCCATCATGCTAATCAGCCATCTGGTGTGAGTAATAACTCTGCGCAGCATATTGTTGAGCAATTCTTATTTGGTAAAAAAACTGTAACAAACAACAATAATACTGCAAAGCAATCGCAGGTTATAAACAATGCGCCAGAAACACGCCTAAGTATAAATTTAACCGGTATTGTAGCGGTTAATAACAATGATAAAGCAGGTATCGCAATTATTGAATCACAAGGTAAGCAAGTAAGTTATCTTGTTGAAGAAGTTGTATTAGGCACGCGCGCTGAAGTAGCACAAATATTACCTGATCGTGTTATTTTGAATGTTAATGGGCGTTTTGAGACATTGATGCTCGATGGACTCGATTTTAATAAAACGGTATCTATGCCAGTACTCGCTGCCCGTGATGATGCTGAAATGGGTCCGCAAAAAGTAGAGCCAAGTGAGCTACAAATAGATGCAACTGCAGATCCAGACGTTAAAGAAGCAATTATAGAAACACGTGAAGAGCTGCTCGAAGAGCCAGGCAAGTTATTTGACTACATACGTGTTTCACAAGCCATGAATGATGGCGAACTAATCGGATATCGTTTAAGTCCAGGTAAAGAGCCTGAACTGTTTAAACAAATGGGATTAAAAAATAACGATTTGGCTATTTCTATAAATGGCTATCAATTAACAGATTTAAAACAGGCTATGTCAGCTATCAACGAGCTGCGTAATAGTACAGATGCCAATATCACTATAGAACGTGATGGTGAACAAATCGATGTGCAATTTAGTCTGCGATAATTTAGCTTTGGAGTTTCAATATAATGGTTCAGGTGCTACACCTCAAAAAAATTAAAAAAGGGTTAGCTAAGTACGCAGCACTTTTTTTGGCGGCAAGTATTTCTTTGTCTGTTTCTGCTGTTGAATATGCTGCTAACTTTAAAGGAACTGATATCAACGAGTTTATTAATATTGTTGGTAAAAACCTTAATAAAACAGTAATTATTGACCCTAATGTGCGCGGCAAAGTAAATGTTCGCAGCTATGAGTTAATGGACGAAGCACTTTATTATCAGTTCTTCTTAAATGTATTGGAAGTTTATGGCTACTCAGCTGTTGAAATGGACAATGGCATAATTAAGATAGAAAAAAGTTCAGACGCCAAAAAATCAAATGTACCGCTTATTACCGAGGGTAGTGAAGCTAGCGGCGACATGATGATTACACGTGTTGTACGAGTTAAAAATGTAAGTGTACAAGAGCTTGGCCCTTTGGTTCGTCAATTTAGCGATCAAAAAGATGGTGGTCACGTTGCCAACTTTAATGCGGCTAACGTTATGATGCTAACGGGTCATGCAGCATCGGTTAATCGCTTAGTTGAGATCATTCGCTCTGTTGATCAGGCGGGTGACAAGCGTGTAGACATCGTTAAGCTTAAATATGCGACGGCAGATGATGTTGTCTCTGTGGTAGATAATATTTATAAAGACAGCGGTAAAGGCAGTGTACCTGAATTCTTAATTCCAAAAGTTGTGGCTGATGGCCGAACTAATAGCGTTATTGTAAGTGGTGAAGGCCAAGCACGTACACGTGCTATTGAGCTCATTAAGCGCTTAGATGGCGAATTAGAAAGCCAAGGTAATACCAAAGTGTTTTACCTAAATTATGCTAAAGCTGAAGATTTAGTAAAAGTACTGCAAGGCGTTAGTAAGTCACTTGTTGAAGATGCGCAAGGCGGCACGACTAAAACTCGCAGCAGAAGCAATAATGAAAGCAGTATAGAAGCTCACCCAGATTCAAATTCATTAATTATTACTGCGCAGCCGGATACAATGCGATCACTTGAATCTGTAATTGAACGTCTTGATATTCGCCGTGCCCAAGTACTAGTTGAAGCCATTATTATTGAAGTAATGGAAGGCGACGGGGTTAACTTAGGCCTGCAGTGGATTTCTGAGCAGGGCGGTATGCTGCAGTTTAACAACGGCACTACGGTTCCCGTGGGTTCATTAGCTGTTGCTGCAGAGCAAGCACAAGATACAACCGTAACTAAAACTATCATTGGTACAGAAACTGGAACCGTTACTAGTTATGACGAAACGACTGAGGGTGACTATGATGCGCTTGCTTCATTGCTAAGTGGCATTAATGGTTTAGCGCTGGGCGTTGTTAAAAATGACTGGGGCGCAATTATTCAGGCTGTTGCCACTGATACAAATTCAAATATTTTGGCTACCCCTTCTATTACTACAATGGATAACGAAGAAGCTTCTATTTTAGTCGGTCAAGAAGTGCCTATAATTACAGGCTCACAAACGGGCAGTAATAATGCTAACCCATTTCAAACAGTTGAGCGTCAAGAAGTCGGTATTAAACTGATAGTTACGCCACAGATTAACGATGGCTCTGCAGTACAACTTACTATTGAGCAAGAAGTATCGAGCGTAAGTGGTGCAACTGCTGTTGATATTTCAGTTAATAAACGTGCAATTAAAACAACGGTTATGGCCGATGATGGCGGTATGGTTGTACTTGGTGGTTTAATTGACGAAGACGTACAAGAAAGTGTTTCTAAGGTACCGTTATTAGGCGATATCCCTATTTTAGGCCACCTGTTTAGATCAACAAATACAACGCGCCGTAAGCGTAATCTTATTGTATTTATTCGCCCAACCATTATTCGTGATGGTGTAAGCATGAATAAGTTAAGCTTTAATAAATATAACTTTATTCGCGGTGAGCAGTTTAAACAAAAAGAAGATGGTATTGAGTTAATGCCAATGACGGATACGCCTATTTTACCTGAGTGGAATGACGAACTAGTACTTCCACCTACGTATGAAGAGTCTCTACGTAAACAAAATGCACAAGAGCGTAAAGATGACTAATGCGATTCAAGAGATAAACCAAGATGTGGTTCATCCTCAAACGCATAATCAGGATGAGCTATTAACGAGTGATGTGTTAGTTGAGTTACCAGCAAAGCGTTTGCCGTTTTCCTATGCAAGACGCGCAGGTGTGTTACTGGGTAAAAACAAAGATCATCGTATAGTTTACTACCGTGGTGAGCTAGATGTGGAAGTACTATTAGAAGTACGCCGTATCGCAGGCCATGGTTTTACACTTGAGCAATTGGATGATGATAAATTTGAGCTATTGCTTGAAGCGTCATACCAACGTGATAGCTCTGAAACGCAACAAATGATGGAAGATATTGGCAACGAGGTTGATTTATTCTCACTTGCTGATGAGCTCCCGCAAACTGAAGATTTACTTGCTGGTGACGATGATGCGCCAATCATCAAGCTTATTAATGCCATGCTAAGTGAAGCGATTAAAGAAGGGGCTTCTGATATTCATATCGAAACCTTCGAGCAAGAGCTTGTTATTCGCTTTAGGGTCGATGGCGTGCTTAAAGAAGTACTTAAGCCTAATCGTAAACTTGCATCGTTACTTGTATCTCGAATTAAAGTAATGGCTAAGCTTGATATAGCTGAAAAACGTATTCCACAAGATGGTCGTATTAGCTTACGTATTGCAGGGCGTGCAGTTGATGTGCGTGTATCTACAATGCCATCGAGCTTTGGTGAGCGCGTAGTACTGCGTTTACTTGACAAAAATAACGCGCGATTAAACCTTGAAGACTTAGGTATGACTGCAGAAAATCGCGCATTGTTTTCAGATTTAATTAGTAAACCCCACGGCATTATTTTGGTAACAGGGCCAACGGGTTCTGGTAAAAGTACCACTTTATACGCTGGTATGAGCCAAATTAACTCACGCGATCGTAATATTCTTACCGTTGAAGATCCGATAGAGTACGAAATTCCAGGCATTGGGCAAACACAAGTTAATGCAAAAGTTGATATGACATTTGCACGTGGTTTACGTGCAATATTACGTCAAGATCCTGATGTAGTAATGGTGGGTGAAATACGCGACCTTGAAACTGCGCAAATTGGTGTTCAAGCGTCACTTACCGGTCACCTTGTTATGTCTACTCTGCATACAAATACCGCATCGGGTGCAATTACACGTATGGAAGATATGGGTGTTGAACCCTTCTTACTTTCATCGTCGTTACTCGGTGTGTTGTCGCAACGCTTAGTACGTACGTTATGTAATACCTGTAAAGAAGGTCACACGGCTGATGAGCATGAATGCCAGCTGTTAGGGGTTCCTTTTGAAAGCCAACCGACAATTTATCGAGCGGTGGGGTGTGAGGAGTGTAACTTTAATGGTTACCGTGGTCGTACAGGTATTCATGAGTTACTTGTAGTTGATGAAACCATACGCGAAATGATTCACAACGGTAAAGGCGAGCAAAGCGTAGAAAAATACATTCGTAAGCGCAGCCCAAGTATTCGCCAAGATGGGTGTAGCCGTGTACTGGCAGGCAAAACAACACTTGAAGAAGTATTGCGTGTTACCCGTGAGGAAGGTTAACTATGGCGGCGTTTGAATATCGTGCCTTAGATGGTCGAGGTAAAGAAAAAAAAGGCATTTTAGAAGCTGATACGGCTAAACAAATCCGCCAAACTTTACGTGATCAAAAACTAACGCCGCTTGAAGTTGTTCCTGCGGCGCAAAGTGATAAACAGGTCAAAGGCGAAAAAGCCCCTTTACTCGGTGGCTTTTTTAAGCCGACAATTTCAACCTCAGACTTAGCATTAATTACAAGGCAATTAGCAACACTTATTCAATCGGCACTTCCTGTTGAAGGCGCTGTTATGGCGGTTGCTGAGCAATGCGAAAAGCCGCGTTTAAAGCGGATGCTTATGTCGGTACGCTCAAAAGTAGTTGAAGGTTACACCCTTGCCGATGGTCTTAGTGAGTTTCCTCATGTTTTTGACGATTTATATCGTGCAATGGTAGCCGCAGGCGAAAAGTCGGGTCACCTTGACCAAGTACTTAATCGTTTAGCCGACTATACCGAGCAGCGCCAACATATGCGTAGCCAAATAACTCAGGCTATGGTTTACCCTATTATATTAGTGGTATTTGCAATTGGTATTGTGTCGGTATTACTGGGCACCGTAGTACCAAAAATATTAAAAACGTTTGAAAAAACGAAGCAAGTACTTCCTTGGACAACCGAATGGGTTATGGCAGGCAGTCATTTTGTGCAAAATTATTGGTTTATTAGTTTAATAGCTATTACAGCTATAGCCATTGGTATTAAGCATGCACTTAAGCAGCCTAAAATACGTTTTTGGTGGGATGACCGAGTGCTACATATGCCAGGTATAGGTAAAGTGGCTCGTGGTATTAACACCGCACGTTTTGCGCGTACTTTAAGTATTTTATCGTCAAGCTCGGTACCATTACTTGAAGGAATGCGTATCTCGGGCGGCGTATTAATTAACGAAAAAATTAAAAAAGCGGTTGCAGATGCATCCGATAGAGTGAGTGAGGGTGCAAGCTTAAGAGCTGCACTTCAGCAAACTAAGTTGTTTCCACCAATGATGCTGCATATGATAGCAAGTGGTGAAAAATCAGGTGAACTAGAGCAAATGTTAGAGCGTGCTGCAAATAACCAAGATCGCGAATTTGAGAGCATGGTTAATGTATCGCTTAAACTACTAGAGCCTGCGATGATCGCCTCAATGGCGGTTATTGTATTATTTATAGTAATGGCAATATTGCAGCCAATAATGGCGATGAATAAAGCTGTTGGACTTTAAGTTAGAATAAATTTTTAAATATATTAGTGGTTTTACCTAAACCATTTTTACTTAATGTTTTTAGAATAATGAGGTAATTACGTGAATAAACAATCAGGTTTTTCTTTACTAGAAGTGATGGTGGTACTGGTTATCATCGGGATGATTATGTCAATTGTTGCACCTAACATTATGGGTCAGCAAGAAGAGGCTGCTATTGATAAAGCACATCTAGATATCCAGCAATTAGAAGATGCAATGAGCTTATACAAGCTTAAAAATAAGAGCTACCCAAGCACAGAGCAAGGTCTTGAAGCGCTAGTTACCCAAACAAGCATTGAACCGGTTCCAAAACGTTTCCCTGATGGTGGCTTTATTAATGAATTACCAGAAGATCCTTGGGGTAATACTTATCAGTTAATTAGCCCAGGTGAAATTGGCAAGTTTGATATTTTTTCTATGGGCCCAGACGGTGAAGCAGGTACTGATGACGATATCGGTAACTGGGACGAAGAAAAACAATAATGCTTAAGTACACCGTTCTGTATGAACATGTTAATGCTAGAGGCTTGCTATGAAAGCAAGCCTTAAGCAGCGCCATGCAAAAAACAGAGGCTTTAGTTTAATAGAAATTTTAGTGGTATTAGTGATCATCGCTTTTGCCACCAAAATGGTGGTATATAGCTTAGAAGGCGGTGCTGAGGAGGAGTTAGATACTCAAGCACTAAGGCTGCATACCACCATTAATATGGCATCGGAATTTGCTATTTTAAACCAAGTTGAATTGGGCTTATTAGTAGAAGAAAATACATTAGAGTATTTAGTTTTCGATGGTGAAAAGTGGATTACTTTTGACCGTGAAGATCTTTTTAAACCAATAGAATTAGACGAAAGATTAAAGCTCACTCTTAACTTAGAAGATTTAGCGTGGGCGCAAGATAACCTCTTAGAGCAATCTAACTGGCGCGAGCTTATGAGTGGCGGCGATGAAGACAGCTTGCTTGAGCTAAAAAAGTTAAAAATCCCACAAGTACTTATTTTATCATCAGGTGAGGTAAGCGCGTTTCAACTTATATTAGAGTTAAAAGAGCAAAGCGAACCTGTGTATTACATTGAAGGTGAATTTACAGCACCAGTAAACTTTCGCCGAGAGCCAGAATAATGAAGCGCACTAAAGGGTTTACCTTATTAGAGGTGTTAGTGGCATTAAGTATTTGTGCCATGGCGGGTATAGCTGCAATGCAAGCAACAAGCGAGCATATACACCATTTAACGACTATTGAAGAGCAAACCTATGCATCTTGGGTCGCCGAAAACGTTATTATTGAACAGCGTACTAAAGGCGAACAATGGCAAGGTAAAAATAACCTTAAAGGCAGCGAAGTAATGGGCGGTGTTGAATGGTTTTGGCAGCAAGAAGTTACAGCGACTGCTGACAAAAGCTTTGTAAAACTAACCATAAATGTTTTTACGGATGAAAAATATGAGCATTCAGCATATGAGTTATCAACGTATTTAAATAAAGGCAAAAAGTAAGTGAAGCAGCGCGGGTTTACATTACTTGAAGTTATGGTTGCACTGGGTATTTTAGCTTTTGTTATTATTGCTACGCATCAAATACTCGAGACGACAACAAGAGCAAAAGATGCCTCCGATGAAAAGATTGCTGAGCTAAATGGATTGCAAACAACATTTAGATTAATGGATCAAGATTTTAGCCAAATGACCAAACGCGCAGTTCGCAATGAGTCTGGCGATGTTCAGCAGCAATATTTACTTGCTGGTCGTTACGTTTTAGAAAGCCAATACGATGGTATCGCGTTTGTACGAGATGGCTGGATAAATCCAATTAACTTATTGCCACGTTCAGAACTACAAGCTGTTGGTTATAGAGTGATTGATGATAACCTTGAGCGTGTTTATCGGGTTTATGTTGATCAGCTTGATAATATGGAGCCGCGAGTTCAACGTGTGCTAGAGAATGTTGAAGAACTTAAGTTTGAGTTTTTAGATGATAAAAACGAATGGCAAGAACAGTGGGAAATTAAAGCCCTCCCTAAAGCGGTTGCTGTTACGTTGCAACAAATAGAAGCAGAGCCAATTCGTCGTGTATTTTTAGTTCCTGGGCAAGGCAAAGTTGTTGCTACACAAACTACGGATGTGAATAATGGTTAAGCAGCAATCATCGCGCGGCGCAGCACTTGTTATTGTTTTATTTATTGTGGCGTTAGCGGCTATTTTAGCAGTAGAAATGAGTGCTAATTTAATGGTTCAAGTGCAAAAAAGTACAAACTTGCAAGGTCACCAACAAGCTAAATGGTACGCCTACGGTGCAGAAGAGCTTGCTATTAAAGGGCTAATACAAAGTAAAAAAGATGATGCCGATAAAACAACACTCGATCAAGTGTGGGCAACTCAAGGAGATGCTTCATACCCTGTTGATAACGGCACGTTAAGTGGCAAAATTACAGATTTACAAGCATGTTTAAATTTAAATGCTTTAGCCATAGCGCCAGAAGAAAATAGCGCAAGTAAAACAAACCCTGCACACAAAGCACTCTTTGCATTACTTGAAAACATTGAAGATTTACCTGCTGACGAATCAGAAGAGACGATGGCAGATAGTGTATTTGATTGGCTTGATGAGAACAGTATTACGTATCGCTCAGGTGCAGAAGAAGACGAGTACTTATCACGAGATTTTCCGTATATGACAGCCAATAGTTTATTTGCATCAACATCGGAGCTGCGTTTAGTTAAGGGCTTTAACCCATTAGTGATGGAAAAAGTATTGCCATATGTATGTGTAATACCAGGCAGTACGCTTTTATCTATTAACGTAAATACATTATTGCCAGAGCAAGCGCTTATACTCAGTGCCTTGATAGAAAGCTTAAGCTTATCTGGCGCAGAAGCGGTGTTAGGCGCAAGACCGCAAACTGGATTTGACACCATCGATGAATTTTTTGAACAGGTGAAGCAGCAAGGCGGTACTAATACTGACTCAATAAAAAGTCTATTTAGTATTAAAAGCGAATATTTTAAATTACAAACGCAGGCAAACTTTGTCGACCTGCGTTTTTCGATGACCACATTACTGCACGCTAAAGACGGCGACGTAACGATACTGGCGCGAAAATTTGGAGGCGTACAGTGACAGAAATACTGTTGATCCGCACGGGTCAAACCGAACAAGAATTACTTAACTGGTTAATTTACTCACCACAAGAACAAGAAATAATAGCCAGTGGCGAGTTACCAAATGCAGAGCATTTAAGTGAGCTAAGCGAAAAAGCACTTACCCGAGAAGTTGTCGTGTTATTACCCAGTGACCAAGTGCAATTAAAAACGGTCGCTTTGCCAACAAAATGGAATCGCAAGCTTGAGCAAGCATTGCCATACATGCTTGAAGAAGATATAGCATGTGACGTAGATGAACTGTTTATAGCTGTAGCGCAGCCGACAATGCTTGGTGAGCAACATGCAATTCGTGTAGCAATGACAGACCGTGAATGGTTTGAACAATGGCTTGCATTATTTGCTGAGCATAATCTATCAGTATACAGAATATTACCCGATGCTTTGTTGTTACCGCTTGCAGATGATGGTGCCGTAACTGCTATTGAGCTCAACAACCAATGGTTGTTTAAGCAAGGGCAATGGCATATTAGTGCGGTTGAATCTAGTTGGTTGAATGGCTATTTATCAGCCATGGGTAACCCCGACATTAAACATTTTAGCCCTGCTAATCAGTTTCCTGAAAGCGTTAACTTACAAGCCCAAACAAGCGATTACGATTTACCTCTAGCATTATTTGCAAAACAGTTAGATAGCGTTAATTTTAACTTACGCCAAGGTATGTATCAGCTTAAAAAACAAAGCGCTTTGTGGTGGGGTTACTGGAAAGGCGCCGCAATTATAGCAAGTGTTGCATTGGTTTCTACAATTACAATAAAAGCTATTGAGTTACACCAACTTAATACACAAGTAGAAGTAGCTAAAGCTCAAGTGGTCGACAGATATCAAAAAGCATTTCCGGGAACTAAAGTTCGCCCTAATCTAATTAAAAGCCAAATTAAAGGCGCGTTAGATAAAATACAAGGCTCAAGTGAATCCGGCTTTTTAGACTTAACGACTAATTTGGTTGATGTATTTTCGCAAGTCAGCGAATTTACACCTGAAACACTTCGTTATGACAAACGTCGTAATGAGCTGCGAATTCGTGCACGGGCTAAAGACTTCCAAACTTTTGGTAAAGTAAAAATCATACTTGAAAAGCAAGGTTTAATTGTTGAGCAAGGGTCTTTAAATAATGACGGTGATTATGTCGTAGGTGAAATTAAGCTGCGAGGTGCAGTATGAAAAAGCAGTTAATGAAACAGTGGCGTTCGCTTAAAGAGCAAGAACAACAATTGGTAATGGTCGCTGGTGGCGTGTTTATTATTTTTGTTTTAGTAATGGGAATATTTAGGCCATTAAATAACGCGATAGAAAAAGCACAGCAATCTCAAATTAAACAACAAGAGCTATTAGCTTGGGTTGATGACAGTATTGTTAAGCTAAAGGCTGCAGGCAACACCAGTGTTGCTAGCAATACAAACTTAAGCCAAGTGGTAAACTCTACTCGTGGACGCTATAAAATCAATATTAGTAAAATGCAGCCCAGTAGTGATTCTCTTCGTTTAACGCTCGACTCAGTAGAGTTTAATCAGTTAATAGAATGGCTAGATGAGCTAGTAAATCAGCATGGTTTAAAAATTGAAAATTTAGATTTAAGTCGCGATGATAAATCAGGCTATGTGCGCGTAAGCCGTTTAGTATTAGAGAATTAATTAATGAAAAAAATAATAACGTTATCGGCTGTCTTTTTAATTAGTTTTATTGTGTTTTGTATTATTAAATTACCAGCCAGTATTGCGCTTGATATAGCTAAGCCGTATTTTCCAAAGCAATTAGAAGTTGGGCAAACTGTAGGTACTGTTTGGCAAGGTCAAATGATGCAAGTTCGTTTTGATGGTGAACAGTTAAATAATGTGCGCTGGGATATTGCAGGCTGGAAATTATTTACGGGCAAACTAAATGCGAACATAAAATTTGGTAACCCACGAGAACGCAGTGATATTTCGGGTTACGCAGATGTAAGTTATGGGTTTTTTAATAAAAAAGTAATAGTGACTGACGCCCTAGTACGCTCCACCGTAGAGCGTGCAATGCAACGTGTGCAACTTCCTCTGCCTGTTACCGCTAAAGGGCGTGTGATTTTAGAACTTGATGAATACAGCTCAGGCGCACCTTATTGTGATTCACTAAAAGGTGAAATAGCGAGCCCTAATATTGATGTTCAAGGTTTAAATGGATGGTTTAATATTGGACCTCTAGCTGGTAAGTTAAGCTGTAAGTCGGGTGATGTTGCTATATTAATTGACCCAGATAATACGCTTGGCCTTGAGGCAGATGCTACACTTAAAGCTAATTTCGACTTTAGAGTGGCAGGTTATGTAAAACCAGATGCCAGCTTACCTAAAGATGTACATGATGCGGTTAAGTTTTTAGGCCGACCAGATAACCAAGGTCGCTATCCGCTCAACTTTTAATGTTTTAATATAAAGAGTTTTAATGCAAATACCCCAATTTACTGAGTTGCACGCAAAGCAGCTCAGCTCATTTTTAAATACCCAATCTCAAGCAATGACCCTTGTACAAAGCCAAGGCTATTTATTTGGTGTAATTTGTTCGCCCAACCCATTAGATGTACATGAGTGGCTTGAGCAGATATTGCCAAACACAGCTAATGATTTAGATGAAGAAATGCTTTTTTTGTTTATGGCGCTTTATCACAAAATTAGTGAGCAGGTGTTCGAAACTGGATATAAATTACCAGACACATTTGATGCTGAATTTTGTAAGTCGTGGAGTAAAGGCTTCTTAGTTGCAACGAAAGCATATGCAGAACCTTTGTTAAATGCACCGCAATTAGACGTTGATTTTAAACAAGCACTAGAAAGTGCGTTAAGCACACTAAGCTTTTTTGCACTCGACCAGCTAGCAATAGCTCAGATTGCCAAACAAAATAACATGACAATAGAAGCTTTGTGTCAGTATCAGTATGAATCTATGGGTGACTTTGCATTAGGGTTTGCTGAACTAATTGAAGTGGTCGCAATTAATAGCGGCTTGATAACCGACGAGAGTTGGGAAGAGTAATTATTAATACTAGGCGCTTAGTTTAATCTAAGTGCCTAGCTCTAATATAATATCCGTACAGCCTTGTTTGCACTTTACTATGCCTTTACCAGGCTCGCTGGTGGCTAAATCAAGTGTTAAAACCCCATTACACTTCTCACACTTTAATGTTTTGCCTTGCGCTAATTGCTTGAGCATATTGCGCTGCTTATGAAATGAGTCGCTTGCTTTTTTATTTAATCCTGAAAAATCCACTACTTTGCTCGCTTTTGCTCTAATGCTTCAGTCACTATTTTACATACCGTATTTAAACGGTCGTCATAAAAATAAAGGTTTAAGTCACGCTCACGACAATAGCGTAGGTGAAATAACTGAACAGAGTCATCTGTTGTAAACGTTTTTTCTACATACTCACCTTCAGATTCAGATAGTTTAAGTTGACTGCTGATCCTATTTTTCGCCATATTTGCAGCGGGGCTTCTGTTGACCTTGCTTGCATCACTTAAAAAGCCAATGCCTTCACCTAGTAACCTTTCGCGAGGTTCTTTTATAAGTGGGTGATCGATTGTAAAAAAGGCAAGGATCACAACTACCAAAATAATAAATTTTTTCATGGATACGTAAACCTTGATCTAAGTAGGGTTGAATTACCATGCAGTGTAATAAACTGCATTTTAAAAGCAAGTAACTGGGATGAATAAATTATTAGCAATCTATGCCAGTAATTTTAACCAACATTGTTATAATGGTTAACAGCAGTCAGATATTTCTGAAATATCTGAAAGTATTCGAGAAGGCAATTTATTTAAGTAAATATGCCTAGCAAGTAACTTGCTAACTTTAAGTATAGAGTACTTGAGTATTGCTGGATTTTTATTTCCAAGCGGCGTTGAGGAACTTCGATGGACAAGCAAATTAAAGTAAAGAATATCCCTGTAGAGGTGAAAATCCAAAAACCGGATTTAAGCCGCCAAGATGATAGGTTCAATCCCCGAAATCGTATTTATGTGCGTGCTGTAAAAGGCCTACATCAATTACTTAGACAGCGCATTGGCTTTTTAGGCCTGCTTGCGTTTATGTTACTACCTTGGATTAATTTTAATGGCCAGCAAGCTGTGCTGTTTGATCTAATTGGTCAAAAATACAATATTTTTGGTTTAACGCTATGGCCTCAAGATTTTACTATATTAGCGTTTATCTTTATGTTGGCAGCATTTGCGTTGTTTTTAGTGACCACCTTCTATGGACGGGTGTGGTGTGGCTACACATGTCCGCAAACTGTTTGGACTTTTATTTTTATTTGGTTCGAAGAAAAGCTTGAAGGCACGGCTAATCAACGTAAAAAACTCGATCAACGACCCATGAATTTTGATAAGTTTTGGCGTAAGACGGCAAAGCATACTAGTTGGGTATTGTTTTCGTTGTATACCGCTATTTCTTTTGTGGGTTACTTTACGCCAATAAGGGAGTTACTCCCTGACTTTGTAACGTTTGATGTAGGCGGTTATGCACTAGTCAGTATTATTTTCTTTGCTGCGTGTACCTATGGTAATGCCGGTTGGATGCGAGAAATTATGTGTTTACACATCTGTCCTTACTCTCGTTTTCAATCAGCTATGTTTGATAAAGACACATACACCGTAACGTACGACGAAAGCCGAGGTGAAAGCCGTGGTCCTCGTTCACGTAAAGTAGAGCATAAAGATTTAGAGTTAGGCGACTGTATAGACTGTAACTTGTGCGTTCAAGTATGCCCAACAGGTATTGATATTAGAAATGGGCTACAAGCTGAGTGTATCAACTGTGGTGCATGTATTGATGCGTGTGATGGCGTAATGGATAAAATGGAATACCCGCGTGGGCTTATTTCATATACGACAGAGCGAAATCTTGAAACCCCAGAAAATAAAACGAATCCACTGCGAGCTAAAATTATTGGTTACACGGTCATACTTGTTGTGCTTACGGGAGCGCTTGTCGCTAATATAGCACTGCGTAAAACAATGGACTTTGATATTATTCGTGACCGAAACCAATTATATCGTGTCGATTTTGATGGTTTAGTAGAGAACACCTATACATTAAAGGTAATTAATAAAGCGCAGTACGAGCAAACCTTTAATATTAAAGTACAAGGGTTAGATAACTTTAAGTATATTGGTAAGCAGTCATTTACTGTGCAGGCAGGGGAATCTCATAACGTACCATTGTCACTTGTAATGGACCCTTATGATTTGAAGGCGCCGATGACTGAGTTTAACTTTGTGCTTTCACCGGTAGATGAGCCGGATGAGACAATATCGCAGTCGAGTAACTTTTTTAAAGCGCGATAATCGCAACTTACCTTAAATTAGGTAAATTGATATAGCAATTAACAAAAGCGGGTATATAACCCGCTTTTATTTTATATAAGAAGAGTATGAGTAAATTTAGTTTTATTGACTTAACACCTGATCTAATACTCGATGCAATAGAAAGCGTAGGTGTGTACGCCGAATCTGGTTTATTAGCGCTCAATAGCTATGAAAACAGAGTATACCAATTTAAAGCGGATGATGGCCTGCGTTACGTAGTGAAGTTTTATCGCCCAGAGCGATGGAGTAAAGAGCAAATTCAAGAAGAGCATGACTTTGCATTTGAACTAGCGGATGCAGAAGTACCCGTTGTTGCCCCTATTTTATATAATGGGCAAAGCTTGTTTGAACACGAAGGGTATTTGTTTGTGTTGTTTCCAAGTGTAGGCGGGCGTTTATTTGAGGTTGATAATTTAGATCAGCTTGATGTAATGGGGCGATTAATTGGCCGAATGCACCAAGTAGCTAAAACAAAACCTTTTACTTATAGGCCAACAGTTACCTGCGAGGAGTATTTGCATACAGCCAAAGTTCATCTTCAAAAAAGTAACTTAGTGCCCATGGGAATAAATACTGCGTTTTATACTATTTTAGATTTAGTGATAGAGCAGGCGCAAAAACAGTATAAAGATGTGCAAAGTATTCGCTTACATGGTGACTGCCACGTTGGTAATATTTTATGGGCAGGTGATGCGCTAATGTTTGTTGATTTAGATGACAGCCGCCAAGGTCCTGCAATCCAAGATTTATGGATGATGCTCAGTGGCGATAGAGCGACGCAACTGTTACAGTTAGACACCCTTGTAAATGCGTATGAAGAGTTTTGTGATTTTGATCACTCTCAACTCAAATTAATTGAACCGCTGCGAGCAATGCGTATTATTCATTATATGGGATGGGTAGCTAAACGATGGAGTGATCCTGCTTTTGTGCGGAACTTTACATGGTTTGCTGATGACAAATACTGGGAGCAACAAATTTTAGCACTGAAAGAGCAACTTGCAGCATTGCAAGAAGCACCGTTAAAGTTATTGCCGTAATATTTTATTTAAAGACAAGTACAACGAGATACAAATGCTTAAAAAATTAAAACTGAGTTTATTACTTTTATGTTTACCATTTGCAGCACTTGCTGCACAGTTTGAAGTTGATAATCAATACACTGTTATAGATGTAGACAAAAGCAAGTCACCGCAAGTAACCGAGTTTTTCTCATTTTACTGTCCACATTGCTTTAAGTTTGAACCAGTAGCAAAAGCAATTGAAAAAGGCTTGCCAGAAGGCGCTGAGTTTATTAAAAACCACGTGAACTTTTTAGGTGGCGTGTCGCCACAAGCACAAAGTAATTTAAGCTTTGCCTACTTAATTGCTAAGCAGCATGGTCAGGCTCAAAGTATTAGCGATCAAATTTTTAAAAGTATCCATGTTCAACGTGCACCATTAACTGAAATGAAAGACGTTAAAAAATTACTTGAAGTAAACGGTATTGATAGCGCAACGTTTGATCAAGAGATTGCAAGCATGCCAGTCATTTCAGCTGAGCAAGCAATGCAAGACAAACAAAATAAATATTCAAAATTAGGCGCACTTACAGGTGTACCTACTTTTATTGTTAACGATAAATATAAAATAAACCTCAACACCATCAAAAATCAAAAAGAACTTGATGAGTTAGTAGCGTTTTTATTAGCACTATAAATTTCGGAGTATAATAATGATTAAATTGGTTAAAGCAGGTTTGCTTGCAATATTACTGCCTATGGCAGCAACAAGTTTTGCAGCAACGTATGAAGAAGGCGTGCATTACGACGTAGTTTCTGAGCGTGCAACTAAAAAGCCAGAGGTTAAAGAGTTCTTCTCATTTTACTGCCCTGCATGTAATAACATGGAAGCACTAATTGGTGAGTTTAAGCCTAAGCTTGATAAAAACGTTAAATTTAAAAAGAGCCATGTTGATTTTGTAGGTGTACGTGACCCAGAAAACCAACAGATGATGAGCCAAGCTCTGGCGACAGCTGAAGTGCTTCCACAAAAAGATCAGATTATTTCTGCAATCTTTAATCATATCCATACAAAGCGCGCTAAATTTAATGAGCTTGCAGATGTAAAAGATATATTTGCAGCGCAGGGCGTTGATGGTGATAAGTTTGATAAGCTGTTTAAAAGCTTCTCGGTACGTACGCTGAGCTCTAAAATGAAACGCGATCAAGACTACTTTAAAGAAAAAGGCGCACTACGTGGCGTACCTACCTTTATTGTAAATGGTAAGTACAAATTAAACCTAGGTCGTGAGTCGGGTATTACTAAACCTGAAGACATTAGCAAATTAATAAATTACTTAGCTAACAAGTAAGTTTAGCTAAAACAAAAAAAAGCTCCTTAAGGAGCTTTTTTTATGGGTAACGTTTACTGAACGTATTTATTTGCGCTGTAAGAAAACGCCCGACTCAATGTGATGCGTATAAGGGAACTGATCAAATATAGCAAAGCGCTTAACGTTATGCGTACGTGTTAAGTGATCAAGGTCACGCTCAAGAGTTTCAGGGTTGCACGATATATAAATTATGCTTTCGTAGTTAGCTACTAAGTCACACGTTAATTCATCCATGCCCGCGCGCGGTGGATCAACTAATATGGTTTGGCAGTCATAGCTTTTAAGGTCAATACCCTCTAAACGAGAGAAAGTACGCTCACCATTCATTGCTTGAGTAAACTCTTCACTCGACATACGAATAATATCTAAGTTCTCTACGTTGTTTTTAGCAATATTGTATTGAGCAGAATGAACAGATGATTTTGATATTTCCGTCGCTAATACTTTATTAAAAGAACCTGCTAATGCAATTGAAAAGTTACCGTTACCACAATACAGTTCTAGTAAATCATTTTTAAGTGGTTTACATAAATCTTGTGCCCACTCTAGCATATTAATATTTACTTTTGCATTAGGCTGAGTAAAGCTATTTTCTACTTGTTGATAAATAAGCTCTTGCCCATTAACTGTTAAACGTTCAGTTACAAAGTCATCACCTAGTACTTCTTTTTGTTTGCGAGCACGACCAATAAAGTCAATTTTGTATTTACTGCTAAGCTTTTCTTTCAGTGCTTTAATTTCACTTAACCATTCATCATCCAGTGGTTTGTGATAAAGCAAGCTTACTAAAATTTCACCGCTTAGCGTTGATAGGTAATCGATTTGAAATAACTTACGGCGTAATATTTCACAAGGCTTAAGATTTTCAATCATCACCTGCATTATTTCACCTACTAGAGGCGCTGCTGGGTCAAATGTATCAACACGGATTTTTTCTTTTGTTTGTTGATCAAACATAATGTGAAACAGATCGTCACCGTCGTGCCATACTCTAAATTCAGCACGTTGGCGGTAGTTAGTTGGCTCTGAGCTAAATACTTCTAGTTGCTCCACACCAAAACGTTGAAACTGCGTACTAATGCGCTGCTCTTTTTCACTTAACTGCGCTTGGTACTGTGTGGTATCTATTTTAATAACTGCCATTAACGCTACTACCTTATCTAAGATCTGTTTATCGGCGCTATTGTAGGGAGCGCTGCGTATTTGTCTAGTTTTGGCTAGCATTTATGCTGTTTTATTGAACATTGTACTTTAGTTTTTGTTGTTATAGCCGATAATAAACTACGCACGCTTAGGAGACGAATCATGAAAATAGGTAATTATGGCTTTACGCCAAACAACAACATCAATAAATTCAATAATAAAGCTGATATACAGCAACCTACAATTACGTCTCCTCAAGATAGCTATCAACA
This sequence comes from Pseudoalteromonas sp. SG43-8, assembly GCF_014164245.1. NCBI lineage: Bacteria > Pseudomonadati > Pseudomonadota > Gammaproteobacteria > Alteromonadales > Pseudoalteromonadaceae > Pseudoalteromonas > Pseudoalteromonas sp. SG43-8. The sequence goes on along the minus strand of NZ_JACJEX010000024.1, from coordinate 2,744 downwards.
ACGAGGCCGAGAGTTGGCCGCAAAGGTGCTTGGCGATAAAATGGCTGAGCAGCTTGGATTACCTATCGCAGAAAAAAAAGCAGATAAACCACTATTTGATTTTGATGAAATAGTAAAAAACGTACTCGATTTTGTAAGTAGTGCTGTTAATAAAGCAAAAGCTAACGGCGCTGATGACGAAAAGCTCAAAGATATGTTAGGCGATGCGCGCAAAGGCGTCCAAATAGGGATTGACGACGCTGTTGATGAACTCAAAGGTACAGGCGTATTTAATGATGACATGGAAGAGGGCATTAATAAGTCCAAAGAGGGAATTTACAATGGGCTGGATAAGTTTGAAGAGTCGTTATTTAACCCACAACCTGCCAGCGTAAATATAAGCCAGGCCCAATACGTCAGTATGACGAGTAATGCAGAGTATAAATTTACTACCGCAGAAGGCGATGAGGTAAGTATTAGCTTTGCTGATGCATTTGAATCTCAATCGGCAAGTGGCTATCAGCAAAATAGTAATAGTGAGTCGTTTGCAAGCTCATCATCGCAATCTCGACAGGTATCATTTTCGATGTCGGTAAATGGTGACTTAAACGAGCAAGAGCAAGAAGCTATTAATGCGATGATGGAAGACTTACAAGATTTAAGTAAAACCTTTTTTGGTGGTGATTTAGATGAAGCATTTGAACAAGCGCAAGAGCTGAGTTTAGACAGCGATCAGCTGGTGGCTTTTTCTATGGATTTACGCCAAACAAAAACAATAGCAACAGTTAAAAGCTATGAAGAATATAAACCAGCACCAGAAAAACAAGTAGCAGAGGGTTTAGCCCCTTTTAATGACGACCTTAAAAATGCTTTTGAAAAAGCGGGTGAGCTTGGATTACAAAATCAGCTAGCTGGCATTCTCCAATGGTTAAATCAAGATCAGGAACAAATAGATAAGTTAGTAGATTACACAAAGTCTATGTTCGAAAACCTTAATCAGTTAAATTCGGCAGCCGACAGGCTTACTGATTTAGAAACCACGCAAAGTTAAACTACTTTCTTTTATAAAAACCTCATGGCAAACTGCCGATCTTAAAGTAAAGTAGGAACGGTAGTTTGTCAGCGCATATAATGGTCTTTGATTCAGGTATTGGTGGAACTACTGTACTTGAACATATCAAGCAAAGTATCCCCAATGCTCAGTACAGCTATTTTATGGATAATGCATTACTACCTTATGGTGCTCAATCCCAACAAACTATAATTAACCGATTATGTTCACTTATTCATTTCATCAAAGCCAACACGCTTAACGTCGATTTAATTGTAATAGCGTGTAATACAGCTTCTACATCTGCACTCAGCGCTGTTCGCCAAATTACGGATATTCCTATTGTAGGTGTTGTGCCAGCAATAAAGCCTGCGGCAGAATTAACACGCTCAAATCATATTGGCTTGTTAGCCACACCGGCAACGGTCGCCAGTTCATACACAAAAACATTAATTGCTGAACATGCACGTAATGTGATCGTTAATCTGTATAGCAGTGTTGAATTAGTAACGTTAGCTGAGGAATGCTTTTTTACAGGCTCTTTAGATACAAATAAGTTGTATCAAGTACTTGATGAACTACATATAGATAAAACAATAGATGTACTTGTACTAGGGTGTACGCACTTTCCGATATTAGCAGAGCCGATTAGTCAGTATTTTGAAGGGAATGTAAAATTACTTGATTCAGGTGTAGCGATAGCAAATAGAGTCAACTTCCTACTTAACCAACTTAACTTATGTGTGGATAAACAAACAGACATAAAAAAGCCGCTGCAATATTATGCAACGGCTGATGTGTTTAGCAATAAGCTAGCGGTAAAGCTAGTTACACTGACTGATCCGTCTCAGTACGTAGAGCATTAGAATCATCTTCTTGTTTTTGTTTTGCTTCACGTACCTTTAAAGTACGTTGTTGGAACTCGCTATCGTTCAAGTTAGCAATTGCATTGTCTGCATCAGCTTGCGCCATTTCAACAAAACCAAAGCCACGACGTTTGCCAGTATTCTTATCCTTTAATAAACGAACATTGAATACTTTGCCTTGTTCTTCAAATAATGCACGAACCACACCTTCGTTTGCACGATAAGGAAGGTTACCAACATAAAGCGTTTTTGTTTTAACTTCAGCTTCTTCAGTCACATCAGATGATATTGCAGCAATAGCAATCGCACCTATTAATAAACCAGCACCAAATAGTAATGCAGGGTTTAAAGCTAAGCCGCCTAAAGCAAACTCAACAACAACAAAACCAACTACAGCAAGAATAACAGAGAAGATAAAAGATTTTTGATCGGGTAATTTCATTTTAGATCTACCAATAAACAGGAAATAAACATTAATTTAACATTGTGAACTTGCTATCTTAACGCCTAAATCAAACATAGCAATGATATTTGTATTAAATAATAAATAAGAGCATAAAAAAGCATCATCTTAGAGGGGTTTTCATGTGGTTTTACGTGGTTTTGTTCTATTTTTGTTCGAACAGTAAAAAGATCTAAAAAAAGGGTTGATCTGTTTTTGGATCTCCCTATAATGCGACCCCACTGAGACGGGAAACGCCGAAGCATAGCGAGGCACGAACCACTCAGAGAGTTAAATAAAACTTCGGTTTTAAATCTTCCAAAAGAAAATTTAAAACAAAGTGTTGACTCAAAAAATAAAGGGTGTATTATTCGCATCCCTTGAGGCGCTAAAGCGACTCAAAACG
>NZ_JACJEX010000023.1:0-29626 GCF_014164245.1 Pseudoalteromonas sp. SG43-8 | reverse complement strand
CGTTTTGAGTCGCTTTAGCGCCTCAAGGGATGCGAATAATACACCCTTTATTTTTTGAGTCAACACTTTGTTTTAAATTTTCTTTTGGAAGATTTAAAACCGAAGTTTTATTTAACTCTCTGAGTAGTTCGTGCCTTGCTATGCTTCGGCGTTTCCCGTCTCAGTGGGGTCGCATTATAGGGAGAACAGATTTTTACGCAAGTACTTTTTTAAAGAAAAAGTAAAAAAAGATGCTGTTCGGTCAGTATCTGAACTAAACCCCCTGAAACTGATAGTTTTGTAACCAAACGGTGCCTTTTATGGTACAAAAATAACCTTGCTGATACACTCAAAGCTAATAACTATTATCTAAAAGGTACTAAATATGGCAATCCGTTCTTATAAAGGTGTAACTCCTTCGTTTAATTCGTCTGTTTATATTGATGAGTCATCAGTTTTGGTTGGTGATATTACTTTAGGTGATAATAGTAGTGTTTGGCCTTTAGTAGCTGCCCGAGGCGATGTTAACTATATACGTATTGGTAAACGCTCCAATATACAAGATGGCAGTGTATTGCATTTATCTCGTGCAACTAAAAGCAATCCAGATGGTTATCCACTTATTATAGGTGACGATGTAACTGTAGGTCATAAGGTAATGCTGCACGGATGTATATTAGGAAACCGTATACTTGTAGGTATGGGCGCTATTATTATGGATAACGTGGTTGTTGAAGATGATGTAATTATAGGTGGGGGATCTTTGGTACCACCAAACAAACGCTTAGAGTCTGGTTACTTATATGTAGGGAGTCCGGCCAAGCAAGCCCGCCCTCTAACGGAGCAAGAACTTGCCTTTTTAAAAATATCTGCCGATAACTATGTATCACTTAAAGATGAGTACTTAGTTGAAATAGCTAATTTAAGTTAATAAGCTTACTTCAATTTGGCCTGCCGAGTTATAGCTCTCTTCTTCGATAAGCTCCTCGGCACGTTCTTCGTAATCAAAACGATACTTTTCAAAATACTCTGTTACGTGACTTTCGTCTGTTAGTTTAAGTGTATTTACTTCTATTACACACTCCACCAGCATGCCACTAACTTGTGCAAAAAATACTAACTGATGATCGGGCTCTCTAAACTCTAGCCTATCTATAAATTGTATTGCCTGATTCATTTAAGCGTTCCTTGTTTTAGCGCATCAACGACGGGAAGTATTTTTGGCATTTTATTACGCCATACATAATATGCTTGAGCAGCTTGGCCAACTAACATGCCACTGCCATCTAAAAGCTTAGCGTTAATATTATGCTGTGCAACCCAATTCATAAAAATGGTATTTTGCAGTGAATAAAACATGTCATAAGCGACTTCACAGTTAGTTATGTGTTTTTTATCAAGTGCTGGAAGTTCGTTATTCATACTGCTAGAGGTAGAGTTTATAATTAGTGAGTAATCGCTTACTGGTAAATCATCAAAACCAAAGCCAGATACTGGTCCATATTGGGTAAACAGCTCTGCGAGTTCTTTGGCTTTTTGTGCTGTGCGATTAACTATTATTATTTCCTGAGGGTTATGCTCTAACAAAGGTAAAATAACCCCTCGAGCAGCACCGCCCGCACCTATGATTAAAATGCGTTTATTAGTTATGGCTACTTCATTAGCGAGTAAATCATTTACAAAGCCCACACCATCGGTGTTATCACCGAGTAATGAACCATCATCTCGTTTTTTTAATGTATTAACAGCCCCTACTATTTTGGCTAATGGCGTAAGCTCACCAGCCATTGCATAAGCTTGCTCTTTAAATGGCATTGTAACGTTAGCACCCACACCGCCTTGCTCAAAAAAAGACAATACTGTTTTTTCAAAGTTATCGATAGGTGCTAATATTGCGCGATAGTCGATTTGCTCACCCAGTGATACAGCAAATTGTTTATGTATCGCGGGGGATTTTGAATGTTTAATTGGATTTCCAAAAACCGCATATTTGTCCATTTTAAAGCAACCTCTTTGCAGCTATAACACTGCCTATTAACGATGATAAGTAATATGATTAAACGACTTTTTTCTAAATCTAAGCCGGCTCCCGAGCAACAGGCTCCTACTCCTGAAAAAACACCGTATGAAATAATAGGTGGAGAGAAAGGGGCGCGAGCTATCTCCAATCGATTCTACGACATAATGGAGTCAGATGAATACGCTAAACCGTTATATGATATGCATCCTCTGCCATTAGATCGAATTCGCCAAGTATTTTTTGAATTTTTATCTGGTTGGTTAGGCGGGCCAAACCTATTTACTGAAAAACATGGCCAGCCAATGCTACGTAAAAGACATATGCCTTTTACTGTAGATAAAGCATTACGCGATCAGTGGATGTACTGCATGAATAAAACGCTGGATATAGAAATAGACAATCCGTTGTTGCGTGAAGGCTTAAAGCAATCATTCTCTCAACTAGCAACGCACATGATCAATCAGCATTAAATTTATATATAGCCATAATGCAAAAAGGCGCTAATTAGCGCCTTTTTGATTATTGTTTAATTTTTATAATTGCCACTCTCTGGCTATCAGCTCACTTGGTTGACTCGTTAACCACTCTTGCGGGCGTAAGTAATACTGATATAGGTTAGCTTCTGGGCTACTTGGCTCTGGTTTATAGTTATATTCCCAGCGTGCAAGTGGTGGCATAGACATTAATATAGACTCCGTGCGCCCGCCACTTTGTAATCCAAATAAAGTGCCCCTATCCCATACTAAATTAAACTCAACGTAGCGCCCGCGACGATAAAGCTGAAAATCACGTTGTTGCTCTGTGTATTCGTCATTTTTGCGACGTTCAATAATAGGTAAATAGGCATCTAAAAATCCATTACCCACCGATTGCATAAACGCAAAGCTTTGCTCAAACCCTAGCTCATTCAAATCATCAAAAAATAGTCCACCCACGCCACGTGTTTCATCGCGGTGTTTAAGATAAAAATATTCATCGCACCAGGTTTTGTATTTTGGATAAATGTCGCTGCCAAAAGGCGCACAAATGTCGTGAGCAACTTGATGCCAATGTTGTACGTCTTCTAATACTGGATAAAAAGGAGTGAGATCAAACCCGCCACCAAACCACCATATTGGCTCTTCGCCTTCTTTTTCAGCTATAAAAAAGCGCACATTGGCATGACTTGTTGGTACATGAGGGTTTTTAGGATGAATAACTAACGACACACCACACGCATGAAAGCTGCGCCCTGCAAGCTCTGGCCTATGTGCTGTTGCCGAACCAGGCATTGAAGCGCCAAATACGTGTGAGTAATTAACTCCACCTTGCTCTATTACAGTACCATTTGTGGTTACACGTGTGCGACCACCACCACCTTCTGCTCGCTGCCAGTTATCTTCTATAAATTTAGCACTGCCATCTGCAGCCTCCAAACCTTGGCAAATAGTGTCTTGCAAAGCCATAAAGTATGCTTTTACTTGATCTAATAATTCGCTTTGCATATTAACCTCTAAATATTTTGCCAGTCATGGCGTCTTTTATTGTGCTTGGTTGAGTATTACCACCTAACGGCTCGTCAACGTAAAAGCCAACTTGTTCTGCAAATTGCGCTTTGGCTTGCTCAATACTAATTACCGTTTCTTGACCGGTTAAGTTTGCACTGGTTGATACTAGTGGCTTACCAAACTCTTGGCACAAACGCTTTACTGTTGGATGGTTTGTTACTCTTACTGCGATGGTATCAAACTGCCCTGTGAGCCATTTAGGCGTATTTTTAGATGCAGGCATAACCCATGTAATTGCAGCAGGCCAACTCGAAAAAATATCAGCGCGTTTATCCATTGGTATTTTTGCATCATCTACGTATTTTAATAATTGTCCGTAGTTATCAGCGATTAAAATAAGCCCTTTTTCAACCGGGCGCTGCTTAATAGCTAATAGTGCTTCAACGGCTTGTTGATTATCTGGATCACAACCTAAACCATATACAGCTTCTGTTGGGTATAAAATAACTTCGCCTTGCGTTAAGCATGTTATTGCAGTGGGCGTATTTGAAAGGTCTGACAAAGTAGTCTCCAGATATAATTAAACGTTATTCAGTTGGGGTGAGCTTATGCATGCAGCTTTTTTGTGGGCATTGCAATAATATGCCGTTTGCCATATTTCTTTCTATGACGATAGGCCAGTCACATTCAGGACACGGATGTTCAACCGGTTTATTATTAAGCGTGTATTTACAGCTTGGATAACAATCACAAGAATAAAATACTTTACCAAACTTATTACTGCGCGCGACTAAATGACCTTTTTTGCATTTAGGGCAACTAGGCAAAGTATCTTCGCTTTGCTTTTCTTCATTTTCGTTAGCAATGTAATGACACTCTGGATAACCCGTACACCCAATAAACATACCATAGCGGCCATTTTTAACCACCAGCGGTTTGCTACACTCAGGACATGCTGAATCTTCTAATATTTTGATTTCGTTACTGTCGTGATGTGCCAGCGGCCTAATAAAGTCGCATTTGGGATAACTTGCGCATCCTAGAAAAGGGCCTGATTTACTATTGCGGATCACTAACTCTGAACCACACTGTGGGCATATCTCGTATTCTTTTTCGAGGGCGTGCTTGTTCGCCGAGAAAAGCGAATGGTCGATTTTACTCATGGTGATCCTAATAGGTTGGTGAATTTTCGCCTAATATACCCAAACCACTTAAAGATACAAGCAATGCCGTGCTTATCCTTTTAAGTAATTTGAGTACAATTAAGATAATTATCTCTAATGAAGAAGTTCGCTGGGTTCATCAAAAATCAAATCTTCCATTTGCTCATATGCCTCTTCAGAGCCAGGAACGTTAAACAAGATCATAAGTACAATCCACTTTAAGTCTTCTAGGCTTATAGTTGGTTTATCGAGAGAGGCTAAACAGTCCATTACCATTTCACGTGTTACATTGTTAATTACGCCTATTTGTTCAATAAACATTAAAAAGCCACGACACTCAGCGCTGAGCCTTTGGCATTCACTATCGGTAAATATACGCACAGCATCTTTAGGGTTAGCAATAAGATAAGGAGACTCATCGCTGTGTTGTAAATCGGCTAGTTGCTCTAACCAATCAAGAGCTTTAAATATCTCAGGCTTATTAAAGCCCGCACGCAGTAGCTCATCGGTTAACTCATTTTGCTCTGCAAATATATCCGCTTCGCTATGAATGTAATTTTCAAAAAGATACAAAAGAATATCAAACATATTACCTTCCTGCGCTTAACTTGATGTAACCATCTAACACTCGCTCAATCTGATCGTCTAATTCTAAATCGAGCAACCTACTGAGTACTTTATCTATTGGCCACTGCGCACGACGCACAATGTCATCTACACTGGTTACTTCAAAGCCAATACTATTTAAAACCTCACATTGAGAATTGGCTTGAATCGGCTGCTCTTTATTACATACATTATTGTCGTAAGTAAAACTCACCTCATCAAGAATGTCAGCCACGTTTTCTACCAGCTTAGCACCTTGCTTTATTAAAAAGTGACTTGCCTGCGCTAACGGGTTTTTAATAGAACCCGGTACTGCAAATACCTCTTTATTTTGTTCAAGCGCATAGCGTACTGTAATTAACGAACCACTTTTAATTTCAGCCTCAACAATAAGTACTCCTAACGATAACCCAGAAATAATACGATTACGGCGCGGAAAGTTGTGCGCATGAGCAGCTGTGCCTGGTAAAAACTCACTCACCAGCAGGCCGTTTTCTAAAACTTGGTCTGTTAATAGTTTATGGCGTTTGGGGTAGTAAATATCAACCCCAGTACCAAGCACAGCTATGGTTTTACCTGTACCAGCAAGAGAACCTTTGTGTGCTGCACCATCTATTCCCCGCGCCATACCTGAAGTAACTGTAATACCCGCCAAAGTTAACTCGTATGCAAATTCTGAGGCTATTTCAAGCCCGGTAGGTGTAGCATTACGGCTGCCAACAATTGCAATCTGTGGAGTTGATAATAACGAGACATCTCCCCTGCAAAAGAGTAATAAAGGCGCACTGGCAATCTGCCGGAGATCTTCTGGGTAAAGCGCATCAAAAATACAGACAACAGTAATGTTGTTCAGCGCTATTAATTGCTCATAATGACTGACTTGTTGCCAATTGGTGTTGAGTAAATTACTCGCTTGATTAGCGGTTAACCCAAGCTGTAAAAGCTTGTCATGAGATAAGTCGAATAACGACCCAAGGGAATAGTTTGTAGATAGTGCTAAAAGGGTTTTTATACCCAACCCTTTACACATATAAAAGGCAAGCCAGTGGGCTAGCTTGCCAGATGACTGATCCATGCTCTCTCCTAGAGCACCGACTCGCTACTTCTTAATGAATAACTGCAATATCTCCAATGCGAATTGGGTGCTGGTTTTTAGTTATTAATGCATAACTTACTTTGTCATACACTTTAAAGACAATTAGCTCACCAACTTTTTCTTTAGGCATGGTCCACGTTGTGTTTTGTTCGTCAGACTCATCACCAAATAATTGGCTCACATCAGATAAAAGCTTCTCATATTTACTAGAATCTTCTGGATAACGAGGGCCACGAGGACCATCAATAACCGTTGGCGATTGACGCTCTAGATCTAATACATGACCCGCTTCTATATTTTGTTCACTTCCTAAGTTTAGCACCACAACATCCATTGTGCTGAATTCTCTAACTTCGCGTGGTGAAGCAATAATATTACCTGTTACAGGTTCTGAAGGGCGGTGTATATCAAAGTACGCAGGAAGCATTTGGCCTTCCATTGCCGGCATTAAAAAATCACCTTGCTGAATTTCTCGTTTAACAGACTCAACACGTAATGATGAAGGCACGCCATTTTTCTCATCGCCCGCTCTAAAAGCACGTGCTATACCCACATAAGATGCACGCGTTGCTAACACTTCACCGGTTAAATCAGTGTAGGGGTCACCTTTATGATAAATGGCATATGCTTTATGTACTTGTAAGTCGCCTTTAACATATAAAATATGGCCTAGCGTTTGTGTTTTAGTATTTTCGTTTGCACCTAAAATATAAGGTTTACCTTTAATATCGTCACTGTTCATTGCTTGCTCGTAACTGATATAAGGTTTGATCATTTCAAGCGGCAAAGTAGTTATAGCATCACGCCCTTTTGGTGTAATACGACCCTGAGGAGATAGCTTTCTATATCCTTTATTGATCACTAAACGTGGGTTTCCATCTGCATCGTATATCAACGCTAATGCATCACCGGGGTAAATTAGGTGTGGGTTGTCAATTTGTGGATTCATTTGCCAAAGTTCAGGCCATAGCCAAGGCTCATCTAAATAGATGCCAGAAATATCCCAAAGTGTATCGCCTTTTTTTACAACATACTGTTTTGGTGCGTCTTTTTTTATTTTAAGTACATCAGCAACTGCGGGAAACGCAGCGCTTAACATAAGCATGATTGCAAGTAGTGGAGATTTCATCGAGCTTCCTTGTATTGTTTTTTCATTATTATTGCCCAAAACCTGTTAAAGGTGAACGCGAATGGCTAAAATAAGAGCATACAATACCCTAAATTAAGCACAAGTGAAAAAGGTAACTATGGCTAGGTTAGAAGTTTTAAGATTTCCAGATGAACGTTTACGTACTGTAGCAAAAGATGTTGTACAAGTTGACGACACAGTACGCCAAATTGTAAAAGACATGCTAGAGACAATGTACGATGAAAATGGCATTGGACTTGCGGCCACGCAAGTAGATATTCATCAACGAATCGTTGTTATTGATGTATCAGAAGAGCGCAATGAGCCACTGGTATTAATTAATCCACAAATCATTAAAAAAGACGGCTCTACCGTTAGCGAAGAAGGCTGTTTATCAGTACCTAACTCGTATGCAAAAGTAGATCGCGCAGAAACAGTAACAGTCGCAGCACTTAACGAAAACGGTGAAGAATTTGTACTAGATGCAGATGAATTATTGGCTATTTGTATTCAACATGAACTAGATCACCTTCAAGGTAAGCTATTCATTGATTACTTATCTCCATTAAAGCGCCAACGTATTCGTAAAAAGCTTGAAAAAGAAGCCAAGTTTGCAGAACAGTAATAAGCACCTTAGGAAAACTCAGTGACTCAACCATTACGCATTATATTTGCCGGTACGCCGGACTTTGCCGCACGTCATTTACAAGCGCTGATACAAAGCGAACACCAAATAGTGGGTGTATATAGCCAGCCAGATCGCCCTGCAGGTCGTGGTAAAAAATTAAAAGCCAGTGAAGTGAAAGAGCTAGCGCTTGAGCACAACTTACCGGTTTTTCAGCCACAGTCATTAAAAAATGATGAAGCACTAGATGAGCTAACAAGCTTAAATGCCGACATTATGATTGTTGTAGCATATGGCTTAATTTTACCTAAAGCTATTTTAGAAGCGCCACGTTTAGGTTGTTTAAACGTGCATGGCTCTATATTACCGCGCTGGCGCGGTGCTGCACCTATTCAACGCGCAATTTGGGCAGGTGATGAACAAACCGGCGTAACAATAATGCAAATGGATGAAGGGCTAGATACCGGCGATATGCTACATATAAGCCGCTGCCCTATTAGCACAACAGAAACTAGCGCAAGCTTATATACAAAGCTTGCTGAGCTAGGTCCAGATGCGTTAATTGAAACCATTAATAAATTAGCTAATGGTGAGATCACCCCTGAACCTCAAAACGATGAACTTGCTAACTACGCTAAAAAGCTTTCTAAAGAGGAAGCTGATATCGACTGGTCCATGAGTGCGCTTCAAATCGAGCGAAACATTCGCTCTTTTAACCCGTGGCCAATGTGCTTTACCCAAATGGGTGGGCAAACAGTAAAGATTCATCAAGCGCAAGTTATGCTGCAATCAGGTGATCCTGGGCAAATTTTATCAAGCGACAAAAATGGCGTAGTAGTGGCGTGTGGCGAACACGCTTTATGTATTACGCAATTACAGCCGCAAGGTAAAAAACCAATGGCAATTAACGACTTTTTAAATGGTCGTAGTGACTGGGTTACTCCTGGCACAATATTAGGCGAAAACAATGAGTAATGTTCCAAACGTACGAGCGCTTGCCGCTGAAACTTTATATAACGTAGTTGATAAAGGCGCATCGCTTAATCAAGAACTTCCATTTGCAAGTCAAGGCTTGCCGCCTAAAGATAAAGCGTTGCTACAGCAAATTTGTTATGGCGTTTTACGCTACTTACCGAGCCTTGAAAATTACTGCCAACACTTAGTAGAGCAGCCATTAAAAGGTAAACGTAGAATATTTCAGTTTTTATTATACGTAGGTATTTATCAACTGCAGCATATGCGCGTACCACCTCATGCTGCCATTTCAGAAACGGTTAACGCACTGGCTCAACTACGCGCTTTAGGATTAAAAGGGCTGATAAACGCCATTTTACGTAGCTTTCAGCGTCAACAAGCTGAGCTTGAAGAAAAAGCGAAGCTTATTCCGGTATGTTTATACAACCATCCAAATTGGTTTATTAAACAGGTGCACACAGCCTACCCAGATAGCTGGGAAGCACTACTTGAAGAAAACCAGCAACAAGCACCAATGTGGCTTCGTGTAAATCAAGCACAATTTAGCACGCAAGAGTACAGCGAAATGCTTAGCGCTAACGATATTGAACACACCTTAAACCCTGACTTTATTGATGGGATTAAGCTTGCCAAACCACGTGATGTATTTTCGTTGCCTGAGTTTGATACAGGTGCATGTTCAGTACAAGATGCTGCAGCACAGTTGGCAGCCCGCTTTTTAGAACCTAAAGCAGACGACTATATTTTGGATGCCTGCGCAGCCCCTGGCGGTAAAACATGTCATATTTTAGAGCTTGCTGATGCTGATGTACTTGCACTTGATAGCGACTCAACTCGCCTTGAACGTGTTAAGCAAAACTTAACTCGCATTGGCTTAGGTGCAGACCTACAATGTGGCGATGCATCGCAACCACATACCTGGTGGGATGAAAAATTATTTGATCGTATTTTACTTGATGTGCCTTGTTCGGCCACTGGCGTAATTCGCCGTCACCCTGACATAAAATGGTTACGTCGCGCATCAGACATCGAAGATTTAGCTAAGTTACAAAGCGATATTCTTGATAGCATTTGGCCACTGTTAAAACCAGGTGGCACATTGGTATATGCTACGTGTTCGGTTCTTCCACAAGAAAACCAACAGCAAGTTGCTAAGTTTTTAGCTAATAATGATGATGTAGAACATATACCTCTACACGAAAACGATACCGTAACAACGCCAGGTTTGCAGTTACTGCCCGGTGAAAGTGATGGATTTTATTACGCTAAGCTAGTTAAAAAAGCCTAATAGCCGTACACTAAATAGTTAGCCATTTATGAAACATTAAATGGCTATTTTTTTAATTAAATTATGATCAATACCACGGGTAAATAATGAAAATAATTATACTCGGTGCCGGGCAAGTTGGTGCTACGCTTGCTGAAAACTTAGTTGGCGAACAAAACGAAATTACCGTTGTTGATATAGACGGTAACCGATTACGTGAACTTCAAGATAAGTACGACTTACAAGGGGTTATGGGCCACAGCGCGCATCCTGATGTATTACGCCGTGCAGGTGCTGAAGATGCCGATATGATTATTGCGGTAACCAGTTCAGATGAAGTGAACATGGTTGCATGCCAAGTGGCGTACAGTATTTTTAAAACGCCCACTAAAATTGCCCGCATTCGCTCAGAGCAATATTTAAAATACCGCGAAAAACTATTTCAAAACGATGATTTACCAATCGATCATTACATTGCTCCCGAAGCACTGGTCACTAAGTATATTCGCCGTTTAATTGACTACCCTGGTGCTCTGCAAGTATTGCAGTTTGCTGATGGCATGCTCTCGTTAGTAGCCGTAAAAGCTTACTATGGCGGTTTACTTGTAGGTTATGCGTTATCTGCACTTAAAGAACACATCCCTAATGTAGAGACTCGTGTTGCCGCTATTTATCGTCAAGGTAAAGCAATAAAACCATTGGGTACCACTGTTATTGAAGCCGATGACGAAGTATTCTTTATTGCCGCTACAAAACATATACGCGCAGTAATGAACGAGCTACAAAAACTTGAACGTTCTTACAAAAAAATTATGATAGCTGGTGGCGGTAACATTGGGGCAGGCCTTGCCCGCTCTCTTGAAAAAAACCACACCGTTAAATTAATTGAACGCAGTAAAGAACGTGCCGAGCAACTCTCAGAAATGCTCGATAATACGGTTGTTTTTTGTGGTGACGCGTCTGATCAAGAACTGCTCTCAGAAGAGCATATTGAACAAGTAGATGTGTTTATTGCCGTAACCAATGACGATGAAGCAAACATTATGTCAGCCATGCTTGCAAAACGTATGGGCGCACAAAAAACCATGGTACTTATCCAACGTGGTGCTTACGTTGATTTGGTACAAGGCGGCGAAATAGATATTGCCATATCCCCACAACAAGCAACTATATCAGCGTTATTAACGCACGTACGCCGTGGTGATATTGTTAACGTGTATTCACTGCGTAAAGGCGCAGCAGAAGCCATTGAAGCGGTTGCTCATGGTGATGAAAACACATCTAAAGTGGTTGGTCGTGCGATTGCCGACATAAAACTTCCTGCGGGTACAACTATTGGCGCAATAGTACGTAATGACGATGTGCTGATAGCTCATGATGATACAATTATTATGTCGGGCGATCATGTCATCATGTTTTTAATCGACAAAAAACACATTACCGTTGTAGAAAAACTATTCCAAGTAAGTGCTATATTCCTTTAACTAGTTACGCTAATTAGTTAATTTAAAATACAAAAAAGCCGCTGACTAAGGCGGCTTTAGTGGAGTATCTTCGAATATTGATTACTGTACTTTTGAAAACTCTTCTTTAGAGATTTCACCATTTTCATCAGTATCTAAATCATCAAAAATCTTTACAAGTTGAGGGTTAACCTTCGCTTCTTCCATTGTAATCGCACCGTCGCCATCTGCATCAAAAGAGGCAAAGTCCACTGCTGCGTATGCTGCTGATGAAGATGCTAAAACGATAACTGCAAGTGTTGTATTGAATGTTTTCATAATAATATTCCTAGTAATATGGGAAGTCCTTTTCAAAGATCCCTGACTGTGAAAAATGTTTAATTAGTAATTAGCGAACTCTTCTTTAGAAAGCTCGCCGCTACCATCTGTGTCTAGCTCAATAAATTCAGCCATTAAATCGGTATCGACTGCCGCTTCGCTTGGGCTAATTGTGCCGCTACCATCGATATCAAGGCTGTCAAAATCTGATGCTGCAAATGCAGCTGAAGAAGATGCTAGTACTATAAGTGCTAATGCTTTATTTAAATGTTTCATAACTTAATCCTTCAATGTTCTATCAAAAAAATTGCTTCGTTTAACTTAAAACGTAATTTTTCACTTCCTTGTTATCCTCTTTCGTAAGCTCCCTTGCCTACTTAGGTTGTCTTTGGCAACTCAGGATAAATACTTTTTAATTAAGCTTCTGAAAATTCTTCTTTTGATAACTCACCATTTTGGTCGGTATCAAGCTCAGAAAACATGCTCATTAATTTTGCGTCTACTGATGCTTCTGCTTGGCTAATTGTGCCACTGCCGTCTACATCAAGTGTGTCAAAATCTGTTGCTGCAAAAGCGGCTGAAGAAGATGCAATAGCGATAAGTGCTAAAGTTTTATTAATGCTTTTCATAATATGTATCCTTCAAATTTATGTGTGTGCGATTAAGTATTTCACTTTGAATCACGATTTCGTTCAGTACACCCTGACTATTACAACTTAAATGCCAACATTGAAAAGCCATTAACTTTCAATAAGTTAAAAATAAAACGTACAATAAGTAGGAATTTTCAGAGTCATTACTGTTGCCTTTTCGCAACACGCTTTAAAGGTGAAAAACTAAAGTCATTAAAAACAAATAGTTATGTTTATGTAAAAAGATACATTTTAAAATGTAGAGCTATAAAAGGAGGGATTTTAAAAAATAATTAAGGTTAATTTTAACGAAGTAGCTATAACAACAAAAAAAAAGCCATAACAAAAAACACGTAACACATTGTTTTATTTTAATAATATTTTTAATTATATAAAAACAAAAAAACACTTTATAAATACTCACTTAAAACGTCATTTTGTTGCAAATAAGCGAAAAACGATTTAGTCAACGGTGGGCTCAAGCGCAGATGGGTCTATAAAATGCTCTTTCATAAAGGTTTTCATTTCATCCTCGCTTGCTAGTAGCTTAATTCCGCAGTGCACACCTGCAGCATGCTCTTTAACACTGCAAATTTCACCTTCAAAATCTTTATCACTACTATTGAGGACGACAGTGCATTGCATATCTTTTATACCTTCAGCTTGCTGATCGCCTCTAATATCAAACATTACACCAGTGAGTGAAATGTCCTTAATAAGGCCTTCAAGCACTCTATCGTCACTTAGTTTTAGCTTTGCAGGTAATAAGGTAGGTATGCGTGTTTGCGAGCGTAGCGCAAATAGCTGCACTTGCTTAGGAAAATTAATAAAGACGAGTTTAGCAGGATGCGAGGCTACTGACATAATTTGCTGGCGAAACGCAATAACTTGCCCACCACTGCCTTCAATCAGTGCTCTTACAACAACCATTACGCCATCACGTAAATAGTCACTCGCCGCAGGTAAACGCTTAGCATTGGGATAATTTAAAATAATAAACTGCTTATCGAGTAAACCAACTAATTCAGTTTTAACACGCTTACTGCTTGTAGGTGTTAATATTTCTAGGTCGACTAAGCTGCCTACACTTATATGCTTTAGCTTTTCTAAATTTGTTGGCATATCCCTTTCCCAATAGTTCGTAATTTAAAACTTAAGCCGCTCGTTTATCCACGCCAAAAAGTAGGCGTAAATAACACTAATAAAGTAAATATTTCTAAACGACCAAACACCATTGCAATAGTAAGCAACCATTTAGCACCATCGGTTATAGCACCATAATGCGACGCTACATCTCCTAAACCAGGCCCTAAGTTATTTAAACAAGCCGCAGTGGCTGAGAACGCAGTTATGTTATCCATACCCGTGCCCATAAGCGCTAACATAATAATAATAAATACCAGCGCATAAGCAGAGAAAAAGCCCCACACAGCTTCTACTACTTTATCTGGCAACGCCTTACGACCCAGCTTGATTGAATATATAGCACGAGGATGCACTAAACGATTGAGCTCACGCACGCCCTGCAAGTAAAGTAAAAATACGCGAACTACTTTCATGCCACCACCGGTAGAGCCTGCACAGCCACCAATAAAGCTCGAAAATATAAGTAAAATAGGTAAAAACAACGGCCATGTTGAAAAGTTATCCGTAGCAAAGCCTGCTGTTGTACTCATTGAAACAGCTTGAAATAACGCTTGATCGAGGGTTTCATCGCCATTAGCAAATATTTCGTTGGATGAAAGTACAGTAAAACAAATAACCACCAGCGCTAATTGAATACACAAAAACACCTTAAACTCAGGGTCTCGAATATAAACTTGTATGTTACGACTAGCTACTGCGGCGTAATGTAGGGAGAAGTTAACAGCGGCAATAATTAAAAAGAACACACAAATAAAGTTAATTACAGGGCTGTCAAAGTGACCCATGGAAGCATCGTAAGTAGAAAAGCCACCAATAGCGACCGTTGAGAATGCATGACATATAGCATCAAACCACTCCATTCCTGCCGCCCAATAAGCCAGCATACAAGTAATAGTCAACGACACATAAATATACCAAAGGTGCTTTGCAGTATCGGCAATTCGCGGGGTCATTTTAGAATCTTTTACAGGCCCTGGTATTTCAGCGCGGTACAACTGCATACCACCAACACCTAGCATTGGGAGTATAGCAACAGCGAGTACGATTATCCCCATACCGCCAAACCACTGGAGTTGCTGGCGATAAAACAATACTGATTTGGGCAAGTACTCAATACCGGTAAGTACAGTAGCACCGGTGGTTGTTAAGCCAGAGAATGCTTCAAACACCGCATCGGCGAGCGATAGATTAGGTTCTTGTAAAAATATAAGCGGCAAGGAGGCAAACGCCCCAAGTACCAACCAAAACAAAACAACAATTAAGAAGCCTTCACGTGCTTTTAAATCACCGTTTTCATGGCGGTTTGGGTAATAAGCCATCATGCCAATAACAACACTAAAGATAAATGCTAAAACAAAGGGAACACCACCACCGTCTTTGTATATTAAAGACACCAGTGCCGGAGGCACCATGGTAATACTAAACAGCGCAACAAGTTGGCCAAGAATTTTTATGATGGTACGAAATTGCATTTAGCTTGTCGCTTTTATTATTAGTAAATTCAGGCTGAGTAGTATCAACCAAATTAAATAGGGTCAGTATGCATTACATGCAATTTGTGTAGGTTATTACTCTTTAATAGTTAACTCAACTGCGCCGTGACTTAAATCAAAAATATCTTTGA
This sequence comes from Pseudoalteromonas sp. SG43-8, assembly GCF_014164245.1. Taxonomy (NCBI): domain Bacteria; kingdom Pseudomonadati; phylum Pseudomonadota; class Gammaproteobacteria; order Alteromonadales; family Pseudoalteromonadaceae; genus Pseudoalteromonas; species Pseudoalteromonas sp. SG43-8. The sequence continues at coordinate 14,096 of NZ_JACJEX010000023.1, read as the reverse complement.
TTGCTTGCTTAGCTTCACGGCTATCGATTGTAATCACCCATTCAATATTAGCAGTAAATTGCTTATCAATATTAAGCACTTGATACTTTGTTTTTAATAACTGTTCAATTGCGCCTTGCATGCTGTACTCACTACTCCCGGTAATTTCAATACTGGGAACTTTAAGCACCGTTTGCAATTTTACTAGTGCATTATTTAATGAGCCACCATAAGCACGTACCAGTCCGCCGGTGCCTAATTTTATACCACCAAAGTAACGTGTCACCACGGCAGTGATTTCGCCAAGGCCCGAACCCACCAGCACATTTAGCATAGGTTTTCCTGCAGTGCCATTAGGTTCACCATCATCCGAAAAACCATAAACATGGCTGCCACCGGGGTTGCCTGCCACATGTGCCCAGCAGTTATGACGGGCATCGCTATACTTTTCTTCAATGCTTTTAATAAATGTTTTTGCTGAATTTAAATCGGGGGTGTGTGCAATGTGGACTATAAACGTACTTTTTTTAATTTCTTCTTGATGAAAAACGTCAGCAGCAGGATATTTATATTCAGACATATTAAAAGCTCAATTAAAAATGGGGCCTAAAGGCCCCGTTCATATGCATATCTTAACGTTTATTCGCTAACTCGTCTTTATAGAAATTAATCGAGTTCTAAATTACGCGTCATATTCTCTAGGCTATCTTCGTGAACAATAATGTTATCTTCGATACGAATGCCGCCAAATGGTTTAAATGACTCAACCTTTTCCCAGTTAATAAACTGCTTATTATCGGTTTGCGCTAAATCACCAAGCAGTGAATCAATAAAGTATAAACCAGGCTCAATAGTAAACACTTGGTTTTTTTCGATCAGGCGAGTACAACGCAAGAACGGATGCCCTTCAGGCGATGGTTGATGTGTGCCCTTTTCGTCACTCATAAAGCCGCCCATATCATGCACTTGTAAACCTAGGTGATGTCCTAGTCCATGCGGGAAGAAAGTAGAGGTAATTTTACGCTCAACAATTTCCTCAGCGGGTAAGTTAACAATTTTAAAGTCACTAAGTATTTGTGCGATACGGTTGTGACATTCAACGTGTAAATCACCATAAAGCATACCCGGCTTTAAACCTTTACCTAACTCGATTTGTTGAACTGTCATCGCTTGCACAAGCTCAGCAAACTCACCCTGCTTTTTAAAATCATACGTACGAGTAATATCAGCTGCGTAACCATTAAAGTTTGCACCGGCATCAATTAAAAATGAGTTGTGAGTATGTGGCACTTTTGGATCAAAGTGCGTGTAATGCAAAATAGCGCAGTTTTCGTTAAGTGCAACAATGTTGCCATACGGCATTTCATTTTCGCTTTGACGTGTCGCCATTAAGTACGCTTGCTGAATGTCGAACTCGCTACCACCATTAAAGAATGTATCGCGTGCAGCTTTATGCCCATCTACTGCAATGCGGTTAGCGTTGCGTAAACATTCAAGTTCGTACTGCGTTTTATAAGCGCGGTGGTAATGAAAATAGTTAAGTACAGGCTCAGGGTTCATAATACTAAAACCAAGAGCTTGCGCTACTTCAATGCATTCACCCATGTAAGCATATTTAGCTTTATCGTATGGTAATAACTTTTCTACTTGATCAGGCTGAAGTAGTAGCTCTATATCAAAGTACTCAGCCCAAAAGTCGCGAGGCTCGTCTGGTACTTTATGCCAAAAATCTACTGGACGATAAAATATTAGCTTTGGTTTGTCGCTACCATTTACCACAATCCAGCAATGAGGGTTATCAATAACCGGTAACCATGCTTTAAACTGTGGATTAACTTTAAATGGATAATACATATCATCTAAAAACTGGCGCTTAGCTTGGCCTGAATGAATTACTAATCCTTCTAACCCTTCGCTATTACAAATTGTACGAGTACGCTGTTGCAGTGTTGCAATATGTTCGGCGTATAAAACGGCTAATTTATCCATTGTTAATCCATCTGTTAAATTTAACTTGCTATGAGTCTATCACTTATACCAATTGCATTAAATTAATGATCTATTATAGCGATAAGAAAATAGCTTAATAACAAGGCTAAAATTATGATACATAGTTGTTCTATATAAATAATTTTTAACGCAGTTATTGAATTATTTAATACGCTAGAATGATCATGTTTTTAATAAAATTGGTATTACCCTCAGCGCTCAAAAAAGGGGATATCTAAACGCATTAGATATCCCCCTACTTTAAACTTATGTTTACTAACCGCCCATTTTCATTTCGAGTAGCGGCGCTAATACATTACCTTCTCGGCCCATTCTTGTATGGTAAACCTGCCTGTACGCAAATACATTTTTTACGTAATCGCGGGTTTCGCGATACGGAATAAGCTCTACCCATAACTCAGCCGGAATAGCGTCATCAGGTAACCAACGCTTTATACGGTGATAACCCGCATTATAAGAAGCCGTAGCCAGTACTTCATTGCCATGGTTTTTCTTTTTTAAGTACTGTAAGTAACTCGTACCTAACCTAATATTTGTTTTAGGTTGATATAAACGACTACTTGTCACACTGCCTTTATTTACATACTCAGCAGTACTAGGTAATAACTGCATTAAACCACGCGCATTAGCATGCGAGCGTGCATCTGGCGCAAAAGAGCTTTCGCGCCTTGCAATAGCAATACTCCAAGCAACATCTATCTTGCTACGTTTACTGTAGCGCTCAAAAACATCTTGAAACGCAAACGGAAAACGTTGCTCTACGTTATCCCATGCTTTAATTTTTGCTAAAGTAAAAATAGTACTGTCGTGCCAACCTAAATCGGTAGATAGTTGTGATGCTGCCAGCTTTTCTTCATCGCTGGAGGTATCCGTTAGGTAATTCCATTCACGGCGTGCCGACGTAAAGCGCTCAATATCATAAAGTGCTTTTGCACGCTTAAAGCCTGGTGCATTACTCACTTTATCTACAAGTACCTTATCGACTGCTAAAGGCTGATTATTTAAATCAACGGGCAACCCCAAACGTGCTGCGGCTAAAAAGCCGTAATAATCACGATTAGCCGCTACTTTCTTCCAAATGTCGTCTGCTTTTTGTTGCTCGCCACGTTGTGCATAGCTATAAGCTAACCAATATTGCTGACCAAGGCTTAAATTTTCTTTACCTGTAAAGAATGCAGCAATCCCTTCCCAATCTTGGGTTTTGAGCATATTGCCCAGTTGCCACTGAATAAGCTTGCTGTCTAGTCGCTCTTTTGGCACTTTATTTAGCCAAAAGCTCGCTTGTTTATGCCCGCTAGAGGCAAGTGACAATGCAAAGGTGTAATACACATCCGCTTTTTCTTCATCGCTGTACTTAAATATTTTTTCTAGCTTTTCCCATGCTTTTAAAGCAAGCTCTTTGTCGCGCCAAACCAAACGCTTAACACCATAAATAGCTATTTGCCCTTCTTTAGCCGACTTGTTTTTATATCTATATAATCCAGCGGCTGCGCTTGGATCTTTTCGCACTTTTAAATATAAGTCAGCTAAGTAACGCTCCTTGCTTGGTAATAAAGTTTTTAAGTAAGGTAATAAGCTTTGCGTTCCGCCTTGTGCAGCAAGTGTTACACGCTTCCAAACCGTTTCTTCTTTCATGTAGCCTTTTTTACGCCACTTAGAAAATAAACTATCACAACCATTAGGTTGCGATTTACCTACAGCCCATAAGTCGGTCACCTGATTTAGAATTGCCTTTTCGGGCGCACCTAAATCAAGCTGAAAATCTAAATAAGTACAAGTAAGCTCCGTATTAGACGTTTCACGATAGTTGCGGATATACGCCGCCTTTTCGTTGTTATCTTTTAAATACTCTAACCACGCTTTACGGACCGGCCACTCAAGCGGCGTATGCTGGTATATATTTAAATATTCTTCTATTTCTGCCTGATGTTTAATGCTCGGATGGCGTTGCCAATACGTTTTTTCAACATAAGGTTTTAACGGATGATTTAAGTTACTAACCGCTTGTTTAAAGTCTTGGTAACTGCCGTACCTTACTTTTTTTTCGGCATCTAAAAATGCATCGTTATCGTTACTTGCCTCGGCAGAATGAAGAGGAAAAATGAATGCAGCTGCCGCAACACTTAGTAAATATTTTTTCATAATGTCCTTTAATAAAAATTAAAGTTGTGAATTAAAACTTTTCAACCACCTTAGCACCAAACCAGCTATATTTTAACCAGTCGATTGTAACCGAGTTAAATTTTTCGTTGCATTTTTAATTTAAAGCAAGCACACTGATTGAAATGCAAACTCATCGTACCAGTCTTAGTTCGTCAACTAGGGAGAATAATAATGTTATATAAAAGCGATTCCTTTGAAGTTAGCTTCCTAAAGGAAAACATCGCCGAGTTTAAGTTTTGTGTTGCAGGTTCTGTAAACACACTATCTCAAAAAACTCTTTCAGATTGCGCAGCAGCATTAAAAGAATTAGCCGCCAATACTGATATCAAAGGCATGATTTTTACCAGTGATAAAGACCACTTTATTATTGGTGCCGATATCTTCGAATTTTTACCTACATTTACTAAACCTGAAGAAGAATTAGTAGTGTGGATCAAAAACGCAACCGACGTTTTTGATGCAATTGAAGATTTACCATTCCCAACTCTAAGCGCTATAAACGGTATGGCACTTGGCGGTGGTTGTGAGTGGGCACTTGCTACCGATTATCGTGTGGCAAGCGAAACAGCTAAAATGGGCCTACCAGAAGTTAAACTTGGCATAATGCCAGGGTTTGGTGGCACAGTGCGCTTACCACGTATCATTGGCGCCGATAACGCGATGATGTGGATTACCTCAGGCGCAGAAAACCGCGCAGCAGATGCCCTTAAAGTAGGTGCGTTTGACGCGGTAGTTAGTGCTGACAAACTTCTAGAGTCAAGTGTATCAACACTTGAACTGGCGATTGCTGGCAAGCTAGATTGGCAAGCAAAACGCAACGTAAAACTTCAGCCACTTAAATTAAACCGTGTTGAGCAAGGCATGAGCTTTGCTATGGCAGAAGGTATGGTAATGGGTAAAACCAAAGGCCACTATCCTGCACCGGTTATGGCTGTACGTACTATTAAAGCAGCGGCAAACTGTACTCGCGATGAAGCAATGGCAATCGAAAATGCCAACTTTGCTAAATTAGCACGTACACCAGAAGCAGCTGCACAGACAGGTATATTCCTAGCTGATCAATACATTAAAGGTAAAGCACGTAAATTTGCTAAGCACAGCGATGTAGAAATTAAACAAGCCGCTGTATTAGGTGCTGGTATTATGGGTGGCGGTATTGCATACCAGTCTGCTTATAAAGGCACGCCTATTATAATGAAAGACATCCAACAAGATGCGCTTGATTTAGGTATGGGTGAAGCATCTAAGTTATTAGGTGCAAAAGTTAAGCGTGGTCACATGCCAATGGAAAAAATGTTGGCAACACTTAGCAAAATTAAGCCAACACTTAACGAGTCAGACCTACAAAGTGCCAACATCATTGTTGAAGCCGTTGTAGAAAACCCTAAAGTTAAGCAAGCAGTACTCGCTGATCTTGAAAAGAACATGCCAGAAGGCACTGTACTTACTTCAAATACATCGACTATTTGTATCGACTTGCTTGCAGAAGCGCTAGATAAGCCAGAAAATTTCTGTGGTATGCACTTTTTCAATCCAGTGCCAAAAATGCCATTAGTAGAAATTATCCGTGGTGCAAAAACCTCAGATAAAACAATTAATGCAGTAGTCGATTACGCGCTTAAATTAGGTAAATCGCCAATTGTTGTTAACGATTGCCCAGGCTTTTTTGTAAACCGTGTTTTATTCCCTTACTTTGCAGGTTTTAGCAAATTAGTGGTTGAAGGCGCTAACTTTGCAAAAGTAGATAAAGTAATGGAAAACGTATTTGGCTGGCCTATGGGTCCGGCTTACCTACTTGATGTTGTAGGTATTGATACAGCGTTCCATTGTACTGGCGTAATGGCTGACGGTTTCCCTGAGCGTATGGCTCGTGCTGATAAAGACCCTGTGACTATTTTTGCCAACGAAAAACGTTTTGGACAAAAGAACAAAGCCGGTTTTTACAAATACGAAACAGATCGTCGCGGTCGTCTTAAAAAGTCTCATGACGAGACAGCAATTGAGCTACTAAGCCCAATCACAGACGCACCAAAAGAATTTGATAAACAAGAAATCATCGACCGTTGTATGATTCCAATGATTAACGAAGTGCTACTGTGTTTGCAAGAAGGCATTATTGCCTCGCCGCAAGAAGCAGATATGGCATTAGTTTACGGTGTTGGTTTCCCTCCATTTAGAGGCGGCGCGTTCCGTTACTTAGATCAAACTGGTTTAGCTAACTTTGTTGCAGCAGCAGACAAATACGCTCACCTAGGTGCGATTTACCAAGTATCTGAACAAACTCGCAAGTGGGCCGAAGAAGGTCGTGTTTTCTATAAGGTGGAAGGTTAATATCATGAATAATCCAGTAATTGTAGATTGTATCCGCACACCAATGGGTCGCTCTAAAAGTGGTGTATTCAAACATAAACGTGCAGAAGACTTAAGCGCACATTTAATGAAAGGCTTACTAGATCGCAACCCTGCAGTTGATCCTGCATCAATTGACGATATTTATTGGGGTTGTGTACAGCAAACATTAGAGCAAGGCTTTAACGTAGCACGTAACGCATCATTGCTTGCCGGTATTCCGCACAGCGTTCCTGCTGTTACGGTTAACCGTTTATGTGGCTCTTCTATGCAAGCATTGCATGACGCAGCACGCGCAATAATGACAGGCGCTGGCGACACTTACCTAATTGGTGGTGTTGAGCACATGGGTCACGTACCTATGACTCACGGCAACGACTTTCACCCAGGCTTAGCAACATCAATTGCACAAGCGTCTGGCTCTATGGGCTTAACAGCAGAATACCTTGCAACGCTTCATGGCATTAGCCGTGAGCAACAAGATGAATTTGCTTACCGTTCACATCAACGTGCACAAGCTGCAACTGTTGAAGGCCGTTTTCGTCGCGAAATTTTAGCAATGGAAGGCCACGCAGCAGATGGTTCGCTTATCTTAGTTGAAGACGACGAAGTAATTCGCCCAGAAACAACAGTAGAAGGTCTATCAAAGCTTCGCCCTGTATTTAATCCTGCATCGGGTACGGTAACAGCCGGTACTTCTTCAGCACTTTCTGACGGCGCATCTGCAATGTTAGTAATGAGCGAAGAAAAAGCAAAAGAACTTGGTTTACCAATTCGTGCACGTATTAAAGCAATGGCAGTCGCTGGTTGCGATCCATCAATTATGGGTTACGGCCCAGTACCAGCAAGTAAAAAAGCACTTGCACAAGCCGGTATTACAATTGATGACTTAGGTGTAGTAGAACTTAACGAAGCCTTTGCAGCTCAATCATTACCTGTAATGAAAGATTTAGGGTTAATGGATGTAGTTGACGAAAAAGTGAATTTAAATGGCGGCGCAATCGCACTTGGTCACCCACTGGGTTGTTCGGGTTCGCGTATTAGCACATCGCTTATTCACTTAATGGAAGACAAAAATGTACGATACGGTTTAGCAACTATGTGTATTGGTTTAGGCCAAGGCATTGCAACTGTATTTGAACGTGTTCAAGACTAATTAGTTTAAACATGTAAAACCATCTTGGTGATTAAAAAGGCGAACTGATTTTATTCAGTTCGCCTTTTTTATTAGCTTCATTTATAAAAACGTCCCTTTATCAAACAAGTATGTAACAGCGTAATTATGTGATCGGGCGTATTATTAAATAAAGCATTTTGAAACTGCTAAAAGCATTAAGTAAAATAGTTAAATTACACATAAAATTGCGTTAAACTGCCAAACTTATTAATTGCTATACCTAAGCACTCGCGTACACAGCAATCACTTTAATTAAACAGGCCAATTTATTATGAGCTTTGATAATCCCGATCACCAATTAGATGCCATAGGCCTTCGCTGCCCAGAGCCAGTAATGATGGTACGTGCTGCTATTCGTAAAATGAACGATGGTGAAACGTTATTAATAACTGCTGATGACCCATCAACCACTCGCGACATTCCGAGCTTTTGTACGTTTATGGATCACACGCTGGTGGCTAAAGATGCAGAAGCAGCACCGTATAGATATGTGGTGAAGAAAGGAGTTCATAATAATTAACGTGAAAATATCACTTTAAGCTTTTTCATTCCCCTCCTTTAGTGTATATATAGAGTAATTTCAAAGAATATTTGTGTTTATTATATGCTTGTTTATTTTAATGTTGACAATTTTAGATCCATATCAGAAACGATTGAGCTAAATTTAAAAGCAGCCCCAAGGCTAAGACGGTTAAAGTCTCATGTACGTACGCCTATTGATGGTAATAAAAGCTTAAGAGTTTTAAAAGGAAGTGTTTTATACGGAGCAAATGCGAGCGGGAAATCCAATATTATAAAGGCAATTGCATATGCAAAAAGGCTTATCTCTGGTGATATTGAGTTAGATTATTGTGACCGTACGCGTAGTTCATACTTTCTTTTATCTCCGTTAGAAAAAAAAGACAGAAGTTTTACTTTTGAGTTTACTGTTGGTGATTGTTACTTTGCCTATTTTCTGAAAACAGATAATAAAATTGTATTGGAAGAAGAGCTAGCTTTAATTCACCCGAACTCAGAACATCAAGTTTTTTATCGTAAATTTGATGGTGATTCTTACTCATATAGCTCTGATCTTATTACAAAAAAGCATACAGATTTAAGCGATATAGATATCAAAAATGCTCAAACTGAGTTTAATTTTTTGTCTAAATATACCCCAAAAAATAAACCATTCCTTTCAGAAGTATCTGAAAAAGTATTCGAAAATCTTAAAGATAGTGAAGTAGAAAATAATCCACTAAGATACTTTTTTATACGCTTAACACAAGCTTTCTATTTTTTTAAATTTTCATTAGTTACTATATTTCCTGAGACAAAATATTCAGGCTCTTTGCCAGAGCTTAGATCAGGTAGAGCACAATACCTTAATTTAATCTCAAAATTTGATACTGGAATTTCATCTTTAATTGAAGTAAATGTGCCATTAAGTGACTTTTCATCAAGTGATTTAGAACGTATAGAAAAGAAAATAAAAAAACCTGGTCAGCTGTACCCTTTCAATTTTAATGATATTGAGCATTTAGCTGAAATTGATAGTCTAAGTAACTCTCTTAAAATAACTAAACTAGCAAGTATTCATAAGAATAGTAGTAAAAGTGTTCAGTTTGATATCATTGATGAATCAGACGGAACGAGGAGATTATTAGATCTCATTCCTGCACTAGAAAATAATTCCGAAAATGGAACTGACAAAGGTTATAGCCAAACCTTCATTATTGATGAATTTGATAGAAGTCTGCATCCCATTATTTCGTATAGATTCTTAGAGTCTTTCTTAGAAAAAGATAATAATGATCAAATTATTGCTACAACCCATGAGGCAGAATTATTAAATAATGAGCTATTACGAAGGGATGAAGTTTGGTTTACTCAAAAAGAAACTGATGGTTCCACTAAGCTATATAGTCTAAATGATTATACAACTCGTCATGATAAAGATATTCATAAGGCTTATTTAGATGGTGCTTTTGGAGGTATACCAAATATTGTAAGGAAGTTTAAATAATGAGTTCAAGGAAGAAAAGCGGCAGTAGATACAGAAAAAAAATAGATATTCTCTATTTCTTAGTCTCTTATGAAGGCGGTGAAGACGAAAGAAAATACTTTGAGAGTATGAAAAATGCTATAAGCAGACGGTTTGAAAATTTAGTTTACTTCACACCAGTAGAAAAGACAGATGTGCACCATAGTACACCACAGCATGTTTTAAATGATTTAGAAAATAAAGCGGCTCAACTTAACTATAAACTCAAAGATGGTAACGTCCATGGTTTCATAGCTTTTGATGTTGATCATTATTTCTCAGAAAAACATCAAAAAAAACGAAAGCGACAATTAAGGAAGCTAAGCAAAAAAGCGTCAACTTAATCATAAGCAACCCTGCTTTTGATATATGGCCACTTCTCCATTTTGAAGATGTTGCAAATATAGAAGAAGATACCCTAAGTCAATTACTCGCAAATGAAAAACAATTCCTTAAAAAGCGAATGAGGAAAGTTTTAATTAATAATAACTCTGAAATATCTGCCTTAATAGCTAATACAACTATAGCGATCCAAAATAGTAAAAGGCTAAACTTCGACCTAACAGATCCCCCTAAACATTTAGGCACTTCAATGTCATTATTAATTGAATTAATCCAACCATATTTAGTAACAAGCTGAATAACTCAGCTTGCTAAAAATCACTTCTTCGTTATCGTCACTTGTGGCTTGTCGTAGTCACTGTAATCAATACTTACTATGTACGTGCCTTTTATTGCTGGTGTGAAACTAAAGTAGTTATAAATAGTATTACAGTCTGCGATAGCTGGCTGGCCGAGTGTTAGCTTTTGTCCTGCTGGTTGTGCGTCGCTGTAGCCACAGTTGTAGCCTTCACTAAAATCGGCATCGGCTATTTTAAATTCGTACACTTTACCTGGGGTCGAAAATTTAACTTGCGCTTGATAAAGCGCAGGGCCAACTGGCGCAAACTGATACTGAGGTTCTGCATCCCACAATGTAAAGTCGCCACGTAAGTAAATTGTGCGGTCAAGCTCTTGCTGTGGCAATACATCGTTAATCGAAATTTGGCTTGTACAGGCAGTAAGTAAACCAGCAATTGCTAAAGTTAAAATTCGTTTCATAGAAATCATCAATGGGTATCCTTTGCATACAGTGAAAACTAAAAAGCCAGCAAAACGCTGGCTTTTAAAATTGCTAATCGGTGTTATTTTTGTAAAACAGAAATATCTGCAATACCTAAAAACAATCCGCTTAGCTGGCTTAATAGCGCAAGACGATTTTGCTTAACAGCTTCATCGTCGGCCATAACCATTACGTTGTCAAAAAAGTTATCAACACTTTCACGAATACCCGCCAATTGGCTTAATGCTTCTTGGTAGTTTCCATCTGCGTAAAGTGGTGCAAGGTCAGTGGCAAATTTTGCTACTTGTGATGCCAATACTTTTTCGGCGTCGTCGCTTAATAAGCTCTCATCAACACTACCTTGGCTGGTAATATCGTTTTTAGCCAGAATGTTACCTACACGCTTATTAGCTGCTGCAAGCGCTTCTGCTGCGTCTAATGTACGGAAGTGGCTTACGGCTTTAACACGGCGGTCAAAATCAACAGGTTTAGTCGGACGACGTGCAAGCACTGCTTGAATTACGTCTACTTCAATACCTTCGTCTTGATACCAAGCACGGAAGCGCCCTAGCATAAACTCAAATACGTCAGTTGATACATTTAAGTTAGTTAACTTGTCGCCAAACAATGTTTGCGATTTAGCTACTAGGTCTAAAATATCAAGTGGTAGTTCTTTTTCTACCATGATGCGCAGTGCACCAATAGCAGCACGACGAAGAGCAAATGGGTCTTTGTCACCTTTAGGTGCTTGGCCTATACCAAAAATACCCACCAGCGTGTCAAACTTATCAGCAATCGCTACTGCGCAGCTAATTAAGTTTGTTGGTAAGTTATCCCCTGCAAAGCGTGGCATGTACTGCTCGTTTTGCGCTACGGCTACATCTTCGGCTTCACCATCGTGGCGAGCGTAATGCATTCCCATTACACCTTGCACGTCGGTAAATTCCATAACCATTTCAGTCATTAGGTCAGTTTTACTTAATAAGCCTGCACGCTGTGCTAGGTCTTTATCAGCACCTAATTGCTCAGCAATATAACCTGCAAGTTCACTAATGCGCTCAGACTTATCTTTAAGCGTACCAAGTTGCTTTTGGAACAATACGCTATCAAGCGACTCTAATCGGCTTTCTAGGGTTTTCTTTTTATCTGTTTCAAAGAAGAACTGTGCATCGGCTAAACGCGGGCGCACTACTTTTTCGTTACCAGAAATAACCACACTTGGATCTTTACTTTCGATGTTAGATACAAACAAAAACTTATTTAAAAGTTTGCCGTTTTGATCTAATAACGGGAAATATTTTTGATCGTCTTTCATGGTGTAAATTAACGCTTCGGCTGGTACATCTAAAAATGCTTCTTCAAATGTTGCCGTTAAAGTAACTGGCCACTCTACAAGTGATGTTACTTCTTCCAGTAAATCTTCATCCATTGCAACAACAGCGTTAACTGCGCTTGCAGCCTCTTCTATTTGTGCTCGAATTTGCGCTTTACGTTGCTCGTAATCAGCAATAACGTAAGCAGATTTAAGTACGTCAAAAACGTCATCTGCATGGTTAATGCTAATTTTTTCTGGGTGATGAAAACGATGACCCTGAAGCTGGTTAGTTATTTGCTTACCAAGAATTTCGCCTTCAAGTAGCTCATCACCAAATAAAATAGTGACTGTATGCACAGGGCGAATAAATTGTGTTTTATTCGCGCCCCAACGCATTGGTTTAGGGATTGGTAATTTACTTAATGCTTTTGTGATTGCATCTGTCATTAGGGTTTTAGTTTCTTGCCCTGCTACTTTAGCAATGTGCAATAACCAAGCGCCTTTATCGGTTTCAAGTGTTTGTGCGTCTTTTACTTCAATACCGCAACCACGTGCCCAACCCATTGCTGCTTTTGTTGGGTTACCTTCGCTGTCAAACGCTGCCTTTGTTGCTGGGCCACGCTTTTCAACTTCTTTGTCTTGTTGCTTAGCTTCAAGCGCTTTTACTTGTAAACCCAAACGACGAGGCGACGCATACCAGCTTACGCCTTGGTGTGCTAATTCTAATGTTTCTAGCTCTTGAGTTAAGTTTGCAGCAAAGGCTTTTGCTAATTTACGCAATGCTTTTGGTGGTAACTCTTCAGTGCCAATTTCTACTAATAAATTTTGTGCTGACATTTTACTTATCCTTACACAGCGGGAAACCAAGCGCTTCACGTTTGTCATAGTAACTTTGTGCACACGCTTTTGATAACGCACGAACGCGTAAAATATAACGCTGACGTTCGGTTACCGAAATTGCGTGGCGTGCGTCTAGTAAGTTAAATGCGTGAGATGCTTTCATTACTTGCTCGTATGCAGGTAGTGGTAAGTTAGCTTCAATTAACTTTTGGCTTTCTGCTTCACACTTATCAAACTGTGCAAATAAGTCTTCTACGTTTGCATGTTCAAAATTATAAGTAGATTGCTCTACTTCATTTTGATGGAACACGTCGCCGTAGGTTACGCGCCCTAGTGGACCGTCTGCCCATACTAGGTCGTAAATGCTATCTACGCCTTGAATGTACATTGCTAAACGCTCTAGGCCGTAAGTAATCTCACCCGTTACAGGTGAACACTCAATACCGCCAACTTGTTGGAAGTAGGTAAACTGCGTTACTTCCATGCCGTTTAACCAAATTTCCCAACCCAAGCCCCATGCGCCTAGCGTAGGTGATTCCCAGTTATCTTCTACAAAGCGAACTTCGTGAGTAAGGGTATCGATACCCATTGCCGCTAATGAGCCTAAGTAAAGCTCTTGGATGTTATCTGGCGATGGCTTTAAAACTACTTGGAATTGGTAGTAATGTTGTAGGCGATTTGGGTTTTCACCATAGCGGCCATCCGTAGGACGACGACACGGCTGAACGTACGCGCTCGACATTGGCTCTGGACCAATAGACTTTAAAAATGTTTGTGGGTGAAATGTCCCGGCGCCCACTTCCATATCAAGTGGTTGAATAATGACACAGCCTTGCTGCGCCCAATAATCCTGTAAAGCCAGGATCAAACCTTGAAAGGTTTTTACGTCATATTTTTGCATATTTGGCTTTTTACTATCTAAGAAGTAGCGTGAAAATTACCCTTAGTATACCGTGTGTACACTCAGGTTTTAAGCAGTTTGTGTAATTGAAAAAATAAAAAAGGAGCCATTAGGCTAATGCCAGTCAGTTAAGCTGACTGGCATCTTTCTTTTTATGAGGATACTTAGATGGTTTTGGCTTAACCCATCGGGGATATCTTCTATCCTCTCGTCTAGCTGGAAGCTTAAATAAGAGCA
>NZ_JACJEX010000022.1:0-30344 GCF_014164245.1 Pseudoalteromonas sp. SG43-8 | reverse complement strand
TTCAAGTGTTGCTTGCAGTGCTTGTTCTATATTCACAAAAAAATCCGTAGTTAGTTTCCTAACTACGGATTTTGCATGATCGTTTGGATCGGTCAACCGGTCATTTTCTTAACTGATCGGCATTAAGCCATTAGGCTCCTTTTTCGGTGTAAGTAATATTTTTACACGTCTAGATTAACTACGCGTAGAGCGTTAGTTTCGATAAACTCTCTACGAGGCTCTACTTGATCACCCATTAAGGTGGCAAATAATTGATCCGCGCCAACAGCATCTTCAATCGTTACTTGTAACATACGACGGGCACTAGGATCCATTGTCGTTTCCCAAAGCTGGCTTGGGTTCATTTCACCCAGTCCTTTATAGCGTTGAATGTAGATCCCGCGCTTAGATTCTGTGATCAACCATTCCAAAGCATCCACAAAGTTATCAACAGGTTTTGTTTTCTCACCACGTTGAATATAAGCACCTTCTTTTAGGATGTTTGCAATGTTAGTACCAGTCACAGCAATGCGTTGGTAGTCACGTGATGCAATAAAGTCATAATGAAGTACATGTGCTTTATCAACACCGTGCTGACGAATATTCACAACCGGGTAATACAGATTACGCTCAGCGTCAAACTCTGTACCCGCATGGAAAATAGTTGCATCTTCATCACGTGCAATCAGGTCATCAACTAACTCTTTTGTCCAAGCAATTACTTTAGCTTCGTCAGAAAGGTCATCAGTTTTCAACTCTGTTTGGTAGATTAAGCGTTCCATTACCGTGTTAGGATATTTACGCTTTAAACGCTCAATAACTTTAACTGTATTTTGGTAATCGTGAACGACTTTCTCTAGCGCTTCACCTTCTAGCGCAGAAGCATCTGCACTTGGATATAAAGCAGCATTATTAAGTGCAAGCGACGTTAAGTACTCTACTAATGCTGGATCATCTTTAATATAACGCTCTTGCTTACCTTTTTTCACTTTATAAAGTGGTGGTTGGGCAATATAAATATAACCGCGTTCTACAATTTCAGGCATTTGACGATAGAAGAATGTTAGTAGTAACGTACGAATGTGAGAACCATCCACGTCCGCATCGGTCATGATGATGATACGGTGATAACGTAATTTCTCAGGGTTATATTCGTCACGACCAATACCACACCCTAATGCAGTAATTAGTGTTGCTACTTCTTGCGAAGATAACATTTTATCAAAACGTGCTTTTTCTACGTTTAATATTTTACCTTTAAGCGGAAGAATAGCTTGGTTTTTACGGTTACGTCCCTGCTTGGCTGATCCGCCAGCAGAGTCCCCTTCCACTATATATAGTTCAGATTGGGCTGGGTCTTTTTCTTGGCAATCAGCTAGCTTACCTGGTAAGCCTGCTAAGTCCATTGCACCTTTACGTCGTGTCATTTCACGGGCTTTACGCGCCGCTTCACGAGCACGTGAGGCATCAATAATCTTACCTACAACAATTTTGGCATCAGTTGGGTTTTCTAGTAAAAACTCAGTGAATTTTTCAGCCATTGCTTGTTCAACCGCAGATTTAACTTCACTTGATACTAGCTTATCTTTAGTTTGTGATGAGAACTTAGGATCAGGAACTTTAACACTAACAACAGCCGTTAAGCCTTCACGGGCATCATCACCGGTAGCATTGCTGGTTGTTTTAGCTTTTTTGTTAAAGCCTTCTTTTTCCATGTAGTTATTAAGTGTACGTGTTAGCGCTGATCTAAAACCGGCTAAGTGAGTACCACCATCACGTTGTGGAATATTATTTGTGAAACAGTAAATGTTTTCTTGGTATGCATCATTCCACTGCATTGATACTTCAACACTAATACCATCTTCTTCACGTTCGTGAGTAAAATGGAACACACCTTTATGTATAGGTGTTTTATTACGGTTTAAGTATTCTACGAAAGCTTGAATACCGCCTTCATATTTAAAGTGGTCAGATTTATTTTCTTCACGCTCATCATTTAAGATGATGCTCACACCTGAGTTTAGGAATGAAAGCTCGCGTAAACGCTTAGCTAAAATGTCGTAATGAAAATCTAAATTTGTGAATGTTTCAGCGCTTGGCCAAAAACGTAATTCTGTACCTGTTGTTTCTGAGTCACCAATTACAGCTAAAGGTGCATCTGGAACACCCATAGTATAAAACTGCTCATGAAGCTTTCCTTCACGACGAACAGTCAGTTTTAGTTTTTCTGAAAGTGCATTTACAACAGAAACACCAACACCGTGTAAGCCACCTGATACTTTATAAGAGTTATCATCAAACTTACCACCGGCATGAAGTACCGTCATAATAACTTCGGCTGCAGATACGCCTTCTTCTTCATGGATAGAAGTTGGGATACCACGACCGTTATCTCGAACTGAGACAGAACCGTCTAAGTGAATCGTTACATAAATATCATCACAATGACCTGCTAAGGCTTCATCGATCGAGTTATCAACGACCTCAAACACCATGTGGTGTAAGCCTGTGCCATCATCGGTGTCCCCAATATACATTCCAGGACGCTTTCTTACTGCGTCTAATCCTTTAAGTACTTTAATACTCGACGAGTCATAATTCTCAGACATGGTTAATCCCACTTATCTTGTTATTAGGTTGCCATGTTTCACGTGGAACATTTGTAGTTCTCGTTGCATGGGTTCCACCACAGCAGAAATACTTTCAGATAAAATTGAAGAGATAAAAATTTGAGAACTGCAGTGAGCAAGTAATTGTCCCACTTTCTCTTTTGTATCTTCGCCTAATTCTGAAGGTAGATCATCTATTAGCAATATAGATTGCTTATCTGTCTCTGACTCAATTAAGCTATTTTGCGTAACTTTCAACGCATACAATAATAGCTTCAATTGACCGCGTGAGAATGTATTCTCCACACTGTTGCCAGCGACACTAAAACTAAAATCGGCCTTATGAGGGCCTTTACTTGTAAACCCTTGGCGAGCATCTCGCTCAAAGTTTTGCTCTAACGCATCTGCAAGAGATTCAGTCTCTTTCCAGCCTGCGCTAAAGGTCATTTCTAAATCACGTACAAGCGTTAATTCTGCACACATTTTATCAAAAAATTGCTGCTTAAACCTACTTATATACGCCAATCTTAATTTATTTATTTCTTCAGCCAGTCTAACAAATTCTTTGTCCCAAAACTTAATTTGGTCAAAATAATTCTTGGGCTTAGTTTTTAACAATGCATTACGTTGTTTAAGTACTTTATTAAATGATTGCCACAAAAAAAAGAACTCATGTTCCACGTGGAACAAACCTAAATCTAAAAACTTTCTGCGCTCTTTAGGTCCACCAAAAAACAAAGAATAACTCTCTGGTGTAATAATTTGTACAGGCATAAGTTGAGCGAGTTCTGATATCTTACGGCTCGCCTTACCTTGAATTTTTAAATTGGTCTCACCCGTTTGCGTTTTACTAATACCAATTGGAATTGATAAATCGTGTATTGTTTTACGCCCGTGAATTACAAATTGCTCTTGCTGGTGCGCAATAATACTTTTGTGTTTTGGAGTACGAAAAGATTTGCCATGAGAAAGGTAATATATAGCCTCTAAAAGGCTGGTTTTTCCGCTGCCATTTTCACCATAAATTATATTAACGCCGTTGACTGGTTCTAGCGTCAGCGCCTCAATATTACGAAAATATTTGAGGCTCAAATGACTTAAGCTCATTATGTATTTATAGTCTTATAAACGCATAGGCATAACAACGTACATTGCTTCTTCATCGCCTGCACCTTCAATTAATGCACTGCTGTTTGAGTCGGCTAATGTAAATAGTACGTCTTCTGTTTTTAATGTGTTTAGTACATCCAATACGTAAGACACGTTGAATCCTATTTCTAGGTCCGCGCCTTCGTAACTTACTTCAACAACTTCTTCAGCTTGTTCTTGCTCTGGGTTATTGGCAGTAATTTTTAATAAACCGTTTGATAGGTTTAAGCGTACACCACGAAATTTTTCATTCGATAAAATAGACACTCGTTGAAACGCATTTCGTAACCATTCTCGGTTAGCTGTAATTACTTTGTCGCCACCACGTGGTAATACACGACGGTAATCAGGAAAGCGTCCATCAACTAGCTTACTTGTAAATGTAAACTCAATATCAATAATACGGATATGGTTAGCACCAAACTGAATTGTTACCAATTCGTCGTCAGCTACCATAAGGCGCATAATTTCTTGCACACCTTTGCGAGGTATAATTAATTGACGTTGAGTGTTAAGCGATTGCGTTAATTGCTTTTGTGCAATAGCTAAACGGTGACCATCTGTTGCTACTGTTTTTATGTCTGTATTATCTACTTCAAAAGACATACCGTTTAAGTAATAACGTACGTCTTGATTCGCCATCGAAAAATGCGTGCTTTCAAGTAACTTACGAAGCTCTAAACGAGTTAGTTGAAATTCAACCTCGCCATCCCACTGTTCTAAATTAGGAAAATCATCAGCAGATAAAGTCGTTAATGAAAAACGGCTTTTACCACTGGTTAAAAGTAATTGGTGCTCTTGCAAGCTTAAAGTAATGTCTGAACCATCTGGTAGACTTTTACAAATATCGAGTAACTTTTTAGCGGGTAACGTTAGTTTTGTATCGGCAATATCATCACCTACAAATACGACAGAAACTAATTCAATTTCAAGGTCAGTACCCGTCATTGAAAGTTGTCCGTTTTCTACCACTAACAAAACGTTAGATAAGATTGGTAGCGTATGTTTGCGCTCTATTGCACCCGACACTTGCACCAATGGCTTTAAAAATTGTTGTCTTGATATTGTTATTTGCATAATAAAGTCAGCCCTAAGATGACAATGTTCTTATTAAGTTTTGGTAATCTTCTTTAATTTCGTGGCTTTCGTCACGTAGTGATTTTATCTTACGACATGCGTGTAATACGGTCGTATGATCGCGTCCACCAAATGCGTCACCAATCTCAGGTAAGCTGTGATTAGTTAATTCTTTAGATAATGCCATGGCAACTTGGCGTGGCCTTGCTATGGAGCGGCTGCGGCGCTTAGACAATAGATCTGACACTCGAATTCGGTAGTACTCAGCAACGGTGCGCTGAATATTATCTATCGTAACCAACTTATCTTGCAAGGCAAGTAAATCGCGTAGTGCTTCTTTTACAAAATCAATCGAAATTGGACGACCTGTAAAATTAGCATTAGCAATTACACGGTTAAGTGCGCCTTCTAGTTCACGTACATTTGAACGTAATTTTTTGGCGATAAAAAAGGCAACTTCATGTGGTAAGTTAATCTTACTTTGCTGTGCTTTTTTCATCAAAATAGCAACGCGAGTTTCAAGCTCTGGTGGCTCAATCGCGATTGTTAATCCCCAACCAAAACGTGATTTAAGACGGTCTTCGACCCCTTCAATCTCTTTTGGATAACGGTCAGAGGTTAAAATAATTTGTTGGTTGCCTTCAAGTAATGCATTAAAGGTATGAAAAAACTCTTCTTGTGAACGCTCTTTATTAGCAAAAAATTGAATATCATCAATCATTAATGCGTCAACACTGCGGTAATAGCGCTTAAATTCTTCTATCGCATTATTTTGCAGTGCCTTTACCATATCTTGAACAAAGCGTTCTGAATGCATGTAAACAATTTTAGCATCTGGCTTGTTTGCCATAATGCCGTTACCTACTGCATGTAATAAGTGAGTTTTACCTAAACCAGTACCACCGTAAATAAATACAGGGTTAAAAGCAGAGCCAGGATTATCGGCAACTTGAGTGGCCGCTGCTTTTGCTAATTGGTTTGACTTACCCTCAACAAAGCTGTCAAAGGTATAGTTTTCTTTAATGTTAGATTTGTAACCTGACTTAGGTGCAGGTTCAACAACAGGCTTTTGCTCACGAGGCTGTTGTTTTGTAGAAGCTTGTGGTGCTGATTGTGTTTCTATAACCGGTGCAGCTTGTGCATTTAATAAAGGCTTACTACCTACATCAAAACGTAGCTTTGGTGCTTCAACACCACAAATTTCTACTAATAATTCGTTAATTCTATTTAGGTACTTTTCTCTTACCCAATCAAGCACAAAGCGATTAGGTGCATAAATCGTCAAGGTATCTTCGGTACTTTCTGCTTGTAGTGGTCTTACCCACATACTGAATTGCTGCGAAGGCAGCTCATCTTGCAACACATATAAACAACTTTGCCAAACCGACAGATACACAGTTAAACTCCCAGAGATATAATTTTTATTCCCGCACATCATTAATGATTATAAATCATACATTTATTGCGTTCAAATGGTCCAATAAGCGACCCAAGACCGCGTATTATGAAGGCACTTTATCCACAAGTAAAAGATTGATTTTTATAAAATTGTTGATATCGATGTATAAAATCATTAACAACCTGATTTAAAACAGTTTTTATTTTAGATCCGAAGAGGAGATCATAACAAAATAACACCAAGATCGCGAACCAAATTTACGATCCAATTTTCTTTTCCCCCGCTTTTATTCACTTTTTATACAGGGGCTGTGGAAAACTTCTTATTTATGATGATCCTATCAGATCGCTCTACATGATCTCTTTATGGACCATAAGTAGGCTATATACTGCGAACGTAATTATGATTGACTTTACGTTACTTACTCTATAATATCTCGCGCTCGCAATGGCACCTATGCCAGGATCGCGACCTGTATAGGATGTTTTAACTTTAACC
Organism: Pseudoalteromonas sp. SG43-8; assembly: GCF_014164245.1. Taxonomy (NCBI): domain Bacteria; kingdom Pseudomonadati; phylum Pseudomonadota; class Gammaproteobacteria; order Alteromonadales; family Pseudoalteromonadaceae; genus Pseudoalteromonas; species Pseudoalteromonas sp. SG43-8. The sequence continues at coordinate 23,633 of NZ_JACJEX010000022.1, read as the reverse complement.
GATCGGATGAGATTGTTATGAAAAGAACTTTTCAACCTAGCGTTTTAAAACGCAAACGTGCACACGGCTTCCGTGCTCGCATGGCAACTGTAAATGGCCGTAAAGTATTAGCACGTCGCCGCGCTAAAGGCCGCAAAGTTCTTTCTGCTTAATTTATAAGTGGAAGACTTTAGCTTTGGCAGGGAGTTACGTCTGTTAACTCCCTCGCATTACTCTCGCATATTTAATGAACCCGCTCGGGCTGCAACTCCTTTCTTTACTCTATTAGCTAAACCAAATGACCAAGAAAAACCTCGGTTAGGTCTTACTGTTGCTAAAAAACGCGTAAAAAAGGCATGCCAACGAAACCGTATTAAACGTCTCGCTCGCGAAAGTTTTCGTTTAAATCAACACAGCATCGATAATATTGATATTGTGCTTATGGTGAAAAGTGGTATTGATGAACAGTCTAATGAAGAATTAACCAAACAACTTACTAAATTATGGCGAAAAATTAACGAACGCTGTAAACCAGGTGCACCTAAACCGCCACCTTTTAAGAAACGCCCAAACAAATCAGCTAAATCTAATAAACAAACCTAATTGCAATAGAATTGCAGGGTTAATTAATGTATCTTTAGCTCACCTTTTAATCATGCATTTAAAATTTCTAATTGAGTCTTTAAATACATGATATCTATCTCACTAAACTTAAGTAGGGGCATAAACATCATGAGGTTAATTAAACCACTTGTTGCTTTTCCTAAGATTTGTTTAGTGTTATTTATCCGCGGTTATCAAAAGTGGATTAGCCCGCTGTTAGGTCCGCATTGTCGTTTTAATCCAAGCTGCTCACATTATGCAATTCAAGCAATTAATTTGCATGGATTTATAAAAGGTAGTTGGTTAGCTTTAAAACGCATATTAAAATGCCATCCTTTACATTCAGGTGGAGACGACCCCGTACCTGAAAAATTAACCCATATTAACCACCAACACGAGAAATAAGAGCTGTTATGGAATCGCAACGCACGTTTTTATTAATTGGCCTAATGCTAGTGTCGTTTTTATTGTTCCAAGAATGGGATAATGATTACAACAAGCCTAAAGCCGATCCAAGTGCCACAACACAAACACTACAAGCAAATTCACCTGAGTCGGATGATTATATTCCTTCATCGTCAGATTCAGGTTTACCCGCTTCAGCAACTTTAGCTAAACGTTCAGTTATTGAAATCACAACTGACGTTTTTAAAGTTAAAATTGACACCAAAGGCGGTGACATCGTTGAAACAGACCTTCTTCAATACGAAGAAACTAAAGGAAGTGAAACACCTTATATGCTTCTTGGTCAGCTTGATAGTGGCAAACAATACTTTTCACAAAGTGGCTTAATTGGCTTAAATGGCCCTGACGCGTCAGCTAACGGTCGCCCTACTTATAGTACCGAACAAAAATCATATACCTTAACGGGTGATGAGCTTCGCGTTCCACTTCAGTTTACTGATAGTAATGGTGTTAGTTTTACTAAAACGTATGTATTCAAAAAAGGTCAGTATGACGTAGGCTTAGAATACAAAATCAACAACACTACCAGCGCACCTCTTCAAGTACAGCTATACACGCAAATTAAGCGTACCGTACAAGAAAAAGGTAGCATGGTTGATCAAAACTATTTAGGTGCTGCATACGGTACTGACGAAGAACCATATGAAAAGTATAGTTTTTCAGATATGGCTGATAAAAACCTAAACAAAAACACGCAAGGTGGTTATGTTGCATTTATACAACATTACTTTGTAAGTGCTTGGGTTCCAATGCAGGATCAAACAAATACAATTTATAGCTTAATTACAAAAAGTAATGCCGCTATTATTGGTGCTAAAGATCCCGCTGTAAATATTCAAGCTGGTAGTGAGCAAACACTAACTGCTACTTATTATATGGGTCCGAAAGAGTCAGATATTCTTGAAGCGATTCACCCAGACTTAGACTTAACTGTAGATTACGGTTGGTTATGGTTTATTTCGCAACCTTTATTCGTATTGCTAAAATGGCTACATAGCATTTTAGGTAACTGGGGTGTAGCAATTATTGCCATCACTATTATCGTTAAATCGTTAATGTACCCACTTACTAAAGCGCAATACACTTCAATGGCAAAAATGCGTGCGCTACAGCCTAAAATGGCAGCTCTTAAAGAAAAGTTTGGTGACGACCGTCAAAAGTTCGGCCAAGCAACTATGGAAATGTACAAAAAAGAAAAAGTTAACCCAATGGGTGGCTGTTTCCCTATTTTACTTCAAATGCCGATTTTCTTAGCCTTGTTCTACGTATTCTTAGAATCTACTGAACTTCGCCATGCTGAATTTATTTTTTGGTTAACTGACCTTTCTGCACAAGACCCGTACTACGTATTACCAATCTTATTTGGTGCGAGTATGTTTGTGACGCAAAAACTACAGCCTATGACGGTAACTGATCCAATGCAGCAAAAAATGATGACCTTTATGCCGGTTATCTTCTCTGTATTCTTCTTATGGTTCCCATCGGGTTTAGTTCTTTACTGGTTAGTGTCTAACCTTATTTCTATTGTCCAGATGTTAATCATCTACCGTGGCATGGAAAAGAAAGGAATTAAAGTAAGAGGCTAACTAAGCTCCTACTTATATAAAGGCGACTTCGGTCGCCTTTTTTATTGCCTGTTTTTCACCAGAGTATTCGCGAGTGTTTATTTCATAGGTTACAATACCGCCATAAAGTTACTCATCGTTGGCAAATTAATAGCATGATCAATCAAGATACAATTGCAGCACAAGCAACTGCCCCCGGACGTGGTGGTGTTGGTATTATTCGCGTTTCAGGTAGCCTTGCTAAAAGTGTCGCCGAAAAAGTAGTAGGTAAAATTCCTAAAGTTCGCTACGCCGATTACGTGCCATTTAAAAGCCTAGCTGGCGAGCAACTTGACCAAGGTATTGCCATTTACTTTGCAGGTCCTAACTCATTTACTGGTGAAGACGTACTTGAATTACAAGGCCACGGCGGTCCTGTAGTACTTGATATGCTACTTAAAGAAATTAGTAAAATAGAGGGAGTTCGTTTAGCAAAGCCTGGTGAGTTTTCTGAGCGCGCATTTATGAATGACAAGCTTGATTTAACACAAGCAGAGGCCATCGCCGACTTAATTAATGCTACCAGCGAACAAGCTGCCAAAAGCGCCCTACAGTCTCTCCAAGGTGAATTTTCTAAACACATAGAAACGCTTGTAGAAAAAGTAATTCACTTACGTATGTATGTAGAAGCGGCAATAGATTTTCCTGATGAAGAAATTGATTTTTTATCAGACGGTAAGGTATCAGGCGACTTAGACATCATCATTACCCAGCTTAATACCGTAACCAACCAAGCCAAGCAAGGCAGCATCATGCGCGAAGGTATGCGTGTTGTTATTGCTGGTCGCCCAAATGCCGGTAAATCAAGCCTACTAAACGCCCTAGCCGGTCGTGAAGCTGCAATCGTAACAGAAATAGCCGGTACCACTCGCGACGTACTACGAGAGCATATACATATAGATGGTATGCCACTGCATATTATAGATACCGCAGGCCTACGAGAGAGCCCTGACCGCGTAGAACAAATAGGTATTGAACGGGCGTGGGATGAAATAAACCAAGCCGATCGCGTTTTATTTATGCTTGATGGCACTGACACTATAGATACTGACCCGCATAAAATTTGGCCTGAATTTATGGCCAAATTACCAGAAGGTATGGGGGTTACGGTCATCAGAAATAAAGCTGATTTATCGGGTGATATAGTCGGAATGGAGCAAGAGCAACAATACCCGGTCATCAGCTTAAGTGCTAAAAATGCTGACGGTATTGAACTTGTTCGCGAGCATTTAAAAGCCTGTATAGGCTTTCAAGGCGCAACAGAGGGTGGCTTTATGGCGCGCCGTCGTCATTTGGATGCGCTAGAGAGTGCTGCGTATCATTTAGAAACAGGTAAAACACAATTAGAAATGCACATTGCTGGTGAAATATTGGCTGAAGAACTGCGTTTAACACAGCAGTATTTAAACGAAATAACCGGTGAATTTACCTCAGACGACTTACTTGGCAAGATATTTAGCTCATTTTGTATTGGTAAATAAGCACCTTATTACAGATATATGTTTATTATAAGAGCACTTAGGTGCTCTTTTTTATGTAAAATATTCACTATAAAATATGTATTTATACCGTCAATCCCAGCCAGTTCTGGCAATAAAATCATACCCAAAGCGATAATTATTACCAGCTAGATTATGTAGATTAGACAGTGAAAAGAGCCTTTAAGTAAGGTATTAATAGCGCAAGTAACACCCATTTTAAGGTCAAAACCGATACATATTTCAAACAAAAATACGTTTTAAAATCGTTATCCTCCACACAAAAGTTAGTTATAAATAGCTTTTTTATAATTACCTAGCTCATAAAAACTGATGTTATTTGCTCAATTTAAGAGCTAAAACGTGACGATAAACACTCTAAAAAACCAACTTTATACAACATATGAACAGACGATCACTGCGGCTTTTTAGTAAAATGACTCGAGATTTGAGTGCATCAAACTTTTGATCTACTAATCCACCAGCAAAATACATAAAAAAAGCAGCTATAAATACGCATTAAATTAAATATATTGAGATCACTTATCCACAAAACCTAATTTTTAGCTCAAATAAATAGTAAATTGAGCCACCTCGCAGAGAAAAACCTAATGATCTATTAAAAATTATCTGTTTATAAGCTTATTTTTAAGTAATTTCGTTAGATCAGCTCAATTAGATCATTTAGTAAAATTATTTTCGATCTAAATTTAAGGTTATCAACAACCTTTATATCCACATTATGATCACCTTGTGCTTTTTATGCCTAGATTTATAATTAAGTCTTTCACTAAATAGTAATATCAATAACTTAGCGATTATTAAACAACCTAAAAGGTGTGTTTAAACAGAGCTTTCCCCACTGTTATCAACAACTTGATCAGAAGATTACGTTTAAAGACATTTTGTTAACCCCTATAATATCAACAACTTAAGGAGCCGCTTTCAAATAAGAATAAAATTAGCACAAAAATAGTTATACAAAAAAGCACTCTTAACTTTACTGTTACTCACACTCAGTTATCATAGGCAGCAATTAAAACCAATGTGATCACTAATATTCATGAGTTCAGTAAATCTTATTGTTGGCAGCCAAATGGGATCAGCCGAGTATGTTGCAGAGCAACTAAGCGACGCGCTTAATAACCTTGGTATTACTACACAACTACATGATCAACCTGAATTTAGCGATATTGATCAGCAAAATACCATTTGGTTAATTTGCACATCTACTTATGGTGCAGGTGATTATCCTGAAAACTTTATTAGCTTTGTTGAAGATGTGACTCAAGCTAATGATTTATCAGAATTAAAATACTCAGTAATCGCTTTAGGTGATACCAGTTATGACACTTACAACCAAGCTGGACGTAATATAGATGCCTTATTATCTCAAAAAGGCGCTATAAAAGTAGCAGAACGCTTAGAGCTTAATATTCTCGATGAAGCACTACCAGAAGAGACAGCATTAGCATGGTTAGACTCTTGGATAACCAAAACAGGCTTAAAATAGATAGATCAAGTAAAAAGTTATATATAAAGTTACCCACAATTTACTAATAATTTAATAGATTTTGTGGATAAAGATTGAATAAACTGCTTTTTAAAGCATGCTTATCCATGGGATAAGATCCAACTGATTCAGCCCTGTGCATAAGGTGCCTTTTTGATCAGAGCTTATTTGCTGGATGATCCGATCATATTAACACCTTTAGATCTGATCTAATTTCATGTTTTAAATGAAGATCTAAACCTTATCAACAGAAAAGCTGATCAGTAGTAGTAATAGTAATAAAAGATCTCTTTAAAAGATCCTTTATATTATTAGAGATCACATACTTAGATCTTGCTCTTTGTTTAATCATTTATCTTCTGCCAATTTCTAGGTAGAATACGCTCCCTTTTGAAGTTTACCGGTTTGATTTAAGTAGGATCCCATTAATGATTTTTCACGAAAATTTTGACGTTATCGTAGTAGGTGGTGGGCATGCTGGCACTGAAGCCGCATTAGCAGCTGCCCGTATGGGGATGAATACCCTGCTACTGACTCACAATATGGATACCCTTGGTCAAATGTCTTGTAACCCAGCGATTGGTGGGATTGGCAAAGGTCATTTGGTAAAAGAAATTGATGCGCTTGGCGGTGCAATGGCACAGGCCATTGACAAAGGCGGGATCCAATTTCGCACACTAAACTCTTCAAAAGGACCTGCTGTTCGTGCAACTCGAGCACAAGCAGATCGCGCTTTGTACAAAGCAGCTATTCAAACAACATTACAAAATCAAGATAACCTTAAGATTTTTCAACAATCATGTGATGATCTTATTGTTGAAAACGATCGTGTTACTGGCGTAGTAACTCAAATGGGTTTACGTTTTAGTGCTCCAAGTGTTGTTTTAACCGTGGGTACCTTTTTAGGCGGCCAAATACACATTGGTTTAGAAAATTACAAAGGCGGTCGTGCTGGTGATCCACCATCAATTGCATTGGCTGAACGTTTACGCGAACACCCTTTTAGAGTGGATCGCTTAAAAACAGGTACTCCGCCACGTATTGATGCACGTACTGTTGATTTTACAAAAATGGAAGCACAGCCTGGTGATATGCCAACACCTGTATTTTCATTTATGGGTAAACAATCAGATCACCCACAACAAATACCGTGTTACATCACTTACACCAACGAAAAAACACATGATGTTATTCGTAAAAACCTACATCGCTCACCTATGTACTCAGGTGTTATTGAAGGTATTGGTCCACGTTACTGCCCATCAATTGAAGATAAAATTGTACGTTTTGCAGATAAAGATAAGCACCAAATATTTGTTGAACCTGAAGGCTTAACATCATACGAATTATATCCAAATGGTATTTCTACTAGTTTACCGTTTGATGTACAACTTGAGATTGTGCAATCTATTTCTGGTTTTGAAAATGCACATATTTGTCGACCAGGTTATGCAATAGAATATGACTACTTTGATCCACGCGATTTAAAACAGTCTTTAGAAACAAAATTTATCGAAGGCTTATTTTTCGCGGGTCAAATAAACGGCACTACCGGTTATGAAGAAGCGGGTGCACAAGGCTTAATTGCAGGTATGAATGCTGCGTTAAAAGTGCAAGGTAAAGATTCTTGGACGCCACGTCGCGATGAAGCTTACGTCGGTGTATTAATTGACGACTTAGCAACACTGGGTACGAAAGAACCGTACCGCATGTTTACTAGCCGTGCCGAATACCGTTTACTACTTCGTGAAGATAATGCAGATATTCGCTTAACTGAAAAAGGTCGTGAGCTGGGTTTAGTTAATGACGAACGTTGGCAGGCATTTAACGAAAAAATGGAAGTAATCGAAAAAGAAAAACAACGCATTAAAGATACGTGGATTCATAAAGATCACGTCGTTGTTGATCAAGTAAATGCATTACTAAAAACACCATTAACTCGTGAAGCAAGTTTAGAAGAATTACTTCGTCGTCCAGAGATTCGTTATAACGATCTTATGGCTATTGACGGTTTAGGATCTGAATTTACAAACGTAGCAGCACTTGAACAAGTTGAGATCCATACTAAGTACGCAGGCTATATTGCGCGTCAACAAGATGAGATCAATAAGCAGCTTCGTCATGAGCAAACAATTTTACCAAAAGAGTTTGATTACAAAACTGTATCAGGTTTATCAAATGAGGTTGTTGCTAAGCTTATTGAGTCACGTCCAGACACTATTGGCCAAGCATCGCGTATTTCTGGTATCACCCCAGCGGCGATTTCGCTATTATTAGTGTATCTGAAGAAGCAAGGCTTATTACGCAAATCTGCGTAACGATAAGGGTACATAGTGTTACAGCAACAATTAACTACATTGTTAGCGCAAACTGATATTGCGCTAACACAAAAACAACAGCAACAGCTAGTTCGTTACGTCGAGTTATTAGATAAGTGGAATAAAGCTTATAATTTAACTTCGGTACGCTTACCTGAAGAAATGATGATTAAGCATATTATGGATAGTTTAGTTGTTGCACCTCACTTACCCGGTCATCATTATATTGATGTTGGCACAGGGCCTGGCCTTCCGGGCATTGTATTGGCGATTGCATTACCTAAAACACAATTTGTGTTATTAGATAGTCTAGGTAAACGCGTTCGCTTTTTAATGCATGTTAAACATGAGCTTGGCCTTGATAACGTAACACCTGTTCAGTCAAGAGTTGAAGAATATCAGCCAAGTGTTAAATTAGATGGCGTACTCAGTCGTGCATTTGCTTCATTACAAGATATGGTTGACTGGTGTTCGCACTTAATTGATCATTCGGGTAAATTTATAGCGCTTAAAGGTGTGTTCCCTAGTGAAGAGCTAGAGTCATTACCTACTGGCGTTAAGTTTGAGCAAAAAATTGCATTAGAAGTACCTAAGTTAGATGCACAACGACATTTAATTATTCTTTCTAAAGACTAGGGATCAGAGACACCGTGGCAAAAGTCATCGCATTAGCAAATCAAAAAGGTGGAGTGGGTAAAACTACAACCGCTGTAAACCTCGCTGCGTCTATGGCTGCAACGAAACGTAAAGTGCTGTTAATTGATCTCGATCCGCAAGGTAATGCGACTATGGGAAGTGGCGTAGATAAGTACGGCGATGTACCAACTATTTACGACTTACTCATTGAAGATAAACCTATAGAAGACGTTATTATCAAAGAAACGTCTGGCGAATACCATATGATTGCTGCAAACGGTGATGTAACCGCTGCAGAAGTTAAATTGATGGAATTATTTGCCCGTGAAGTGCGTTTACGTAACGCACTTGAAAAAATTCAGGATCAGTACGAATTTATTTTTATTGACTGTCCACCCTCTTTAAATATGTTAACTGTTAACGCAATGGCTGCAGCTGATTCTATTTTAGTGCCAATGCAGTGTGAGTATTATGCACTTGAAGGGTTAACCGCATTAATGGATACGATTACGCAGCTTGCTAAGTTAGTAAATCCTAGCTTACAAATTGAAGGCATACTTCGTACTATGTACGATCCGCGTAACCGTTTAGCGAATGACGTATCAGAACAATTAAAACAACATTTTGGCGACAAAGTATACCGTACGGTGATCCCGCGTAATGTTCGTTTAGCAGAGGCACCTAGTTTTGGTACACCTGCTATGTATTATGACCGGGCATCAAGTGGCGCTAAAGCATATTTAGCACTCGCTGGTGAAATGTTACGTAGAAAAGAAAAAACAGCGTCCGTTGTCGCCTAACTTTGAGGTAAAAAAATAACATGTCTGCTAAAAAACGAGGTTTAGGCCGAGGACTAGATGCACTTTTAAGTTCGTCAAAGCCTACACCGAGCGCAAGCAAGGAACAAGACACATCAAACGTGACTGAAGCTGTAAAAAATGCGGCTGAGCCAACTAACAGTGAATTACAAAAACTCCCAATCGAGTTTTTACACTCTGGTAAATATCAACCTCGTAAAGACATGTCCGAAGAGGCACTAGAAGAGCTTGCTAGTTCTATTCGCTCACAAGGTATTATTCAACCTATAGTCGTGCGCCCTATTGCACATAATAGTTTTGAAATTATCGCCGGTGAGCGTCGTTGGCGTGCAGCGCAAATAGCTAAGCTTGAAACAGTACCTTGTATTATTAAAGACGTACCAGATGAAGCCGCAGTTGCTATTGCGCTAATAGAAAATATTCAACGTGAAGACTTAAATGCCATGGAAGAAGCGGTTGCGTTAAATCGCTTACTCAATGAGTTTGAACTAACACATCAACAAGTAGCAGATGCGGTTGGCAAATCACGCACTACAGTAACTAACTTACTTCGTTTAAATAATTTAAACAGTGATGTAAAAATTCTGTTAGAACATGGCGACATTGAAATGGGGCACGCTCGTTGTTTATTAGCCCTTGAGGGAGAAGCACAATCAGATGCTGCTCGTTTAGCTGTCGCTAAAGCACTAACCGTTCGTGAAACCGAAAAGTTAGTTCGTTCAATTTTAGAACCAGTGCCAGCTAAAGAAATAGCTGAAAAAGATCCAGATGTTAAACAGTTAGAGCAACAACTCGCTGAAAACCTAGGTGCCAAAGTAGAAATAAATTACAACAAAAAAGGCAAAGGTAAGCTTGTTATTTCTTATACAAATTTGGACGAACTTGACGGCATTTTAAATCGCATTAATCAAGACAATACCCACCATTAGTTTTCTACATGTCTAAAAAGGGACATTTGTAGCTATTTCGTGTTACAAAGCGTCTACTCAAGTTGCAAAACTGGCAGGATTAAGTATAATTTCGCCAGTTTTCACACCCTAACAATTAGAACGCAATAAAGGTTAACTAAACGTGACTGATAAGTTAGCGAGTCCATATCGACTTGCCGTATTAAAGTTAATTTGCCTTCAGGGTGTTGTAGCATTAGTTGCTGCTGTAATTATTTGTTTTAGTTCGGGAGTCAATGCCGCGCTTTCATCACTCGCTGGTGGCGTTGTCGCAGTACTTCCGCACTTTGTATTTGGTCTTTATGCATTCAGACATATGGGTGCAAGTCGAGCAAATCAAGCGTATGCCTCGTTGAAACGCGGCAACGGATTAAAATTTATGCTAACAATTGTATTGTTTGCGCTAGTACTGAAGCATTTTCCGGTAATTTTATTACCCTTTTTTAGTACTTATATACTGGCGCTCTTTACTGGATTGTTCGCACCCGTTTTTTTTAAACATTAACTTTGGGATATAACATGGCAGCAGAAGAAGTTACTCTATCTGGCCATATCCAGCACCATTTGACCAATGCTAAGATGTGTTCGACCGATACAGGTCTCGCCTTCAATAAAGCATGTACGGATAGTGGTTTCTGGACATGGCATATAGATACCCTCGCATGGTCTATCGGTTTAGGTCTTATATTTTTATGGATCTTTCGTAGTGCCGCTAAAAAATCAACACTAGGTGTACCTGGAAAATTTCAATGTTTCATTGAAATGGTAGTAGAGTTTGTTGGTGACAACGTACGTGATACTTTCCATGGTAAAAGCAAACTTATTGCACCATTAGCATTAACAATATTCGTTTGGATATTTTTAATGAACTTAATGGATTTAATACCAGTTGACTTTTTACCTGCATTAGCTGGTTTTGTTGGTGAAACTGCGTTTGGTATGGATTCACACGATGTGTACATGAAAATTGTACCAACGACTGACATCAATATGACAGCAGCGCTAGCGCTGGGTGTATTTATTTTAATGATAGGCTATTCAATTAAAATAAAAGGCATCGGTGGTTTTATTAAGGAACTAACACTTCACCCGTTTAGTTCAAATAATACTGCACTACAAATCCTTTTAATCCCGTTTAACTTATTACTTGAACTGATTGCGCTGGTTTCTAAACCGTTTTCATTAGCGCTACGTTTGTTTGGTAACTTATATGCAGGTGAGTTGATTTTCATCTTGATCGGCGCTATCGGATTTATGCAATTACCATTGCATTTTGTTTGGGCTGTATTCCACATCTTAGTAATTGTATTGCAAGCATTCGTATTTATGATGTTAACAATCGTATACCTAAGTATGGCCAGCTCAGATAATCACTAATTTTTACAACCTTTAATATTTAACTTTAATTTACAATTGAAACTTTGGAGAAAAAAATGGAACTAGTATTAGGTCTTAAGTATATCGCAGTAGCTTTACTAATCGGCTTTGGTGCAATCGGCACAGCAATCGGTTTTGGTAACATGGGCGGTAAATTCCTTGAAGCATGTGCGCGTCAACCTGAGCTTGCACCTTCGCTACAAGTTAAGATGTTTATTCTTGCTGGTCTAATCGATGCTGTAGCAATGATTGGTGTTGGTATCGCTATGGTATTGTTGTTCGTACTTTAATTTTATTTTTTGAACAGCTTACTATTTAAGGAGGAGCGGTTGTGAACTTAAACGCCACTCTTATCGGTGAATTGATTGCGTTTACGGTGTTCGTATTATTTTGTATGAAATACGTATGGCCACCACTAAACGGTGCAATTGAAGCTCGCCAGAAAAAAATCGAAGATGGTTTAGCTGCCTCTGATAGAGCCGAAAAAGACTTAGAACTTGCGCAAATGAAAGCTGCTGAACAGCTTAAAGATGCAAAAGCTCAAGCGGCTGATATCATTGATCAAGCTAAAAAGCGTGCAGTGCTAATTGTTGACGAAGAAACACTTCGTGGTCAGCAAGAGCGTGAAAGTATCATTGCTCAAGGGCACTCTGAAGTTGAGTCTGAACGTAATCGCATAACAGAAGAGCTACGTAAGCAAGTAGCAACTCTGGCTGTGATTGGTGCAGAACGTATTTTAGAGCGTGAAATTAATCAAGCCGCACATAGTGACATCGTTGAAAAACTTGTCGCTGAGCTGTAATTAGGAGGGTATGAGCATGTCTAATTTGACTACTATCGCTCGCCCATACGCTAAAGCGGCTTTTGAACTTGCCGTTGAGAAAGGCACTCTAGAAAGCTGGAATGATATGTTGTTCTTTGCAGGCCATGTAGCCAGCAATGAACAAGCATCATCTGCTTTAGCAGGTATGCCTACAGCTACTGCACAAGCTGAATTATTTATTCAACTTTGTGCTGAGCAGCTCAACGAACAAGGTCAGAACCTAGTTAAGGTGATGGCTGAAAATGGACGTTTGACAGCTCTACCTGACGTTGCTGAGTTATTTGCTGAATTTAAAGCACAATACGATAAAGAAATCGAAGTAGATGTGATTTCTGCAACTCCTCTTGTTGCTGCGCAACAAGAGTCATTGGTAGCGGCACTTGAAAAACGTTTCGCACGCAAAGTTAAGCTGAATTGTAGTGAAGACGCGTCAGTGGTTGGTGGACTTATTATTAGGTCTGGCGACACTGTAATCGACGGTACTATTCGCGGTAAATTAAGCCGCTTAGCTACAACACTACAATCGTAATTGGGAAAAAGAGCATGCAACTTAATTCCACTGAAATTTCAGATCTGATCAAACAACGTATTGAGAAGTTCGAAGTTGTAAGTGAAGCTCGTAACGAAGGTACTATTGTATCTGTTACTGACGGTATCATCCGCATCCACGGTCTTGCTGACTGTATGCAAGGTGAAATGATTGAGCTTCCTGGCAGCCGTTATGCTATCGCACTAAACCTTGAGCGCGACTCAATTGGTGCAGTAGTAATGGGTCCGTACGCTGACCTTACTGAAGGCGTAAAAGTATATACAACTGGTCGTATTTTAGAAGTTCCTGTTGGTCCTGGTCTACTTGGTCGTGTTGTAAACACACTAGGTGCTCCAATCGATGGTAAAGGCGCTTTAGATAACGACGGGTTTGAACCTGTAGAAAAAATTGCACCAGGTGTAATCGAGCGTAAATCAGTAGATGAGCCAGTTCAAACTGGTTATAAATCTATCGATGCGATGATTCCAGTGGGTCGTGGTCAACGTGAACTTATCATCGGTGACCGTCAAACAGGTAAAACTGCACTAGCAATCGATGCAATCATCAATCAAAAAGACACAGGCGTTAAGTGTGTGTACGTTGCGATTGGTCAAAAAGCATCTACTATTGCAAACGTAGTTCGTAAATTAGAAGAGCATGGTGCACTAGCAAATACTATCGTAGTTGTTGCATCTGCTTCTGAATCTGCGGCACTTCAGTACTTAGCACCGTTCGCGGGCTGTACTATGGGTGAATACTTCCGTGACCGTGGTGAAAACGCATTAATCGTATATGATGATTTGTCTAAGCAAGCAGTTGCTTACCGTCAAATTTCATTACTACTTAAGCGTCCACCAGGCCGTGAAGCATACCCAGGTGACGTATTCTACCTTCACTCTCGTCTTTTAGAGCGTGCATCGCGTGTAAACGCAGATTACGTTGAAAAGTTCACTAATGGTGAAGTGAAAGGTAAAACTGGTTCATTGACGGCATTGCCAATCATTGAAACTCAAGGCGGCGACGTTTCTGCGTTCGTACCGACTAACGTTATCTCTATCACCGATGGTCAGATCTTCTTAGAAACTGACTTATTCAACTCAGGTATCCGTCCGGCAGTAAATGCTGGTATCTCGGTATCGCGTGTTGGTGGTGCTGCACAAACTAAAATCGTTAAGAAACTAGGTGGCGGTATTCGTCTAGCCCTAGCTCAGTACCGTGAATTAGCTGCGTTCTCGCAGTTCGCGTCTGACCTTGATGATGCTACTCGTGCTCAACTTGAGCATGGTGAGCGTGTAACAGAGCTAATGAAGCAGAAACAGTACGCGCCAATGTCTGTTGCTGAAATGTCTTTGTCGTTATTTGCCGCTGAAAAAGGCTTCCTTCAAGACATCGAAATCGCGAAAATCGGTGACTTTGAAGCAGCTTTACTTTCTTATGCAACTAGCACATACGCAGAGCTTGTGGCTCAAATCAATGAAACTGGTAACTTGAATGCCGAGATCGAAGCGCAGCTTAAAGAACTTCTTACGAAGTTCAAGTCTACGCAAACTTGGTAATTTAGTTATTAATGGTGCGCTTTAGGAAACTAAAGCACACCTTGATTCGGAGAGAGAGTCATGGCCAGCGGAAAAGAGATTAAAAGCAAGATCGGGAGTATTAAAAACACTCAAAAGATCACTAGCGCAATGGAAATGGTTGCTGCGTCTAAAATGAAAAGGGCGCAAGAACGCGTTGCTTCAAGCCGTCCATACGCTAATAAATTACGTGAAGTAATTGGTCGTGTTGCTCAAGCAAATCTTGATTTTACTCACCCGTTCTTAAAAGATCGTGAAGTAAAACGAGTTGGTTATATTGTTATCTCTACAGACCGTGGTCTGTGTGGCGGCCTAAACTCAAACGAGTTTAAGAAAGTTGCACTTGATGTTAAAGCGTGGAAAGAGAAAGGTGTTGATGCTGAATTTGCTACTTTAGGTAGTAAAGCAGCTGGCTTCTTTCAACGTTTTGGCGGTCAACTACTCGCTAAAAAAGCGGGCCTAGGAGATAAACCTTCAGTACAAGACGTTATTGGTCCTGTAAAAGTTATGCTTGATGCATTTTCTGAAGGCAAAATAGACCGTTTATTCTTGGTATATAACAAATTCGTTAATACCATGAAGCAAGAGCCAATTATAGATCAGTTACTCCCTTTGCCAAAAGCTGAAGAAGAAGTATCTGCTCACACATGGGATTACTTATACGAGCCAAACCCAGAGGCTATTTTAGAGTCTTTGTTAGTACGCTTTATTGAGTCTCAAGCATACCAAGGTGTGGTAGAAAATGCTGCCTCAGAACAGGCTGCTCGTATGGTTGCAATGAAAGCTGCAACTGATAACGCAGGTGACCTTATGGACGAGCTACAGCTTGTTTATAACAAGGCTCGCCAAGCAGCAATCACACAAGAAATTAGTGAGATTTGTTCTGGCTCAGCAGCAGTTTAATGCTTCAGGTAAAGATTAACGAGAGGAATAGACATGAGTTTAGGTAAGGTCGTCCAAATTATCGGCGCCGTTGTGGATATTGAATTTCCACAAGATAGCGTGCCAGCGGTATACCACGCACTAAGAGTAACAGATGGCGATTTAGCTGGTTTGACTTTAGAAGTTCAACAACAGCTAGGTGGCGGTGTAGTGCGTACTATCGCTATGGGTACTACTGATGGTTTACGTCGTAGTGCTTTAGTTATGAATACAGGTGAATCGATTCAAGTTCCAGTTGGTAAAGCAACACTTGGTCGTATCATGAACGTACTTGGTGAGCCAATCGATGAAGCGGGTCCAATCGGCGAAGAAGACCGTATGTCTATTCACCGTGCAGCGCCTTCATACGAAGAGCAATCAAGTTCAGTTGAGCTTTTAGAAACTGGTATAAAGGTTATCGACCTTGTATGTCCGTTTGCTAAAGGTGGTAAAGTTGGTTTATTCGGTGGTGCCGGTGTTGGTAAAACTGTAAACATGATGGAACTTATCCGTAACATCGCAATCGAGCACAGCGGCTACTCAGTATTCGCAGGTGTTGGTGAGCGTACACGTGAGGGTAACGATTTCTACCATGAGATGAACGATTCAAACGTACTTGATAAAGTATCGCTTGTATACGGTCAGATGAACGAGCCTCCAGGTAACCGTTTACGCGTAGCGTTAACAGGTCTTACTATGGCTGAAAAGTTCCGTGATGAAGGTCGCGATGTACTTTTCTTCGTAGATAATATCTACCGTTATACACTTGCTGGTACAGAAGTATCTGCACTTCTTGGTCGTATGCCGTCAGCGGTAGGTTACCAGCCTACACTTGCTGAAGAAATGGGTGTGCTTCAAGAGCGTATCGCTTCAACTAAGACTGGTTCAATTACATCAATCCAAGCGGTATACGTACCTGCGGATGATTTAACGGATCCATCTCCAGCAACTACCTTTGCTCACTTAGACGCAACAGTAGTACTTTCACGTGATATCGCATCACTTGGTATCTACCCAGCGGTAGATCCACTTGATTCATCTTCGCGTCAACTTGACCCACAAGTAATTGGTCAAGAGCACTACGATACAGCACGTGGCGTTCAAACAGTTCTTCAGCGTTACAAAGAACTTAAAGACATCATTGCAATCCTAGGTATGGACGAGCTTTCTGACGAAGATAAGCAACTTGTATCTCGTGCACGTAAAATCCAACGTTTCCTATCTCAGCCATTCTTCGTGGCAGAGGTGTTTACAGGCGCGTCTGGTAAATACGTATCACTAAAAGATACAATTGCTGGCTTTAAAGGCATTTTAAACGGCGAGTTTGATGAGCTTCCAGAGCAAGCGTTCTACATGGTTGGCTCTATCGAAGAAGCTCAAGAAAAAGCCAAAGGCATGTAACTAGGAGGGTAGTATGACAGCTATGACTGTACATCTTGACGTAGTAAGCGCTGAGCAGAGTTTGTTCTCTGGTCTTGTTGAATCGATTCAAGTATCTGGTAGTGAAGGCGAGCTGGGTGTAAACCTAGGTCATGCTCCACTACTAACTGCCCTTAAACCTGGTATGGTACGTTTAGTTAAGCAATTTGGTCACGAAGATGTGATATATGTTGCTGGCGGTACATTAGAAGTTCAACCAAATCACATCACGATTCTTGCAGATACTGCGGTTCGTGGTGAAGATTTAGATGAAGATTCTGTACAAAAAGCTAAACGTGAAGCTGAAGAACATATGGCGAATTCGTCAGCTGTTGAGTTTGATTATCAGCAAGCGGCTACGCGACTGGCAGAAGCAGTTGCTCAGTTACGCGTAATTCAGCAATTACGTCACAAGTAAGCCTATCCGGTTTTGAAAAGCCCACTTTATGTGGGCTTTTTTGTGTCTGTAATTTAAACATGGTGTATCGCTTATTTATAATTGTTAAATAACAGGTCTATCAGACTATTATCTGTGCTTTATCACTTATATCCTTCACCAATCCTCGCTACAATAACGTCATCCAATTAAGTGTGTTTTTCAGTCAAGATTCAGTACGAATAAACTAACCTACTGAGTATCTGCACAAGAAGTGATTTACGTAATCTTCTGCACAAACATAATATTTATTTAGCTAAAACAACGGAAAAAGGAAATTGTTTTAATGGCTCTAACAACTGTTATTCTTGCTGCGGGTAAAGGTACTCGTATGCGTTCTGCTCTACCTAAAGTTTTGCACAATGTTGCAGGTAAACCAATGGTACAGCACGTTATTGATAATGCGATGGCATTAGGTGCAACGACTACAAACTTAGTTTACGGACACGGCGGCGATCTATTACAACAACAACTTGCCGATAACGATGTAAATTGGGTACTCCAAGCAGAGCAGCTTGGTACTGGCCACGCAGTAGCGCAAGCCAACTCTCATATTAACGATGAAGACACAGTATTGATTTTATACGGCGATGTACCGCTAACAAAGCAATCAACACTAGAGCGTTTATTAGCTGCAACACCTAAAAATGGTTTAGCAGTATTAACAGTTAATTTGGTTAACCCAAATGGTTACGGCCGTATGCTACGTGAAAATGGCAAGCTTGTTGGTATTGTTGAGCAAAAAGATGCAAGCTCAGATCAGTTACTTATTAACGAAGTAAATACAGGCATTATGGCTGTTAATGGTAAGCTGTTAAAAACATGGTTAGGTAACTTATCTAACAATAATGCACAAGGCGAGTACTACTTAACAGATATCGTTGCAATGGCTCACAGTGAAGGCGTAGAGATCACTTCAGCGCAACCAGATCATGCAATGGAAGTTGAAGGCGCAAATAACCGTGTACAACTTGCAGGCTTAGAGCGCGCTTACCAAGCATGGCAAGCAGAAGAGTTAATGTTAAATGGCGCAACACTTGCCGACCCAGCCCGTATAGATGTGCGTGGCAATGTTAAAACAGGCGAAGACGTATTAGTTGATATAAACGTTATCTTTGAAGGTAATGTAACCCTTGGTAACAACGTACAAATTGGGCCTAACTGTGTACTTAAAAACTGTACCATAGGCGATAACGTCGTAATAAAGGCGAATACCTTAATTGAAGATGCAAGTGTAGCTGCTAAATGTACGCTGGGCCCTTATGCTCGCCTTCGCCCAGGCGCTGTAATGGAAGAAGACTCACACATTGGTAACTTTGTTGAGATGAAAAAAACCCGACTAGGCAAAGGCTCAAAAGCCAACCACTTAAGTTACTTAGGTGATGCTGAAATTGGTGAAAAAGTGAATATTGGCGCTGGTACTATTACCTGCAACTACGATGGTGTTAATAAATCAAAAACTATTATTGGCGATAATGCTTTTATTGGCTCTAATTCATCACTCGTTGCCCCAGTAAATATAGGCGCAACTGCAACAATTGGTGCAGGCTCTGTGATCACCAGTACCGTTGAAGATGACCAATTAGCAATAGCACGCTCTAAACAGCGTAATTTAACGGGTTGGAAACGCCCAGTTAAAAAATAATAATTAGAGGCTACTTAGGTAGCCTTTTTTATTTTAGTTGAAGTTTAAATTGCTCTTTATAGCGTCTAGATAGGTTTAGTACTTTACCTGTTGTTAGTTTTATTTCACTGTCGCCACTGGGTAGTGGTGTAATGGACTCCACTTTATCGAGCTTTACACCATGGCTGCGGTGAATTCTACCAAACCCCTGCTTTTCAAGTTGTTTGGTCAATGTTGTAAGCGTTGCCCTTAACGGATATATACGTGAGCCTACATGTAGGTTTACATAATTACCCGACGATTCAAGCCAATCAACATCCTCTATTTTTATAATGAATTCTTTTCCGAGCTTTTTAACTAATAGGCGGTTTATGGTCGATGTTGTTTGCTGCTCACTTTCTTCAATTGAAGAGGCTTCACCTAGTAACTGCTGCACCACATATTGATATACTTTGATAAGTACGATAAAAAACACAAAGCTTATAGCGTCTTTCTGGTATTCATAAATAAGCTCAAACCAGCTAAGTCCAAAGTTGTAAGACCCATCATTCAACAAATATATGAATTTACGAACCCCTACCATAATACCAACGTGTAACACGCTAAATATAATAGAGGCAGCAAAGTACATAACTAATGAGGCCGTAATATTTTGCCAATTAAAAGATAAGTGTCTTAAAAACCAAATTAAAATAGGGAATATAAGCAAAGTACTCAAGGCACTTGAATACTCCCAAACAAATGGCTCCCACATTAAAAAAGTTAAAGCGCCTTCTCTTTGGGCTTCCATTATTTGGGTTGTAGCGTTTGCTGTATTATTAATTAATACGTAAGCACACAGTAATACTGATGCGTAAATGCTTTGAAAACGTTGAAAGTGCTGTAGGTTCATAAATGTATGCTTATTGCTAATGTGGCACGCTTATCCCTGTATACCACCTTTTATCACTATTGCCTGTAATATAAGCACTTGTAGATAGTTTTAGCGAGAGCTTTAGGTATGAATAACGCATAACATACATAAAGTAGTAAAAGCATGAACACTCAAACACAACAACCTTCATTAGTTAATTTGCGTAAATATGATCTTGATTGGCTTAGGGTAATCGCATTTGCCTCGCTAATTTTTTATCACATTGGCATGTTATATAGCGAAAACTGGGGATTTCATTTTAAAAGTAATTTCACATCACAGTATGTTGAATATTTAATGTTGATGTTTTCACCTTGGCGTATGTTGCTCATTTGGTTTATATCGGGCGTAGCACTGCGTTTTATGATTGATAAAATAAGCGGCTTTAAGTCTTGGTTACATTTCACTTTATACCGCTCTATTTTTTTACTATTACCCCTGCTGGTGGGGTTATGGTTAATAGTGCCTTTACAGCTGTTTGCAGAAATGTCGCAGCGCGGTGTTATTGATATTAGTTATTGGCAATTTTATTTAGCTTTTATAGAGATTAACAATACGCTTTTTATTAATTATCAGTCTGGAGTGTGGCCGCATGTGGATGTAAATCACTTGTGGTATTTGCGCTCGTTGTGGCAATTTATGCTGATCATTATTGTTTTAACTCTTTTTGCACGCTTGCCCTTTATTGCGCCTTTAAAAATATTTGTTAAGGGGGGTATGTCATTTGGGTTTTTAATTACCTTGCTCACTATTGCCACACTATTTACAAGCCATTACTTAACTGGCGATTCAATTAGAGAGACTAACGGCTTAATACTGCTACTCGCAGGATACATACTTGCTAAAAACACTTACTTTTGGAACTGCTTAGATAAAAACTTGGTATTACTAGCTTTGAGTTTTGCGGTTTTGTTTGTACTTATAATATTAAGTTATCAGAAAGTGTTTACTCTTCCTCATTTTATTTTAAGCGCTAGCTACAATATTCAACGTGTTGTAGGTGTATTTTTTGTACTCGCGCTCGCTCACCGATTTTTAAATTTTAATACCTATTATTTAAAGCAACTCAATGCATGGGTGTTTCCCTTTTATTTATTGCATCAAAGCATTTTGATTATTTTGTGTTTTTTACTGCAACCTTTAAGTTTAGGGGCTGTTGTTGAACCATTCATCATTATTACAGGAACTTGGTCTCTCTGCGGGGTTATAACATGGAGTATTACACGTATTGATGTATTTAGACCTTAGGGGTTGCAATTAAACGAGATTATTCCCCTACTGTAAAAATGCTTGGCTATACGGCCGCTTTAATCTTAATAACGCCGCTAGCGTATAAGCTAATTACTTAGGCTACGAGGCTGTATTAAAACTGCCATAATCTTGTCATGCCTGTGTGTTGATATTTAGCAAATACAATACTAAGGAAAATCACATGTTTAAAAAATCAATTATTGCGCTGTCACTTATATCTGTTCTTACTGGTTGCTCACTTGATGGTGACGATGGCCAAAACGGCTCTCAAGGATTACAGGGAGAACAAGGCACAACTGGAACTAATGGGATAAATGGTGTAAATGCTAATTCAGTATTAAATATTAGCCTCGTAGGAAGAGGAGTATTAAATGCACAAAGTCCAGAAGGTGCCGCTGAAATAGTTGCATATCAAGCATCTAAAAAATGGATTTACGCTATTAACAGTTCAGGTGATGACGCTGTTATTAATATTTTACCCGCCGATACCTTTGATACTGCCGCACTCGTTAAAGATAACGAAGGGGTTATCAGCGCCACAAATTTAATGTCCGTTATTACGTTGTATTTAAACGAGCATACCCAAGGCGATGCAAACAGCATTGCTATTGATGAAAATAATAATTTACTAGCGGTCGCAATGGCTGCTAAAAGCACGGGTGAGGCAGGTCAAATTGCTTTTTACGATATAAGCGGCGACTCACCTGTATTTATTAAAAATGTTACAGTCGGATTTTTACCAGACATGGTGACGTTCACCCATGATGGCGCAAAGGCAGTGGTTGCTAACGAAGGTGAACCAAGTGGCGACTACAG
This sequence comes from Pseudoalteromonas sp. SG43-8, assembly GCF_014164245.1. Lineage (NCBI taxonomy): Bacteria > Pseudomonadati > Pseudomonadota > Gammaproteobacteria > Alteromonadales > Pseudoalteromonadaceae > Pseudoalteromonas > Pseudoalteromonas sp. SG43-8. Next base: position 1,589 of record NZ_JACJEX010000022.1, on the reverse strand, counting down.
CGTAGATCCAGAAGGTTCTATTAGTATTATCGATATAACAAATAATGTAATAGCCGATACGGCAATAAATATTGATTTTAAAGCCTATAACAACAAACAAACCGAACTAGAAGCACAAGGGGTAGTTTTTGCAAACCCCAATGGTCGTACTATTAACGGTAATCTAATAAATACCACCGTAGCTATGGATTTAGAACCCGAGTACGTTAGCATTTCTAAAGATAACAAATACGCTTATGTATCTATTCAAGAAAACAATGCACTTGCAATAGTTAACCTACAAGACAACAGCCTTGAGCTAAAGGGCCTAGGTTTTAAAGATTGGTCAAGCTTACAACTTGATGCCTCAGATAAAGATGGCGGTGTTAATTTAAAATCATACCCAGGGCTCTATGGTATGTACCAGCCCGATACTATCTCAAACTTTAGTTGGAAAGGCGCTAACTTTATAGTCACTGTCAACGAAGGTGACGCAAGAGAATACTTTTTTAATACAACGGATGAAGCAGACTGTATAGCAAAGGGCGGACTTGATTACGATAAAGACGATGGCTGCTTAGCTTATATAGATGAAAGCCGCGTTGAAGACTTAACGCTTGCTACTAATTTTGATTACTTAAATAATGACGATGATGATATTGGTCGCTTAAAAGTAACAACAATAAAAGGCGATACCAATAACGACGGACAATACGAATCGCTTTACGGCTATGGCGCACGTTCTTTTACTATTTGGGATAGCAATGGGCTGGTGGTTTTTGATTCAGGTGACGATATAGCACGTATAACAGCATCTGTGCATGGTGAATCATTTAACAATAATGAAGATGAAAACAAAGGTGACTCACGTTCAGATGATAAAGGCGCAGAGCCTGAAGCGCTGACTATTGGTAAAATTGACGATCGTACATTTGCTTTTGTTGGATTAGAACGTATGGGCGGTATTATGGTTTACGACATTACTAATCCATACAATGTGCAATTTGAAGACTACTTCTATAATAGAGGCTTAATTAAAGACGCTAATATTACAGGCGATTTAGCGCCTGAAGGAATGGTATTCGTTCCAGCAGAGCAAAGTGCTACAGGAAACCCACTCTTAATCGTTGGAAATGAAATATCAGGTTCCATTGCCGTATGGGAAATAGCATCTAAATAAACCTTTAATTTAAAATAAAGCTGTGTGTTGTTTGTTTAACATACAGCTTAGTTTAAACCTTACTAATACCTCATCAATAGATACTTATGTTGTGCGTGTTTTTTAAACTAAAAGTATCCTGTAGCCCTTTATTTGTATAGCTTTCATACTAAATTCATTTAATTGTCAAAAAACTGAAATAAAACATTGACCCCCGTTCGAATCTCCCTATAATGCGACCCCACTGAGACGGGAAACAGCAACGCATAGCGAGGCACGAACAACTCAGGGTGTTAAGTAAAACTTAGTTTGAATCTTTTTAGAAGGTTTAAATTTAAGTGTTGACAAAAAAATAGGAAAGCGTAATATGCGCAGCCCTAGCGAGATAAAGTTCAACTTTATAATCGCAACGTTCTTTAACAATATAAAGCAATCATCTGTGTGGGCACTC
>NZ_JACJEX010000021.1:0-32063 GCF_014164245.1 Pseudoalteromonas sp. SG43-8 | reverse complement strand
TTACCACTGCTGTTTGCTGTGCTCTCGTTGCCTGCCGCATCGGTAATACTCGCGCTTACAGTAAAGTCACCTTGTGCAAGGGCACCTGGAATCTCAATGTTCCAGTGGCCATCGCTGCCAACTAGAGTCTCAATGGTTTGCACAGCGCCTGCGCTGTCGGTGATGGTGAGTGTAACAGTGCCACCAATTTCATTACTGGTGCCCTGAAGCTCTGGTGTTAAGTCGCTGACATCGCCTACGTTTTGAATGGTGAGTATTGGCGCTTGCGTGTCTAACGTAATTGTATCTGTAACTGTTGTCGTATTTCCTGCTTCGTCAGATACACTCACTTCGATGGTGTTATCACCTTCATTTAAATCTGTTTGTGGAGTTACTTCCCAGTTACCATTTGCATCTACTGTGGTGCTAAGTGTTTGTTCAACTCCATTTTCATCTGTAATAACAACTGTGATACTGGTACCAACGTCTGCATCACTAGTGCCTGAAATAGTAGGTGTTGAGTCGTTAGTTACAGTATCAAAGTTAACGGTTAAGCTAGGTCCTGATGTATCTATAATGCCTGTAGCAGTATCTGAAGCGCTATTTCCTGCAGCATCAGATACTTCAGCTTCTACAGAATAATCGCCCGAGGCCAACTCTTGGGAAAGTTCAACACTCCAATTACCATCGGCATCTGTTGTTGTGCTAAATGTGCGAACAACCCCTTGAGAATCAGTAACCGTTAAATTTATAACTGTGCCTGCAACTACGTCAGTTGTGTTACCAGAAATAACCGGTGTTGTATCATTACTTGTTTCTAGTTCATTTACTTGTATGGTTGGAGGCGTAATATCAATTACAGCATCAAGCTCTGCATTTGCGCTTCCACCACCTATGTCTGTTACTGTCGCACTAATTAAAATGGTGCCTTCAGCCAAATCGGCTGGCGGAGTAACACTCCAAAGTCCGTTTTCATCAACAACCGTAGTTAAAGTAATTATTCCACCCGCTGAGTCAGTGATCTGAACTTCAACTTGAGAGCCAACTTGTGCATTAAAAGTATCACCATTTATTTGAGGTGTTTGATCGTTAGTTTCGCCAATAACATCAATGGTAATAGTCAATGCGCTTGTATCAATTGTGCCTGAAGCACTTGCTGTGCCTTCATTACCAGCGCTATCACTAATACTTGCATCTACAGAGTAGGTTCCTTCAGCTAAAGCCGCAGGTACTTCTACTGTCCAACTTCCGTCTGCAATTACTTGTGCTGAAATTGTTTGTACTGCACCATTTGCATCGGTCACTGTTAAAGTTATGGTTGAACCAGCAGGCTCCCCGCTAACCGTGCCTGAAATGGTCGGTGTTGTATCACTCGTATCGCCTAGTGCATTAATAGTAACTATTGGCGCTGTGGTATCAACTTCTCCCGTTGTTGTGGCTGTGGTTTCATTACCTGCGTTATCGGTAACCGATACTTCAACAGTAAATTCGCCTTCACTTAATTCGTTCGGTACATCAACACTAAAGGTGCCATCGGCTTGTACTTCTGTGGTAATAGTTTGTGGATTACCTGCTTCATCAGTTACGGTAATAGTAACAACCGTGCCCTCTGGCTCCCCCGTTGCGGTGCCTGAAATAGTTGGGGTGGTGTCGTTAGTATCACCTACTGGGTCAATAATAACTGTTGGCGCGGCAGTATCAACTTCGCCTGTTGTTGTTGCTGTAGTTTCATTACCTGCTGTATCGGTAACCGATACTTCAACCGTAAACTCACCTTCACTTAATTCATTTGGTACATCAACACTAAATGTGCCATCGGCTTGCACTTCAGTGGTAATGATTTGTGGGTTACCTGCGTCATCAGTTACTTTAATAGTAACAACCGTGCCCTCTGGCTCCCCCGTTGCGGTGCCTGAAATAGTTGGGGTGGTGTCGTTAGTATCACCTACTGGGTCAATAATAACTGTTGGCGCGGTAGTATCAACTTCGCCTGTTGTTGTTGCGGTAGTTTCATTACCTGCTGTATCGGTAACCGATACTTCAACGGTAAATTCACCTTCACTTAATTCATTTGGTACATCAACACTAAAGGTGCCATCGGCTTGTACTTCTGTGGTAATAGTTTGTGGGTTACCTGCTTCATCCGTAACTATAATAGTAACAACCGTGCCTTCTGGTTCGCCCGTTGCGGTGCCTGAAATAGTTGGTGTTGTATCGTTGCTATCCGCCAGTGCATCAATCGTAATATTTGGTGCGGTATTATCGATAGTTCCCTGTGCAGAAGCTTCACTTTGGTTACCTGCTTCATCACTCACGATGGCATTAACACTAAAGTCACCTTCAACTAACTCATTAGTAGTATCGGCTGTCCAGCTACCATCAGCTAGCGTTTGTGTTGTAATTGTTTGTGTATTACCACCAGCATCTGTAACGATTAACGTAACAGTTGTTCCGGCTGGTACATTTTGTACAGAACCTGAAATTGTTGGAGTAGTATCGGCGCTATCTGGGATTGTATTAATTGCTATAATTGGAGCTGATAAATCAATTGTTCCACTAACAGTATCGCTTGCTTCATTACCCGCAGCGTCTGTTACTGTTGCTGTAATTGTAAAATCGCCTTCAGCAACAGCTTGAGTTGCACCTACTTGCCAAGTTCCATCTTCTGACACAACCGCCGTCAATGTTTGAGACTCACCATTTGCATCAGTAACTAAAACACTAACAAGGCTACCCGGTGCTACATCACTCGTTGTTCCGCTAAATGTAGGCGTTGTATCGTTTGAATCAGCAAAGTCATTTATTGCAACTAAAGGAGGGGTGGTATCAACTGAGCCTAATTGTGAATCTTGAGCTGCGTTACCCGCATTATCAGATACATTAGCTGTTACTGTAAAATCCCCCTCACTTAAAGCAGTTGGAATCTCAATACTCCAAGTACCATCAGCACTTATAGTAGTCACTAACTGTTGCTCTGCTCCTAGACTATCGGTAACAATTAAAGTTACTTCACTACCCGATGCTAATCCTTGGGTAGAGCCTGTAAGAGTAGGTGTTGTATCGTTTGTATCTGCGATATTGTTAATAGTTACACTTGGTGCAGTTAAATCAACCGTACCTGTAACAGTTGCAGTACTGCTATTACCAGCAGTATCACTAACACTCGCTGTTACTGTGAAATCTCCTTCACTGAGATCTGCAATAATATCCGCTGTATATGTACCATCGGCATTTGTAATTGTTGTGAGTGTTTGTTCATTGCCTTCGCTGTCAGTTATTACTAAGGTAACTTCTGTTCCTGCTGGTACATCAATTACGTTGCCACTTACTGATGGGGTTACATCATTCGTATCCTCAATAGGATTAATCGTGATTGCAGGATCTGTTAAATCAATTTCTCCTGTTTCACTTGCAGAAGCTGTATTACCCGCAGCATCAGTTACAGTTGCAACCACACTAAACTGGCCTTCAACTAATTCATTACTTGCCTCAACTGACCAGCTTCCGTCAGCACCAGTAACTACTTGCACGGTTTCTGCTACGCCATCGCTTCCTGTAAATGTAACGGTTACTACCGCACCAGGCTCTACGTCTTGGGTAGAGCCGCTAATTGTTGGTGTTGTATCGTTAGTATCAATAATAAAATTAATGCTTACAGTTAAATCAACATTACCTACTGCACTTGCTTGCGCCTCATTGCCCGAGTCATCTATAACCGCTGCAACTACAGTAAAGTCGCCCTCAGGCAGAGGGTTTGTTACTTGTGCAGACCACGAACCATCTTCTTGCGTCACTGCTAGTAATGTAAATGTGCTGCCATCGCTTGCAGTAATAGTTAAAGTGATGGTTGTACCTGCAGGCACATTACCGGTGTTACCACTTAAAAATGGAGTGGTATCGTTAGTATTAGCAATTGCATCGATTTGAATTGAGATAGGAGCAAACGTTATTTCGCCGTTTGTTTGCGCAGATGCCTCATTACCCGCAGCATCTGATACTGACGCAGTTGCGGTAAATTCACCACCTGGCAAGATTTCATTAGCATCAACACTCCATGTGCCATCTTCATTTAATAAAGTAGTTAAAGTTTGTACGTTACCGTTAATATCGGTTACTAATACTGTAATAACAGAGCCCGCAGGAGCGTCTTCCACCCTACCTACAAATGTTGGTGTAGTATCGTTAGTATCAGCAATTGCAGTAACGGTAATATCAGGGTTTGTTAAATCAACAACACCTTGGTTATTTGCTTGGGCTTGATTACCTGCAGCATCACTTACACTTGCATCAACCTCAAACTGCCCTTCAGCCAATGGCGTAGTTACGTCGATAGACCAATCCCCATCAGCGTTAGTTTGGGTTAATAATGTTTGAGTTTGACCATCAAAATCGGTAATAACCACACTAATAATAGAGCCTGCAGGTACATCTTGCGCGTTACCTGTAATCGTTGGCGTGGTGTCTTGAGTGTCGTTAATATTATTAATTTGTACCGAAGGCGCCGTTAAATCAATTACTCCTGAATCACTTGCTAATGCTAAGTTTCCTACACTGTCGCTTACTTGTGCATCAACAGTAAAATCACCTTCAGGTAAAGGAGTCCCTACTTCTACACTCCAGCTTCCATCGGCTTGGGTAACTGCAGTTAATGTTTGTATTTGTCCTGCACTATCTGTAACAGTAATTGTTACTTGAGTGCCCTCAGGAACACCATTTGTTGTTCCAACAAGTGGTGGTGTTGAGTTATTTGTTTCATCAGTTACATTTACGGTGATTACCGGAGCAGTTAAATCTACATTCGCTAAAGCTTGGTCTATAGCTTGATTTCCAGCTGCATCAATCGCAACAGCGCTTACGTTAAACTCCCCTTCAGATAAAGGTGAGGTGGTAGTAATTACCCAATTTCCTTGAGCATCAACCTGAGTAACTATTGTTTGTACCGTACCTGCACTATCCGTTAACGTGACTGATACATTATCCCCAGTATTCAAACCAGATACTGTCCCTGTCACTGTCACTGTTTGCGAAGCAGAATCGGCAACAGGATCAATAGCAATAAGTGGAGGTGTTGTATCAACCTCAATTGAAATAGTGTCGTTTATAGGATTACCAACAGGATCCGTCGCTTCAACAACAACCGTTACAGGGCCATCAGCAATTGGTGTTGGTAGGGTTATTTCAAAGGTACCATCAGGGCCAATTACAACACTAACTACTTGAGAGTTTCCATCAACATCAGTTACCGTTACATTAACCGTTTCGCCGATTAAGTTTTCGCTCGTACCGGTGATTGTGGGTTGTGATGAGTTAGTAATACCTAGCTCATTAAGTGAAATAGAAGCAGTAGTTGAATCAGGCACGATACCATCAGAGGTATCTCTTAAGTTAAAAGCTTCAGTAGCGCCTTGATCAAAAGATGAATCAAAAGTAACACTACTAGGGTCAACACTTTCAGAAATTCGGGTTAGCTGTACAAACGAACTGCCTCCATCTGCACCCGCAGCGTTACCCCCACCAGCGGCTGTTGCCTCTAAATTATCTAAAATGTCCCCATCACCTTCTAACGCATCTAAAAAATCTGTTACATCAGAATTAGCCGCTGTTGATGGGTCTTGCTCTGCCCCTAAATCTAAGCTTGCAATTGCTTCATCTAAACTTTCATCAAAAACAGTTGTTTCGCTAGAGTCTCTGGCTTCTTTCGCTAATAAGTCTGGTGTTATTTTTACCTTTTGATTGGCGGGTATAGATAAGGTTTCACCTTGCACATCAATTTGTAGAGACGATTTAATAGCAGTAACAACTAAATCACCCACGGTGATAGTGTCACCAACATTTAATGCTCTTATTGACCCATCATCCAGCACAACACCTGCCGAACCTTGAATATCAATAACTACCAGTTGATTTGCTTCCATTTTGGTACCCTCAAACTTTTTAAAATAACAATCTAATAAGTTAAAGGTAGGACAAAAAAGCCACATAGATACTGTACTCAAGTACAGGTTTAAAAGAAAAATTCAAAAATAAAAAATCAACAAAAAAGTGGTAGAAATTTTTTTTTATGCTAACCAAAACGATTACTTGCAAAAATGGTATTCCTTTACTAAATACTTAAGGGAGCATTTTCGGTCTTAACAGGATCTAAGAGGAAGAAATGATTACAAAAAACACTTTTAAGAAACATCAAGAGACTATGTTAATCGGACTAACGATTACTGCCGCAACTCTACTAAACTATGTGCATGCAAATGAACAATCAGCAATGCCACTTACCTATGTCTCAAGTAAAGCGATTGAAAACAATCCTGAAGTACAAGAAGCATGGCATGCTTTTAAATCTTCGATTTATGGAGTAGATGCTGCCCGCTCAGGTTATTTACCAAGTGTTGATGTATCAGCAAGCGCGGGCTATGAAAGAAGAAATTACGGTGTTGAAGAAGAATATAACCGTAATACAGCCGAGTTAAGTGTTACTCAAATGCTTTACGACGGTTTTAGAACCTCGAATACTGTTGATCGCTTTAAACGCATTCAACTCATTAGGTACTTTGAGCTTATTTCTCAAACAGAACAAACAGCACTTGAAGCCTCAATAGCCCTGCTCGACGTACAAAAATTTAAAGAGTTAGTACAACTTGCAGAAGCAAATTTACAAGAGCACGAGTCTGTATATCAACAAATAGAACAAAGTGTAGGAGCTGGTGTAGCGCGCGCTGCCGATCTAGAACAAATTAGTGGGCGCTTATCTTTAGCACAATCTAACGTATTAACGGAGTACTCAAATTTACATGATGTAAGCGCTCGCTACTTAAGGGTTGTAGGAGAGCTTCCTATGAACGATATAAAGCAAGCTGACCTTGATGAAAAAAATATACCAATTTCAGTTAATCAAGCGCTAGACGTCGCTTACAAAAATAGCCCTTCATTTTACGCCTCTTTGTATAATATTGAAGCACAAAAAGCGAACGCAAAAGCACAAAAAGCAGCGTTTCATCCTAACGTAGATTTATCTGCCCGCTACGGTAGCCAAGATAGAGATGAACTTGGTCAAAATGAAACCAGAACAGAAGCGCGAGTCGGCATCGATATTAGCTATAATTTATATAATGGTGGTCTTGATAATGCTAATTTAGAACAAGCCTATCAGGATATAAACATTGCAAAGTATCAACGCGATCAGTCTTGTATTGATATTCGTCAGAGTCTGCAAATTGCTTATTACAACGTCACTATATTAGAGCAAAAGTTACCGGCGCTTGATCAACACCGCGAATCATCAACTAAAGTTAAAATTGCATATAAGGATCAATTCGATATAGGCCAACGAACTCTACTAGACGTACTTGATGCCGAAAACGAATCATTTCAATCAACACGTTCATACATAGTGGCGCTTTACGACCGTCAATCAGCTATTTTAACTATGCTAAAAGAAATGGGGAAATTACTGCCAGCACTTAACGTGATGTCAGATAAATACCCTACATTAAAAGAGCTAACTGACGACCCTATTGTTCATAACGCACAAAATATCTGTCCGAGTTACGATGTAGCAACCACTTTTAGCCGCAAGGCATTTCTTCAAAAAAAAGCTAAGCAAGATAATGCATACATGAGTGTAACGGCTATGCCAAGGTACTTAGATATACCGCTGGAAACCGACACGACAGCAAGCAGCTTTACCGATGATGATGGTGACGGCGTACCAAATGAGCAAGACACTTGCCCAAGCACACCTTTGAGTACAAATGTAGATTTATCTGGTTGCACAATTTATAGCGCATCAACCTCGAATATAGAAATTGGTATTCCTTTTTCTGCTGACTCAAGCGATGTAAGGTCTCAATATATTCAAGAAATTAGTCGGCTTGCAGATTTTTTAAAAGAGAACCCAACTAAACAGGTTGAAATACAAGGTCATGCCTCTTTAGATGGAGACCGTAAATATAACCGTAAACTATCAGAAAAACGTGCGTTTGCCGTAGCTGAAATTCTGATTAAGCAATTCGATGTAGAACCTAAACGTGTTAAATCGTTCGGGTATGGCATCGATCAACCACGTGTAAACGAAATATCAGTAAGAGCAAATGCTGCGAATCGACGTATCGAAGCTGTAATTACCGATATCTAAGTCAATTAACGTTATGTAAATAACCTAAACTCGGCATGAAATATTTAAGTCGAGTTTAGGTTTACTAGTAACAATCCTATGCAGTTCTACATAACATTGGATGGTGTATGGAATTAAACGATGTACTTGATCATGGTGGCATCCTCGTTGACTGCCTAGCAGTTTTATGTCGTCATCATGGTAAAGAGTTTTCAAGAGAGGCACTATTAAATGGACTTCCTCTAACTGATGGAAATCTTACTCCATCAGGTTTTTCGCGCGCAGCAAAGCGCATTGGCTTTAAATCAAAAGTAGTTAATAAGCCACTACAAAAAATTAATACAGCACTGCTACCTGCCATCTTAATTTTAAAAGATAACCAAGCCTGTGTTATTAATTCTATTGATTACGATAAACAGTTGGTGAGTGTAATTTACCCAGAACTTACAGAATCAGTTATCGAACAAAGCATTGATGAGTTAGCTGCTAACAGTGTAGGTTTAGTTATTTATGCTCAACCAGAGTTTGCATTTGATGAGCGAACACCTGTACTTGAAAAACTATCAAAAGACGGATGGTTTTGGGGAGTAATTAAAGAATGCCGCTCACTTTATAAAGACGTAATTATTTCGGCTGTTGCTTTGGGCTTTTTATCGGTTGCTATGCCTTTGTTTGTAATGAACGTATATGACCGCGTAGTGCCCAACCACGCAACAGAAACCTTATGGGTACTTGCCATTGGCATTTTAATAGCACTCACTGCTGACTTTGTTTTGCGCTTAGTAAGAGGCTACTTTGTAGAGCTTGCTGCCAGCAGAATAGATGTCAAAGTATCGGCTGTAATAATGGAGCGGGTATTAGGTATGAAACTAAAAAACCGCCCATCGTCCGCAGGCTCCTTTGCTAGCAACATTCAATCATTTGAAGCTGTACGTAACTTTTTTAGCTCCATAACACTTGTCGCATTAGTCGACTTGCCATTCGTAGTTTTGTATTTAATTGTTATTGCCATTATTGGCGTACCTCTAAGTTTACCTATTATCGCGGGCGCACTTATATTATTAGCTTACGCTATAGCCGCACACCGCAAACTTGAAGCTCTTTCAGAACAAACAATGAAAGCAAGCTCAATGCGAAATGCTGTACTAGTCGAGAGCTTAACCAATATTGAAGATGTAAAAAGCTTTCACTCAGAGTGTAAAACACAGTCTGTATGGGAAAAGTCGACCATTTACATTGCACAAGTAAACGCACATAGCCGACTCGTTTCTAGCTCTATATCAAATACAGCATCATGGATACAGCAATGCGTAGGCGTAATAATAATGATAATAGGCGTACACCTCGTTATTGAAGGTGAGCTAACTCAAGGCGGGTTAATTGCAGCCTATCTATTATCGTCTCGTGCTATGGGCCCAATCGGGCAGTCGGCCGCTGTTTTAGCACAATATCATCATGCCGCAATAGCAATGCAATCACTGAACGAGATTATGGAAAAAGAGGTCGAACGTCCACCTGGTAAGCATTGGTTAAGCCACCCTATTTTGAAAGGCGATATAGAATTTAAAGATGTATGTTTTAAATACTCTGACGAATCTCATAATGCGCTCAACGGCGTTAGTTTTAAAATTAAAACCGGTGAAAAAGTCGCCATTTTAGGACGTAATGGCTCAGGTAAAAGTACATTAGAAAAGCTTATTTTAGGACTATACGACCCCTGTTCAGGATCAATTTTGATGGACAATAATGATATACATCAAATTGACCCAGCTGAGCTTCGTCATAATATTGGCTACCTACCACAAACCGTTGCTCTGTCTTATGGAACCTTGAAAGACAACCTCACCATGAGTGCTTGGCATGCCAAAGACGAGCAAATTATTGAAGCCTGTGAGCGAAGCCAATTATTTGATTTAATTAATTCGCACCCAGACGGATTTGATTTACAAGTAGGCGAGCAAGGTCGTCAATTATCAGGTGGGCAGCGCCAAGCTGTAGGTATGGCAAGAGCCATAATTAACGACCCTCCTATACTATTACTAGATGAGCCAACCTCATCACTAGATCATAATAGTGAAAGTAAAATTATTAATAATTTAAAGGGTTATTCTAAAGATAAAACCTTAATCGTGGTGACTCACCGCTCATCATTACTTGAACTTGTTGACCGAATTATAGTTTTAGATAATGGAAAAGTAGTTGCTGATGGACCAAAACAAAAAGTAATTGCAGCGTTAAATAATAAGACAGTGGAGCAAGCCTCATGAGTGACAATAAAAAACCACTTGAACAGCGCTCCTTTGAATCTGTTAGCAGAGCAATAGAAGCAAGAAAACAAGGCAAGCCATCAATATTTAATAAACTATTTAAAGGATGGATTTCTCCGCCTAACAGCCAAGACTGGGTAGTCGATGCGCAGTGGGAAAAAATGCAACAGGAGCCAGCAAGCGCTAGGTTATTGCTCTATTTAATTTGTTTAACGTTTATATGCCTTATTGTGTGGTCTGGCTTTGCTAATTTAGATGAAGTTGCTCGTGGTGAGGGGCGTGTTATTCCCTCCAATAAATTACAACTTATTCAATCTTATGATGGTGGTATGGTCGAAAAAATAAATGTAAAAGAGGGGCAAATAGTAAATGAGGGTGATGTGCTCATTAAAATAGACCCTACCCGCTTTATTTCTAGCTTTAGAGAAAACCAATCCAAAGTTGAATCGTTAAGCGCAAAAGTAGCGAGACTCAGAGCACTCACTCAAAAAAAGGAGCTCGTATTTAGTGAATCTGTTATTAAAAATGCGCCTAGAGTAGTGCAACATGAACGTTCTCTTTATTTGAGTAACAGCCAAGAATTAGAGCAACAAGTAAGTATTCACAAACGCCAACTAGAGCAGCGACACCAAGATTATATTGAAGCAAAAGCGGCACTTGAGCAGCATACCAGTGCGCTACGCTTAACAAACAGGGAGCTTAAAGTGACCCGTCCATTGTTACGCACGGGTGCTATTTCAGATATAGATATTATTCGTTTAGAGCGTCAAATAGTTGATTTAAACGGCGAGATAAACAGAACCAAGGCAGTTATAAATAGGAGTCTTTCGGCCATTAACGAAGCTAAAAATAAGGTAACCGAAGTTGAGCTCGTTATGATTAACCGCTGGAACAATGAACTCTCCGAAGCGCTACTGCGACTAGATTCAATTAAAGAAACTGAATCAGGCTTAGCCGATAAAGTAACTCAAACTGAAATACGTTCTCCTGTTAAAGGCACTGTACAACGATTATTAGTTAATACTGTTGGCGGTATTTTACAGCCAGGTAGTGATGTTATGGAAATTGTCCCGCTTGACGATCAACTTGTAGTAGAGGCAAAAATCCCGCCTAAAGACATTGCATTTTTACGCCCTGGGCAATCTGCAATGATAAAATTTAGTGCCTACGACTTTGCCGTATATGGTGGCCTTGAAGCCGAAGTATTACATATTAGCGCCGATACAATTACAGATGACCGCGAGAATACCTTTTATTTGGTGCAGCTAAAAACCACCAAAAATAATTTTTCAAAAGAGCTGACTATTATTCCGGGAATGACCACTCAAGTGGATATTATTACCGGTAAAAAAACCGTACTTGAGTATATTTTAAAACCGGTTCTTAGAGCTACATCGCAAGCAATGACAGAGCGTTAAAACATTTTATAAATGGAGAAGTAATGCGCCAAAGTATTTTTATTACACAGCCTGAATTTGAGTCGAAACACTGGCATACAGCGTTTCCTGGTTGTTTGATATGCACAAAAGAACCACACAGAGTCACGGCATCAAGTATTATTTGGGTTTTGGCCGGCACACCTAATTGGCTTGAGCTTGTTAAAAAGTATTCTCAGCAACGTTTACTGGTTATAGTTATGACCAACGAACTAGAAATAAATCAACTAAGAAGTGCGCTTGAAGCAGGAGCTAGGGGGTATGTAGAAGCACTCGCTACTAAAGTAATTATTGAACAAGTACTTGAGACAATTTGTACTGGCGGAATATGGTTACCAGGACAATTACTATCTAACTTAGTAGGTGCTTTATCAAATACACCGTTTAAATATGCGAGCACATGCGAGCTTGATGTACTCACAAAGCGAGAACGTCAAGTAGTTGATATTGTTGTAACAGGTGCAACTAATAAGCAAGCTGCAGAATCTTTAAATATTACAGAACGTACAATTAAAGAGCATATGAGCTCTATATTTAATAAGCTAAAAGTTCGCGACCGTATTCAATTAATGTTAGTTGTAAAAGGGCATTAACCGAACCGTTAATGCCTATTACTTACTCTTTAATAACCCCATCAAAACCTAAGTTAATAAGCGTATCTATATCATCTTGGCTTGTTACACCTTGAGCCACCACTTTAATGCCAATAGAATGCGCTAACGTGCACACTCCTCGCAAGAATGTTTGGTTATCTTGGCTGTAACTAATATTGTGTCCGTAAACGCTATCAATTTTAATCATTTCAAGACCAAATTCCTGAATTTTATAAATTTTAGTAAATTCAGGGCCCACACGTTTTAATGCTACCTTAGCGCCCATACATCGAGCCTGCTCACAAAAATCTTTAAATATCTTAATTTCGCTAACGGCAATACTTTCACGAATATCAAAACAAATTTTAGAGGCTAAATCAGGAAACGCCGAAAGGTACGTAAGAATCGAAGCAAGTGCAGCATCATCAAGTAGCGTTTGAGCAGATAATTCAACCGAAATCAGTTCACTTGGTGGCTCAATACTATAATGAGCCACCAACGCCTTAATTAAACCCCAATCTAAACGCGCTAATAACTTTAATCGGTTAGCCCACTGGTAGTAGTAACTAGCACGGTATACTTGGCCACCAAGCTTTAGGCTCAACCCTAATTGATTTTGCATTACCGGCCCTGTAAAGCTCGTTACTGGGTAAGTATTTATTTCTAAATTATTATTGTTGAGTGCCTCTTCTATGGCATTTTTCCAGCTAGTTGCATTATCAAACAGCTCACTTTCTTGCTTGATTTGAGCTACTTTTGCTTGTACATCAGATTGTTTACCCGATGATTTTAAAAGTTCATCCGCACGCTTTAATACATCAAATCGCGTGTCGTCTTTTTGAATATAAGTACAGCTGTGAGGTATCGCTAGCTTAACGTTTTTATACTCTTCAACAAACGATTGATGCATCAATAAAATACGTTCACTGATTGCTTGAATATCATCAATATCACTAAATAAAACTGTAAAATCGCTGTGAGAAATACGTGCAATGTAATTTTCAGAAAAGTGTTCTTGGTTGCTCTCTAAGAAGCTAACCAACATCTGTGAAAATCGACGTAGAAAGTTAACCATTTCTACTCGTCCCACTTCCTCACTTACGCGATCGAGGTTTACAACCCTAAATAAAAACAAAGCACCATGGGCATGATCTTTCGATTTTTGTAAGTGAGCCTCAAGCGTTGCACCAAAGTATTCTCTATTTGCTAAACCAGTTAGCTCATCGTGTTGCGATTTAAATCTAAGCTCTTCTAAACGTTTATTATCTTCTTTAATAATACGGCTAAAACGGGTAGATAATTGGTTCATTGATTGCACTAATCGTGCAAACTCAAAAGTGCGAGGAACGCTCGATTTAATAAAACGTTTTTCACCAAATGCATTAGCCTGATACACAACATCATCTAGTGGTTTTAAAATCCTACTTAAAAAGTAAGCACTAACTATACAAGCAAAAAAAGCGACAATTAAAAAACTAAAAAATAGTTTAAGCGCACTTTCCCA
Organism: Pseudoalteromonas sp. SG43-8; assembly: GCF_014164245.1. NCBI lineage: Bacteria > Pseudomonadati > Pseudomonadota > Gammaproteobacteria > Alteromonadales > Pseudoalteromonadaceae > Pseudoalteromonas > Pseudoalteromonas sp. SG43-8. Next base: position 18,174 of record NZ_JACJEX010000021.1, on the reverse strand, counting down.
TAAGGCTTGCTCAGCATATTGACTATGGCTTTCTATAAACAAAGTACCAAACTGCTGCCAACCATTATTTACTTGCCCAACCCCTGGCTGTACATTTAATCCATACATTGCTCTAAACCACTGCGGAGCCGTCGCTTTAAGTTCATCGGTAAACGTGCGTTTAACAATCACCTCACCATTAGGGTTTTGTAGTTCTATTCGCTTATAGTGACCGGTATCAAATGTGGCTGAAACTAATAATTCAAGCTCAACGGGGTCTTTGTCTAATTGGCTGATCATTAACGCGAGTGAACTGGCATTATCTACATTTTTTAAGTACAGCTGGGTCGAAAAATAACTTTTAGCCGAATTAGTGCTAATTAAAACACTACTTATAAAGCCCACAAAAATAACAATTAATAATGCAATCCATAGCTCTTGCCTGAGTGTTATTTTTCGTTTTTTAAGATACTTAGATAAGGAAAATGATGCCATTACCACATAACTCCTTCTTTGGTTGTCTGCTCCAAAATTTTACGCCAGCGTGAAAGTCTTGCTGTTGGGCTGGCTACACTTTTGGTTGAATTATTAGCCCATAAACCTTGGCTGTTAAAGCTAAAAACAGGGCTTAAATCTACACGTTTTGCAGCAGGTAAAACCTTTGTTATTAAACTGTCTAAAATAAGTGGCTGAGCGTTTGGTGTAGCAAAATAACCTAACACCATATGCGCTTGCGTTTTGTTAGTGCCCGCAATTTTTGCTTTTACATAAATAAGGCGTAACTTGTCGTCGCTCACACCTAACGCTCTTAAGCTGATATATTTTGCTATTGCGTAATCTTCACAATCACCGAGGCCTCTGCCTAATGTTTCTAAAGGGGTTGCCCAATAATCGTTTTGTTTCCATAGCAAAATATCTGTTTGGTAGCGTAAATTACGCGCAAAAAAATCATTAACAATAAGAATTTGTTGTTGCTCTGGCTTGTTTTGAGTTTGCACCAACATGCTTTGCCAGTTGCGTGCAACCGCCGCTCGCGCAGGCCCGTATTTTTGACCCATGAGCTCTATAAAGGTATTAAATTGAATAGTTAGTCGGCTTGCAAGCACACCACTGGAGAGTACAAAAAACAGAAATAGGTAGCGCAAATTGGCTTTGCACCATATAAATAATTGAGGATTTAAATGACTTGGCTTAATCGCCATTTACAGAGCCACTGTTAATATAAGTGGCAATAAAATACATCTGTTGAGCACTACGCAATCTGCTTAAAATTAATCCTAACAACAGCATAGCACTCAATATAAGAGGATGAGATATTTTGAATAACTTTTTTAATAAACGTTTTTAGTAGTACGTTACTTTTTTAACTTCGCGTGGTTTTACTTCACCTATGTATAAATCGTGCACACGCTTCATATTAAGCTCAAGCTCGGTCACGTAAGTGTCATCTACTGCGTAAGTTTTAATTATTTGTGCACCTTTAATAAGCCCCTGCACTTTACTTTCTAAGTAATCGTCTTGAGCAATTGAGCCTTCCACCGTTGTTCCTGCGGTAATCTTTTGCCCATATACTTGCTCAGTAAGCTCGCGGTAAGCTTCAAGCTTAGAAGCCTTAATGGCCATAAGTTGCTTTTGCGAAAGGTTAGTGCCTTTTTGCAAGCTAATAGGTGCATACCCTATCGCTTTTAAAACGGGGTAATTATTTGGCTCTACATATTTATATTCAACATGCTTATCAAAAACGCTGCTACAACCACCTAAGGTTAAACACCCAAGTGTAATAAGTAATGAAATTGCTCGCATAGCATTTAGCCCTTGTATAGTAATTAGCAGTACATATGCACGTTTAATGCCATTTATAGCATTACTAATAATTACCAAATAACATTGGTACAGTCCTTGCTCTACCTAGTTAATAGCTAACGTTTAATTGGAGTAAAAGTATGAAGTCGTTTTTATCATTGGCATTTGCAGGGTTAAGTGCAACGGCATTATTAACCTTCTCCCCTTTTACTAAAGCGCAGTGGTATGAATCAACGGGCCATGCGAACGTCCAAAATGGTGATACAAGCGCGGCTAAATCTGCCGCTATAAAAGATGCGATTACACAGGCGTTAGTGTTCTCTGGCGCACGGGTTAGCTCGGTGCAAACCTTGGTAGATGGCGTGTTAATGCAAGATCAGCTAAAAATTAGCAGCCACGGCGAAATTCAAAAAATTGAACTGGTCAGCGAAAATAAATACGACAATAAATTTGCGATTACATTACGACTCGATATTTTTTCTCAAACAGAGCAATGTCCACAAAATAGTTTTAATAAGTTTGTGGCCGTTACACAAAGCCAACTTGTTCATCGTGAACACGCCAAAATGGGTCAAATATTTGACGTAAGCAAAGCGATTAGCAAAAATATTTTTACTTCCCTGCAAAAATCAAAAATGAGCGCAGTGCCTATTGCTTACTATAATAATGCAATAAGCGTTGATAAGTACTTTTCGCAGCAGCACGACTATTCAAATGCCCAATTAGAAGAAATATCTTCGCGCAGTAACGCTCAATATGTATTACTTAGCCAAATAACGAGCCTTTCAACGAGCGACAAACTCAATAACGATTATGCATTTTGGCAAGACGAGGCGTATGAGCGCAGTTACAACATTGAATTTGTATTATTTGATGGCACTACCTATGAGCAACTTTGGCAAAATAGTTACCATACTCAAGCAATTTGGCCATTTGAAAAAACAACCATAGTTGACGTCAATAGTGATAGGTTTTGGCAATCGCCTTATGGGCAAAGCATAACTGATATCAACCAAGCAGTAAGTTATGACATTCAAGCAGCCATGGCGTGTTTGCCAACTCAAGGCAAAATAATGCACATGGAAAATAGCAAAATCGTTATTAATTTAGGTAAAGCTCATGGGTTAAAAAAAGGCCAGATGCTAAGCATTGCACACCATAACTATTTAACCGACGCGGCAGGTAATGTTATGCCGCACACCATCACCACGCTTAATAAAATTCGCGTTGAGCAGCTTTATCAGCAAACCGCAGTAGCCGTTAGTATTGACAGTAAACCGCTACCTGGCGTACAAATTAACGATGTAGTAGAAATAATCAGCCAAGATCTTTAGAGTTTTTTACTCAATTTAGCTTTTAAATTAGGGTGAGCCGATAACCACTCGCCCAATTGTTCTACTCCAGATAAATGCGGATAATGCTTTCTGCATGCAAACACCACATTACGCTGCTGATTAGGAAATATAGGCAAGTAATCAATCCCTACACGGTCGGTACATGCCAGTTTTGGTACAAATGTAATACCGTCATCCATGGCCACTAACGCTAATAATGTTTCTAAACTATTACCTTTATACTGGTTAGATACATCGACTCCCGCAGAAAAACAAAACTTTTGGGCTTGATCTTTAAAGCAATGACCATCACTTAACATTAGTAGGCTGCATCCTTGAAGGTCGTTCAACGCCACTTTTTTATGCTTAGAAAGCGCGTTATCTTGTGATACCGCCACTAAAAAATCTTCTTTGTATAAAGCAACCGTATGGTAATTAATAAGCTCTGGCACATCGGCTAAAATAGCAAAGTCGAGTTCGCCATTATTTAAAGCTTCTAAAATTGTTGCTGTTTGCATCTCAATAAACGAAAACTGACTATCAATAAATGCCGCTTTCATTGATGTTAATAACGCAGGCAACAAGTAAGGCGCAATGGTAGGAATAATACCAATAGTTAATTTACCTTGTAGAGGCTCATTAGAAGTAGCAGCAAGTTCTTTGAGTATTTGCGTTTGTTCTAAAATAATCTCTATTTGCGTCAACAAACGTTCACCTTTTGCTGTTAACGTAACTTGTTTAGTTGAGCGGTCAAATAAAGTAACGCCAAGCTCATGTTCGAGTTTTTTTACTTGGCCACTTAATGTAGGCTGACTTACAAAACATGCATCGGCAGCTTTGCGAAAGTGCTTGTATTGCGCTATTGCTTTTACATATTCAAAATCTTTTAAGTTCATATTCAGCTCTACGTGATAGTTTATAACTATCAGTTTAATACAAACAAACGATTGGAACTATATTTAATTATTCACCATAATGGCTATCAACAAATCAAGAGGAACAAAAACTATGTTAAACAATATCGAAGGTCAAACAGTCCCAAGTGTTACATTTGCAACTCGTCAAAATAACGAATGGAAATCAGTAACAACAGATGAAATTTTTAAAGGTAAAACGGTTGTAGTGTTTTCACTACCTGGTGCATTCACACCAACATGTTCATCAACTCACTTACCACGTTACAACGAATTAGCGGGCGTACTTAAGCAAAATGGCGTTGACGAAATTGTATGTTTATCAGTAAACGATACCTTTGTAATGAACGCATGGGCTGAACATCAAGAAGCGCAAAACATTACTTTATTACCAGACGGCAACGGCGAATTTACTGACGGCATGGGCATGTTAGTAGACAAAAACGACCTAGGCTTTGGTAAGCGCAGCTGGAGATACTCTATGCTGGTTAAAGACGGCGTGATTGACAAAATGTTCATCGAACCAGATTTACCAGGTGACCCGTTTGAAGTATCTGATGCAGACACAATGCTTGATTACATCAACCCTAAGCAAGCTAAACCAGAACCTGTAAGCATCTTTACTAAACCTGGCTGTCCTTTTTGTAAAAAAGCAAAAGAGCTTCTTGCTGAAAAAGGCTTCGCATATGAAGAGATTGTTATGGGTGCCGGCGCATCACTAACAAGTCTAAAAGCTGTATCTGGTCGTGACACTGTTCCACAAATATTCATTGGTGGTAAACACATCGGTGGTTCAGACGACTTAGAAAAATACTTTGCTTAATTAAGTAAAAAATAGCAGGGGCGTACGCGCCCCTCTATATCAATCTCATCGCTTAGATTGAAAATAATAAAGGATACCACTATGAAAGAATTGCAAACCGATGTTGTTGTTATAGGCGCTGGCACTGCTGGTTTAAGTGCTTATCGTAATGCTAAACAGTTCACACAAAATGTATTAATGATCGAATCAGGCCCATACGGCACCACATGTGCACGTGTTGGTTGTATGCCAAGCAAGTTATTGATTGCAGCCGCCGAAGCCGCACACGCAATTGAAATGGCACCTGCATTTGGTGTTCATAGCTCAAAGCCTGTCATTGATGGCAAAGCAGTTATGGCACGCGTTAAAAGTGAACGAGATCGTTTTGCAGGATTCGTAGTAGAAGCCGTAGATGAATTACCAGATGGTGATAAAATTCGTGGTTACGCTAAATTTTTAGACGCAAACCGCGTACAAATAGACGACCATACAATTATTACAGCAAAACGCTTTGTAATTGCCACCGGTTCACGCCCTTCATACCCTGGCGTATTTAATAACTTTGGTGACAAACTTATTATAAACGACGACGTATTTGATTGGGATGACCTACCAGAATCAGTCGCTGTATTTGGCCCTGGTGTAATAGGTCTTGAAATTGGCCAAGCACTTAGCCGACTAGGCGTAAATGTAAAACTATTTGGTGTAGGCGGCGCAATTGGCCCACTTACAGATCCAGTAGTAAAAGACTACGCAAATACTGTTTTTGCTGAAGAATTTTTTGTAGATACCGACTCAAACGTATCTGACATGATGCAAGTTGGCGACAAAGCACAGCTAACTTACACCGACAAACAAGGTGAAAAACACACCGAACAGTTTGACTACGTACTTGCAGCCACAGGCCGAGTACCTAACGTAGATAAACTAGGCCTTGAAAACACAGGCATTGAACTTGATGAACGCGGCGTACCGCACGCAGACACACATACAATGCAGTGTGGTGAGTCGAACATATTTATAGCAGGCGATGCAAGTAACATGCTCCCATTGTTACACGAAGCATCTGACCAGGGTGCTATTGCAGGTCAAAATGCAGGGCGCTTCCCAGATGTACGTATAGGTCTGCGCAGAGCAAAAATTGCAGCTGTATTTAGCGACCCACAAATAGCCATGGTCGGCGAAAGCTACAAGCAAATTACTGACCGATTAGGCCCATGCGGTTGTTTTGAAGTAGGCGAAGTAAGCTTTGAAAACCAAGGCCGTAGCCGAGTAATGCTTAAAAACAAAGGTCATATGCGTGTATATGCCGAGCAAGGTACAGGCTTATTTTTAGGTGCAGAATTTATTGGCCCACAAGCCGAACACATCGCTCACTTATTGGCTTGGGCTGTACAAAACAAAATGACCGTACCAGAAATGCTTGATATGCCATTTTACCATCCAGTAATTGAAGAAGGGTTACGTACCGCCCTTCGCGACTTAAACGCCAAACTTAAATTTGGCCCAGACATTGTAAATTCATGTATGGAATGTGGCCCAGGCGCATAACCTATTTACCACACATACAAACTTGCTAAGCAAAAGCCAAAACTAACGTTTTGGCTTTTTTTTATAATTTTTTTAAGCTGACCTCTCAAAAAAAATTTTAGCTGTTACACTTAATTGATAATTCAATTAAAAAGATGGAATAGCTATGCCCAATAATAAATTTAGACTAGTCACTCGCAGCGATTTTGATGGCTTAGTTTGTGCCGTATTGCTCAAAGACTTAGACCTAATTGACGATATTTTATTTGTTCATCCAAAAGACATGCAAGATGGCAAAATAGACATTACCGAAAACGACATTACGACCAACCTCCCCTACGTTGCAGGCTGTCATATAGCATTCGATCATCACCTTAGCGAAACCGTTCGCAACTCAAGCGACATAAAAAACCATATTATAGACCCAAAAGCCCCATCAGCAGCTCGCGTAGTTTATGACTATTATGGCGGCGCTGAAAAACTTCCAAATATTTCTGTTGAAATGATGGACGCGGTAGACAAAGGCGATGCTGCTCAGTTTTCAAAAGACGAAATATTAAACCCAACCGATTGGGTATTAATGAACTTTATTATGGATGCGCGAACTGGACTTGGCCGTTTTCGCGAGTTTAAAATTTCAAATTACCAATTAATGATGAAACTGATTGATGCGTGTAAAGATCAGAGCATCGAAGAAATCCTACAAATGGAAGACGTAGCCGAACGTGTTGCTTTATATAACGAGCATAACGAAAAAGCCAAAGAGCAAATTTCTCAATGCGCTACCGTTCATAAAAACTTAGTAGTCCTTGATTTAACCCAAGAAGAAACAATTTACGCCACAAACCGATTTGTTATTTATGCCATGTACCCCGACTGCAATATCTCGATTCATAAAATGTGGGGCCTTAAAAAGCAAAATGTAGTGTATGCCATAGGTAAATCAATAACTAACCGCAGTTCAAACACCAATGTTGGCGAACTGTGCCTTAAATACGGCGGCGGCGGCCATTTAAATGCAGGTACTTGCCAAGTAGAAACAAGTAAAGCTGAAGCTGTACTTAGCGAATTGATTGATAAAATTACAAGTGATGGTTAGTTGTAAGCTGTTATCTACCTAGCAGCGAAATATAGTGTATTAGTATTGACTATAGCCTCAGTTGAGTTTGGGTTGAACCAAAGTTAGGATCCTGAATTTATTCCGGGTGTGGGTAAAATTATTGATCATACTTTCAACCATAAGTTGATTTATGTTTTCATGCAGCGCGATAGATTACGTGGCGAAAGGTAGCCTAGCAAAGCACGTTATTATCACCAATAGTGTTAGTATTGAGTGCCGACTAGCCACTGTTAAAAATAATTTTTTAACAGTGGCTAGTATGTGTACCTAGTGTTTGGCGAGCAAGGTAGAAGGGCATAGTTAGTATGATTTAACGTCGAAGAAAAATGTATCCGATACGCAAAGTGACTGTTAAAAGCTCTGCTGGGATAGTTCGGGCGATGATTGCATCTTAAGATACTACTGTCATCATTTCCTTACGATCACAGTAGGTAATACCAGTAAATTCTGTGACCATGGCTGGTAGCAAACAAACTAAAAAACTGCCCCCCCCCTCGCCAAATAAAACCCATATTAAAAACTTAAGGTAAGTAAAAACTTTAACGGATCCCTATCGCAGCAAAGCAAATTGCTGGCGCTCAACGAGACCTTAACTTTCGGCCAAGAAAATGTCTGGGATCTAAAAATTCAGCAGTGGTGTTCGATAAATTACCTAGTGCGACTTAATTTACTAAGTGGGGCACTTCGAGTTAATTGGCGTCATGCTGCAGATTAAAACCTTAGCAGGAAAGCTCCTCAAGCCTCGAAGCAACAGTATTTTATGGGTAGGCATCGCTTTTTGACTCATCGAAAAATAACAACACGGGATCCTTTAATCGGTATTCATTCTTCTAATGCATAAGCGTTAGCATAAAAAGTATTATAACTTCTTTCTTAATAACTTAATCGATTAAGTTAAACCTTCATTCAACAGGTGCCGCGTAAGAGTTAATACATTATTTTTTCGTTAAGATTTAAATGAATGATGATAATTTTCAAGCATAAAAACTTATTTTTTTAATATTAATATTCACTTTTAAATTCCTACCTCTAAGTTACCTACAAAAAAAGCAAGCAAACACTAACGCTACAGAGCTCATATATACTATACAACATTAATTTAAGATGAATTAACGGGGTCATTTGAAAGTTCATATATGCAATAGTATTTTATATTTATATTTTCTATTGTTTTTGCTTGTTAAATTGGTGAACCATTACAAAAAAACAAACTTAATCGTTTAAGTTTTTAAAAGGGTGGTATATAGTAAAAAAGCTAACATCATGTAGCGCGGGCATTATTACGCCCGAATTTCCTGGCTAATTCCAGAAGACAACCTTTGTCCGAATCGATTTCGCTATAAAAGTCACATATATTCAAGTGAATACAACTGGTTTTCACTGAAAATAATTGATTTAGACTAGGATAACAGGGGTCTTATTAGGCTGAGGCCATCCTTTTACGGGAAACAATTTTTAATTTAGTGAGAAGATATTGATGAATAGTAAAATAGGTAAATCGACAATCCCAATTCTGTGTTCATTTCTGGGCTTAACAACGGCAGCTGTTGCAGAACCTTATCTACAGCCGGGTCCCGAGCCGACATTTCACACCCAAGAGGCATTTGCACCTGAGAGTAATTTCACTGCGAAGTGGACGCGGGCTGATGCACGCCAAATCAAGCGAATGTCTGATCCGACGGCTGGTTCACGTCAGAATTCGATGCCTGAAGAATACACTATGCCTGACATCCCGCAGAACTTCCCTGACATGTCGAACGAACAGGTCTGGGTATGGGACTCTTGGCCTCTGACTGACGAGGATGCTAATCAGTACAGTGTCAATGGACAGGAAATCATTTTTTCTTTAGTAGCCGACCGTAGCCTTGGCTTTGATGACCGCCACGTTTACGCAAAGATCGGCTACTTCTATCGACCGGCTGGGATTTCCGCTGACCAACGCCCCGAAAATGGTGGTTGGACCTATGGTGGTCTCGTGTTCGATGAAGGTGTCACCGGTGAAATTTTCGAAGACCAGTCTTACAGCCACCAGACCCAGTGGTCAGGCTCGGCGCGTATTTTTCCGGGTGGCGAAATAAAGTTATTTTTCACAGATGTTGCCTTCTACCGTGATCAAGACGGAGGACCGGACATCAAGCCTTACGACTCTCGGCTCGCGCTAAGCGTAGGCCATGTGCATGCTAATAAACACGGCGTGAGATTCACCGGTTTCAACAAGGTTACGTCGCTACTCGAGGCTGACGGCACTTACTACCAAAATGCTGAGCAAAACCCTTACTATAACTTCCGCGACCCGTTTACTTTCGAAGATCCGGCTCATCCAGGTGAGACCTATATGGTATTTGAGGGCAACTCGGCCATGGACCGGACAACTGCACAGTGTGATGCGGACGACCTTGGCTACCGGGACGGCGACCCTTATGCAGAAACCGTAACCCAAGTGAATGCATCGGGTGCGCCCTTTCAGATCGGTAACGTCGGTCTGGCAAGGGCTACGAACGACGACCTAACCGAGTGGGAATTTCTGCCGCCTATTCTATCTGCAAACTGTGTCACCGATCAGACTGAACGACCGCAGATCTACCAACAAGATGGCAAGTACTACCTTTTCACTATTAGCCACAGCACCACATACGCAACAGGTATTACTGGCCCCGAGGGCGTATATGGTTTCGTAGGCAACGGTATTCGCAGCGATTACCAGCCGATGAACCAGGGATCCGGACTAGTGCTGGGTAACCCAACGAACCTCAACTACTGGCCGGGTAGTCCGTTTGCGCCAGACTATAATCAGCACCCAGGTCAATTCCAGTCGTACTCGCACTACGTGATGCCTGGTGGCTTGATCCAATCGTTCATCGACACGATCGGCACTCAAGAAAATTTTCGTCGCGGTGGGACGCTTGCACCTACAGTCAGGATAGAAATCAACGGCGACTCGTCAGAGGTTGATTATTCCTATAGCGTAAATGGTTATGGGCTAGGTGGCTGGGCCGATATCCCTGCAAACCTTAATGTGAATTCGGGTGGACAGATCAAGCCTCTAAAGAAATAGCTTTAGTAAATTAATCTATACAGCCCTTATCGGTGGGAAGAGGAGATGGCGATGTACCGGCGTATCCTCTTCTCCCTTGTTTGTAAATGGCAAATAAAGGTATGCTCGACTTATTCGACAGTCTCTCGAACTGTCGCTCTGTTTTTTTTGTTTTACAGCAGTGATTTCTGAAGCACTGCATTTCCTTATTTTACAAGTTTTTCGTACTGCCCAATATCATCTATCATGCTCAATGAGTACCTTTGCGCAATTACATTGCTTTGTAATCGGTGCTCCAATAAGGGGAATTATGAATCACAATTTTATTTTAATATTTGCAAGTCGCTGGTATATGACAATTTGCGTGTTGGTCGTGTTGTTCTGCTCAGGAATGTCGCCGGCCGTCGAATTAGGTTCTGAAGCAGCGTTTAGCTCTTCACCGTTGCCTCTGTTGACAGAAGAATCATCTAAATACAAGCGCCCAGCTAATTGGGCAAGATATCGGCCCGCGGTGCACCTAACCCCCGCCAAACACTGGATGAACGATCCCCAGCGTCCAATTCTGATTGACGGTATCTGGCACTACTATTACCTCTACAATGCTGATTATCCCATAGGAAACGGTACTGAGTGGTACCACGCGACCTCGGTTGATCTTGTGCACTGGCAAGATCACGGTGTGGCAATCGACAAATACAAGAACGGCCTCGGCGACATTGAAACCGGTAGCGTAGTAATTGACATCGATAACACTGCAGGCTTCGGCCCTGGCGCTGTAATCGCCATCATGACTCAACAACACGAGGGTGTACAGCGCCAGTCGCTCTTTGTCTCGACTGACGGCGGCTATCGATTTAAGGCGTACCACGACAATCCTGTCATGGACAACCCTGGATCCGAGCATTGGCGTGATCCTAAGATCATCTGGGACGACACGCGCAATGAATGGCTGATGGTGCTGGCTGAGGGTCATAAGATCGGCTTTTACACGTCGCCCGATTTGAAGCATTGGAAGTATCAGTCTGGGTTCGAGCGCGACGACCTTGGGATTCTGGAATGTCCCGACCTATTCCAAATGTCGGTCAACGGTGACAGTGCAACTACACGATGGGTGCTGGCAACTGGCGCGAACGGCTTTAAAAAAGGAATGACCACGGGAACCCTGTACTGGACCGGAGTATGGGACGGAAAAAATTTCACCGTGGATAGCGATGAACCTCAATGGCTAGACTTCGGCGCCGACTTTTATGCCGCAGTGACATGGGAAGACCCACGCCACAATGACGCCGAACGCCTTGCTTCTCGCTATGCCATTGGTTGGCTCAATAACTGGGCCTACGCAACCAAACTCCCAACCGATGAGTGGCACGGGGGGGCCAACTCGATCGTACGGCGCATCATGCTACGGTCTGTAGACGGTAAGCCGCAGCTTGTCTCGCAGCCCATCAATGCGATCGACAAACTTGAGGGTAATACAGTAGCTCGATCCAATATTCGGGTGACGGAAGCGTCGAAGATGGCACTTCCTCAGCCTCAATCCGATGCCTACCGACTCCGGGTTAAGATTGACGCTGACTCAGATGCTAAAGAGATCCGCTTCCGTCTTAAGGAAGGCAATGGGCACTTTTCTGTCGTTGGATACAACTTTGCGAATGACACTGTTTTTGTCAAACGCGATAAGGATGCTATAGCCAATGCGATGCCCAAAGTTTACCGCGAGGTTCGAAAGTCCCCCGTACAAGCGCGCGATGGCTTTGTCATGCTGGATATCATTGTAGATACAACATCCATTGAGGTCTTTGTAAATAACGGCGAAGTTGTACTTTCAAACCTTGTATTCGGCGCTCCCGGTGCAAATGACCTATCGGTCGAGTCAATTGGAGGAAATACGGAACTGAGTTTATTTGAGCTAACCCCTCTCAAGGTTGCCCCGGTCACTCGCAGTAAAGGTAATGCGGGCTAGGGCCCTACTCCGTGAAATTTAGCCTAGATTGTATTTTAAGATGTTGCTGGTTATTGTGTGATTCATAGGTATCGTTTCAATATACTATCTCTCTATGAACAAAGAAACTCAACAGCTATTAAAGTGGATTGAGCTTTAAGAAAAAACAATGTTGTGGGTCTAGTTTGACGTCGTTGGTATATCTAGGCCTACTCTTCAAATTGCTACCAGCGATACATAGAAAACAGCATAGACGTACTCACAGACCCCCAAGCACTAATATTTATTATCAAATAGAAAATGGGTGCTAGAAGCTCCAAAATCAGCTTCTACACGAGCATAACTTCCATCCATCACTTGACTCAATTCATAAAGTCCTGACCAAATACGAAGTAAAGCCAATAGATTTTCAGCAAAAGAAAAATACTTCATTCGATAATAAAGGCCTATTCCTAGTGACTAAATTCAGATGGATACATGTAAAGTCGCGCCTGAATTTATCAGTACACTACCATTGATGATTGCTCTAGATATCGCGTGTTAGACGCCTTTAAACGCAGAACGGCAAACAATACACTTACCTTTGTCGATAAAGTGATAGAAGAAATGCCATTTCCAACACGACGGTACAAACTGATCGCGCAATGGAGTTTTTTGATGAGAAGGTACTGCTCAAATTGATGGAGCATAGCATTAAATTTCGTCCCAACAAATCAGGCTCTCCTCACTTAAATGGTAAAGTTAAGAGGCCACAAAGAATCGACAAAGAAGAGTTTTATTCGACCGTTAATTTGGATTTTGGAGATCTCAAAAGTTAAACTTTGCCTGAATGACGGCATTACTACACTACAATCAGCAGCACGCTTACGGCTCATTTATAGGTAAAACACCACGGGTATTGAATGTGAACGCCTTGAACAACATCACTTTGAAGAACGTTCAAGCTAACTACGAAACGCCTAAAAATAGTTAAGAAATCAATTAAACTATATAATATTAAGCCTGAGAAATTAATGCATCATTAGTTAAGCTGATTTTTAGAAATCTTTATCATTTATATTTTATAAAAAATCAGGAGTGATGTAGCGGTCAATTAATTTCAAATTTGATGAGGTTTCTACTTTCTACTTAACTTTATTGGCTAACTTTAAAAAACCTTTCGGCTTTTTTACACTTTATTATTAACTGGGCTATTCGTAATAAATCTATGCTAGTTGATATCAGTGAAACAATGGCTAGGTACAATTATAAGAGTTGAGTGTAATCCACTATTTAATAAACTCATCACGCTACATATGTGCTACACAAGCATAACTCATTAATTTAATTGGTAGCCCCTGCAAGAATCGAACTTGCAACTGCCCCTTAGGAGGGGGCCGTTATATCCATTTAACTAAGAGGCCACAAATAAGCTGTGTGCTTAGAGGTGTGAATTATAACGGCATCTGGTTTTTTATATCAAGCGACAACTGAACTTAATTGCTTGATAAGTATATATCTTCTTTATTTAGTACATAAATTGGGATTAGTTTTCGACTACTCGCGACGATTTTTTTTGTATGCGCATTAATTACACGTGTATTAACAACAACAGCATCATGTCGATAAATTAATGTACCCGCTAATACATGGCTCGCCATTTGCTCTTCGCTAAGCTTTTCAATATCACGCGAGAAAGCAAAATCACCACGGCTATTTACATCTATTGTTTGGGTTGTCTTAAAATCAACCACGCCATAACCAAACTTTTGTAACTGATGAATTAATGTTTCAGAAATTTGATTCCCCAATTGATTACTTTTAGTAAGCGATGAATCAAGATCGACCAAAGTAGTAACAGCAATATTAATGTTGGTGTCGGTATCACTTTCATACTCAAGCGTATCAACCAAATCAAGTGCCATTTGCTCTACATAGTTAGCAAGTGTTTTATGGTGCTGAAGTGGTGTAAATTGATTGCCGTTAGCATCGTCTTGAGTTGATTTTTGCTCGGCTGTTTTAAGCATGCTTGCTAGGTCATAATTTACTTGTGTGGTTGAAGATGCATTCATTTCAGCACTTTCATTATTTTGAGTAAAGGCACAACCAGTTAAATTAGCTAAAGCAAAAAAAACGATAAAGCGGTTTAATAATTTACTATACATAATTATCTCACTTGCTTACTTGTTTTAATATTATGCCATCAGTGCGATAGCTACTATTAAGCGCATCAGCAACCGACTGTGGAATAAACCCTTGTGCAGAACCGACTACGGCCTTACTTTCTAGCCCAACAATACGTGCATTAACAAGTACACCACCTTGATGGTTTACAAGCGTACCGGCTAGTACATATTTAAAGTTTTGATCTTGGTTTAGCTCTAAATAGTCGCGACTAAATACAAAGTCGCCTGTTGAGGTGACACGCATATAATCAGTTGTTTTAAAATCAATAACGGGTACACCAAAGCTGTGTAGTTCATGCATGAAGCTTTCTGCAATTTGGTTTCCTAGTAAGCTACCATCGTTGTAGTCTTCATCTAAAAAAATAAAACTCGAAACAGCTAACGGTGTTTGTTCACTTACGTACTGTAAGTTTTCAACCATGTCTTGCATTATGCCGCGCACATAGTGGTTAATATTTTTGCGCATTGGCGGTGTTGCTTTTGTGTAGTTATCTTGTGGAGCCATTCCTGACTGAAATAAGTTATCGTCAGAAACAGGCGATGCAACGTCGCGTTGGTTACTCACTAGTTGGTTACTTTGCTCACTTTGTGATGTTCTGGTGTCTGTATTCATTGTGCCTAGTATTTGAGAGCAACCAAAGCCCAGTGGTAAGCATAATGTAATTAATAGGTTTTTCATTTTTGTGCTCCAAATTAGTATTCGCTTCGGTATAAAAGTCCGTCACGCTGCTGAATTTTCTCATTGCCCCACATTACATTAATTGGGATCTCGGTACTTCCCGCAGAGAGCACCTGTTTATTTTCTATATTCACAAGCCGTGCATTAACTATGTATGCATGCTGCTGGCGAGTCACTGTTCCTGTGATAACTAAGTCAATATTTTGGCGATTACGTAATTTACTTAAATCGCGACTTAAAATACTGTCTGAGTTTTTTGATAAAGAGAGGTTATTCCCAAGTCTGTACTCAACGGTGTGATAACCTAGTTGAGTAAATTGTGTAAGCAGACTTTCTTGGATCTGCTGACTTAAACCTGAGGCCTGCCCTGTCACTAATTTTGTATCGAGTGCATCTGCATAAAAGAAGCTACTAACGCCAACACGTGCATTGGCATTTAATGCTCCGTTTAGGTGATTAAGTTGCGACGTTAAATTAACTACATAGTCACTAACCGTAAAAGGAGCCATGGCTGCTTTAGGTGCATTTGTAGGCACACTTGGTTCCGGTGGTGGCACCAAGTTACAAGCAGCTAAATTTAAAAATAATAAAGGCAGTAAAAGGCGCATAATTGCCATCCTCTTCAAAACATACTGAGGATAAAGCAATTTGTATGCCTATATCGTACTTCTGTAAGGTTGTTGAACATAATAGCTAACAAAACATGTTACTTGTTGCTTTATAAGGGCTAAACAATCACTTTTTGCGTCCGCTGAATTACTATAAGCACCTAACTTCAATCGATAAAAAGTTGTGTTATTAACACTTACGGTTTCTACATTTATCTCAGTGGGTGAGATAATATTTTGTGGTATTTTTTCTTGGAATTCGCTGAGCTTCTTTTGCAATGCATTTTTATTTTTAAAAGCGGCAATTTGTAAAGCAAACAATGCCGTGTGGGTTTTTAATATGCTTTCGTTATTAACTTCATCATTTACACGAGTATTTAGAGCATCAGAATCATTTAGTTGTTTTAGATTAGTAGCAAGCTGCGTTAATTTATTTTCTAACTTGAGTAACTCCTCTACTTTTGGTTGAGAGCTTTCCCATTGTGCCGCAGAGATTTTGAGCTGCTCTAAATCAGACTTTTGAATAAGAATCGGTTGCGGGGTTGCTTGAGTCACTTTAACTTGTTGAGATGAGTTACATGCAGATAAAACAAGTACACCCATTAGCATCATGCATTCTAAACTCCATTTTAATAACATTTAACTTCCCTAAAATGACGTTGTTTAGGGGGTTATTTATCCCCTAAACGTATTAAATTATGAAGGGTGTATTTTATGGATAAACAATTTTTAAGCAAGTTTCTTAACTACAGCCTTACTGGCTTATCGGTGTAGTTACTTACTATGCAATCGAGTTTATACAGCTTGAATACGTCACAGTCTGCTTTTGCATTTTTAAAGTTTTGGTAAGAGCCAAGTTTTAGCCTGTAAAACATTTTGTCGTTTATTTTGGCGGTTTCTACGTTAGTCAATATTTTGTCTCTAAACAACGGTGCTGCTTTAGTATTTAGCTCTTGCCATGCTTTAGCCACACCTTGCTCTGAGTCAACCGAAGCTACCTGCAAAGCAAATACATGTTTTGGTTTATTTAATTTTACAGCTTGTTTTTTATTGCTGTAGTTTTGTTTAACTTGTTGGCGTGATTTAACATTACGTGTGTTTCGAGGTGAGCGTACAGACTTGCTGCTATACCCTTGATTAGACTGCGCAATAGCTTTGCTGTTTATAATATCAATATGATTTACGAGGTAAGTTATTTCTTTTTCTAATCTTAAAATTCGCTCTATACCTTCACGAGCTTGTTGCCACTGCATTGCGGCATCTTTTAGCTGTGCAAGTTCAAGGGCTGTAATTGATACGTAGTCAGGCGAGTTACTTTGAGACTGTTCATCAATGGTTTTTATTTCAGGCGAGACGCTGCATGCTGTACCAAATAAAAGCATTAGCAAGCTAAGTAAAAGCCCAATGTTATTTTTTTTATATATAAACATGTATTAGTTGTCCTGAAAGCAGTGTTTTTACACTACATTTCAGTTAAACATTCTCACAAGAAAGCGTTTAACTTTATTTAAGCTGTGAGCTATAAAACTTAGCTCTTCGCATGCTTGTCAGTATTTCGTAAAACACAACGTTGCATACTCCATCCCTTCCTTGAGAGCATTATTTAATACAAATTAACACAAACTTTACAACATAAATAACAATATGTCTGTAATGACTTAAAAAATTTTATTTTAGAGCTATTCCTTTTCTTATTTTATTCTAGGGCCTGTTGACCTTTCAGGATTAAAATTTGTTCAATCTAGGGGCCATTTAATCGCAGCGTGAGGTTTGTAACCTAGTGGGCTCGATAACTGCTCCTGCGTTATTCTACTGACTTACATCCCTGTAAGAATAAGTAAAAACCGAGTAAAGCTTCCGCGTCCTGCTCACGCCCCTTACCTACATCCATGTAGGCAACAAAGAGTAAATTGCCCCGAGGCAGAACCCTTCGGGCAGCGCGTGTTTGGCATCTATGCTACGTTATCGCCTATTTATGGGGAATAACCACACTACATAGGCTCTGCCTTGCCTAAATACCAAACAGCCTGCTGCAAATTTAACCTCGAAAGATAAACAGGCCTGATAAAACTCATAAAAAAGGCGCCGATATAGGCTAATGCCAGTCAGTTAAGCTGACTGGCATCTTTCTTTTTATGGGGATACTTAGATGGTTTTGGCTTAACCCATCGGGGATATCTTCTATCCTCTCGTCTAGCTGGAAGCTTAAATAAGACCAGTGTATCGAGTAAGTGCTGCCAGTGTATTGGATATTCCCTGGGCTC
>NZ_JACJEX010000020.1:0-32765 GCF_014164245.1 Pseudoalteromonas sp. SG43-8 | reverse complement strand
GTAGCATTTCACTGCGACTTTCTACCGCTGTGGGCACTACGACATCCTACTGCGTAGCGCACCGACTTCAAATCGTAGAGAGCCCGACTAGAAATAGTCGGGCTTTTTTACATCTGCAGAAAAGTCAAATATGGGGAAGTAACGGACATTACATACTCGATTCTTCTCCAATTCATCTAAATGTACGAGTTGAGCGGAATAGCTCATTATTCCAGTACTAAAGTTAATAACCAAATTTAAAGGCTATTTAAAATAGTCCATAAGCTTGGGTTTCTTCACTTTCGGATTCTTCTATTTGAGTTGGTTTAAATATTACGCTTGGATCAATTAATACACTGTGTTTTTGGGGGAGCTTGATTAATCCTCGCATCATATTTTTAGTTTGTGGGTCTAGATCAAAACCAACCTCAGTGAGCTTATCCAGTGGCTTTATGTCTTCTTTTTTATAGTCGATATTATCTTCAACTTTATCTACTAATAAACCAACATGTGGATTTAATCCGTCTTTGGTGGTGAAAACAATAATAGGTTTATAGTCTAAGGTTATTTGCTCTTTAGCTGATTCAAATAAACGCTCAAGCTGAATTAGACTATTGCGCTTAATTTTGTCGAGCAGAGCTGATGTGTGTTTATGATCACTTTGATTATGGGCTGCTATAGCTGCTTTTGCTGTCTCTAGTAATGATTGGAAAGGCTCGTCAAGCCGAGACATTGTTAATTTTAAGTCTTGATTGTCGGTGTGGAATTCTTTGTAAAACAAAACAAAATCTTGTAATTCGGCGTCATTATTTGAAATAGAAGCCGAGCTATTTAATAAGTTACTATGAAGGGTATTAAACCAGTTTAATAGTTTGTCTTGCCATATTCTTAGTTGCTTTAGTACATGCGCATTACTTTGTTCGGTTGAGATATTATTTAAAATAATACCTAAATCAAAAACAGGTGTTGGTGTATCCATATAATCTTTAACACCAATAAAGCTTTTATTATTGTTTGGTAAAGTTGTTAGATTATTGTCAAAGCGCTCAGTTAATAAAATATCGAGTATTTTTAGCGAAATTGTTTTGCAGCCCACTTTAAAGTTTATTAATTCCATGCCTTTATCTTAATTTACCTATTAATGCTTTAAGGATAGAACAAATTAAATAAATAGCTTAAAGATGGATAAAATTTAACAGAGATAGGGCAGCTAGAAATTATTAGATGGTGTTAGTGAGGTTTTTTATGGCACGTTTAAATTGATTTTCAAGCTGCTTTTTTCCTAATAAACCTAAGTGTTGAATCACTTTTTCATTACTTTCATTTTGAAGTACTAATTTTATTAAAAGTTGTTTATCCGACTCTGTTAATTGAGATATATAAGAAGGTGACTGACTCAGTAACTGCCAAAGAGTTGCAGAGATACTAAATTGAGTGAAGTTACTTTTAGTGAGCAGTGCTAATCGCTCGTGAGTCTCTAGGCTTATTAACTCGTCGCTAAATCCTTCAATTATAATATTCACGAGTTGCCAATCTAGTGTTTTAAAGTGTGTTAAAAGAGCATAAAAGAAATCGTTTTTAAACTGCTTTTTTAGGGGTTGAAGAATTGCACTTTTGTCACTCAAGCATTTAACCACAAGCGCCGAATGTTCAGCGGTGCTTTTATCGCGTTGATAACCTAATTTTACAGTATCAAACCCTAGGTTTTGCCAAAAATTAAGTAACTGCGCTGTTGCGCCAAAGCTTGCACCAAGCCAACTACATTGGCTTTTTACCTGTGACTCGCAATAACTAAGTAACTTTTTACCAAGTCCTATATTGTGGGAACTCGGATCAATCGCTATTCGTACAACGCGTGCGCTCAGTTGTGTTAAACAGTCATTATTAAAGCTAAGTTGTGAGAGTGCTTGCGCCATTAAATGTCCTTGCGGACGGCGCTCTCCACTTATAACCTGTAGGGCAAGTTCTTCACTTAAACCACCTTCTATGGCGATTAAGCATACGCCAACTAATTGATTATTAATTTTGCTAATAAATAGTCTTTGCGATGGTGCGTCTAGTAGTTGGCGTAAGTCGTTGACACTACTTTGATAGTGAGCCAGTGCAAGTAGGGCAATAACTTGCTGCAGTAAAGATTCATTGTTTACAAGGGATTGCTGAGTTATTTCGCTATGAACTGGCTGCTCTAATTGATCACTACTTAACTCTATATATTCTGCATCGAGTGCAAGCAAGGTGCGAATGTGCTTCTCGAGGGGATCGTATTTAGCAAAACGCAGTGGCTCATCAAGCGTTACAACTTTAGAGGCTTTATAGTGCGCTTTTATATAGTTACTAAAGCGAATGGTATAACCCCTACCATTTCCTTCATATCCAACTAGAGTGCTTGCAAAGACTATACGAGGATAATGAGCTAGCATTTTTAGTAATAACGGAACAGGGATTGCTGCAGCTTCATCAACGAGTAGTAAATCGCACTCAGGTAGTGTGTTTAATAACGCGTCAGGTGCAACGTAGTGCAAGTTGGCGAGCTGTTTATGTTCAGCGTTGTATTGCAAGCTTAACTCTTGGGCTAAATGTTTAAAGCTGCTATGGGTCGCTTTAAACTGAGTGCTGCAAATAATTACTTTTTTATCAGTTAGTTTTGCCGCGGCTAAGCCAAGTGCTGCCGACTTACCTCTGCCTCTATCGGCATTAATGAGTAAAGGCCTGTTGGCACGGCCGTTAGCTACTTTTACTATTTGCTCAATACAGTTTTGCTGTGGCTCATAATCAATTTTATTATGCATTACATAGCTAGCGTTATTACTAATACAGCCATTTTTTTCACTAAAGTGAAAAGCGGGCGACGGTTTAATAATAGTCGCGAAACGTTGATTAAATAAACTACAGTCAATGGTGTGACCATGTGATTGCACTGTGCTTAATGCGGGATCTTGCCAAGAGGCTAAATCATCTAATTCAGGTAGTAATAAAAACAGTATACCGCCTGCTTTAACGGTGCCGGCAAGTGCTGCAAGTTTATCAGGGTGCAAACCACTAAAACCATCGTAAACAGCATGGGCAAATTCTTGCCCTAAAATTTGGTGTGTGCGAGTAGGCCAGTACGAATTTTTAATCGCGCACTGCTTGGATACAACAAGTGTATTGTTTTCATCTATTAATGAGTTAAGTAATTCACAACACCAAGCTGAGCTGCCAGTAATTAATACTAGCTGGCGATGATACGCGCCAGCTAGTTGTTGTTTTAATTCATTTAGGTGTGTTTTATACCGCTTGTAATCGTGCATAAGCCGTTACTAACCATTTGCTACCAAGGTCGTCAAAGTTAACTTGTACGCGAGATTGCGCGCCACTGCCTTCGTAATTAAGTACGGTACCAACACCAAACTTAGCATGCAAAACTCGTTGCCCTAAGTTAAAGCCACTGTCTTCAAATGCTGCATGGCTAACTGATGCGCTAAAACGCCCGGCGGCAGGTGGACGAGAAACCTGTGTTTTAATACGAATTTCTTCTACGCAGTCTTCAGGGATTTCGCGTAAAAAGCGAGATGGGCTATGGTATTTCTCTTGCCCGTATAAACGGCGACTCTCAGCATGGCTAATGTATAACTTATCCATTGCTCGTGTCATGCCTACATAACAAAGGCGGCGCTCTTCTTCTAAGCGACCCGACTCTTCGTTGCTTTGCTGAGAAGGGAACATGCCTTCTTCTACGCCTACCATAAACACTAGCGGAAACTCTAAGCCTTTAGCTGAGTGAAGCGTCATCATTTGTACGGCGTCTTCGTGTTCTTCTGCTTGTCCTTCACCTGACTCAAGAGACGTATGGGCTAAAAAGCCTTGTAAAGGCGAGCTGTATTCTTCGTCTTCAGGAAGTTCGTACTGGTCACATGCGCTAATTAGCTCTTCTAAGTTTTCTACGCGAGCACGGCCTTTTTCACCTTTTTCAGCTTGGTACATTGCCATCAAGCCTGAGGTTTGAATTGTGTACTTGGCTTGCTCATGCAAAGTTAGATCGCTAATTTTATCTTCTATTTGTTCAACGAGTTCTACAAACTTACTTACTGCACCCGAAGCACGACCAGATAAATGCTGTTGTTCTACAATTGCTTTTGCGGCATACCAAAGCGGTAACGATTCTGCTCGTGCACAATCGCGTATATGGCTCAATGTTTTATCGCCAATACCGCGTGCTGGCGTATTAATTACACGCTCAAATGCGGCATCGTCTTGACGATTACCTACTAGGCGTAAGTACGACAACGCATCTTTAATTTCTTGTCGTTCGAAGAATCGCATACCACCATAAATACGGTATTTTAAGCCTTCTTGTAGCATGGCTTCCTCGAGTACACGAGATTGCGCGTTACTACGGTATAAAATTGCGGCATCTTGTAGGGCATTACCTGCATTTAACCAGCTTCGTAGTTTGCTACTTACAAAGCGCGCTTCGTCTAACTCATTAAATGCCGCATAAATAGAAATTGGCTCGCCATCGTTACCGTCGGTCCATAAGCTTTTACCCATACGCTCTGAGTTATTTTGAATTAATGCATTAGACGCTTTCAAAATAGTTGCAGTTGAACGGTAGTTTTGTTCAAGACGAATGGTTTCTGCGCTAAAGTCAGTTAAAAATCGTTTAATATTTTCGATTTTAGCACCGCGCCAACCGTAAATACTTTGGTCATCGTCGCCTACAATCATGATACTGCTTGTATCGCCTGCAAGTAACTTTAACCATGCATATTGAATGGTATTTGTATCTTGGAACTCGTCTACGAGCATATGTGCAAAGCGTTGCTGGTAATGACGTAGTAACGTAGGGTTATTTTTTAACACTTCGTAGCTGCGTAGTAATATTTCGGCAAAATCTACTAGGCCTGCTCTATCACAGGCCTCTTGGTAGGCGGCGTAAACACGCAGCATCATTTGTTCGTTAATATCGTATGCTTGAATATCTTTAGGACGAAGTGCTTCATCTTTTTTGGCGCTAATGTACCAGCCAAATTGTTTAGCAGGCCATTTTTTATCATCGATATTCATCGATTTTAATAAGCGCTTGATCATCCGAAGTTGATCGTCAGAGTCTAAAATTTGAAAGGCTTCTGGTAAGTTAGCTTCACGGTGATGAGCACGTAAAATACGATGCGACAAACCATGGAACGTACCAATCCACATACCACCTACAGGGGCTTTTAGTGTTTCTTCAACGCGGCTGCGCATTTCTTTAGCCGCTTTATTAGTAAAGGTTACGGCAAAAATACTATAAGCAGATGCTTGCTCAACTTGCATAAGCCACGCAATACGATGAACTAACACTCGTGTTTTACCAGACCCAGCACCTGCTAATACCAGCATGTTTTGTAGTGGGGCTGCAACGGCATCGCGTTGTTTGTCATTTAAGCCATCGAGTAATTGTGAAACGTCCATCGTTACGCCTTTTTAATCAATATTGTGGGCAGTATAACAGGTGTTTTTGTTAGGCTAAATAAAATACTGTTTTTATAAACAGCTATTTATAAAATAGCCTTAAAAACGAGTAACTTGCTATTTTTTTGAACAAACAAAAAAGTGTAAACGCACAATAAAAATTGCTAATTTGACCTAAAGTTAGCAAAATTTACTAACTCTCTAAATCTAGGGTGATTTAACTATTTGATTTGTAAGCTTTAATAAATTGGCATAGAGTGTGTAAGTAAATAATTATAAAATCAAATAAATACAGAGGTTAGTATGGCAGATCAAGGTTCTGGCGGTAACGTAATCGCAGCATTATGTAATATATTTTTTCCTGGTTTAGGGCAGCTAGTGCAAGGGCGTATTTTAGCGGCTATATTTTTTGCACTCGCTATTATAATAAGTTACGCACTAATTTATGTGCTTGTAGGTTTTGTACTTGTGCCTATTATTTACTTATGGTCGATTATTGACGCAGCGCGTTATAGATCGCGAAGTTAACGGCTTTAAAGTTGAATAAAATAGCGCCCTTGTGGCGCTATTTTACTTTATATGTCCTGTGGTTTGCGGGCGTTTACGTATATAATTACGCAATTAAAGATTTACAGGCAAACCCTATGGAATATCAATTTATTCGCGACCCTATTAGTGGGCTACGTATTAAAATAAGCAGTGAACACGCTATTATTGGTCGCTGGCTAAACGAAGAAATAGGCAAAGACAAAGTAGCTATGGTGCAAGCGCTTATTGCATCGGTAAGTTCAAGCTATGAGCCGCTAACGCTAAAAGGCCAAGAAATAGATTTAATATTAACCAAAGACGAAGCACTATTTGAAGCCCATGCGCTTCATCAAGACAGTGAAGACCTAATAGCGTATCAAGATGACGATTTAGCGCTTGAAGAAAATGGTTTAAGTAGTGGTTGTGGCTTTGAAGATTTCATTGATTTAATTGATTCATGGGCTGAATTTAGCGGCTCAAAGTAAACTACATATTAAGATAGTGCTGATGCGTTAAGCTTCCTTTATCTGTACTATTACACTAATCAAAAACGACAGGAATGAATATGTCTGCCAATTTAAACAAGCTAGTAGTTATGCTAGAAATGCAAAACGCCATGAACACTAAAGTACATGAGCAATGGTTTACTCAAGGATTCGAATGGTACCGCGCTATTTGGGTTGAGTGCGCTGAAATGCTGGATCATCATGGTTGGAAATGGTGGAAAAAACAAACACCAGATACTGAACAAGTTATTTTAGAGTTGGTTGATATTTTTCATTTTGGTCTATCGCTTAGAATTGACGGCAAAACTAGCTACGAAGACTTAGCAAAGCAACTTGAAACTGAGCTTAGTAATGCTCAACAAGCGGATGACTTTAAACAAACGCTAGAAATATTAGCGGCTTCCGCTGTTGCAGATAAAACGTTTAATGCCGCTGCCTTTGCCGGCTGTATGGCGCAAATGGGTATGGATATTGATGATTTATATCGCGGCTACGTAGGTAAAAACACGTTAAACTTTTTCCGCCAAGATCATGGCTACAAAGACGGTAGCTATATTAAAGAGTGGAACGGGCAAGAAGATAACGAGCATTTAGTTGAAGTAGTTAAAAGCCTTGATACAGAACATGCAGATTTTGCAAAGTTAGTGTACCAAGGCCTTGAAGCGCGTTACCCAAAAATCTAGCCCACGTAAACTGAGTTAAATAATCTTACGATAGTCGGTAACACTCAGGTAATCGGCTATTTCGTTATGTGGTTGTTGGCTATCAGGGTTAGCAACTGCAAGTAAGTGCTCGATGCCGTATTCTCGTGCGGCATTTAATACCGGCACACTGTCATCTACAAACAAAGTGCGCTGCTTATTAAACCCTAAGTCTTTTTGTACTTGGTGCCACAAACTTTGCTGCTCTTTACTTACTCCATATTCATGAGTAGACACTACACCATCTAGGTAGTTATCAATCGCTGTATGCTCAAATTTCAGCATGACACTCTCAGGGTGGGCGTTGGTAAGTAAAATTAACTCTTTGCCTGCTTTTTTAAGCTCGGTTAAAAAATGAGGTACGTCTTCGCGCATTTTAATTAAATGCTGAGACTCTCGTTTAAGCTCCATTATAGGCAAGTTTAATTGCTGCTCCCAATAATCTAAACAATACCACTGTATTTGACCGCTCACAGCTTGATAGCGTTTTAAAATATCTGCTTTAGCTGCATCTAGGCTAATGCCTCTAGCTAATGCGTGTTGCGCAGGGATAACGTTAAGCCAAAAATGACTGTCGTAATGTAAATCGAGTAATGTTCCATCCATGTCGAGCAAAACGGTATCGATTTTTGACCAATTTAACATAGGAATTTCAACTTATAAGGTTTATTATTGAACTAACTGCCATGATAGCAAATTAACGCCAATGACACAGAAAAAGCACCCAACACCACCACAAATCCTCAGTAACAATGTTGTTGCTAAAAGTCGCCTGTTTACTGTGGAGTCTTTAGAGTTAAGGTTTTCTAATAACGAAGAGCGCCAGTATGAGCGAATTCGCGGCGGTGGCCGGGGAGCAGTGATGATTGTTCCGTTAAGTGCAGATAATGAGTTACTACTTGTACGTGAATACTGTGCGGGCACAAACAATTACCAGTTAGGTTTTCCTAAAGGCTTAATTGATCCGGGCGAAACGCCAGAGCAAGCTGCTAACAGAGAACTTAAAGAAGAAATTGGCTTTGGTGCTGAGTATTTTAAACCATTAAGAACAGTAACAATGGCGCCGAGTTACTTTAATGCCACTATGCATATTTTATTTGCTAAGCAATTATACCCACAAACCCTTATTGGCGACGAACCAGAGCCGCTAGTTGTTGTTAAGTGGCCATTAACTCAGTGGCAGTCATTATTAGACCAAGAAGATTTTACCGAAGCACGCAGTGTTGCAGCTTTGCTATTATTAGATAAGTATTTAGCGTCTGGAGCTGCCGATGAATAAATTAATCGAACCGTGCATTGAATTAGCTGAGCGTGCTGGCGATGCAATTATGGCCATTTATAAAAAAGGCGATATTGGCCAACAAGAGAAATCAGATAATACGCCTGTTACCAAAGCTGATTTAGCAGCAAATGACGTACTGGTTGCTGGATTAAAAGTCTTAGCGCCCGATATCCCAATTATGTCGGAAGAAACACCTATACCTGCACTCGCCGACAGACAGGACTGGCAGCGTTATTGGTTGCTCGATCCGATGGATGGTACTGGCGAATTTATTTTAGAAAGTGGCGACTTTGCAGTAAACATTGCATTGATTGAAAATAATCATCCTGTACTTGGCGTTATTCATTGGCCTGCAAAAGGTGTGACTTATTTTGCTACAGCTAAAAATGGTGCCTTTAAACGTGAAAACTCAATTGATAAGCAAATATCTGTAGCGCCGCCAGAGAGCTTGACGCTTGCAGTGAGCCGCCGCCAAAAAATAGAAGCGGTGAGTCAGTATTTAAATAGTCAGTTTACAACGATTGCTATTGGTTCGTGTTCTTTAAAAGCCTGTACTGTTGCAGAGGGCAAAGCAGATTGTTTTTTAAGAATTGGTCCAACGGGAGAGTGGGATACAGGTGCTTCACAAGTTATTGTTGAAGAAGCCGGTGGTTGTATTACCGACGCAGAATTTAACCCGCTAACGTACAACCAACGCGAGAGTACTGAGAACCCTGACTTTATAGTAATGGGACATCCAGACTGGGAATGGCAAAAAATGATTAATCCACATCAAAGATTGAGCGCAGAGTAGTAATTTGGTTGCTTTTTGTTCGGTTGAACAACTTTAATTAGTTTAGGTCTTGCATTAAATGTTTATTCCTATATAGTAGCGCTCTCTTCAAGGCAGGCTCGTAAATATTACGAAAATGTTTTAAAGAAATTACAGGCGCGGGATGGAGCAGTCTGGTAGCTCGTCGGGCTCATAACCCGAAGGTCGTCGGTTCAAATCCGGCTCCCGCAACCAATTTCCTTAGGGATTGAGGTTACTGTAAACTCTAACTTAAGAGATAAAATAAAGTAGTCGATAGACTTAAAATATACAGGCGCGGGATGGAGCAGTCTGGTAGCTCGTCGGGCTCATAACCCGAAGGTCGTCGGTTCAAATCCGGCTCCCGCAACCAATTCTTTAATTGGAAGCCAAGTTGTAATGTAAGCAACTTTAAACAAGTCTACAAATTTCAGGCGCGGGATGGAGCAGTCTGGTAGCTCGTCGGGCTCATAACCCGAAGGTCGTCGGTTCAAATCCGGCTCCCGCAACCACTGAAATAAATAAGAATGAAACGGCACGCTTAAAGCGTGTTTTTTTATGTCTAAAATTTGGTGTGTATATTGTGGCTCATAACCCGAAGGTCGTCGGTTCACCTTTTATAAGTTCAGGCTCCCGCAACCACTGAAATAAATAAGAATGAAACGGCACGCATAAAGCGTGTTTTTTTATGTCTAAAATTTGATGAGTGTGGTGATTTAGCTTATAGGTTAAAGATCATCTTCACTGCATGAGGCATTCACTTCTCATAAGCGCAAGCTCCCGCCCCCCTGAGATACACTTTAAAAATGTTATAAACTTCTTAAAATAAATCGTTATTACTTAAAACCTTGTTTGGTTTGTGTTAAAACGGCACAAATATTTTTAGGTTGTTACAAATATGACTGAACTTTACCACTGGTTTGATTTAATAGGCATTGCGGTGTTTGCTGTATCGGGCACATTGCTAGCGTACGAGAAAAAAATGGATGGCTTTGGGGTCGTAGTTTTAGCGACAGTAACTGCTATTGGTGGTGGTACAGTGCGAGATCTAATTTTAGATGTTCCTGTATTTTGGTTACACGATCAAAGTTACTTTTTTGCCATACTCGCTTCAGTATTTGTTACAACACGCCTTATAAATAAACAAAAGCCGATACCTCATTATATTTTACAAACAGCGGATGCGTTCGGGTTAGCTTTTTTTGCAGTAATGGGGGCGCAAAAAGCACAGCTTGTTGGTATGCCCGATATGACTGCGGTAATTATGGCTGTAATTACAGGCTGCTTTGGTGGATTAATTCGAGATGTGCTTGCACGCGAGATCCCTATGCTATTAAAGGGTGAGCTTTACGCTATTACCTGTATAGCGGGTGGTACTGTTTATACGCTTGGCATTAGTTTTTCGTTAGCAACCGAAATGGCGATGGTATTAGGCATGTTAATGACCTTATTACTTCGTTTAGCCGCTATAAAATGGCAAATCACATTACACGTTTTTAAATATCCTGACTAAACTGGTGTAATCACACCATTTACTAGGATAAGGAATGTCGTTAGCTCGTATATTTTCTCGTGCTCAAGTGGGCATAAATGCCCCTGAAGTTATTGTAGAAGTTCACCTAGGAAATGGTTTACCCGCTTTTCATATTGTAGGTCTGCCCGAAGCGTCTGTTAAAGAGTCGAAAGACAGGGTGCGTAGCGCACTCGAAAACTCACAATTTGGTTTTCCCGATCAACGAATAACCGTAAATTTAGCCCCAGCCGACTTACCAAAAGATGGTGGGCGGTTTGATCTGGCTATTGCGGTGGGTATTTTAGTCGCCTCTGGGCAAATAGTGTGTCCTGATATTCACAAGTACGAGTTTTATGGTGAGCTTGCTCTTAATGGTGAGGTGCGTGGTGTAAACGCTATTTTACCTTCGGTACTTGCTGCTAAAGAAGAAGATCGCTGCTGCTTTTTACCTCTTGCAAACGACAGCCTAGCAAGCTTAGTTAATGGCGTTAAACGCAAAGCCGTAAGCTCTATTCAAGAAGTGTGGGGGGATTTACTTAATCAACAACCCTTGCCATTAAATATAGAGTATCCCGACTGCACACAAGCCCCTGACTTTTTGCTCGATTTAAGCGATGTGAAAGGTCAGCCTGGCGCCAAGCGAGTACTCGAAATTGCTGCAGCTGGCGGGCATAATTTACTATTTTTAGGCCCTTCTGGTACTGGTAAATCAATGCTGGCCCAGCGAATGGCTACTATAATGCCCACTATGTCGGACGATGAAGCTATTTCAACAGCTGCGCTTTACTCTATTATTGGACAATCCATAGATTTAACTAATTGGCGACAGCGACCATTTCGTAATCCGCATCATACGTGCTCAGCGGTTGCTTTGGTGGGGGGCTCTTCAAATCCCAAGCCTGGTGAAATTTCGCTGGCACATAACGGTGTGCTTTTCTTAGACGAATTACCAGAGTTTGAGCGTAAGGTACTTGATTCACTGCGTGAGCCGATGGAGACTGGTACGGTTACTATTTCACGTGCAGCTAGGCAAATGGAGTTCCCAGCGCAGTTTCAGCTTATAACCGCATTAAACCCAAGCCCAACGGGGAGCCATACTGATAAGCGAGCAACTCCCGATCAAGTTATGCGTTATTTATCGCGCGTATCGGGGCCTTTTATTGACCGTATTGATTTGCAAATAGAACTACCTCGTTTAACGAGTGTTGAGCTACAAAGTACCAAACCAGAGGAAACCAGTGCTGAGGTTAGAGCAAGAGTTGAGGCTGCTTATTATTTGCAGCTAAAACGCCAAGGTAAGGTTAATGCGAGACTTAATAATAAAGAAATGAGTGTGCACTGTGAACTTGCGCCTGCAGAGTTGCAATTTTTAGCCAGAGCAAGCGAGAAGTTGTCTTTATCGCCACGCTCTTACCATAGAGTAATTAAGGTGGCGCGTACAATTAGTGATTTAAAAGGCGCTGAAAACATTAGTTTAAATGAGCTTAAAGAAGCACTTAATTACCGCGCATTTGAGCGCCTTATTGCGCAATTAACTAAGTATTAAATAGAAAGCATATAGCCTTTACCGCGTACGGTAACGATGCGTTTTTGATCTTTTTCGTCATTTAATTTTTTACGTAAACGACCAATAAGCACATCAACAGTACGATCGTTTGGACTCCAATCGGGCTGGCCTATTTCTTCTGATATTTTTTCACGGGATGTGGCTTTACCTGCATTACTAATTAAGCAAATAAGCACTTTATGTTCGGCTTCAGTTAAGCGTGACTCAACGCCCGCAGCAGTAATTAATGTGCGGTTATCAGGATGAAGCTTAAAGTCAGCATATTCTATAAACTCTTCGCTTTCGTCGTCTTCTAGGTTAACGGCAACTCGCTTATAGAGCGCGCGCATGCGAAGCTCTAACTCAAGTAAATCGACGGGCTTACAAATATAGTCATCAGCACCTTGTGCAAGGCCAGCAATACGATCGGCTTGGGAGTCACGACTCGATAATACAATAACGCCAATATTGGTCAGTGTGTTTAATTCTTTTGCGAGCTGAAGCCCGTCGCGCTTTGGCAAAACAATGTCAATTATGGCTAATGATATAGCACCGCGCAAGTTTACCTGCTGCCTTACAATGTTAAGTGCATCAGCGCCAGTGGGGTCTACCTCTATTGTAAATTCGGTATCTGCAAAGTGATTTTGGATGCGTTTAACGAGTAGTTCATCGTCTTCAACCAATAAAACATTAATAGCCATAGTACTTTATTTTGAATGCTTATAGCTTTGTATGGTAGCACCATTAGGTAAATGCTGAGAAGGGGGTTTATTAGTTTTAAGTAACTTAATATTTCAAAGATGTATAATACGTTATTAGAGGATGAGGTTAGCACCTTTAGACTAATTAAAAGGTGCTAAATAATTAATTCTACTATTAATAAATCTATATTAAGTCGTTATTTTAAAGGTTCAGGCTCAGTCATTTTTATACATCGAGTCCCACCATTGAGGCTCGTTTTTTAGCTTTTTATCAAAGTATGCGAGCATGGTTTTCCACCAATCAAATCGTTTATCGCGTGCAAAGATTTGATGGTCGGCGCCTTTGTATTCGATTAACTCTACGTCCTTATTAAGCAGTTTAAGCGCAGTGTACATTGTTAAGCTTTCGCCAACAGGTACATTGGTATCGCTATCACCATGAAGAAGTAGCATAGGTGTTGTTACTTTGTCGGCATGAAATACAGGGCTATGTTGGCTGTAAAGCTCAGGGTTATTCCACGGGAAGCTATTTTTTGATGCTTCGCCAGAATATAAGTAGCCCCACCAACCTTCACCCCAATACGAGGTAATATTAGAAATACCCGCATGAGCAATTGAAGCACTAAATATATCGGTTTTAGTTGCTAATAACATGGTCATGAAGCCACCGTACGATGCCCCTAAGTTACCTACTTTTTTACTATCAACATAGTTGTATTTATTTAAAAAGGCTTGCGTGCCTTTGATAATATCGTCTGCGGTGTAGTCGCCCCAGGCATTAACATGCTGCGCTGAAAACTTTTGTCCAAACCCTGTTGCGCCAGTAGGTTGCACTACATAAACAACATAGCCATTTTCTGCCCATAAGTTAAACGGGTAACGACCTGTAAAACCACGCGTAACTGGTGAAGTACCGCCGTAGTAATACACGAGCGCTGGGTGCTTTTTAGTTTTATCTAAATTGCTTGGAATGTAAACACGGCCCGTTATTTCAACCCCATGTTTATTTTTAAAATTAAACTCTTCTAATGTAGGGAGTCGTGTATTTGCATAGCTACTTGGTTTTGAATCCCATATTAAATCTGTTTTATTTTTACTTACGTTCAGGTGCTTTAGTTGTTGTGGTGCTAAAGCGTTAGTGCCACTTAATAAAATATCGGTATTACGGTCGTGTGAGTAACTAAATTGTTCAACAATATCCAATCCCGTATTTAACTTTTTAAAGCGCTGTTTACTTAAATCAAATAGGTAAAGTGGTTGAGTGTCTTGCTCTGTTACTTTAATGAGCGCATCGCCGTTTTCTAAAACGTGCAGTTGGCCAATAGCGGGGTCGAATTGTTTACTGAGTGCTTTTACGTTTTTACCGCTTTCAGTAAGTAGGTAAAGTTGCCCGTCGTAGTTATTAGCAAGCATTGCTTTTGGTAGTGCTCTGCCTGCGCCATTTTTAAAGTCCGGGCCTGCAACTACATAAATATCTTTATTTGCGTATTTGGCTAAATTAAACGTTTTGAATTTACCAAGCGATGAAAGCTTGTTTGATTTTAAATCGAGTTCAACAAGCTCTGTTTCAGGGTGGGTTGATGCCTGCATTGCCATTACTGGGCGGCTCATTAATACTTTGCCACGGTTACTATTTGAATCTTCAAGGCTGTAAGAAAGAGGACCTTGGCTAAGTGCTTTTGTTAAACCACTTTTAGTATCAAGCATATAAATTTGGCTGATGGAACGTGCATACGACCAGCGATCTTGCAGACCTTTATAGTGCTTGGTTAAGCTGTTAGTGCTCTCAGGTGATTTAGACCAGCTAAACAAAAGACTGGTGTCGTTATAAAAGGTAAAGCCATTAGCTCCTTCTAAATCGTTTGCTAATGTTTTTATTGAGAAGTTTTTACGGTTAAGTTGTTTAAGCTCACCATTTAACAAATACACTAAATATTGGTTATCTGGACTCCAAATAATGTTACTTGGTTGGCCTGCTTCAAAGCGATAAAGCGTTTGATTGTCTGAATCTTTAAGTACAGTAACTGTATTTGCTTGATTTTGTGTTTTATCGCTATAAGTGCGAGTGGTAGTAACGTACTGCTTGGCATTAGGTGCGAGTGATAATTGGCTAATTGTAGGAGCATCAAACAGTTGTTTTGCAGATAAACGTTTTATGTGTGAAGTGCTAAGCGTAATTTTATCAACCTCGCTTTTAGGTGCAAAATCAAGCGTTACATCGTGCCAATTAGCTACTTGCTGGGCTACTATTAAAACAGTGTGAGTACTATTATTTAAAGCTAACTTATAGCTATTTTTATCGCCTGTTTGTAGTTCGCCATTAATAAATAACTGGCCTTGCTCAATCCCTTTTAAGGTAAGCGTACCTTGCGTAAAGCGGGTTGTTTCAATATTAAATTTTAGTGCCTGTAACCCACCTAAAGTGAGCGCATTGATTTTATTAAACGGCTGCCAGTTTTGTTTTTTCCCAAATACAAAAAAACTATCTGTGTCTACTTGTAGTTGCGGCAATAGGTTGTTAATAATCGCACTGCCATGAGGTGTCTGAAAAGGCTTTAACTGCATGTCTTCGGCAAGTGGGCCGATAAACTGAATTTTTGATTTATCCAATGGTGCAGCTATTGCAGCAAAGCTTAAGCTGCTAAGCGTTAAAAGAGCTGCTGCGTACTTAAATAGCTTATTTTGATGACACCATGGTGCGCTAAATTTCATTATTATGCCTATTATTATTGGAAGTTTGGCCAAATATAGCATGTATTGTTACCATGCTCACATATCCAATATAGAGGAGAGAAAGTGACTTTACTGATAGTTTATATGGTAGTGGCGATTGTTATTTCGTTTTTATGTTCTGTGATGGAGGCTGTGTTATTAAGTATTTCGCCCAGCTATGTTGCATCACTTAGAAAAAAACACCCTGAGCTTGCTAAACAGCTCGAAAAGCTTAAAAACAATATAGATCAGCCTTTAGCTGCTATTTTAACTTTAAATACAGTTGCCCATACTGCAGGTGCAGCGGGAGTTGGCGCACAAGCGGCTGTCGTTTTTTCCGATGCGGCTGTAGGTATTGCATCAGCCATTATGACATTTCTCGTATTAATTCTTTCTGAAATTATACCTAAAACCTTGGGGGCTAATTACTGGCGAGCTTTAACCCCAAGTGTTACCTACGCTTTGCGGTTTTTAGTTATATCGCTAAAGCCTTTTGTATGGTTTGCTCAAAAGCTAACAAATTTAATGGGTCCAAAGCACGATGAGGCTTACTATATTCGTCAAGAGATAGAGGCAATGGCAGATATAGGCACGGAGTCGGGAGCATTACATCAAGATGAATCTGATATTATCCGTAATTTGTTGCATTTTAAGCATGCAAAATTATGTGATTTAATGACGCCGCGAACTGTTATTTTCAAAATCCATAAAGATTTAACAGTTAATCAGTATTTAAATGAACATGGATCGTCATCGTTTTCTAGAGTGTTGGTATTTGATAAAGATGCCGATGATATCGTTGGGTTTGTGCATAAAAACGATATTATGCTGGCATTTCACCGCTTAGGCACCGATTACAAAATTAGCAAATTGATTAAGCCTATTTATACCGTACCAACTTCTCAGAACGTATCGTCGTTACTGCAAACACTTTTAACAAAGCGCACTCATATATGCTTAGTTGTTGATGAGTATGGTGACGTGCAGGGTATTGTAACGTTAGAGGATATGATTGAAGCTTTAATGGGACTAGAGATAGTAGATGAGCGTGACCAATCTACTAATATGCGCGCAGTAGCAAGGCAGCGTTGGCACAAACGCTTAGCAAGTAGTGCACATATAGTTAGTGAAGAAGATAAACACACTCGGGGTGATAATTAGCTAACAGGCCCCGAGTAAATATTAGTACCGCTTTAAGCGGGGCTGCCATCAGTTTTTAGCCAATCTTTAGCCCAAGATATAAATTCGTCTTGTGGTTTAGGGTGACTAAATAAAAAACCTTGTATGGCTAGGTTTCTTCTATAGTGCCTTAAATAATCGAGCTCTTCTGGGCGTTCAACACCCTCTGCGACTAAATCTAAATTATCTTTACTCGTAATATTAAATAACGAACTTACAACCACTTGAGAAAATAAATCTGTTTCTATATGGCTAATGAGTGAACGGTCTATTTTTATTTCAGTAAAAGGAAGGTTTCGAAGCTGGTTCATATTAGTAAAGCCAACGCCAAAGTCGTCTAGCGATATACCAAAACCGTGCATTCTTAATCTATTTAGTGTTTCTAATTGCATGAGGCTTGAGAGTGCATGTTGTTCCGTTATTTCTATAATTATATTACTAGGCGTGAGTTGGTTTAATTCTAAAATAAGTAGTAATTTATTAGGGCAGTTTAGGTCATCGAGCTGGGTTGGCGATAAGTTAAAGGCCATTTTAAAATCATGACCTAGTTGCGCTGTCATATTTTTGAATTCGCTGGTGGCCTTTTCAAAAAGAGAAAATGTAATTTGATTAATTAAGTTGTGTTGTTCGGCAGTATTTATAAAACGGCAAGGTAAAATAATATTGTCGTCTTTACTTGATAAAATACGCGCTAACACTTCAACGCTTTCAATTTTATTGTTATCAGCGTTTATTTTTGGTTGATAAAAAGGCGTTATTTCATCGTTTTTTAATGCATCAATAAGCTCATCTTTTGAAATGGCTGGCTCTTTTAATAAAGTGTGGCTGTTTAATTGCGCCACTTTAGTAAGTAACCTACTAACCTGAGACAGTTGCACTGGCTTTGAAATATTACCAATGAGGTGAGCGTTATGTTGTTTCGCGAGATTGGCAGCTAAGCTAATAACTTTATGGTCCATTTCAGAAACAATTATTATACCGCCTTGATAATGTAGCTCTCCTAAGTGGCGGATTAATTCCATGCCGTCCATTTCGGGCATATTGAGATCAGTAAAAATAGCATCAAAGTAGTTGATATCCTCTTTAACTTTTTCAAGCGCTTCTTTTGCATTCAGGTACGTAGTTATAGTGTTAGACATACCCAATTCGTTAAGTATAGCTTCCATAACGATCAAAATTGCTTTTGAATCGTCAACAACTAAAATATTAGGCACTATCTTCTTCACTGTTATCCCTTTCAATGTATCGCTTGGAGTTACTATAAAAGTAGTAGTGTTTTTTTATTTTGTCAGTATCAAATGCTTTTATTTTGAAAATAGTTACCTAGCACCTTCCCTCGTGTTTTTGAGCTGATTAGGTATACTAGCGCCATTATTTTAAACGGTCTTAATTATGATAAGAATAGATCTTACTTTAGCCGAGCAACCATTTTCGCTTATGGTGTCTGGACAAAAAGTTGTGCAGGTATTTCATGCGCAACAAGCCATTACCTTTGATAACCCTCGTGAAAACTACTATCAGTTTACTTACGACAACAAAAAAATAGGTATCGATACAGGGGCAATCGAAGAGCAAAGCATTTCGCTTTTTGTAGATGATCAATTTGCAACACAACTTGCGCTACCAGCACCTACAAATGGCTCACCTAAAAAAGGCTTTTTAGGGCTAGCTGCATTAGGTTTTAAGCTTTTTAAAAGCGCTAAGGTAATTAAAGTAGTGCTTGCAGGGGCTTCTGTTGCAGGCTATACGTGGTTATTTAGTATTGAATTTGCACTAATGCTAATTGGTTGCTTAGTCGTACACGAGTACGGCCATGTGCGAGCAATGAAATACTTTGGCATAAAAACCAAAGGTATTTACTTAATCCCGTTTGTTGGAGGGCTTGCTGTAAGTGACGATAAAATAACAACCCGTTGGCAAGATGTCGTTATATCACTGATGGGGCCTGCGTTTGGTTTAATTACCTCGGTGTTGGGTGTCGTTTTATATTACGCCACCGAGATGGAGATATTTGCAGGTGTGGCGGTTCTTAGTGCGTTATTAAATTTATTTAACTTGTTACCTATTTTACCGCTTGATGGCGGGCATGTATTAAAAAGTATTAGTTTTTCAATGCGTTCATGGATTGGCCTAAGTGTATGTTTACTCGGTGTACTGTTTGGTTTATGGCTGAGCTACACATTTGGCTTAATGTTACTGGTATTCTTTTTGTTTGTAGGTGCGCTGGAAATTGTATTTGAATGGCGAGGCCGACATTACTCCCATTTGATGCCACTAGATAAATATGGCCAAGGCTTTTCAGCGGTTATGTATGCAATTGTAGTAGCTGGGCATGTAGCTGTAATGATGCACTTTGCCGATTCAGAAAATCCAATATTGAGCCTGCCGATGACTATTTTATCGAGCTAGTATTTATCGTTCTAGGTAAAAGTGGGCTGTAATATTTGTTACAGCCCGTTAAAAATTAATAAAAGCTCAATACCAGCGATATAAAAACCCCAGTTACAAATAGCTGCACAACACAAAACCCCATAATATCTTTTGCTTTTAAGCCTGCGATAGCAAGGACGGGTAATGCCCAAAAAGGTTGAATTAGGTTAGTCCACGCATCACCCCATGCAACAGCCATTGCAACGCGAGATATATCGGCACTTAGCTCTTGTGCTGCGGGTATAACAATAGGCGCTTGTACTGCCCATTGGCCGCCGCCAGAGGGTACAAACATATTAACGAGTCCTGCACTTATAAAACTAAAAAATGGCAAGCTATCAGCATCTGCAACGGCAATAAAGCCACGTGATATCTGTTGTGCTAATCCGCTATCAACCATTACCGCCATAATGCCAGCATAAAAAGGAAATTGAATAACGATGCCAGCCCCGCTTGGAATTGCTTGTTGCAGACTGTTAAGTAAATTATGGGGTGTTTGATGCAGCGTAATAGCTAAAAACAAAAATACGGCAATAACGCTATTAAGGTTTAAGTTTCCGCCAGCAATAAAAAAGTAATAACCTAAATATGCCAAACCTAATAAGCCAATTGTCATGCCGAGTAGTTTACTTTGTTCCAAATGTTGGGCGGGTCTGGTTATTGTTGTGGGCTTAGGTGTTGTCTCTTGTAAAAGAGCTGGGTCGATATATACGCTTTCTTGCTCGCTTGGTAGCATATAGCGATTAACGAGCGGCATAATAATGAATAAACCAACTAATATGGCTATATTAAAGCCCGCAAATAAAGTGTGCTCTGTACTAATAATACCAATGCTGGCCTCTGAAAAGTGACCATCGGTTGCGATAGTTAAAGGAATCGAGCCAGCTAATCCGCCATGCCATACAACAAAACCTGAGTAAGCGCTGGCTACTAATAATCGATAATCAACACGAGTATGTTTAGCAATTGCCTTGGCAAAAAGGGCACCAATAACTAAGCCAAATCCCCAATTTATCCAGCTCGCTAAAAGCGAAATAAGCGTGACTAATATAATTGCTTTAGGTGCGGTGCTTGCAAATGTTGCTAGCTTTTCTAATAACTTACTTATAGGTGGCGTACTTGCCAACATATAGCCTGTAATTAACACTAGTAGCATTTGCATAGCAAAACTTAATAAGTTCCAAAACCCACCTCCCCACGCTTGTAATACTTCAATATTAGTTGCGGTTGTAAATAAGCTCGCACTGACAAGGGTAATTATTGTAAGTAAAATTACAAATATAAAAGGGTCGGGAAGATAACGCTCTACAATTTTAGTAAAAGGGCGGGCTATTTTATTAAGCATAAGCACAACTGTTTTGGTTATTATTTTAACGCTAATTAATCATGAAAAATCACCATTGGCAAACAGCATTTAGTCTAATATTTGCGGTTAAAAGCTTAAACATTGCTTAAAAGCATCGCTTACAGTAACGTACTGTTTATAGATAATTTACTAACGAAGACTTTGTATTATGCCGGTGATATTTAAAAGGCTAGCGTTACTTGTTCGCGCTCATATAGATCAGTTGAGTTGGCAAGCAGTGGCATTAGCTATTTTGACTCATATGCTATTAACATGGAGCTTACTATTTATAGCGAATGAGAAAGCGTTAACCTCGCTTACTACCTTTTTTTACTATTACACAGTAACAACATCAACAGTGGGATATGGTGACTTTAGTCCAACTACTGATCTTGGTCGTTGGGTGGTTGCATTAATACAAATTCCATTTGGTTTAGCTTTATTTGGTGTTTTGCTAGGAAAAGCAGGACAAACTGTTACTTACTTAATTAGGCGCGCTATGACTGGTGATAAAAACTTTGCCCACAGTAACCACCATATTATTATTTTTGGTTGGCACGACACTCGTACAAAAAAGATGATTGATTACATTTTGGCAGATACGAAACGTACTGACCGTCGTATTTTACTCGCGGTAACAGAGCAAATGGATCATCCTTTTTTAGCTAACGAAAGCGTTGATTTTGCACGTTTAACGAGTTTTACTAATTTAGCTGAACTAGAGCGGGTAGCTATTCGTAGTGCTGATAAAGTGATTATTGATGGTCAAGATGACGATCAGACATTTACAACAGCCCTGCGCATTAGTCGCTTAGTAAAAGATGATTGCCATATAAGCGCTCACTTTTTAGATGAAACCAAAGTTGAGATGATGTTAGAGCATTGCCAAAATGTAGAGTGTAGTAGTGCAAAATCAGCTGAGATATTAGTACGCTCAATGCAAGATCCAGGTTCGAGCCGTGTGCAAGAGGAGCTGCTATCTACTTTGCACGGCGATACACAATTTAGTTTGAAAATACCAAGCGGCTGCAAAGATATGGAGTTTGGTACTTTGTTTCATCATTTTAAGCTTGAGCATGATGCAATACTGTTAGGTGTTGCCCATAATTTAAGTGCGCAAAATATGGATTTAAATCCACCATTAGATTACAAAGTAAGTGAAGGCGATATTTTGCACTATATATCGGTAGATCGAGTATTAAGTAGTGAAGTAGACTGGCCGAGCCTAGAAAAGTAATGAATGAAGTTGTATTTTTAATTGTTGTTTTAAGTGCTTATATATTACCTGTCGTTATTGTACTCAACAGTAAGCGTACACAGGGTCATGAAAAGAATGGCTGGCTAATGGGAATTATTGTATTTTCTTGGTTAGGTTTAATGATGTACTTTACCATTGTGCCCAAGCATAGGCACAAAAAGAAAAAGGCTAAATAGATTAGTTAGCCTTTATAGCTGCTTTTACTGGCGTAACTACTCTTCTAGTTGCTTAATTTTATGCTCAATTAAAGGATCGTCAGGTACAAGTTGTTGAGCAACTTCTAATAACTGAATGGCATCATTAGGATGCTCATCTTGATGCTTAAGGGCAACATCTATTAATGGCTGAATATCAATTTTTGCCTGATGTTCCTGTACGTGAACTTCTTTTTCATCAATCAAAATATTATGAGCTTTGCTTAATAGTGCTTGACGGTGAGCTGAGTTTACATTCGCTTTATTAAGGCTTTTGTAATAATCCTCTTTAAAGCGTAAGGTTTTAGTTTGCAGACGAAATTGCGCAATATCAATTTGCTGATGCTGGATAAAATCGACGGCTACTTGCTTATAAAATCCAAACTTATTCAAATATGTGGCATGCGTGCCATGTCCCATACCAAATACTCGTAAGTGAGTTAACTGCTTATAGCGCTTAGCGTGCATTCGGTCTATACGATTAGTAGGATCGTAAATAATATAGCCTTGGGCATCTCCTAAATCTAGATCGTGATAATCTTGCTGCCAGTCAAACTGCTGAGCTATATCGGTACTAGGGCGGTCATCCCACGGTACTAATTCTTTATTTTTAGTACTTACCGGATGGAAGAACAACACCTGATTTAGCTTTAATAGTTTAGCAAAAGCGCCAACAGCAAATCCGCCACGACTTAAACCATAGCCAAGTCGACAATTAAACGGCGTAAGTAATGTTGATAATTGCTCGAGAAAAAAGATTAAATTACGATTACGAAACCAATTACTTTTACCTAAATGCTGAAAAGCGATTACGTTTACGTTTTGTTTTTGAGCTAAGTGATAACCCCATGGTGCAAAATCAGGGTGAAGATCTTGCTCTTGCACGTTAGTGCCAGCAGGGGAAAAGGTAAAAAGCAGGGGTTTATTAACGTCAACAAAATCATACTTAACAAATACATCGCCGAGTAAATCACTACCCGTCATGGGTAATCGAGTTTGTTGCTCATTGCGCGGGAGAGTTAACCATTCATCTAACCAATACAGTAATTTCATTAATCCTCCAGCTATAAGTCAATATAGATCATATCAAACTCAATGAAATTAGGTCAAACCGATAGGGTATTACTGCGTCATTTTGATTATTTCATCCCAGTCATTTTTAGTAACAGGCATTATTGATAGTCGTCCGCCCTTTTTAAGTGCGATTTCAGTAATATTGTCATTGGCTTTAATATCTTTAAGGCTAATTAATTTTTTTAAATGGCTTTGATAAGTAACCTCAACAACAACCCAACGTGGTTTGTCGCTGGTGGCTTTTGCATCGTAATAGTCGCTGCTTAAATCAAATTGAGTGGGGTCTGGGTAGGCTTCTTTGGTAACCTCGGCAATGCCGGCTACGCCCACGTGTTTGCAGCTTGAATGATAAATCATGACTGAATCACCGACTTTGACGCCGTCACGCATAAAATTTCGTGCTTGGTAATTACGCACGCCTTCCCAAAGAGTCGTTTGTTTTGGTGCGTTTTTTAAGTCATCTAATGAAAACGCATCGGGTTCAGTTTTAAATAGCCAGTAAGCCATAACAGTATTCCTAACAAATATTTACTTCCCACTATTGTATAGTATCATTTGGACACTAGGGTAATGAGGAAGAAATAATGAGCCAAGTATTAGATGATTTATTGTCGTTGTTAACACTTGAAGAAATTGAGCAAGGTTTATATCGAGGACAAAGCCAAGATTTAGGCTTTGGTGCTGTATTTGGTGGTCAAGTAATGGGGCAGGCGCTTTCTGCTGCCAAAGAAACTCTGCCTGAAGGGCGAATAGTTCATTCATTACATTCTTACTTTTTACGCCCAGGCGATCCGGCTAAACCCATTGTTTATGACGTTGAAACTATTCGTGATGGTAAGAGCTTTAGTACGCGCCGAGTCAAAGCAATTCAGTACGGTAAACCTATTTTTTATATGACCGCGTCATTTCAGGGGGAAGAAAATGGGTTATCGCATCAAGCGACAATGCCTGATGTTCCCGCACCTGAAGAATTACGTTCATCGCTTGAGTTTTACCAAGATAACGCTTCGCATATCCCAGAGGTTATCCGTAATAAGTTTACCCGTGAAATGCCAATTGAAATGCGACCGGTTACTTTTCATAACCCGTTTAAACCAGAGGTTATGGAGCCGGTAAAGCATATTTGGTTTAAAGCTAATGGTGAAATGCCGGACGATCAGCGTATCCATAATTACTTATTAGCGTATGCGTCTGATTTTGAGTTTTTACCAACTGCATTACAACCTCATGGTGTATCGTTTATGCAGCCAAATATGCAAGTAGCTACGATTGATCATGCAATGTGGTTTCATCGTCCATTTAGAATGGATGATTGGATTTTGTATTCAATTGATAGTCCAAGTGCGAGTAATGGGTGTGGTTTGGTACGGGGGCAGTTTTTTGACCGCCAAGGCAACTTGGTTGCCTCAACAATGCAAGAAGGGGTTATGCGTCAACGCTAACCCCTTCTGTAAATGCATTGCTAGTTACACTGATCTTGAACTATATCGCTGATTGACTGCCAGACGCGTGCTGGCAGTAATGTTTTAAGGTGTGCGTAGGTTTCACATAGTTGTGTGCTACCTACTAAGCCCTTATCACCCTCTGTTATTAACGACTCGCCACGTAAGTTTTCGATAAAACTAACAAGTACTTTTTTGTCAAAAAACTCAGGTGTTTTTATGCCGTGCAGTGTACCTAAACGTTGTGCGAGTACTTGGCTTTCTCTTTCAAGCTCGGCTTTTTCAATGCCATCACTTGTTTGAATAAAACCAATCACAATAGCGTAACGTTGTAGGGTAAAGCTAAGTGCTCGTCCAAGCATTTCAAGCTTAGCTAGGCAGTCATTACTGTTCGTTATATGAATGTTATCGCCATCAAACTCAATTAAATTTTGATCAGCAAAGTTAGCTAAAATACGCGTTATATAGTTTTCATCAAGAGGCTGTAAATACCACTCTTTAGCAAATAGCGGATAAAATGTTTTTACAAGTTGCTGGCATTGAGCAATCGTAGTGCTGTGTTGTTTAAATAGATGTAGTGCAATTAAGCTTGGTACTGCAAACAAGTGCAAAATATTGTTTCGGTAGTAATTAAACAGTACTTTTTCTTTATCGCTTATCGTAATGATTTCGCCAAACTCATCACAGATAACTTCAAACTTATTAAGCTTTAATGCATGCGTTAGTAATTGCTCTGGTGTTTCGTCTGGTGTAGTTACTTTATTACTGTAGCTTGCATCACGCTGTAAGCGCAGATAAAAATCAAGCTGAGCTAATAGCTTTGGTTTACTCAATGCTTGCTTATCATTAACCAGCAATATCATCGCTAGTAAGTTAACCGCATTAAGCGCCGCTGCATTATTAATTTTAACCATTACTTGGTCGGCAAGTTTAGTTACTTGTGGTGCTAACCATTGTGGCTTTTGCACGTCAGTTGGGTGTATTGAATCACGCCAATCAGGTTGGTTATCGTTTAAGTATTGGTTAATAGAGATTGGATCGCCAAAGTTTAAATTACCACGACCGTAGTTTTTAAGGTTTTTGATTGCCTTAAAAATACCAAATATAGATTCGCCTTTTTTATCTTTACCATCCAGCTCTTTAAGG
This sequence comes from Pseudoalteromonas sp. SG43-8, assembly GCF_014164245.1. Classification (NCBI taxonomy): domain Bacteria; kingdom Pseudomonadati; phylum Pseudomonadota; class Gammaproteobacteria; order Alteromonadales; family Pseudoalteromonadaceae; genus Pseudoalteromonas; species Pseudoalteromonas sp. SG43-8. The sequence continues at coordinate 7,006 of NZ_JACJEX010000020.1, read as the reverse complement.
TAGGTGTTAATTTCCATGACGTGCTCGTAGCCAATGTACACAGGTACAATAGATATTGGTCTGTCTATTCCGCGTAGCATTGCTTGTAATGTCATAGATAGCATGCCCGTTTTAGGCGGCAGTAAGCGTCCAGTTCGGCTTCGACCGCCCTCCGTGTAAAACTTAACAGAGTAACCTTTAATAAACAGTTGGCTTAAATACTCTTTGAATATGGCAGAATAAAGTTTATTACCTGCAAACGAGCGACGAATAAAAAACGCACCAGAGCGTCTAAATATGCCTCCGGCAGGGAAAAAGTTAAGATTTATACCTGCAGCTATATGCGGAGGTACTAAACCTAAATGATAAATAGAGTAAGTAAGCAGTAAGTAATCCATATGGCTGCGATGACAAGGCATATAAATTATTTCATGGCCTTTATCTGTTAGTTCATGAATTTGTTCGGCGTGTTTAATATCAATACCATTATAAAGCTTATTCCATAACCAAGTTAAAAACCTTTCGGCCACACGTATCATTGCTTCAGAGTAATTAGCGGCTATTTCATCAAGTAGCTTAAGTGCATTTTGACGAGCTTCTGTTTGGCTAATGTTTTTAGCGTTAGCTTCATCTTGAATTGCTTTTTTTATAGTAGGTGACGCTAATAATGAATTAAACAATTGCTCACGAGATGGCATTTTAGGGCCTGTAGCAGCTAGCTTTTGGCGCTTAAAGTGAACACGCGCTACGCGTAATAATTTATGAGGTAACTCACTTACGTCGGCTTTTTCATTGACTAAAAGTGATAAGTCGAGTGGTTGGCTAAAGCGAATAAAGTTATCGCGCCCTGAAAATAACACCACAAAAAACTTTCTAAACCAGCTTGGAGTAAGAGAGTGTGTAATTAAAGTACGTAGTCCTGGCTTTTCTTTACCTGGATCGCGCCCCCATAAAATAGTAACAGGCACCACTTGTACGTTTTGCTGACCGCTTTTTATTAAGTACTCAATAATTTGCTTGCCTTGGGCTAAAGCATTGGTTGGTTTTGCTTCATCACCAAATAACGGTGGAGGATTTTTAATACCAATAAAACGGTCTAAATTTTGAGTCCCTAGCACTTGCTCTTCTGTTGGGCTAGGTAGGCCATTCTTTTTACAAACATGTGCCAGCGCGGCTAAATCAAAACGTGAATTTAAACGCACTATGTAAAATGTAGGGTACTCAGGGTTTAGATCATACTGTTTAATAGGATTTTCTGGCAGCACTTTGCTTTTCACAAATAAGCGACTAAATCCAGCAGACATAACATTTAAACAATAATTAAAAATACGCATCGACTCACCATATTGAGAGTATTAAGGGCAAAATTAGCGCAACAGGATACCATAATATCTAAAAATCCCTTAGTTTGCGCAATTAAGATGTTTAGTTGTTTGTTGACTAGCATCAAAAGCATTAGTTCAAGTATAGCTATTGAACATGTATGGACGCATATTTAATCAAATTAGTATTCATTACATTGTTTCTAAATAGTTGTTGCATTTATCACCAATACCTCTATAATACGCAGGCTTTCAAAATTCCTCTGGGAATTAGAAAGGATAAATTAAGCTTGGATTTCAAGCTAATAAACAGGAGTTCCGATTTGGAACTCAACGTAGATATAATCAAACAGCCGACATCTTAAGTTTTAAGATTGTTTCGGTCGTTTTTTTATGCTCTTTTATATGCTCTTTATATTGAGGTTAAGAATGTCAAATCAACGCATTCGTATTCGCCTAAAAGCTTTTGACCACCGTTTGATTGACCAATCAACGGCAGAAATCGTGGAAACTGCGAAACGCACTGGCGCACAAGTACGTGGTCCAATCCCACTACCTACACGCTTTGAACGTTTTACTGTACTAACTTCACCGCACGTTAATAAAGATGCGCGTGATCAGTACGAGATCCGCACCCATAAACGTCTGATAGACATCGTAGAACCAACTGACAAGACTGTAGACGCGCTTATGCGTTTAGATCTTGCTGCTGGTGTTGATGTTCAAATCAGCCTGGGTTAATCGAAAGATTAGAGAGGTTTTAGGAAAATGGCATTAGGTCTAGTCGGTCGTAAAGTGGGTATGACACGAATCTTCACTGAAGATGGTGTATCTATCCCTGTGACAGTTATTGAAGCGACACCTAACCGCATTGCTCAGATCAAATCTGACGCAACAGACGGTTATAACGCGCTTCAAGTAACCGCAGGCACTAAAAAAGCAAGTCGTGTAAACAAAGCTAAAGCGGGTCATTTCGCTAAAGCTGGTGTTGAAGCGGGTCGCGGTCTGTGGGAATTCCGCCTTAACGGTGGTGAAGGCGATTTTGAAGTAGGCGCTGAGCTTACTGTTGAATTATTCAACGAAATCAACAAGGTTGACGTAACCGGTACTTCTAAAGGTAAAGGTTTCCAAGGTGGTGTTAAGCGCTGGAATTTCAGCATGCAAGACGCGACACATGGTAACTCTCTATCTCACCGTGCTCCTGGTTCAATCGGTCAAAACCAATCACCTGGTAAGGTGTTTAAAGGTAAGAAAATGGCCGGTCATATGGGTGCTGAGCGTGTAACGACTCAAAACTTAGAACTAGTTCGCGTTGACGCTGAGCGTAATTTGCTTTTAGTTAAGGGTGCAGTACCTGGAGCTATTGGCGGTGACGTTATCGTTAAACCAGCTGTTAAAGCATAAGTCCTGGAGATTTAGTGATGGAATTAGCAATTAAAGACGCTTCTGGCGGTCTTGAAGTTTCTGAAGCTACTTTTGGACGTGAGTTTAACGAAGCATTAGTACACCAAGTAGTTGTTGCATACGCAGCAGGTGCTCGTCAAGGTACTCGTGCTCAGAAGACACGTTCTGAAGTAAGCGGTGGTGGTAAAAAACCATGGGCTCAAAAAGGTACTGGCCGTGCACGTGCCGGTACAATCCGTAGCCCAATTTGGCGTTCAGGTGGCGTTAGCTTTGCAGCTAAACCACAAGACCACAGCCAAAAAGTAAACCGTAAAATGTACCGTGGTGCGATTAAAAGCATCTTATCTGAATTAGTTCGTCAAGAGCGTTTAATCGTTGTTGAAAGTTTTGCTCTAGCAGCACCAAAAACTAAAGAACTAGTTGCTAAGCTTAAAGAACTTGAGCTTAAAGATGTTCTTATCGTGACTGAAGAAGTAGATGAAAATCTTTTCTTATCGGCACGTAACCTTTATAAGGTTGACACACGTGATGTAGCTGGTATCGATCCTGTAAGCTTAATTGCTTTCGATAAGGTACTTATTACAGCCGCTGCTGTTAAGCAACTTGAGGAGGCGCTAGCATGATTCGCGAAGAACGTCTTTTAAAAGTGATCCTTGCTCCACATATCTCTGAAAAAAGCACAATTGCTGCTGAAGAAAACAATACTATTGTTTTTAAAGTAGTAAATGACGCAACTAAAGCTGAAATTAAAGTAGCAGTTGAGAAGCTTTTTGAAGTAGAAGTAACGGGTGTTCGCACACTTAACGTTAAGGGTAAAACAAAACGTACTGGCGCACGTTTCGGTCGTCGTAGCGACTGGAAAAAAGCTTACGTTACTCTTAAAGAAGGCAGCGAGCTAGACTTTGTCGGCGGCGCCGAGTAATAAGGGGATAGAATTATGGCACTTCAAAAGTGTAAGCCTACTTCTGCGGGCCGTCGTCACCTAGTTAAAGTGGTTAACTCTGATCTACATAAGGGTAAGCCATACGCACCACTTTTAGAGAAAAACTCTAAATCAGGTGGTCGTAATAACAATGGTCGTATTACGGTTCGTCATATCGGTGGTGGTCATAAACAACATTACCGTTTAATCGATTTTAAACGTACTAAAGATGGCATTCCAGCCACTGTTGAACGTTTAGAATACGATCCAAATCGTAGCGCAAACATCGCTCTTGTATTATATGCAGACGGTGAGCGTCGTTACATTATCGCACCAAAAGGCTTAAAAGCTGGCGATGCAATCCAGTCTGGTGTTGATGCACCAATCAAACCTGGTAATGCATTACCAATGCGTAATATGCCTGTAGGTTCGACTGTTCACAACGTAGAATTAAAACCAGGTAAAGGTGCTCAAATCGCACGTTCTGCTGGTGCATACGTTCAAATCCTTGCTCGTGATGGTCAGTATGTAACATTACGTCTTCGTTCAGGCGAAGTTCGTAAAGTTGAATCTGATTGTCGTGCGACTCTAGGTGAAGTAGGCAATGCTGAGCATATGCTTCGTTCACTTGGTAAAGCAGGTGCAAATCGCTGGCGTGGTATTCGTCCGACAGTTCGTGGTGTTGCCATGAACCCGGTAGATCACCCACACGGTGGTGGTGAAGGTCGTACATCTGGTGGTCGTCATCCTGTGTCTCCATGGGGTAAACCGACTAAAGGTGCGAAGACGCGTAAGAACAAGCGTACGGATAAATTTATAGTACGTCGTCGTACTAAGTAATATTGAGGAATAGCCATGCCACGCTCTCTCAAGAAGGGTCCTTTTATAGACCTACACTTGCTGAAGAAGGTAGAGAAAGCTTTGGAAAGCGGTGAGAAAAAGCCAATTAAAACTTGGAGCCGTCGTTCAATGATCATACCTAACATGATCGGATTGACCATTGCTGTCCATAATGGTCGCCAGCACGTACCAGTTTTCGTTTCTGACGAAATGATCGGTCACAAACTAGGTGAATTTGCACCAACTCGCACTTACCGTGGCCATGCTGCGGATAAGAAAGCGAAGAAACGATAAGAGGGGAAGATAAATGCAAGCATTAGCTAAACATAAATTCGCCTCTGGTTCGGCGCAAAAAGCACGTCTAGTTGCAGATCAGATCCGCGGGTTACCTGTAGATCGCGCACTAGAAATCCTGGCGTACAGCCCTAAGAAAGCGGCTGTATTAGTTAAGAAAGTACTTGAGTCTGCTATTGCTAACGCAGAGCATAACGAAGGTGCTGACATTGATGAGCTTCGTATAACAACGATCTTTGTGGACGATGGTCCTACAATGAAACGTATTATGCCTCGTGCTAAAGGACGCGCAGATCGCATCCTTAAGCGTACAAGCCATATCACTGTTATGGTTTCAGATAGCTAGGAGTATAAGTAATGGGACAAAAAGTTCATCCTACTGGTATTCGCCTAGGTATATCTAAACCTTGGGTTTCTACCTGGTACGCGAGTTCAAAAGATTTCTCTGCACAGCTTTTTGGCGATCACAAAGTTCGTACATTCCTTACTAAGGAATTAAAAACGGCTTCTGTGTCTAAAATCGTTATTGAGCGTCCAGCAAAATCAATCCGAGTAACAATTCACACGGCTCGTCCGGGTGTTGTTATCGGTAAAAAAGGCGAAGACGTAGAAAAATTACGTCAAGCGGTAACTAAAATCGCTGGTGTACCTGCTCAGATTAATATCTCTGAAGTACGTAAACCAGAACTAGATGCACAACTAGTAGCAGACGGCATTGCCTCTCAACTAGAACGTCGTGTTATGTTCCGTCGCGCTATGAAGCGTTCGGTACAAAATGCAATGCGCATCGGTTCTAAAGGGATTAAAGTTGAAGTTAGCGGTCGTCTTGGCGGCGCTGAAATCGCACGTTCAGAATGGTATCGTGAAGGTCGTGTACCTCTACATACTCTTCGTGCTGATATCGATTACGCAACTTCTGAAGCCTTAACCACTTATGGTATCATTGGTGTTAAAGTTTGGATCTTCAAAGGCGAAGTTATTGGTGGTTTACCACTAGTACAAGAGCAAGAGAAGCCAGCTAAACGCGCACCAAAGAAAGCCAAGAAAAGTGCTAAGTAGAGGTAGCGAGTAATGTTACAGCCAAAACGTACAAAATTCCGTAAAATGCACAAAGGCCGCAACCGCGGTTTAGCGCAAAACGGTAACAAAGTAAGCTTCGGTACTTTCGGATTGAAAGCAACTGGCCGTGGCCGTATGACTGCTCGTCAAATCGAAGCAGCTCGTCGTGCTATGACGCGTCACGTGAAACGTCAAGGTAAAATCTGGATTCGTGTCTTCCCTGACAAACCGATTACAGAAAAACCTCTTGAAGTTCGTATGGGTAAAGGTAAAGGTTCTGTTGAATATTGGGTTGCTGAAATTCAGCCTGGTAAAGTACTTTACGAAATGGAAGGTGTTTCAGAAGAGCTTGCTCGTGAAGCGTTTGACCTTGCTGCTCGTAAACTGCCATTCAAAACAACTTTCGTAACTCGGACGGTAATGTGATGAAAGCTAGCGAACTAAAAGATAAAAGCGTAGAAGAGCTTAATGCTGAACTTCTAGGACTACTTCGTGAGCAATTTAATATGCGCATGCAAGCTAGCACTGGTCAGTTAGCTCAGACACACACGCTAAGAACAGTACGCCGCGATATCGCGCGTGTAAAAACAGTTATTAACCAGAAGGCAGGTCAATAATGAGCGATAAAATTCGTACTCTTCAAGGCCGTGTAATCAGCGACAAGATGGAAAAATCTTTCACTATCGCTATCGCACGTTATGTGAAGCACCCAATCTATGGGAAATTCATTAAACGTACGACTAAGTTACACGTACATGACGAAAATAACACAGCAAAAGCGGGTGACGTAGTTACTATCCGTGAATGCGCACCAATTTCTAAGAATAAATCTTGGACTTTAGTAGACGTTATTTCTAGTCCAAAACAAGCTTAATTTTTAATTAAGTTAGTTTTGTAAAAAAGCCCTGGCATTAGCCGGGGCTTTTTGTTTTCTGGAACTGCCTTATCCTGAAACGTGTTTACACATTTAGGACTTATACCAATCCGCAATAATACTTAATCATTTTGCGGGGCTAAACGTGTAGCTACCTGCGTTAAAAAATGCTCATTTAGAACAACTAAATAGCGAATTTTTTTGCCTACCTATCAACACGTTTTTCCAGCCTCAAAATAGATAACTTAATTAAGCGAATTGGTATTATTTTATGAAAACTATGAAAACTATGAAAACTATGAAAACTATGAA